>NZ_JBIVUM010000010.1:167108-322145 GCF_044757205.1 Kitasatospora sp. NPDC091335 | reverse complement strand
GGTGTCCAGTTCATGTTGGCGGACATGGCGATGAAGCTGGAGGCGGCGCGGCAGTTGACGTATGCGGCGGCGGCGAAGTCGGAGCGTGGGGACGGTGATCTGACGTTCTTCGGTGCGGCGGCGAAGTGTTTCGCGTCGGACGCGGCGATGGAGATCACGACGGACGCGGTGCAGTTGCTGGGTGGGTACGGGTACACGCGGGACTATCCGGTGGAGCGGATGATGCGGGACGCGAAGATCACCCAGATCTACGAGGGCACCAACCAGGTCCAGCGGATCGTGATGGCCCGCAACCTCCCGTAACCGGCCGGCGAGCGCACCACGGCGCGTACCACGCGCACCGGCGGCCGGGCCCGTGAGCGGCCCGGCCGTCGACGCCGCCCCCGTCCGTGGATGTTAGGTTCCGGTGAATGAGCGATCAGGAAGAGCAGGACCAGTCCATGAATGACGGGCCCTCGAAGCCGGCGATGCGCGAGGCGCTGGTGGCCGCGGCCTTCGAGCTCTTCCTGGAACGGGGCTTCGAGCAGACGACCGTCGACGACATCGTCTCGCTGGCCGGTGTCGGGCGGCGCTCCTTCTTCCGCTACTTCCCGGCGAAGGAGGACGTGGTCTTCCCCGACCACGAGCGCAGCCTCGCCGAGATGACGGAGTTCCTGGACTCGGGCACCGGCGAGGAGGACCCGGTCAAGCACGCCTGCGACGCCGCCCGCCTGGTCCTGCGGATGTACGCCGAGCAGCCCTCCTTCTCCGTCCAGCGCTACCGGCTGACCCGCAAGGTGCCCGGCCTGCGCGCGTACGAGCTGTCCGTGGTCTGGCGCTACGAGCACACCCTCGCCGCCTACCTGCGCGGCCGCTTCGCGGACCGCCCGGACGGACCGCTGCGCGCGGACGTGATCGCCGCGGCCGTCGTCTCCGCGCACAACCACGCCCTGCGCACCTGGCTGCGCTCGGGCGGGGAGAGCGACTGGGTGGCCGAGGTGGACGCGGCGATGGCCTTCGTCACCGGCACCTGGAGCGACCGCCCGGCCGAGGCCGCCGACGAGGGCGAATCCGACGAGGTCGTGGTCCTGGTCGCCAGCCGCCGGGCGCCGCTGTGGCGGATGGTCCAGGGCATCGAGAGCGCCCTGGGCGCCGACACCCGCCAGGCCTGACGACACCCGCCAGGCCTGACGACGCGCGCCAGGCCTGACGGCACCCGCCGGGGCCGGCGGTGTCTGCCGGGCCTGACGGCACCCGCCAAGCCTGACGGCACCTGACGACACCTGACACCCGCCGGAGCCTCAAGGGCTTCGCCTCACCCGTGCGGCGCAACCGCGCCCGGCCCGGCACCGCCCGGTCTCCCGCGCGCCGTGCGGCGCCCCGGCGTCCGGGCGAGACTCGGTCGCAGGACGGGGCCTCCCGGGCATCGGGCGGCCCGGGAGCGTGAGGGAGCGGCGATGCCGGAGACGTCCCAGCAAGGGGGCAGCGGCCCGACCCTGCGCGAGGTGCTGCTGCACAGGGGCTACCTCCGGCTGCTGCTGATCTCGGCACTGGTCGGCATCCCGGTCTCGCTGGCCGCCTTCGGCTTCGTCGGCCTGGAGCACGAACTCCAGCACTGGGTCTGGGAGAGCCTGCCCGAGGCGGCCGGCTACGGCCGCGCCCCCTGGTGGTGGCCGCTGCCCGCGCTGCTGCTGGCGGGCCTGCTGCTGGCCCCGATCGTGACCCGGCTGTCCGGCCACGGCGGCCACGTCCCGGTGGACGGGCTGGGCGGCCCGCCCACCGCGCCCGCCGCCGTCCCCGGCGTGGTGCTGGCCGCACTGGCCTGTCTGCCGCTCGGCGCGGTGCTCGGCCCGGAGGCGCCGCTGATGGCGCTCGGCGGCGGGCTCGCGCTGCTCGCCGTCCGGTCCGCCCGGCGGGCCGAACAGCCGCAGCTGGTGGCGGTGTTGGGTACGGCCGGCGCGGCGGCGGCGATCTCCACCATCTTCGGCAGCCCGCTGGTGGCCGCGGTGATGCTGATCGAGGCGGCCGGGCTGGGCGGCCCGCAGCTGATCGCGCTGATCCTGCCCAGTCTGCTGGCCGGCGGGGTCGGCGCGCTGGTCTTCACCGGTTTCGGTCACTGGACCGGTCTGTCGATCGGAGCGCTCTCGCTGCCGCGCCTGCCGAGGAGCGGTGTGCCCGACCCGGGGGACTTCCTCTGGGGCGTCCCGCTGGCCGTCGCGATCGCCCTGCTCTGTGTGGCCGGGCAGACCGTCGGCCGCCGGGTGAAGACCCTCACCACGACCGGCACCGCCCGGCAGACCGCCCTCCGTACCGTGCTGTGCGCGGTCGCGGTCGGCGGCTGTCTCGCCGGGTACGCCCTGCTCACCGGCCGCTCCCCGGAGGAGGCCGCGCTCTCCGGGCAGGCCACCCTGGGCGTGCTCGCCGCGGACCCGGGGGCCTGGCCGGTCGGCGCGCTGCTCGCGCTGGTGCTCTGCAAGGGGCTGGGCTGGTCGATCGCCCTCGGCAGCCTGCGCGGTGGCCCGATCTTCCCGGCGATCCTGCTCGGTGCGGCCCTCGGCACGGCCTGTTCCTCGTTGCCGGGCTTCGGCGCCGCACCCGCCCTGGCCGTCGGCCTCGCGGCCTCCGGTGCCGCCGTCACCGGCCTGCCGGTCACCGCTACCGTGCTGGCCGCCGCCCTGCTCGGCGGCGAGGCGGCGAACTCGATGCCGCTGCTGATCGTGTCCACGGTGGCGGCCCTCATCACCGCGGAGTCGCTGCGCGGCCGGCCGAAGCGGGACTCCGCCCCGGCCGGCCGTACGGGGGCCGCCCCGGTCAGCTGACCTCCTGGCCAGGGCCGTCCGCGACCGCGGTGAGGTACTGCTCGATCTGCTGCTGGTTCTCCACCAACCGCAGGCACAGGTGCCGCAGTTGGGCCAGCTCGTCGGGGTCGAAGCCGCGGAAGACGGCGGCCATGGCGCGTTCGGTGGGCACCCGGAACTCCTCCAGCCAGGCCAGCCCCTCGGCCGTCGCCGTGACCAGCACCGCCCGCCGGTCGTCCGGGTCGGGGGAGCGGCGGGCCAGCCCCTCCCGTTCCAGGGTGTCCACCAGCCCGGTCGCGTTGCGCGGACTCACCCCGCCGGCCCGCGCCAACTCGCCCACCGTCAGCCCGGATTCATCCGCCTCACCCGCTTCGCGGGCCGCACCGAGCCGCACCAGCACGTCCAGTGCCCCCGCGCTCAGCCCGCGCCTCTGCGATCCGTGCGCCCGCAGCCTCTCCACCGCGTGGAACGCCGACCGCGCGGCGGCGGCCGCCTCCAGCGCCAGGGTGTCCCCGCCCTTGGTGAACACGCCCATCGCGGTCCGCACCCTGCTGTCGTACAGCCGGCCCTCGGCGTCCCGCCCCAGCGGGCCGGTCGCCGTCTCCCCAGATTTATTTACCTGCTTCATAATGAAGCCATTCTGCACTGCCTTGGGAGCCTGTCAAGGGGCTGCGGGCTGGGGGCTGCCGACTCGATCGGCGCTGCGGGTCGTCGACGTTCGCCGGGCGGGGCCGTCGGCGCCGCCGCCGGAGCGGCCCCGCGGCGGGCGCCCGGCCGTAGTGGAGGGTGACCCGGAGTGCTCCGGCCGACTGATTCGCCAGACAGGCGTACGAACTGTATTTCTGCTGATGGGAGCGGCGTTTCTGACGGACTGTGAGACCGCGCGGGTGCGGGCACCGGTTGCGGCGGGATCCGGGGCATGGCTCCCTGAGTCCTGTGCGGGGCCGATCGGCGCCGCCGCCCGTGAACCCCGAAAACTCCGTGGAGGAGATCTTCATGCGTGCTCTCAAGCGAGTCGTGGCCGTCGGTGCTCTCACCGTCCCGCTCGTGATCGGCTGCGCCGGCCTGGCCTCGGCCCAGGAAGGCCTGGACGCGTCCTTCGGCAAGGGCCAATTCATCGCCAACGAGAACGGCGCGGGTGTCGCCAGCACCCAGTCCTCCGTCAGCCCCGACGGGGTCTCGCACGCCGACTTCTGGATCTGGGCCGACGACACCGGCGTCTACGGCTCCTTCACGGGATCCGGCGCCACCTGGCAGAGCGAGTGACGTAGCCCGCGGGCCCCGAGGGGAAAACCGCGATGGAAAAGCAGAAGGGCCCCAGATCGACTGGGGCCCTTCGTTGGTGTCCGAGGGGGGACTTGAACCCCCACGCCCGATAAAGGGCACTAGCACCTCAAGCTAGCGCGTCTGCCATTCCGCCACCCGGACCGGGTGTCGCCCTCGCGATTTCCGATCTCTCGTCCGTCGCGCTGACAGATGTAACTGTAGCAAAGATCGGCTTGGGCTCCCAAAACGGTTCCCGGCCGGGGACCGGGGCCGGCGGCGGGGGCAAGGACCGGCGTGTGGCGGCGGCGTGACCAGGGGGTTTCGGGGCAGTGCGGGGGGTGGATCGGGATCCGGGGCTGGGGGAGGATGGGCGGACGTGCTCGTACGGCCCGGGTGCAGGTCCCGGGGGTGGCGCGCTGGTGCGTCGGTGCGGGCCCAAGACGAGGAGTGACCGTGAGCGAGCGGAGCGAGTCGGCGGCCCCGAAGGTGACGGCTGAGTCGGAGGTCGCCGAGATCTGTCGCGATCTGATCCGGATCGACACCAGCAACTACGGGGACGGGTCCGGGCCGGGCGAGCGCAAGGCGGCCGAGTACGTCGCCGAACAGCTCGCCGAGTTCGGGCTCGAACCGAAGATCTTCGAGTCGGCCAAGGGCCGGGCCTCGACCGTGGTGCGGATCGAGGGCGAGGACCGCTCCCGTCCCGGCCTGCTGATCCACGGCCACACCGACGTGGTGCCGGCCAACGCCGCCGACTGGACCCACGACCCGTTCGGTGGCGAGATCGCGGACGGCTGCGTCTGGGGCCGCGGGGCGGTCGACATGAAGGACATGGACGCGATGACCCTGGCGGTCATCCGCGACCGGCTGCGCACCGGCCGCAAGCCCCCGCGCGACATCGTGCTGGCCTTCCTCGCCGACGAGGAGGCCGGCGGCACCTACGGGGCGCGCTTCCTGGTGGACAAGCACCCGGGGCTGTTCGAGGGCGTGACCGAGGCCATCGGCGAGGTCGGCGGCTTCTCCTTCACGGTCAACGACCAGGTCCGCCTCTACCTGGTGGAGACGGCCGAGAAGGGCATGCACTGGATGCGCCTGACGGTCGAGGGCCGGGCTGGCCACGGCTCGATGGAGAACGACGACAACGCGATCACCGAGCTGTGCGAGGCGGTCGCCCGGCTCGGCCGGCACCAGTTCCCGCTGCGGATCACCAAGACCGTCCGGGCCTTCCTGGACGAGCTGTCGGACGCCCTCGGGGTCGAGCTGGACCCGGAGAACATGGACGAGACCCTGCGGGTGCTCGGCGGCATCGCCAAGATGATCGGCACCACGCTGCGCAACACCGCCCAGCCGACCATGCTCGGCGCCGGGTACAAGGTGAACGTGATCCCCGGTCAGGCCACCGCGCACGTGGACGGGCGCTTCCTGCCCGGCTACGAGGAGGAGTTCCTGGCCGAGCTGGACAGCGTGCTCGGCCCGCGGGTGAAGCGCGAGAGCCTGCACTCGGACAAGGCGATCGAGACCGGCTTCGACGGTGCCCTGGTCGAGGCGATGCAGACCGCGCTGCGCGCCGAGGACCCGATCGCCCGGGCGGTGCCGTACTGCCTGTCGGGCGGGACGGACGCCAAGTCCTTCCAGGACCTCGGAATCCGCTGCTTCGGCTTCGCGCCGCTCCAGCTGCCGCCGGAGCTGGACTTCGCCGGGATGTTCCACGGCGTGGACGAGCGGGTGCCGGTGGACGGCCTGAAGTTCGGCGCCCGGGTGCTGGACCGCTTCATCGACGCCTGCTGATCAGGCGACTGGGTCGGCCCGCTCCCGGAGTGCCGGGGGCGGGCCGACCGCATTGTCGGAGCTGATGATTGTGGGACGGGTTGAGGGAGATCGACAGAAACGATTCTTCCGAGAATTCCAGGCTGATCATGTGTGCGAGTCATCACCGTTGCGGGTGAATGGGAGATTCCTTCCGTACCCCGTTTGCCGCAGTGTCGTTCATCCCTGTGCAGCCCGCCGAACGGGTTGCGTTGTCCATACAGGAGGAATGATGAAGGTCAAGAAGATCGCCGCTGTCACCGCCGCCACCGGCGGCCTGGTGCTCGCCGCCGCCGGTGTGGCGTCGGCTCAGGCCGGCGCCGAGGGTGTGGCCGCCGGTTCCCCGGGTGTGGTGTCGGGCAACCAGATCCAGATTCCGGTGCACGTGCCGGTCAACTTCTGCGGCAACACCGTGAGCGTCATCGGCGTGCTGAACCCGGCGTTCGGCAAC
The DNA here is from genome assembly GCF_044757205.1 of Kitasatospora sp. NPDC091335. Lineage (NCBI taxonomy): Bacteria > Bacillati > Actinomycetota > Actinomycetes > Kitasatosporales > Streptomycetaceae > Kitasatospora > Kitasatospora sp. NPDC091335. The sequence continues at coordinate 315,848 of NZ_JBIVUM010000010.1, read as the reverse complement.
TTCTGCGCCAACACCTGAGCCGACCTCCGGGCCGCCGAGGCCTGTTGAGCGGACTCGACGACCCCCGGGCGGCGGACGCGCCGCGCCGGGGGCGTTCGGGTTTCCGGCGGGCGGGGGAGGCCCCGGATACACGGAGCGCGACACGATCGCTCGATCGGGTGAAGCTGATTCGTTCGGCTCAACCTCGCCGTTGGCCTCTCGTTAACTCGTGTGCAGTCGAAGCCCTTGCGTGATTTACGGATATTCCGAAATTCCGACTTTCGCAAGGTTCATGTCAAGGTCGACACGTCGTCTCGAAATGTCAGGGGAAAACATGAGGAATGTAGCCAAGAAGGGGATCCTCACGGCCGTGGCCACCGGCAGTGTGCTGGCCTCGGCCGCCGGCTACGCCTACGCGGGGGGCGCCGAGGCACAGGGGGGTGCCGTCGGCTCGCCCGGCGTCGCTTCGGGCAACTCGGTGCAGGTGCCGATCGAGGTGCCGATCAACGCCTGCGGCAACACGGTCGACGTGATCGGCTTGCTGAACCCGTCCTTCGGCAACCACTGTGCCAACGCCAGTGGCGGGAGCCATCACGCGGGCCGGCCCGCCCAGGGCGGCCAGCCCGGCGGAGCGGGCAGCGGCCAGGGCGGCAGCGGCCACACCGGCGGAGGCGCGGGTGGCGGCTCCGGCACCGGCGGGGGCTCCGGTGGCACCGGCATCCCGGGCACCACCGGCATCCCGGGCGCCACCACCGTCCCTGGGGCCAGTGCCTCCGGCGTTGCCACCAACTCGGCCGGTGTGATCTCCGGCAACAGTGTCCAGGCGCCGGTGGACGTTCCGGTCAACGCCTGCGGCAACTCGGTGAACGTGGCCGGCGTCGGCAACCCGGCCTTCGGTAACGACTGCGTCAACGTGGCGAAGGCCGCCCCGAAGCCGGTCGAGGAGTGCGAGGAGGCCTGCCCGACCACGCCCCCGTCGCCGCCGCAGACCTCGGCCGAGGAGGTCACCCGCAACGGCGCTCCGGCCCCCGTGGCCACCTCGGCCGCCGCCGTGACGCCCGTCGCCGCGGCCGAGAGCGCCCTGGCGGCCCCGGCTGCCGCCCCGGCCGCCCAGCTGGCCTCCACCGGTGCCGGCGGCGTCGAGCTGCTCGGTGCCGCCGGCCTCGCGCTGCTGCTCGGCGGCGGTGTGCTCTACCGCCGCTCCCGCGCCGGCGTCCGCTGACGCGGCGGACCAGGGGCCGCTGACCCGGCCCCGCGCGCACCCACCGTGGGAACGACGCGCCCGCGGCCGCCGAGTGAACGGGCGGCCGCGGGCGCGTGAAGGGTCGGTGCGAGTTCTCCCCGGGGCCGGGACGCCCCGTCCGTCACCAGGCCCGGACCTGCCGGATGATCCGCCGCTTCAGCCGTACCGTCCGGCTGCCGTCGGGAAACAGCCTGAGCCGGTCGAGCTCCCAGTGCCCGTACTCGGCGTGCTCGGTGAGCAGTTGGCGGGCCGCGTTGCGCGTGGTGCCGCGCGGCATGCGCAGGGACTGGTACTCGTACTCCGGCTGCCGGACCGGCTTGCGTGGGATCAAAACGCTCCTCCTGGGGATCACCTTCGGGCAAGCCTACGGCCTGCCCCGGACGGAAGCGGTGCCCCGGGGGGATGCGGTCCGACCGGTCGACTGACAGTGCATCAGTTCTGTTGTCGCCGTGGAGGGGATACCCCGATGCCGGCGCGCGAAGCGGCACCCGGACGGCTCCGCAGGGCCCGGCGCGCGCCCTCCGCGCCCGTTGCGCGCCGGTACCGCACGGGGACGAACCGGCACCGATCGGACATCAGGGGGGAAGTTGCGGTGAAAACGGGGGTGTAGGTGACAACCGCTGTGCGTACCGGCGCCGCGGGGAGATAGCGTCTGCACCATGTCTGATGCCGCGCAGCCCACCATTGCCGAGGTACGCGCCGCCGCTGAGGCGGTCAAGGCCGCCATCGACCGTCATCTGGAAGCGGTGTCAAGCCCCAACGCAGCCGATGATCCCGCCGTGTCCGCCGCCTACGAGCAGCTCGCGACGGCGGCCATCGCCTACGACCAGCTCCTGTACGAGGCCTACGACGAGGTCACGCCCTTCGAGATCCCCGGGGACGAGGGACCCGGCGGGTACCACGGCCCCGAACAGCCCGAGGCGATCAGCGTGTTGATCCGCCGCGACTACCACGTCGTCGACCCCAAGCGGCTGCGTGCCCAGGCCGAGCGGCTGGACGAGTCGCTGACCCCGGGCGGCGTGGGCGCCGGCGAGGTGAACGCCGCGATCGGGGTGCTGTTCGGCGAGTACGAGCCGGACGAGATCGCCGCCCGCAGCGAGGAGTTCGGCCTGGAGGAGGCCGACTCGACGCTCTGGGTCGCGGCCGCCGAGCCGACCGATCCGGGGGAGTGGCTGCCGGAGCCCTTCGAACACGCCGATCCGCAGCTGCTGATCTGCCGGTTCGACGTGAGCGAGGTCTACGACGACGAGGACCCTGACGACTGAAGCAGTCGACGACCGAAGCCGTCCGGGACGGCCGACGGGCGGGCCCGGGACCACCGGGGCCCGCCCGTCGCGCGTCTCCGGCCGGTCGGCGCGGCGGGTCAGTACGCCGAGGCGGCGTTCTCGGCGAGGATCGCCCGGAGCCGGGTGGTGCGCGGCTGCGCCGGGCGCCCGGTGACGGCCTGGCCGAGCGCCGGGCCCGCCGCGTGCACCACGGACAGGTGCCGCTCGCCGCGGCCGAAGGCGGTGTAGACCCACTGCCGGGTGAGCACCGGGGCGGCGTCCTCGGGGAGCACCACCACCGCGCCCGGCCAGCGCCGGCCGAGCGCCTGGTGGACGGTCAGCGCCCAGCCGTGCCGCAGCCTGGCGGCCTCGGCGGGCGGGACGGTCCGGCGCGAGCCGTCCGTGTACTCCAGGTGCAGACCGGTGGCGTCGCCGTCCAGCACCCGCGCCGGGCGGGTGGTGCCGGGAGCGGGGGAGTCGACCACCCGGTCGCCCGGGTCGAAGCCGCCGAACCGGCCGGGGCCGGGGTTGAGCCTGGCCTTGGCGGCGGCGTTCAGCGCCCGGGTGCCGGCCGGGCCGCCGTGGCCAGGGGTGAGCAGCACCACCTGCTCGGCCGGGATGCCGAGCGCGCGCGGGATGGAGTCGGTGAGCAGCTGAATGGCGCGGTGGACGGCCTCGCCGCCGTCCTTGGCGGTCAGGATGACCACCTCCTTGTCCGGCGCCTCGACCGGCTGGAGCTCGCCGATGCCGATGCCGGAGACCAGTTCGCCGATCGGGCCGAAGTCCGGGGTGCGGGAGGCGACCGCCGGGCAGACCTTGGCGGCGAGCAGGTCGGCGAAGAACCGGCCGGGGCCGGCCGACCAGAGCTGACCGGGATCGCCGCTGAGCACCAGCCGGGTGCCGTCGGCGAGCGACTCCAGGACGATGGCGGCCAGGTCGACGTCCAGCAGTGGCGCGTCCAGGACGACCAGCAGGTCCAGGGCGAGGGTGCCGTCCGGGGCGCGGCCGGGGCCGGCGGTGCCGGAGAGCAGCTCGGCGAGGGTGACCACGGGGGTCTCGGTGCCGTCCGGGGCGCCGGCGAGCGCGGCGAGGGAGTCCCGGCCCTGGTCGGTCCAGGTGGCGGCCCAGGCCCGCAGCCCGAGGCCCCGGGCGGCGGCGACCAGGGTGGCCGGTTCGGCGCGGGACGCCTCGCCGCCGGTGTGGAGCACCAGGGCGCTGTCGGCGACGGCGCGGATCAGGGCGGTCGCGGAGGAGGACGGGGCGGCCTCGGCGGCGGCCGCCCAGGCGCTCGGACCGGGGGCGGCGGGGCCCCCGGCGGCCTCGGCGCTCACGGTGTCCTCGGAGTCTGCGGTGCCCGGCGTGTCCTCGGTGTCCGGCGCGCCCTCGGTGTCCCCGCCCGGGACGAAGGTGGCCATCAGCTGGACCAGCTTCTCGGCGAGGCTCTCCTCCGCCATCGCCAGCCCGGCCAGCCCGAGCAGCGTCCGGGTCGGTGCCTCGTCCTCCTCGTCGCCCCCCGTCGCCTGCGCCTCGGGGCCGGTCAGCTCCTCCTGGAAGGACAGCACCCGTCCGTCCTCGACGGCGGCCCGGATCGCGTCGGCCGGTTCGGGCATCCGGAGCCGGTCCAGGCCGGCCGCCACCTCGGAGAGCTCCAGGGCGGAGTGCCCGCGCAGCGCCGCCTGCTCCAGCAGCCACGGCACCAGCGCCCGGGCGCGGCGCTGGTCGTCCGGGCCGGCGCCGGCGCCGAGCAGTTCCCGGGCGAAGCCGTCCGCGTGCTCGGGCCGGACACCGGGCAGGCTCAGCACCGCCCACGGGTCCTCGCGCAGCCGCGCGGGGGCCTCCTCGCCGAACGCGGCCACGGCGGCCGCCGCCAGCTCGGCCGGGGCGCCGCCGGCGGTCAGCACCTCGGCGGTGGCGCGGAGCGCCTCATCGCGCTGCTCGTCGGAGACCACCGGAGCCGGAGCAGCGGGAGCGACCGGAGCGGCCGGGGTGACCGGGGCGGGTGGGGCAGCCGGGGCGGGAACAGCCGGCTCCGAAGCCTCGGCCGCCGACGCGTCGGGCTCCGGAGCCTCGGCCGCCGAGGGCTCCGCCATCGAGGCCTCCGCGCGGGCGGCACCCGCCCGCGCGGCGTTCGACCCGGCGTCCTCGGGCTGCATGCCGCGGATCCGCTGCGCCAGCTCCGCGAACGCGGCGGCCTTCGCCTCGGGGGTCAGCCGGGCCCCGGAGGTCACCTCCGGAGCGCCGTTCCCGGTGTCAGTCATCGTCGTCCGCTCCAAGGGTCACTCCACTGCACGTTCTGTTCGACGACCCGGGCCGGGGTCACAACTCGGTCCAGCCCTGGTCCGGGTAGCGGTGCACCGGCGACGAGATGTCGTCCAGCGCACCACGGATCTCATCCGGAAGCGTAAGCGCCTCCACCGACAGCGCCGCCTGGAGCTGGGTCACCGTCCGCGCTCCGACCAGCGCGCTCGCCACCCCCGGCCGGTCCCGGACCCAGGCCAGCGCGACGGCCAGCGGGCTGCTGGCGAGCCCGTCGGCGGCGGTGGCGAGGGCGTCCACGATCCGCCGCGAGCGGTCCCCGAGGTACGGCTGGACGAATCCGGTCAGGTACGGCGAGGCCCCGCGCGAGTCCTGCGGGATGCCGTGCCGGTACTTGCCGGTGAGCACCCCGCGCCCGAGCGGCGAGCCGGCCAGCACCCCGACCCCGGTGTCCAGCGCGGCGGGCAGGGCCTCGCGCTCGATGCCGCGCTGGAGCAGCGAGTACTCCAGCTGCGCACCGGCCAGCGGCACCCGCCCGGGGTGGGCGTGCTGCCAGGTGGCGGCCCGGGCGAGCTGCCAGCCGCTGAAGTCGCAGACCCCGACGTAGCGGGCGCGCCCGGAGGAGACGGCGATGTCGAGGGCGCTGAGCGTCTCCTCGACCGGCGTCGCGGAGTCGAAGGAGTGCAGCTGCCACAGGTCGACGTAGTCGGTGCCGAGCCGGCGCAGCGAGGCGTCCAGGGCGGCGAGCAGGTGGCCGCGCGAGCCGTCGAAGCGGCGGGCGGACTCGGGGACGCTGCCGGCCTTGGTGGCGATGACGAGCTCGGAGCGGGGGACCAGGTTGTCGGTGAGCCGGGAGATCAGGTACTCGGCGCCGCCGTCGGCGTACACGTCCGCGGTGTCGACCAGGTTGCCGCCGGCGTCGACGAACTCCTTGAGCTGCTCGGCGGCCTCGTGCTCGTCGGTGTCGCGGCCCCAGGTCATGGTGCCGAGGCCGAGCCGGGAGACCTGGAGACCGGTGCGGCCGAGGTGACGCTTTTCCATCGGACGGGTCCTCCACTGGCCGGTGGCCCCGGGAGCCCCGGCAGCCCTGTAAACGCGCAGGTGGAGAGAGTGCTCCCCACCCCGGCCGAGCGTAGCGGCCGGTGCCCGGGCAGGGGTGCAGACCCGCAGACGACCGTTCGCGGCGGAAACCGGGCGGGTGTGACCCAGCCCACCACTACCCGTCAGTAGCATGACGGGTCGGGCGCGGCTACCCTCGCCACCAACCCCAACCCACTGGAAGGTGCGGCAGATGCGACTCGGGATCAACCTCGGATACTGGGGACTCGGCATGGACGCCGACAACGTCGCCGTGGCCCAGGAGGCGGACCGGCTCGGCTACTCGGTCTGCTGGGCGGCGGAGGCGTACGGCTCGGACGCCGCGACCGTGCTCAGCTTCGTCGCCGCGAGGACCGAGCGGATCGACGTGGGCTCGGCCATCTTCCAGATCCCGGCCCGCACCCCGGCCATGACCGCGATGACCGCCGCGACCCTGGACACCCTGTCCGGCGGCCGGTTCCGGCTCGGCCTCGGCGTCTCCGGGCCGCAGGTGTCCGAGGGCTGGTACGGCGTCAAGTTCGACAAGCCGCTCGCCCGCACCCGCGAGTACGTGGAGATCATCCGCAAGGCGATGTCCCGCGAGCGCCTGGTGCACGAGGGCGCCCACTGGACGCTGCCGCTGCCCGGCGGCCCCGGCAAGCCGATCAAGCTCACCGTGCACCCGGTGCGCGAGCACATCCCGGTGTACATCGCCGCGATCGGCCCGAAGAATCTGGAGCTGACCGGTGAGATCGCCGACGGCTGGCTCGGCATCTTCTTCTCGCCCGAGCACGCCGCGATGTCCCTCGACCCGCTGACGGCCGGCCGCGCCAGGGCCGGGAAGACGCTGGAGGGCTTCGACCTCTGCCCGACCGTCAACCTCGCGGTCGGCGAGGACGTCAAGGCCGGGGTGGACGCCCTGCGCTCGTACGCCGCGCTCTACATCGGCGGCATGGGCAGCAAGGAGAAGAACTTCTACAACCAGCTGACCCGGCGGATGGGCTACGAGCGGGCCGCCGACGAGATCCAGGAGAAGTACCTGGCCAGGGACTACGCGGGCGCCGCGGCCGCCGTCCCGCACGACCTGATCGACGCCACCTCGCTGATCGGCGCCACCGCGCGGATCGCCGACCGGATGCAGGCCTACGCCGACGCGGGCGTCAGCACGCTCACCCTGGCCCCCGCCAGTTTCGGCAATTCGCTGGAGGAGCGAATCAACGCTCTCCGGGTGGGTGTCGAGGCCCTGGAGCGGGCGGGGCTCGCCTAACGGCGGGCATCCCCAGGGGCCGGGTTCGCCCGTTCAGCGGCGCGAGCCGCCCCGGCCCCTGGGGAACACATGCCCACCATGACCAGCACCAACGACACGCCCGTGACGCCGTACGACGGCTGCGGGCGCTGTCTGCTCGGCGTCCGCCGACTCTCCCGCGTGCAGGCGGCCACCAGCTCACCGGCACGGCAGCGGGACGCGATCCTCGACTCGGCCGAGCGAGCCGGAGGGCACGTCATCGGGTGGGCGGACGACTGGGAGTCTCCGGCGCGTCCGACCCTCTCACGCGCCCGAAGTTGGGGCCGTGGCTCAAGGCCCAGCGCGGGCCCTATGACGGACTCGCGGCGTCCGCAGTGGACCGCCTCGGGCGTGACGTCCGGGAGGGCCTGCGGCTCGCTAAGGAGACCAACGCGGGCCGTCTCCTGCTCACCGCCGATCACCCCGGCTTCTGGGACCTGGACGACCCGAGCCAGGAGATCGAGTTCAACGCGAAGCTGTTCGGCGCGCAGATCGAGCACCGGAACATCCGGACCCGAAACCGGGAGCGTGCGGTACAGGCCCGTTCGGCGGGGGAGGTCGCGGGGCGGCCCGCGTACGGGTTCGTGCACGTGCGCCTCGCCCACGGCGGGAAGGTGGACCACACGGAGAACGAGCCGGAGTCGGAGGCCGTGGCCCGTGAGTTCGCCCGTCGTCTGCTGACCGACGGGACCGGCCGCATCACCGTGGACTCCGAGGCCGCCCGGTTGACCCGTGCGGGGGTCCTCTCGCCCTCGGACTGGTCGCGGGTGATGTACGGCAAGGAACCGATCGGCGGCCGGTGGACCGGCAACGTGATCAAGCGAATCTGCCTCTCTGATGCCTCGCTGGGCTACCTCACGCACAAGGGGAAGGCCGTCCTGGGGCCGGACGGCCATCCCGTTCGCATCGCCCCGGGACTCTGGGACCGGGCCACTCAGACATCGCTGACGAAGAAGCTCACGAAGGCTCCGGCAGGTCCCCGCGCGGCCAAGGGTGAGCTGTTGCTGTCCGGCGGGTCGTTCTGCGGGATCTGCTCCGTACGGCTGTACAGGAGCACGACGACCCACAAGAGCGGAGTTGTTCCGGCATGGGCCTGCAAGGCCCGGACAGAGGGCCTGAAGGGCTCGGAGGAGTGTCCGCAGCCGGTCGCTCCGCTCGCCGAGATGGACGAGATCGTGGAGCGGCGGTTCCTCGCCGACTTCGGCCCCGCCGAGTTCTCGGAACGGGTGTGGGAGCCGGGCAACGGTGTGGCCCAGCGTGTCGCCGACCTGACGGCCGACCGCAAGCGACTTCGCGACGACCGCGCGGCGGGTCTGTACGACTCCCCGGACGATGCCGAGTGGTTCCGCCGGGAGTACGCCCGGATGGGTCGGGAGCTGGAGACGGCGAAGGCGACGCCCGAGAAGCCGGCGGGCTGGTACTCGGTGCCGACCGGCCGCAGGGTCGCGGACGAGTGGCGGGCCGGGGACACCGTGGCGCGACGGGAGTTGCTGGAGGCTTTCAGCGTTCGGGTGCTGCTGTTCCCGGCGCGGGGCCCGCTCAAGCGAGACCCCCGGATCGAGGTCACGATCGTTGACCCGAAGGCCGAAGAACTGGCCGATGTGCTGGAAGCGGCCATGGCTCCCGACACGCCCTGACCCTGCTACTGCGAGTCCCCCTGGGTTCTCTCGACTTGTGGAGGACCCGAGGGCGTTCGCAGACCACGGGGGCACCCACCTCGGTCGTTAACCGGCCCGGCTTAATACATGTGAGGGAAGCTCACGTGACAGTGGGGGCGGGTGTTAACCGGCCACCCTGAATAGTGTGTGGGCCCATCTACGGCCTTTGAGACCCCGGCGGCGTGCCGGGGTCTCTTGCTTTTGCCTCGGGATTCGTCTGAGGGCGAGAGGGACGGTTGCGTCCCGACTGTTCATGATCACCGCGTTTCGTCGGGGGGAGGAGGGCCGGACATGGAGACCGCCACAGCCGTGTGCCGGGTGTGCGGGGTGCGGCCCCGGGGGCCCGGGACGGCCCGCAGTCGGTCTGCGCGGACGACCGCTGCCGCAGGGCGTACGCCCTGGCGCAGGAGTCGCAGCGCGCGGCTCTCCGGGAGTCTGTGGCTCCTGTGTTGTGCGGCGAGTGCGGCGCGCCTTCGGGCAAGCGGCCTGCCCACGCCGGGCAAGTCGTCTACTGCGAGCCGTGTACGGTCGATCGCAGGCAGCGCCGCCGCGAGGACGCGCGCCGCGCCGAGCTGCTGGAACGCTCCAGATTGGGACCCCGGCCGTGCGGCAACCTCCGGTGCACGGGCGTCGTGGACGCGCTGGCGGACCCTCGCAGACGCTACTGCTCCGACAAGTGTTCCCGCGCGGCCGAGCACGCCCGCCGCAAGACCAGGCAGGCCGGGAAGGATCGCGACGAGAAGCCCCGCCCGTGCCGACGCTGCCGCTTCCGCCGGGAGGTGATGGCGTTCCCAGACAGCGTCTGCCAAGCCTGCCAGGCCGAGCAGCGCCGCCGCCTCAAGGACCGCAAGGAGTCGATCCGGCGGAAGGTGTCCGAGCGCCACGGAGACCGGTGCGCGTACTGCCCGCTCGACCTGGCCACGCCGGGAGAAGTCCTCGACCACGTCACACCGGTGGCGCGCGGCGGGCTCACGGAGATCGCCAATCTCCGCTGGGCCTGCCGGGACTGCAACACCGACAAGGGCGACATGCTGCTGACCGAGTGGATCTCACCCCGCGAACGCCTGACCCCACCTCAGATTCGGGGGGATGTCGTGACGTGCGTAGACCCCCCGACCCCCTGACCCCAGGGAGGGGGCCGCACCCCACCCTGGGCCCGCCGAGCCCCTTGCCGCAGCGGGCCGCGCCCCACCCATAGCCGTGACCATGATCACCAATTCTGGGGCGGATGAGGCCGCCGGCGTGCCGTTTCACCCCGAGCCCCCTGGTGATCATGAACCCCGCCATCCGACCGAATGAAGGACCCCCAACCGTGATCCACCCGTTCTCCCTCGCTGCCCGCCGCAAGACCCTGGACCTGTCCGTGGCCGAGGTCGCCGACCGCGTCGGCGTCCACCTCGCCACCGTCTACGCCTGGGAGGCCGAGGACAAGACCCCGACCCCCGCGCACTACCTCACGTGGTGCAACGCGCTCGGTCTGACCTACCGCGACGTGGTCAACCACGAAGCGTGGGAGGCCAACCCGGACGCCGAGTTCACGTTCCTGTCCGCCCTGCTGCGCCTGCGCCGCACGGGAGACCAGTACTTCATGAGCGGTGAAGCGAAGCTGTTCCGCGCCCCCGACGGCTACCAGCCGCCGACCGCCGCCGAGCTGTTCGCCGAGGCCCCCGCCGTTTCGGCCGGCTGACCGCCCCGACACCCGAACTACCCAGCCCCGTGCCGCAGATGGCCGGGGCTTTCGCGTTCCCGCCGCAGCGGCGGGAACTCCAGGAAAGGCGCCACCCCATGACCAGCAACACCTTCGAGATCACCGACGTCGTGGCCGTGAGCCTGGCCCTGATGCGCTCCAACTCCGTCCTTGGCGAGTGCGTGATGCGCGACGCCGAGGCCGCGTTCACCAGCGGCCGGGGCGACTCGGTGCGGGTGCGCACCCCCAAGCGCCGCGTCGCCCAGAACTTCAACGGCACCACCGTCTACACCAAGGTGGAGGAGGGCCACGTGCAGGTGAAGCTGACCGACGAGCCGACGGATGCCGCCGCCTTCACCACCAAGGACATGACGCTCAGCATCGAGAGCTTCGGCGAGCAGGTCCTCAAGCCCCAGTTGGACGCGGTGTCGACCTACGTCGAGAAGTCTGCCGCCGCCCTGCTCAACGCCGCCAGCAAGGCCGCCGGAGCCCGCGTCATCAAGGCCGACGCCAAGCCGGGCGAGCCGGGGCACGTCGTGAAGATGCTCACCGCCGCAGCCGCTGACTTCACCCGCCGCGAGATCCCCGCCACCGATCGGTTCCTGGCCATCGGCCCCGACGTGCAGAACATCCTCCTGGACGTCGAACAGCTCCAGAAGGTCAACGAGGCCGGAGACTCCCACGCGCTGCGCAACGCGACCATGGGCGAGCTGTTCGGCTTCCGCGTGGTCGTCTCCCCGCACCTGGACGGCGCGGTCGCCTTCCACAAGACCGCGTTCGCCCTGGCCGTGCGCGCCCCCAGCGAGGTGCAGGGCGGGGCCCGCTCGGTCTCCTCCGCCGACAACGGTTACGCGCTACGCGTGACCATGGACTTCGACCCGTCCGTGAAGTCCGAGGTCTCCATCGTGGACGCCCTGTGCGGCGTGGCCACCATCGACCCGGCCCGCGCCATCGCCTTCACGGTCACGCCGCTCGCCAAGGCGTGACCCCGGCTCGGCGGGTACCTCGTCCATTTTGGACGAGGTACCCCACAGGCCGGAACCCATCCGGGCATGAGTCGCCCGAGGAGTGACCGGCGCGGGGACCTCGTCCAAGTTGACGAGGTCCCCCACGGGCCGGAACCTCGGAAGATTCTTACCAAGGCTCGAACGCGAGCAGGGACCTCGTGCCGTATGGCACGAGGTCCCGCACAGCCCGCGCTACCTTTCCAAACGGCAAGGTGAGCGTCAGTCACTCAATGTCCATTTGGATGCTTGCGGCCCCCGCTCCCGCCGTTCACGACGAATGGAGATACCCCTGTCCGCAGAGCAGCCCACGCCTGTCGCCCCGACGCCCGCTGAGGCGATCCCGGGTGGCGTCGCCCACCCCGCGACCCCGACGCCGGACGCCCCCGCAACCGAGGCTGAGCCCGAACGCCGGCCGGAGCCCGACCCTGACCCGCGAGGCGCCCGAATCGCAGATCTGGAGGCCGAGTTGGCCCACGTCCGTGAGGAGCACAGCGGTGCGTCCGTCGAGGCGGACGAGCTACGCCACCAGGCCGCCGAGGATGCCCGCCGAGCCGAGGCGGAGCAGACCATCGCCAGGTACTCGCTGCCCCCATTCGCCGCCGACGCTGCCCGCGCCGCAGCCCCGTTCGTGGACCTGGACGCGCTGTGCCGCAACCTGGCCGAGGCCACCACCCCGCGCCCGCTGCTCGGCTCCGGCGGACTCGACCCGACCGCGCCCACCAAGCCCGATCACCAGGCGATCGCTGAGCGGCTGATCCGCCGGGCGTGGTGACTGAGGGCATCGCTGCAACCCCCCAGCTGCGCAATCTTGCGCAGGTGTCCGGTGCCTCATGTCCGAGTGGACATGAGGCACGCCGCCCCGCCTTCGAGCAGCAGTGATCAAGTGCAAGACTGCGCTTGATCACTGCGTTGTCCCATCGCCAGACCCTCGGAACTTCCGAGGTTAGCGAGTTATCGATCTCATGAACTCGACTTGCTGGAAGGCGAGTTGGTTGCTCCGGAGGCGTGATCGGCACGTATGTCGATCGCCTCACCCCGGGGGGTGACTCCCTCGTGCGCCTCTTTCTTCTCCGGGGCGTCATAGCAGCCCAGCGCCGATGCGCATAGGCATGAACCAACCCTCATGCGCACACAGTCACACCCATCCACCGAGAGTAGCGAAAGGGGCTTCCCTGAACGAGATCATCACCGACCTCCGCGCCGGATTCGCCGCCCTGGAGATCGAGTTGGACCCCCAGGAGGACGCGGCGCTCCGCCTCGCCGAACACCACCTACGCGACGCCGCGCACTGCGACGAACAGGTCCGCGCGGACGGCCGCCTGATCGCCGGAGGCACTCGCCACGGAGTCATGGTCGCCCATCCGCTGATCGCCGAGGCCCGTCAGCTCCGTACCGAAGCGGGCCGCCTGATCGCCCGCGTCCGCCTCCTCGCCGATGAGACCCCACACGGCCGTTCCAACGCCGCCCGCGGCCTCGCTGCCCACCGCTGGGGCAACCGCATCTGACCGCCCACAGCGCACCGGCCCCGGCCGCCCAGCGAACTGGGCGGCCGGGGTGTTTCGTCGTCCCTGGGCCGCTCCATCATGATCCTTAGTCCAACACGGGAATATTTCCGTCCTGTCATAGACATGCGCCGAAGGGGTCTCTAGCGTCATTGCCGGGAGGTCCAAGTGGGGCCGCAGTTCCAGGGGGTTGAGATGGACGACAGGTCGGGTCTCACGCGGCTGACGAACACGGGCAACGGCAGTGGCTCGGGGGAGTGCAACCAGAACGACTGCCCCAACGTGTACCGCACCGGGCGGGGAACGTTCGTGGTTCAGGGGGACGTCTCCGACGCCTTCACCCCGCCCAGTGGCGAAGGGCTCGTGGAGATCCCCGAGAGCGTTCTTCGGGAGGCCGTCCGTGCGCTTGGATGGTGATGCCTGGCAGGCTCGGTTCCGGGAGTTCAGGGCGGAGGCATGGCGTCTGGAAACTCTCCCGGCCTACAACGTGCCGCAGGAAATCGAGGAGCTGCGGGCCTTCCGGGCGGGGGAGCGAATTGACCCGCATGCACACTCCAACGATTACACGGACGACCTCAAGCGGGTGCGCCGGGAAGGGAAGTCCAAGGGGCGCGTTCGCATTGTCACGCGACCGCTCTCCGAATACCTGCGCTACGAGTTCATGTACTACCTGCCGCATGCCTGGGCGGGAGAAGACATTCGGATCATGGACGTCACGGATCGCCCGAATCCACTGGCCGGCGTCTCGGACTACTGGATGTTCGACAAGAGGGAGGTGGTGCTCATGAACTACCTGCCCGACGGAACGCAGATCGACCGCACCGTGTTCGAGGGTGACGTGAGCCCGTTTATCGAGTATCAGCGGATTGCCATCGCCGAATCGGTGCCTTTCGAGGAGTACGTGAAGGGCATTGGCGCTTGATCCGCAAGAGCTAGGTCAATCGAACTCGGACCTGGCGGCAATCCTTCAAGAGCTTCGCAAGCGAGCTGGACTCTCCGGGGTCCAGCTCGCTCGACGTGTCAACATGTCGCAGTCCAAAATTTCCAAGATTGAGACCGGCAAGGTTACGCCTTCGCTCGTTGACGTTGAACTGATCCTGCGAGCGCTGGACGCGCCGCCTGACCTTATTGCCCACGTCACGGCGCTCGCCCGGATCGCGAACACGGAGTGGCAGGATGCGCGGGCTCTGCGAAGGAAGGGCCTCGAAAAGAAGCAAGTCGAGTTGGCCACTCTTGAGCGAACTGCCGTCGAGTTTCGATATTTCCTACCGACCATGATTACCGGGCTTCTTGCGACCCCTGAGTACATTCGGGCCAGCCTCGCCCCGTTTCCTGGCGACCACTCGAAGGCGATTGCGAAGAAGCTTGAACGACAGGCTGTCCTCTATGAGCCGGCCAAGCGCTTCAGCTTCATTCTGACCGAGCAGGCTTGCCGCTGGCCTCTTGTCCCGGCGCAAGCCATGGCGATACAGCTCGATCGACTGGTCTCTGTCTCCCGCTTGCCGAACGTGCGCCTGGGAGTAATTCCGATGGCGGGTCACATGCCCTGGGCGCCATTGAACGTCTTCACTGTCTATGATGAGGCTCTGGCAACCGTTGAGGTCTCCACGGGTGCACTTGTGTTCCGTGACCCCCGAGACATTCAGGAGTACCTGGACGAGTTTCGAACCTTCGAGGGCTATTCGCTTTGGGGCGATGAGGCTCGGGTCAAGTTGGGGGAGTGGGCTGACCGCTATCGGGGGGTAATGCAAGATCTTTAGTCGATAGCGGGAATATCGTTGAGTCCATATCTGGAATCCCCCTAGCCTGGCATCTCATTTCATGAAGCCGAGCGAAGAGGAGCCAGGTGTGTCCGTTGCCGTGAGGCCCACCGGTTCGCACCGGAGCAGGGAGAAGGCCAGCCCGCAGGCGATGGCCGAGCTGAGGAGGCAGTACCAGGCGGCGAACGCGACGGATCGCAGGGTGAGTTACCCGCTCGACCCGGAGTGCCCGTGTCCGAAGTGCACCGAGCTGAGGTTGGCCCGCAATGGCACAGCTTGAGCTGGTGGCATCCGGGGAGCCGGGGCCGGGCCTGGTGATGCGCTATGAGGTGGTGGAGGCTGCGGGGTCGCACGCCCTGTGGGACGTGGTCATGGGCGAGTTCTGCACCCTGCCGGACAGGTTGGGCAAACTCTCGTTGCTGGCCTTCCCCGACGCCTACCACGCCCGTCTGTGGCTGATGACGGCGGACACCCGCAAGCGGTACGCGGTGAACGCCAGCCGTGTCCGCGCGGAGCAGGGCAAGAAGCCGTTGCAGGAGCACGCCAGGTGGCTGTTGTTCGACCTCTACGCCCCCGTGCCGGCCGATCCGCTTGCCGAACCCGACGGGTCCGATCCGGTCTCCGCCGAGGTGGCGCGACAGAGGGCGTTGCGTTCGGAGCGGCTGCGGCATCGACACCAGCACTGAGACGCCAATTGGTCTGATGATCACGGGATTTGGTGTCCCGTGGTCAGGGTGCGGGATCGTGGGCCGACCGCGCGATCGGCGCGCGGAAGTGACCACCAACGAAGGGGCGAAACCCATGAAGAGGATCGCTGCGAAGCTCTGGCGGATCATCCGGGGGCCGATGCAGTGGCGCGTTTTGTGGCTGTGGCACTCGAAGTTCATGGTCGGGGTCACGGGCATCGTCCGCGATGAGGAGGGCCGAGTCCTGCTGCTCAAGCACCGGCTGTGGCCGGAGGGTCGGCAGTGGGGCCTGCCGACCGGCTACGCCAACAAGGGCGAGAGCTTCGAGGACACGATCGTGCGTGAGGTCCAGGAGGAGACCGGACTCACGGTGAAGGTGTGCGAACTGGCGCACCTGAAGAGCGGATACAAGTTGCGCGTCGAAGTCGCCTACGAGGCGTTGTACGTCAGCGGACGGATCAAGGTCGCTTCATTTGAGATCTTGGAGGCTCGATGGTTCTCACCGGACGATCTCCCCGAGGGAATGCAGGGGTCGCACCGGCAGCTGATCAGCCGTCAGCGCTTCTGACCCTCGGTCGTTCGCTCACCCCCTCGTGCCTGGGGCCGAACGAGCACCTGGCCGGAGACGTGACCGAGCGCGCCGAGCTGGCGCACCTGCTCGCCGCGCGCCGGGCGACGGCAGCGCTGGACCAGGCGCATCCGCACGTGACGTTCTCGTTGCTGCACTGGGTGCTGGACACCTGGGCGGACGAGTCGGCGCGGGAGGTGTTCCGGCAGGGCGCAGCCCTCCTGGCCGACCGCTACCGCGAGCTGGGATTGAACCAGCTCCTGCCGATCGATCGAGTGTGGGTCGGGGTGCGCTCGACCCAGCCCGATGCGTTCGGCGGGTTCCACCACCCGAACCAGGGCTACCGGCACGAGCAGATGGCCTCCGTGATCACGAGGTACGGGCGGCTGAGCGACCCCCGGCTGACCTCGCCCGAACTGGTGGCGCTGGACCTGCTCAGGTCCTACGCCCATGACTGCCTGCACTGGGGGTCGTTCCGGGAGTACCGGTTCCAGTGCGGGCGCGTGGTCCGGAGCCGGTACGGGATCAACCGGCGCGACCCGCGGGGGCGCACCTACTCGGCGCGGGACAAGGACGATGCCGCCTCGACCCGGAATCTCGGGATCGTGATGGAGGGGGCGACCGATCGGGAGGCCCGGACGATCGCCGCTACGGTGGCCGCTCGGCTCGACCTGGCCGAGCGAATCGCACCGCCCGATCGGCTGGCCTTCCGCGACACCACCGGCCGCCTGGAGCCGTCCGACTTCGACCACGCGGAGCCCGGCATAGCGACGCGCTTCCAGCTGGCGATGGCCGGATACGAGCGCGGTGTCGGGGTGCGGTATCTGCGCTTCCTGACCGAGATGGGCGAGGTCGACGCTGGCGCGCTGCACGGCCTGATAGTGGCCGCGATGATCAGGGGGGACCTGTCCGGCCTGACCGGCTGGCTCGACCAGCGGCACGGTTCCCGAGCGTTCCCGCGCATCTTCCGCTCGTCGGCCTACACCGGGCCGGACCCCGGCCAGTAGCCCCCTTCGCTGCCCGTCCGTGCGCCGTTCCCCCGTGGCGCACGGACGGGCGTACGGTTGTATGCGGCCGGAGCCCGGCCGCAAAGGGGGCGGTATCCTTCCAGCTGATAGACGAATCCGGCCCCGTCCGGGTTCACCCTGGACGAGCGGATCCACGCGCTGCGCACCGGCGTCGAGGCGCTGGAGCGCGCCGGGCTGGCCTGACCGGACGGCGGGCGGCACGGCGGGCGCTACAGCCAGTCGTGCCGCTTGAACACCCGGTGCAGCACCAGGCAGACCACCACCATCAGTACCAGCACCGCCGGGTACCCCCAGACCTGGTGCAGCTCGGGCATGTGCTCGAAGTTCATCCCGTAGACGCCCGCGATCATCGTCGGCACGGCGGCCAGCGCCGCCCAGGCCGAGATCTTCCGCATGTCGTTGTTCTGCTCCACGCTGACCTGCGCCAGGTTGGCGTTCAGGATGTCGGACAGCAGCCGGTCCATGCCGTCCACCTGGTCGCTCACCCGGGCCACGTGGTCGGCGACGTCCCGCAGGTAGGGCGCGGTCTCGGGGCGGACGAAGCGGACGCCGCGCTCCAGGGTCAGCATCGGCTCCAGCAGCGGGCCGGTGGCCCGGCGCACCGACATCACCTGGCGCTTGTAGCCGTAGATCCGCCCGGCGGTGTCCCGGCCGACCCGGCCGGGGGAGAAGATGTCCGCCTCCAGTTCGTCCAGGTCGGTCTGGAGCCCGGCGGCCACCTCCATGTAGCCGTCCACGATGGTGTCGCAGACCGAGTGCAGCACCGAACTGGGCCCGTAGCGCAGCAGCTCGGGCTCCTGCTCCAGGGCGGTCCGCAGGCCGCTGAGCGGGCTGTCCTCGCCGTGCCGGACGGTCATCACGAAGTCGAGGCCGAGGAAGACCATCACCTCGCCGACCGTGACGACGTGTCCGCCGGGGTGGTATCCGAGGGTCTTCAGGGCGACGAACAGCGAGCCCTGGTAGGCCTCGACCTTGGGGCGCTGGTGGGCGCTGACGGCGTCCTCGACGGCCAGCGGGTGCAGCTCGAACTCGGTGCCGACGTGGTCGAGTTCCTCGGCGGTGGGCTCGAACAGGCCTATCCAGACGAAACCGTCGGGACCGGCCGCGCGGGCGGCGGCGAGCGCGCCGGCCAGGTCCTCGGGGGCCTCGATCCGGCGGCCTTCGTGGTAGGCGGCGCAGTGGACGATCATGCGGGCCATTGTCACCCGGAAGGGGCCGGCGGGCACGGATACGGGTCCTACCGGTTCCCCCGGCCCACCCCGCCCGGTCTCCCCGGCCCGCCCAGCCCGGTTCCCCCGGCCCACCGCGCCCGGTCCCGGCACCGGGCGGGAGACCGGGGCCCACGGCCGGGCCCCGAGGCCGTAGGGTGGCCCCATGCCGACCCTGCTGCTCGTCCGTCACGGCCGCTCCACCGCGAACACCGCCGGGATCCTGGCCGGTTGGACCCCCGGCGTGGACCTCGACGACACCGGGCGCGCCCAGGCCGCCGCCCTGGCCGGCCGGCTGGCCGGCATCCCGCTGGTGCAGGCGGTCAGCAGCCCGCTGGAGCGCTGCCGGCAGACCCTGGAGCCACTGCTGGCGGCCAGGCCCGAGCTGGGCCCGCCGGCCGAGGACGAGCGGCTGGGGGAGTGCCACTACGGCGAGTGGACCGGTCGCCCGCTGGCCGAGCTGGCCAAGGAGCCGCTCTGGCGCACCGTGCAGGACCACGCCGCCGCGGCGGCCTTCCCCGGCGGGGAGTCGCTGCGCGAGCTGAGCCACCGCACGGTGGACGCGGTGCGCGAGTGGAACCGGAAGATCGCCGCCGAGCACGGCGAGGACGCGGTCTGGATCGCCTGCTCGCACGGGGACGTGATCAAGGCCGTGGTGGCCGACGCGCTCGGGCTGCACCTGGACCACTTCCAGCGGATCAGCGTCGAGCCCTGCTCGGTCACCGCGATCCGCTACACCCCGCAGCGCCCGTTCGTGCTGAGGATGGGCGACACCGGCGACCTCGCCCCGCTCGCGCCCCGGCCGGGCCCGGCCGCGGCCACCCCGACCGGCGACGCGGTGGTCGGCGGCACCGCCTGAGCCGTTCCGCCGACGGGGCGTCCGGGGAGGCGCCGTCCAGGGCGGCACCGTCCGATTCCCCGGGTGCCACCCCGCCCGCGGCCGCCGGCTCGGCTCCCCGGCCGGAGCCCGAAGGTCGTAGGGTGACTGATGAGTCCATCCGGTCGCGATCCGCCCCCGGCGGAACCGCGCCGACCGACACGATCCGGAGCGAGAGCGTGCCCCGTCAGGTCTACTTCTACGACCAGCCCGAACGGTTCGTGGCCGGCACCGTCGGTCAGCCCGGCGCCCGGGCGTTCTACCTTCAGGCCAGTGCCCGGGGCCGGATCACCAGCGTGCTGCTGGAGAAGACCCAGGTCGCGGCGCTCGCCGAGCGCATCGAGGAGGTCCTGGACGAGGCGCTGCGGCGCAGCGGCGGCGACTCCGTCATCCCGGCCGCCGCCCCGAAGGACCTGCTCGACACCGCCCCGCTGGACCTCCCGCTGGAGCAGGAGTTCAGGGTCGGCACCATGGCCCTCGCGTGGGACAGCGCGGACGGCTGCCTGGTGGTCGAGGCGCAGGCGCTGATCGAGGACGAAGAGGAGGAGGCCGCCGAGGCGGTCTTCACCGACGACGAGAACGGCCCGGACATGCTGCGGGTGCGGCTGTCCGGCGCGATGGCCCGGGTCTTCGCCAAGCGCGCGCTGGACCTGGTCGCGGCCGGCCGCAAGCCCTGCCCGTTCTGCAACCTGCCGCTCGACCCGGAGGGCCACCTGTGCCCGCGCGCGAACGGCTACCGGCGCTGAACACCGACACCCCGCCGCAGGCCGACCCGGCGGCGGCCGCCGCGCTGGCCGCCGACGTGCCCACCGCCCTCGCGCTGCTGCGCCA
The DNA here is from genome assembly GCF_044757205.1 of Kitasatospora sp. NPDC091335. Taxonomy (NCBI): domain Bacteria; kingdom Bacillati; phylum Actinomycetota; class Actinomycetes; order Kitasatosporales; family Streptomycetaceae; genus Kitasatospora; species Kitasatospora sp. NPDC091335. The sequence goes on along the minus strand of NZ_JBIVUM010000010.1, from coordinate 295,931 downwards.
GGGCGAGCTGACCGTGCACGGCCGCCTCACCGAGGCCTCCAACGCCGCGCTGTACTGCACGGTGGCGCACGGTTCGCTGCGCGCCCAGGCCGTCTACAAGCCGGTGGCCGGCGAGCGCCCGCTGTGGGACTTCCCCGACGGCACGCTGGCCGGCCGGGAGGTCGCCGCGTACGAGCTGTCGGCCGCGACCGGCTGGGGGCTGATCCCGCCCACGGTGCTGCGCGAGGGGCCGCACGGGCCCGGCATGGTGCAGCTGTGGGTGGAGCCGGACCCGGGGGCCGGGCCGCTGCTCGCGCTCCAGGACCCGCGCGGCCCCGAGGAGGGCTGGCTGCCGATCGTCCGGGCCGAGGTCGAGGGCGGGCGGACGGCCCTGCTGGTGCACCACGACGACCGGCGGCTGCGCCGGCTCGCCGTCCTGGACGCGGTGCTCAACAACGCCGACCGCAAGGGCGGCCACCTGATCCCGTCCGCCGACGGCCGGGTGTACGGGATCGACCACGGTGTCACCTTCAACACCGAGGACAAGCTGCGCACCCTGCTCTGGGGCTGGGCCGGCGATCCGCTGCCCGACGAGGCGCTGGAGGTGCTGGCCCGGCTGGCCGGGCAGCTGGACGGTGAGCTGGCCGAGCGGCTGGCCCCGCACCTGACGGCGGCGGAACTGGACGCGACCCGGGCCAGGGTGGCCGGGCTGCGCGGGTCCGGCCGGCACCCGCTGCCCCCCGAGGACTGGCCCGCGATTCCCTGGCCCCCGGTGTAGCCCAGGGGTACCGACGGGGGCGGGGCGTCGCCCCCGGAGTGCGGGTGGTCCCGACCGGTCTCGAAATCGGCGGCAGATGGTCTGGACCTGTCCCCGGAATAGGTCGCACACTGCTCCGATGGATGTGCGACGGACCACCCCCACCCCCCGAGTCACGCCGGACCTGCCGTTGCACCGGTTACAGGTCCCGCTGCCCCATCTGCTGCCCTTCGCCGTCGGAAGTTTCGACGCGATCGGCCCGCTCTCGCGGGCCGGATTCCCCCACCGCCACTCGTTCTACGAGATCGTCCACGTCACCGGCGGCCACGGCGCCCACGTCCTGGACCTCGTCCACCGGCCGTTGGCGCCACCGCAGTTGTGCGTGATCAACCCGGGCCAGGTGCACTACTGGGCGGACACCGAGGAGCTGACGGGCCGGGTCGTCCTGTTCAACGAGGACTTCCTGCTCGGTCACCCCCAGGACCTCGCCGCCCTGCGGGCCCTGTCCACCCGTCCTGCCCTCGCGCTCGGTGAACAGGCCGACGCGGTCGGCGCGTTGCTCGACGACATGGAAGACGAGTACCGGACCAGGGCGCCCGGCTACCAGGGTGTGCTGCGGGCCAGCCTGCACATCCTGATCGTCCGGGCGCTGCGCGCCTGCGCACCCGCCGACCGCCCGGCGGTGCCCAGCCGCCCGGCCGAAGTGGCCGCCGCCTTCACCCGGTTGATCGCCCGGCCGGGCGGGGTTCGGCACTCGGTGGCCTCCACCGCGCAGGAACTCGGCGTCTCGCCGGGGCACTTGCAGACCCTGGTGAAGCAGGCCACCGGCCGGACCCCGGGCGGACTGATCCGCCGCCAGCAGACCTTGGAGGCCAAACGGCTGCTCGCCTGCACTGATCTGACGATTCGTCAGGTATCCAAGGAGGCCGGCTTCGTCGACCCCGCGTACTTCTGTCGCTTCTTCCGCCGGGAGACCGGGATGACGCCGGGGGAGTTCCGCTCCCGGGTCGACGGAAATCACCACGATCCCCGGATCATGTCCATCGCGGTAGCGCCGGACGGCCCGTAACTTTGCTGCTGGCCACCGGTGGCCGGTCCGGCGCGCGTGGACGGGCGACCGGTCCGGCCCTTGTCATGCCCCCACCATGGCAAGGGCCGCCCCCACCCCCCGCCTCACGAAAAGGAGACGGCGCATGCCCACGCCCGACGGCATGATCAGCCGCAAGTCCGTCCTCAAGGCCGCCGCCGCGCTAGGGGCTGCCCCGCTGCTGGTCGGCGGCGGAGTCGCCCTGGCCCGGGACCAGGCCGGCACCGGCGAACCGCTCAGCCTCACCCCCGAGTGCCACGACGGGGACGCCCCCACCATCGAGCAGACGGAGGGCCCGTACTTCAAGCCCAACTCCCCGCTGCGCAGCTCGATGGTCAACGACGGCCCCGGCACCCACCTGATCGTCAGCGGCTTCGTCTTCGGCCGCGCCTGCCGGCCCATCTCCGGCGTACTGCTGGACTTCTGGCAGGCGGACAACAACGGCGACTACGACAACGTCACCTACACCTTCCGCGGCCACCAGTTCACCGACGCCAACGGCGCGTACAAGCTGGACACCATCGTGCCCGGCCTCTACCCGGGCCGCACCCGGCACATCCACGTCAAGCTCCAGGCCCCCGGCCGCCCGATCGTCACCACCCAGCTGTACTTCCCGGGCGAGCCGCGCAACAGCACGGACACCATCTACGACGCCCGGCTGCTGATGAACGTCCGGCAGAACGGCAACACCCGCGAAGGCAGCTTCGACTTCGTGCTGAACGTCGCGCAGACGCCCGGCACGCCGAGCCCGACGCCCACCACGCCCACGCCCACCGCCACCAACACGGGTGGTCCGACCACGCCGCCCGGCGGCACCTGGACCCCGGGCACCCTGTACAACGCGGGCGACCGCGTGACCTACTCCGGCGTCTCCTACACCTGCCTCCAGGGCCACACCGCCATGGCCGGCTGGGAGCCGCCGAACGTGCCGGCCCTCTGGAAGCGGTCGTAGCGGCTCCGGCCGCATCCCCAGGGGTGCCGGGCGCCCGGTCGGCGGCAGGGTCGACCGGGCGCTCACCCGCGCCCGGAGCCGGGCGGTTCCGTTCACTACCAGTCGGGAAACCGCCGGGCAACGCCAGGAAGCGAATCCAGTCGATCTTCCGCACTGGTTGGGCTTTCAAATGTTCGCAAGGTTAAAGTTGTTTCCATGCATGCCTGGCCCGCCTCCGAGGTTCCCGCCCTGCCTGGTCAGGGGCTCCCCCTCCGCATCCACGACACCGCAGCGGGAACGGTCCGCGAGGTGGTGCCGCAGGACGGCACCGCCCGGATCTACGTCTGCGGCATCACCCCCTACGACGCGACCCACATGGGCCACGCCGCCACCTACAACGCGTTCGACCTGGTGCAGCGCGTCTGGAAGGACGCCGGCCACGACGTCCTGTACATCCAGAACGTGACCGACGTCGACGACCCGCTGCTCGCCCGCGCGGTCGAGACCGGTCAGGACTGGACCGCCCTCGCCGAGCGCGAGACGGCCCTGTTCCGCGAGGACATGACCGCGCTGCGGATGCTTCCGCCGGCCCACTACATCGGCGCCGTCGAGTCGATCCCGTGGATCGTCCCGATCGTCCAGAAGCTCCTGGCCGCGGGCGCCGCCTACCAGGTGGACGGCGACATCTACTTCTCGGTCGACGCCGACCCGCACTTCGGCGAGGTCTCCGGCCTCACCGCCGAGGCCATGCGCCCGGTCTTCGCCGAGCGCGGCGGCGACCCGGACCGCCCGGGCAAGCGCAACCCGCTGGACGCCCTGCTCTGGCTGGCCGCCCGCCCGGGCGAGCCCGCCTGGGACACCGAGCTCGGCCACGGCCGGCCCGGCTGGCACATCGAGTGCGTCGCCATCGCCCTCCAGTACCTCGGGATGTCCTTCGACATCCAGGGCGGCGGCAGCGACCTCTCCTTCCCGCACCACGAGATGGGCGCCGCGCACGCCCAGGTCGCCACCGGCACCCACCCGTACGCCAAGGCGTACGTGCACGCCGGCATGGTCGGCCTGGACGGCCACAAGATGTCCAAGTCCCGCGGCAACCTGGTCTTCGTCTCGGCGCTGCGCCGCGAGGGCGTCGACCCGGCGGCGATCCGCCTGGCGCTGCTCGCGCACCACTACCGCGCGGACTGGGAGTGGACCAAGAGCACCCTGGACGATGCCGTCGAGCGCCTCGCCCGCTGGCGCGCCGCGGTCTCCCGTCCGGACGGCCCGGCCGGCGAGCAGCTGCTCACCGAGGTCAGGGCCGCGCTCGCGAACGACCTGGACGCGCCCGCCGCGCTGGCCGCGGTCGACCGCTGGGCGGCCCGGCAGGAGGCCGAGGGCGGCACCGACATCGGCGCGCCCGGTCTGGTGACCCGCACCGTGGACGCCCTGCTCGGCGTCGCGCTGTAGGCCAGGGGCCCCGCACCACACGCCGAAGGGGCGTCAGGACACCTGGTCCTGACGCCCCTTCGGCGGTTCCGGCGCCCGTGGGCGCGGGCTACTCGTCCTCGGCGCCGTCCTGGCTCTCCCTGGCGGTGCCCGGCGTCTCCGGATCGGCCGGCCGCTCCGCGGTGGCGTGCCCGGCCACCGGCTTCTCGCCGGTCGGCCCGACGTTCTCCCGGCGGCGCAGGTAGCGCTCGAACTCGCGGGCGATGGCGTCCCCGGAGGCCTCCGGCAGCTCCGCGGTGTCCTGCGCCTCCTCCAACTGCTGGACGTACTCGGCCACCTCGCTGTCCTCGGCGGCCAGCTGGTCCACGCCGAGCTGCCAGGCCCTGGCGTCCTCGCCCAGCTCGCCCGGCGGGATGCGCAGGTCGAGCAGGTCCTCCAGCTTGTTGACCAGGGCCAGCGTGGCCTTGGGGTTCGGCGGCTGGGAGACGTAGTGGGGCACGGCCGCCCAGAGCGTCACGGCCGGCACTCCGGCGTGGGTGCAGGCCTCCTGGAGCACCCCGACGATGCCGGTGGGGCCCTCGTAGCGGCTCTCCTCCAGGTCCAGCCGGCGGGCCAGCTCGGGATCGGAGGTGACCCCGCTGACCGGCACCGGGCGGCTGTGCGGGGTGTCCCCGAGCAGCGCGCCCAGGATCACCACCAGCTCGACGCCCAGCTCGTGCGCGAAGCCCAGCAGCTCGTTGCAGAACGAGCGCCAGCGCATGCTCGGCTCGATGCCGCGGACCAGCACGATGTCCCTGGTCGTCGGCTCCGTGACCCGGACCACCGAGAGCCGGGTGGTCGGCCAGGTGATCCGGCGGACGCCGCCGTCCAGCCAGATCGTGGGCCGGTTGACCTGGAAGTCGTAGTAGTCCTCCGCGTCCAGGGCGGCGAACACCTTGCCGCTCCAGGTCTCGTCCAGATGCGCCAGAGCCGCGGAGGCGGCGTCGCCCGCGTCGTTCCAGCCCTCGAACGCGCAGACCATCACCGGGTCGATCAACTCGGGAACATCTTCCAGCTCGATCACCCAGCGTCTCCCTCCGGTCGGCGGTCGGACCTGCGCCGCCCCGGCTGGCCTGCCGGGGCGCCGACGGGCCGGCTGCCGACTGTCGAACCTCTCGTCTCCCATGGAACGCCTCGCTCCATGGTCCCTACCTGCCCAGCCTACGGGCTTTGATGCGCACCGCGGCCGGGCACCGGGACAGTCTGGGGGAGCGGACCGCCCCGATCCAGCGGATATCGGGAGCCCGGGACTGACGGTCCGTCAGGTAATCGACGAAGGCGGAGAGTATGCGGATCGTGCCACGGCGTGACGGTCGCCCCGTCGTGGCACGGTCCCGCCGGTCCGCCGGCGGCGCCGCTACTCCGGGGCCACCCAGCCGCTGCGGTACGCGGCCCAGTGCTCGGGCAGCGAGGCGAAGTCCACGTACAGCGCGACGCCGAAGTTCGCCCGCCGCCGGTCCTCCCGGCCCAGGCCCAGCCGGACGCCCCGGACGGCCGCCCGGACGGTCTCGGCGTCGCCCCAGTGGCCCCACTTGTCGTCCCAGAAGAACGGCAGGCCCATCAGCAGGTCCACGTCCGCCGGGGTGGCCCGCAGCGCCAGCTCGGTCTGCCGGGCGACGTAGCCGCCGTACAGCGGCTCGGTGGGCATCGAGGTGTCGTAGCTCATCACCGCGATCTGGTCGACTCGGCGGGCGGTCTCGGTGAAGTACGCCGCGTCCCACCACTTGCCGTGGCCGGTGAGCAGGATGCCGGCCGTGTGCAGGCCGGGGACCGGGTCGATCTGGGGGGCCGCCACCGACAGCTCGGCGCCGCGCGCCGCGGTGACCGGGCGGACCTGGTCGAGCAGGGCCAGCCAGCCGGCCGAACCGGGGCGGATCGGCTCCATGTCGAAGTGCACGCCGTCGAAGCCGAGGTCCAGCACCTGGCGGGCGGAGGCGGTGACCCGGTCCCGGGTGGGGCCGTCCTCCAGGTCCAGGCCGTCCTTCTCCGGCCTGACCTCGTCCCCCAGCCAGCTCTGCAGGCGCACCCCGGGCAGGGCCCGGTGCACGGTGTCGGTGAACCAGCGGCCCCTGGGGTGCACGGCGGGCGGCAGCGAGCCGTCGTGCTCCAGCGGTCCGGTGTGCACGTACAGGTCCCTGATGCCGGTTCCGGCCAGTTGCCGGACCAGTGCGGCCACGTCCGCCTCGGTCCTGCGGCCGTCCACCCAGGCGTGGCCGAGCCAGAGCGCGTCCCGGCCCCTGGTACGGGCCTCGGCGGCGGGCTCGCCGGTGTAGTGCAGCCGGAACACCACGAACACCGAGCCCAGCGCGGTGGCCGGCACGGCCGCCACCAGGGCCAGGACCAGCAGGGCCCGGCGCCACCGGGACCAGGCCCGCCAGCGGTCGCGCAGCGCGCGGAACGGGGCCCCCAGGGCCCGACCGGCACGCCGCGCGGAGGTCCGGAATCCGGCCACGCGCTTGCTCCCCCCTTGCGGTCGAGCGCTCAGGATACGGAATGGAACGGCGGGCCGAGCCGTGGGCCGGATACTCTGGCCACGTGCGTGCCCGAGCAAGCGGGTCGCAAAGCCGACAGCCGTCGCACCAGGGAGAAGCCCCATGGCCATTGCCGCCACCCCGTCCATCACTCAGCAGAGCCGCGCGAACGCGCTGCGCGAAGCGCTGGCCACCCGGGTGGTGGTCGCCGACGGTGCCATGGGCACCATGCTCCAGGCGCAGGATCCGACGCTGGAGGACTTCCAGAACCTCGAAGGCTGCAACGAGGTCCTCAACGTCACCCGCCCCGACATCGTCCGGTCCGTCCACGAGGCCTACTTCGGTGTGGGCGTGGACTGCGTGGAGACCAACACCTTCGGCGCCAACTTCAGCGCGCTGGGTGAGTACGAGATCGCGGGCCGGATCTTCGAGCTGTCCGAGTCCGGCGCCAGGATCGCCCGCGAGGTGGCCGACGCCCACGCCGCCGCCGACGGCCGCACCCGCTGGGTGCTCGGCTCGATCGGCCCCGGCACCAAGCTGCCGACGCTCGGCCACGCCCCGTACGAGACGCTGCGCGACGGGTTCAAGGAGAACGCGGCCGGTCTGATCGCCGGCGGCGCCGACGCGCTGCTGGTCGAGACCAGCCAGGACCTGCTCCAGACCAAGGCCGCCATCCTGGGCTCCAAGCGGGCGCTGGCCGAGGCCGGCCTCGACCTGCCGGTGCTGGTGCAGGTGACGGTGGAGACCACCGGCACCATGCTGCTCGGTTCCGAGATCGGCGCCGCGCTCACCGCGCTGGAGCCGCTGGGCGTGGACTACATCGGCCTCAACTGCGCCACCGGCCCGGCCGAGATGAGCGAGCACCTGCGCTACCTGGCGAAGAACGCCAGGATCGGCCTGTCCTGCATGCCGAACGCGGGCCTGCCGGTGCTCGGCAAGGACGGCGCCCACTACCCGCTCTCCCCGGCCGAACTGGCCGACGCCCACGACGTGTTCACCCGCGAGTACGGCCTCTCGCTGGTCGGCGGCTGCTGCGGCACCACCCCCGAGCACCTGCGCCAGGTGGTCGAGCGGGTCCAGGGCCGCCCGGTCACCCCGCGCGACCCGCAGCCCGAGTCCTCGGCGGCCTCGCTGTACCAGGCGGTGCCGTTCCGCCAGGACACCTCGTACCTGGCGATCGGCGAGCGCACCAACGCCAACGGCTCGAAGAAGTTCCGCGAGTCGATGCTGGCCGGCGACTGGCAGGCCTGCGTGGAGATCGCCCGCGACCAGATCAGGGACGGCTCCCACCTGCTGGACCTCTGCGTGGACTACGTCGGTCGCGACGGCGTCGCCGACATGAAGGAGATCGCGGGCCGGCTGGCCACCGCCTCCACCCTGCCGATCGTGCTGGACTCGACCGAGCCGGACGTGCTGCGGGCCGGCCTGGAGGCGCTCGGCGGCCGCGCGGTGCTCAACTCGGTCAACTACGAGGACGGCAACGCCCCGGACTCGCGGTTCGGGAGGATCGCCTCGCTGGCGCGCGAGCACGGCGCCGGCCTGATCGCGCTGACCATCGACGAGGAGGGCCAGGCCCGCACCGCCCGGCACAAGGTCGAGATCGCCGAGCGGCTGATCGCCGAACTCACCGCCGACTACGGCGTCGACGAGGGCTCGATCCTGGTCGACTGCCTCACCTTCACCCTGGCCACCGGCCAGGAGGAGTCCCGCAAGGACGGCGTCGAGACCATCGAGGCGATCCGCGAGCTCAAGCGCCGCCACCCGAAGGTGCAGACCACCCTGGGCCTGTCCAACATCTCCTTCGGCCTCAACCCGGCCGCCCGGGTGGTGCTCAACTCGGTCTTCCTGCACGAGTGCGTGGAGGCCGGCCTGGACTCGGCGATCGTGCACGCCTCCAAGATCCTGCCGATCTCCCGCATCCCCGAGGAGCAGCGCGAGACGGCGCTCGACCTGGTCTACGACCGCCGCCGGGACGGCTACGACCCGCTGCAGCGCCTGCTGGAGCTGTTCGCCAACGTCTCCGCCGCCTCGGTCAGGGCCTCCAAGGCCGAGGAACTGGCCGCGCTCCCGCTGGACGAGCGGCTCCAGCGCCGGATCATCGACGGCGAGCGCAAGGGCCTGGAGGCGGACCTGGACGAGGCGCTGGCCGGGCGCCCGGCGCTGGAGATCATCAACGAGACCCTGCTGGCCGGCATGAAGGTGGTCGGCGAGCTCTTCGGCTCCGGTCAGATGCAGCTCCCGTTCGTGCTCCAGTCCGCCGAGGTGATGAAGACCGCGGTGGCCCACCTGGAGCCGTTCATGGAGAAGTCCGACAGCGAGGGCAAGGGCACCATCGTGCTGGCCACCGTCAAGGGCGACGTCCACGACATCGGCAAGAACCTGGTCGACATCATCCTGTCCAACAACGGCTACAACGTGGTCAACCTGGGCATCAAGCAGCCGGTCGCGGCGATCCTGGACGCGGCGCAGGAGCACAACGCGGACGTGATCGGGATGTCGGGCCTGCTGGTGAAGTCCACGGTGATCATGAAGGAGAACCTCCAGGAGCTGAACCAGCGCAAGCTGGCCGCGAGCTACCCGGTGATCCTCGGCGGTGCCGCGCTCACCCGGGCCTACGTCGAGCAGGACCTGCACGAGATCTACGAGGGCGAGGTCCGCTACGCCAGGGACGCCTTCGAGGGCCTGCGGCTGATGGACGCGCTGATCGCGGTCAAGCGCGGCGTGCCCGGCGCGGCCCTGCCGGAGCTCAAGCAGCGCCGGCACGCCAGGGTCGAGGTGGAGGAGCCGGAGCCCGAGGTGAACCTCGGCCAGATCCGCTCCGACGTCACCGTCGAGAACACCGTGCCCTCCCCGCCGTTCTGGGGCGACCGGATCGTCAAGGGCATCCCGTTCGCTGACTACGCCTCCTGGCTGGACGAGGACGCGCTGTTCAAGGGGCAGTGGGGGCTGAAGGCCTCCAGGGCCGGCGACGGCCCCTCGTACGAGGAGCTGGTGGAGACCGAGGGCCGGCCGCGGCTGCGCGCCTGGCTGGACCGGCTCCAGACCGAGGGCTGGCTGGAGGCGGCCGTGGTCTACGGCTACTACCCGGCCAACTCCAAGGGCGACGACCTGATCGTCTTCCACGAGGACGGCACCGAGCGGACCCGCTTCACCTTCCCGCGCCAGCGGCGCGGGCGGCGGCTCTGCCTGGCCGACTTCTTCCGCCCGGAGGAGTCCGGGGTGCGGGACGTCGTGGGCCTCCAGGTGGTCACCATGGGCAACCGGATCTCGGAGGCGGCCAACGAGCTGTTCGCCGGGAACTCCTACCGCGACTACCTGGAGCTGCACGGCCTCTCGGTGCAGCTGGCCGAGGCGCTGGCCGAGTTCTGGCACGCGCGGGTCCGCTTCGAGCTCGGCTTCTCCGGCGAGGACCCGCAGGACGTCAGGGACATGTTCGCGCTCAAGTACCGCGGCGCCCGCTTCTCGCTCGGCTACGGGGCCTGCCCCGAGCTGGAGGACCGGGCCAAGATCGCCGAGCTGCTGAAGCCGGAGCGGATCGGCGTGGTGCTCTCCGAGGAGTTCCAGCTCCACCCGGAGCAGTCGACGGACGCGATCGTGATCCACCACCCGGAGGCGAAGTACTTCAACGCCCGGTAACCCCCGGTTCGCCCCGCGTCCGCTCCTTCCGGACGGAGCGGGCGTATCCTGGATGATCCCGAACGGGCCGGTCCGCTCACCAGCGGGCCGGCCCGCGCCCTTCCCCGGAACGCCCCGGGCCTGCCGGAAGGACCCCACCATGACGACCAGTTCCACCGCCACGCGCCTCCTCGACCACGGGGACGACCGCGGGCTCCAGGCGGTGCTGCTGGACATGGACGGGACCCTGGTGGACACGGAGGACTTCTGGTGGCAGGCCGAGGCCTCGCTCTTCGCCGAGCTGGGCCACGAGCTGGACGAGGCGGACCGCGCCCACGTGGTCGGCGGCCCGATGACCAGGGTGATGGACTACCTGGTCGCCAGGACGGGCGTGGACATCGCGCCGGCCGAGCTCGGCGTGCTGGTCAACCAGCGCTTCGTCGACCTGCTGGCCGGCGGCGTGCCGCTCATGCCGGGTGCCGAACGGCTGCTCAACACCCTTGCCGCGCACGGCGTCCCGGCCGCCCTGGTGTCCGCCTCGCACCGGCACGTGATCGACATCGTGCTGCGCTCGCTGGGCGCCCACCACTTCGCCTTCACCATCGGAGGGGACGAGGTGCCGCGCACCAAGCCGTTCCCCGACCCGTACCTGGAGGCGGCCCGGCGGCTGGGCGCGGAGCCGTCCCGCTGCGTGGTGGTCGAGGACACCCCGGCCGGGGTGCAGGCGGGCGAGGCGGCCGGCTGCCCGGTCGTCGCGGTGCCCTCGGTGGCGGCGATCGAGCCGGCTCCCGGGCGGCTGGTGCTGCCCTCGCTGGAGCGGGTCGACCTCGACCTGTTGCGTTCGCTGGTCGCTTCCCGAGTGTGATAGTCATCTCATTGCGACCCGGACCTACCCGCCGGTACGCGATCTGACGGGGCTCCGGACCGGAGTCGCCGGGGGAGAAAACGGGCATTGGCTGACAACTCGTCGGGTGCGCCGCGATGCCCTGAACCACCGTGTCCCAAACGTCATCTGCACGGGTATCGGTCGTGCGTGTTCGATATGGCACGCTACTCCAGATTCGTGCCACCCAGAAGGACGCGCCTCGTGAAGACTTCAGCTGAACGCCTGGCAGCACTCGGATGCGCCGGCCTGGTCGCCGTTTCGGTGGCGGGCTGCGGATCGGTGACCGACGTGGTCAAGGGGGACGGCGGCAAGTCGATCACCATGGGCACCAGTCAGCTGACCGGTGTCCTGGACCCGGCCGCCGCCTACGACTCCGGTTCCTGGCTGCTGCTGCGCAACACCTTCCAGTCGCTGCTCACCTTCCAGGCGGCCGCCAGTGCGCCGTCCCCGGACGCCGCGCAGTCCTGTGAGTTCACCGGTGGCGAGGCCACCGAGTACCACTGCGTCCTGAAGCCCGGTCTGAAGTTCTCCAACGGGCACCCGATGACCGCCCAGGACGTGGTCTTCTCGATCGAGCGCACCAAGAAGATCAACGACCCGAACGGTCCGGCCGAGCTGCTCGACTCGATCAAGTCCGTCGAGGCCAAGGGCGACAACGAGGTGCTGTTCCACCTCTCCACGCCCGACGCCACCCTGCCGGCCAAGCTGGCGAGCCCGGCCGGCGCCATCGTGGACCACCAGGCCTACCCCGCCGACAAGGTCGTCCCCAACGACAAGCTGATCGGCTCCGGCCCGTACCGCATCGACTCGGTCGAGAACATGAGCGGCGGCAAGCAGCTGGGCAAGGTCGTGCTGTCGGCCAACGACAAGTACGGCGGCGAGGCCAAGCGGCGCAACGGCAAGTTCACCGTGCGGTACTTCGACAAGCCGGACGACCTGAAGACGGCGCTGGACAAGGGCGAGGTCGACCTCACCGACAACAGCCTGGAGCCGAACACCGCCGCGCAGGTCCGCTCCGACCAGCAGGGCGGCAAGACCGACCTCCAGGTGACCGAGGGCGACAGCAACGACACCCGTTCGCTGGTCTTCAACACCAAGGACCAGCTGATGAGCAACGTCGCCGTCCGGCAGGCCGCGGCCCAGCTGATGGACCGCAAGGCGCTCGCCCGCGACGTCTTCGCCCGCACCGTCCAGGCGCTCTACTCGCTGGTCCCGGCCGGCCTCCCCGGCCACACCACGGCCTTCTTCGACCGCTACGGCGACCAGGACGTGGCCAAGGCCAAGAAGATACTCACCGACGCCAAGGTCCAGACCCCGGTCAAGTTCACCCTGACCTGGTCCCGTTCGCGGGCCGGCAGCAACGAGGCCGAGACCCTGAAGAAGCAGCTGGAGACCGGCGGCCTCTTCCAGGTGACGCTGGCCCAGGAGCCGGACTGGGACTCGTACCGCAAGGGCTGGACCGAGAGCAAGTACCAGGCGTACATCATCGGCTGGTTCGCCGACTACCCGGACCCGGACAACTACCTCGCCCCGCTGCTGGTCAACGGCGGTGCCTACCACCACGGTTGGGACGACCAGCGGATCAGCGGGAAGCTGGTGCCGGACGGCCTCAAGCAGACCGACCGCAGCGCCGCGGCCGGCACCTACGCGCAGATCCAGCAGATCGAGGCCGAGTCCGTGCCGCTGATCCCGCTGTACCAGAACAAGTCCTTCTTCGCGTCCCGCTCGTACGTCACCGGCGTCGAGTCCACCGTCGACACCACCGGCTACTTCCGCTTCTGGGAGATCGGCCGGACCAACAAGTAGCGCCCGCAGGACGGCGGCCCGCCCGCATCCCCCACCGGTACGGGGGATGCGGGCGGGCCGCCGTGACGTTTCCGCGCGCCCCGGGGGGCCGCGGCGGGCCTCAGAGGGCGCCCGGGCGGACCAGCCCGCTCTCGTAGGCGTACACCGCCGCCTGCACCCGGTCGCGCAGCTGGAGCTTCGTCAGCACGTGGCCCACGTGGGTCTTCACGGTGGTCTCGCTGACGAACAGCTCGGCCGCGATCTCCGCGTTCGACAGCCCGCGCGCCACCAGCTTCAGCACCTCCAGCTCACGCTCCGTCAGCGCGCTCAGCGCCTGCGGCGGCGCCTCGTCGCCCGAGGGCAGCTTGGTGGCGTACATGTCCAGCAGCCGGCGGGTGATGCTCGGCGCCAGCATCGCCGCGCCGTCCGCGACCACCCGGATCGCCTGCACCAGCTCCTCGGCCGGGACGTCCTTCAGCAGGAAGCCGCTGGCGCCCGCGCGCAGCGCCTCCACCACGTACTCGTCCAGGTCGAAGGTGGTCAGCACCAGCACCTTGGCCGGGCCGTCCCGGCCGGGGCCGGCGATCCGGCGGGTCGCCTCGACGCCGTCCATCCTGGGCATCCGGATGTCCATCAGCACCACGTCGGGCTGGAGCGCCCGCACCTGGTCCAGCGCCTGCTGGCCGTCGCCGGCCTCGCCGACCACCACGAGGTCGGACTCGGCCTCCAGAATCATCCGGAAACCGGTGCGAAGCAGCGGCTGGTCGTCGACCAGCAGCACTCGGATCGTCACCTAGGACTCCTTGTTCATCGGATCCCCCGTGGGATCGCTTTCATCCGACGTACGAGCCACCGGCAGCGGGTACGGCGGCGGGGTGCCGCCGAACTCCGGGCAGCTGGCCTGGTGGTCACACCAGTCGCAGAGGCGGTTGCGGGTGGCCGGGAAGTCCCCGGTGGCCACCGCCTGGCCGATCCGCTCCCACAGCGCCTGGAGCTTGCGCTCCACCGCGAGCAGGTCAGCCTGGTCCGGGTCGTACGAGACCACGTCCCCGCCACCGCCGAGGTAGACCAGTTGGAGGCGCCTGGGGATCACGCCCTTCCAGCGCCACACCACCAGGGCGTAGAACTTCATCTGGAACATCGCCTTGCCCTCGAAGTCCCGCGAGGGCGCCCGGCCGGTCTTGTAGTCCACCAGCCGGACCTCACCGGTCGGGGCGACGTCCACCCGGTCGATGTAGCCGCGCAGCAGCAGCCCGGACTCCAGGGCCGTCTCCACGTAGAGCTCCCGCTCCGCCGGGTGCAGCCGGGTCGGGTCCTCCAGCCGGAACCACTGGCCGACCAACTTCTCGGCGTCCGCCAGCCAGCGGGTGAGCGCGGCGCCGTCCGGGTCGTCGGGGAACAGCCCGCCCAGTTCGGGGCGCTCGCCCAGCAGCCGCTCCCACTGCGGGCGCAGCAGGCCCAGCGCCCGCTCCGGCGTCCGGTCGGCCGCCGGGCTGTCGAACAGCCGCTCCAGCACCGCGTGCACCAGGGTGCCCCTGGTCGCCGCCGCGCTCGGCGGCTCCGGCAGCCGGTCGATCACCCGCAGCCGGTACAGCAGGGGACAGGTGAGGAAGTCCCCCGCGCGGGACGGGGAGAGCCCGGTCGGAGGTGCCGCCGGACGCCCGGCGGCACTGCTGGTCTCGGTGTGCTGCATGGCCACGAGCCTATTGCCCTTTGCTGTCATCCCGCTGCCACGGTGCTGCCGCAGCGGCGGAGGAGTGGGTATGAAGCCAGAAGGAGGGGCCCGCAGCGCCCGCGGCCCGCGATCACGTAGCGTGGGCGCACCGGGGCACGACGGGGGAGACGACCGAAGGGATCACGGTGAGCGACAGCAGGGGGCAGCGACCCTCCGAACGGCCACCGCACGACGACGGCCGGCGCCCGGCCGGGCCGCCGCCCGAGCCCGGCGGCGGCATCCTGATGGGCCGGCCCTTCGGCGTGCCCGTCTACGTGACCCCCTCCTGGTTCCTCATCGCCGCGCTGATCACCTGGGTGTTCGGGGGGCAGCTGGGCGACGTGCTGCCCGACCTCGGCGGCGCCCGCTACCTGGTCGCGTTCTTCTTCGCGGTCGCCTTCTACGCCTCCGTCCTGGTGCACGAGCTGGCCCACACCCTGGTCGCCCTGCGCTACGACCTCGGGGTGCGGCGGATCCAGCTCCAGTTCTTCGGCGGCGTCTCGGAGATCGAGAACGAGGCCCAGAGCCCCTGGCGGGAGTTCTGGCTGGCCTTCGTCGGCCCGTTGCTGTCGCTGCTGCTCGGCGGCGTGTTCTACCTCGCGGTGCGGGCGGTGGAGCTGTCCACCGTGCCCGGGGTGCTGCTCACCGGCCTGATGGTCTCCAACCTGGTGGTCGCCGCCTTCAACCTGCTGCCCGGCCTGCCGCTGGACGGCGGCCGGATGCTGCGCGCGGTCGTCTGGGCGATCAGCGGCAAGCCGATGACCGGCACGGTGGCCGCCGCCTGGGTCGGCCGCGGGCTGGCCGTCGCGGTGCTGTTCGGCCTGCCGCTGGCGAGCGCCGCCCGCGGGGTCGAGCGGACCACCACCGACACCCTGGTGGACGCGGTGCTGGCCGCGGTGCTCGCCGCGATCATCTGGAACGGCGCCACCGGCAGCCTGCGCAACGCCCGGCTCAAGGAGGTGCTGCCCGGCCTGCGGCTGCGCGAGCTGGCCCGGCGGGCCGTCGAGGTCACCGCCGACACCCCGCTCGGCGAGGCGCTGCGCCGCGCCCGTGAGGCCGAGGCCGGCGCGGTGATCGTGGTGGACGGCCGGGGCGAGCCGATCGCCCTGGTGCGCGAGTCCGCGGTCCGGGCGGTGCCCGAGCACCGCCGCCCCTGGGTGGCCGTGGGCCCGCTCGCCCGCGACCTCGAACCCGGGATACGGCTGGACGCCGACCTCGGCGGCGAGGACCTGCTGAGGGCCGTCCAGGCCACTCCGGCGGGGGAGTACCTGGTGGTGGAGCCGGACGGCCGGGTGTTCGGCGTCGCCGCGCTCAGCGACATCGAGCAGCGGCTGACCGCCGCCGTCACCGGCCGCTGATCACCCGCGTCCCGCGAGCCGGTCCGCTTCCCTTAGGATTGGGCACATGTCCGAACCGACCGGTGCCGCCCGCCGACGCGGGCCCTTCCAGGTCGGGGACCAGGTCCAGCTGACCGACCCCAAGGGTCGCCACTACACGTTCACGCTCCAGGCCGGGAACCAGTTCCACACCCACAAGGGTGCGTTCCCGCATGACGAGCTGATCGGCGCTCCCGAGGGCACGGTCGTGCGTACGACGGGGAACGTCCCGTACCTCGCGCTGCGTCCCCTGCTCCCCGACTACGTCCTGTCCATGCCGCGCGGCGCCGCCGTGATCTACCCCAAGGACGCGGGGCAGATCCTGGCGATGGCCGACATCTTCGCCGGCGCCCGCGTCGTCGAGGCCGGTGTCGGCTCGGGCGCGCTCAGCACGTACCTGCTGCGCGCCGTCGGCGAGCAGGGCTCGCTGGCCTCCTACGAGCGCCGGCAGGACTTCGCCGACATCGCCAAGGGGAACGTCGAGCGCTACTTCGGCGGTCCGCACCCGGCGTGGAAGCTCACCGTCGGCGACCTCCAGGACAACCTGGTCGAGACCGACGTCGACCGCGTCATCCTCGACATGCTCGCCCCCTGGGAGTGCCTGGACGTCGCCTCCAAGGCGCTCGTCCCCGGCGGCCTCATCTGCTGCTACGTGGCCACCACCACGCAGATGTCGAAGACCGTCGAGGCGCTGCGCGACCACGGCACCTTCACCGAGCCGCAGGCCTGGGAGACCATGGTCCGCACCTGGCACCTGGAGGGCCTGGCGGTCCGCCCGGACCACCGGATGATCGGCCACACCGGCTTCCTGCTCACCGCCCGCCGCCTGGCGGACGGTGTCGGCCCGCCGCTGCGCCGCCGCCGCCCGGCCAAGGGCGCGTACGGCGAGGACTACGACAACGGGTCGGCCGAGCCCACCCTCCAGGAGCGCGCCGCCGCTCGCAAGGCCGCCCTCGGCGCGGAGACGGAGCAGCCCGACCTGGGCTGATCCCACAGACGGTCAAGGGGTGGTACGGGCTCTGCGCCCGTACCACCCCTTTCGCGTTCCGCCGGCCACGGTGTGGGACGATGCTCGCTCACGCAGACCAGCTCCTGGAGCTCTGGAGGGGACGCCTGGTGGAGACCGCGGTCGGGACGACGGCGACGGCTGGACAGCAGACACCGCGGGGCCGTACCGGGCCCGGGCACGCGCGAACCGCCCCCTGGCACTGGGCCGTCGCCCTGGCCGGCTGCGGCGCGGTGGTGGGCGCCGCGCTCGCGGCCTCGCCGGCGACCGGCAGCCCGGTGCCCGTGCACGGCAGCACCGCCGGGCCCCTCGCCGCCGGCGCGGCCCCCGACCCGGCCCTGGCCCAACTTCCGCTGGACTGCGGCCCGTTCCCGGTCAAGACGGCGCTCAGAGTGCCCGCGAAGCTCGGCGACGGGCGCCCCGGCACGGTGGTCGCCGCGCACTGCGCCGCCGAGACCGGCACCCCGCCGGACGCGGTCTTCCTGCTCGGCTTCGGCAGGGGCGGGAGCCCCGAGGTGGTCGCCACCCTGCTGCCCGAGCGCGAGAACCTCACCGTGAGCCGCATCACGGTGCGCTCGGACGGCGCCATCACCGGCCACGCGCAGGGGTATTCGAGCGAGGACGTGCCGCGCTTCAAGCCCGACATCTCACTCGACCTCACCTGGACGCACAGGGGCGGCGGCTGGGAACGCTCCCAGACCGCCGCCCCGGTCTCCGCCGTGTGACGACCGCCACCCGTCCGGACGCGGACTACTCCGCGTCCGGGCCGTAGACCTCGACCCGGTCGGCGACCCGGCGCACGTGAATGCAGTCGCCGGGGCACTCCTTCGCCGAGTCCACCACGTCCTGAAGGATCGTCAGCGGCACCGGGGCACTGTCCCCGGGCTGCTGGCGCAGCTCGTCGTCCGGGCCCTTCACGTAGGCCAGCCCGTCGATGTCGAGCTCGAAGACCTCGGGCGCGTACTGCACGCAGATGCCGTCGCCGGTGCACAGATCCTGGTCGATCCACACCTCCAGCGCCTCGGCCGCTGCCGCCGTCTGCTCGGTCACCGACATGGTCCCCTGCCGTTTCTGTCCCGGGTCGCCCCTATTCCTGGAGCAATCCCGCCATTCGTACAACGATCGGACCTCTACTTGTGGTCGCGATCGGATATCACTTCGCTCGACGATACATCTGGCCCGCTTTGGGTGGTGCGCGGTGGGTATCCCCTTAGCAGAGGGGAAGCACGCTGGGGCGAAGATCGGACACGCCCGTTCCATCTTTCTTGATCTAGGGGTTTACGGACCCCTGGTCCCAGGTAGGGTCTGGAAGCGTCCAGCTCCCCGGAGGAGGTGAGGACCGTGGCAGCCCACGATGACGACTACACCCGCAGCACCGGCAGGCCCGCTCGTGGTTCCGACGAGGCCGCTCAGGTCTCGTACCTTGAGCAGGAAATCGCAGTGCTGCGCCGCAAGCTCGCCGACTCGCCGCGCAATTCGAGGATCCTCGAAGAGCGGATCGTCGAGCTCCAGACCAACCTGGCGGGCGTGACCGCCCAGAACGACCGGCTCGCCTCCACCCTGCGTGAGGCCCGCGACCAGATCGTGGCCCTCAAGGAGGAAGTGGACCGGCTGGCACAGCCCCCGGCCGGTTTCGGCACCTTCCTCGACGCGAACGAGGACGGCACCGCCGACATCTTCACCGGCGGGCGCAAGCTCCGCGTGAACGTCAGCCCCGACGTCGCCCTCGACGAGGTGCGGCGCGGCCAGGAAGTGATGCTCAACGAGGCCCTCAACATCGTGGACGCGATGGCCTTCGAGAACATCGGTGA
This sequence comes from Kitasatospora sp. NPDC091335, assembly GCF_044757205.1. Taxonomy (NCBI): domain Bacteria; kingdom Bacillati; phylum Actinomycetota; class Actinomycetes; order Kitasatosporales; family Streptomycetaceae; genus Kitasatospora; species Kitasatospora sp. NPDC091335. The sequence continues at coordinate 277,049 of NZ_JBIVUM010000010.1, read as the reverse complement.
GATCGTCACCCTCAAGGAGCTCCTGGAGGACGGCGAACGCGCCCTCGTCCTCGGGCACACCGACGAGGAACGCGTGGTGCGGCTCGCCGAGCCGCTGCGCGGGCTGACCATCAGGCCCGGGGACGCCCTGCTGCTGGAGCCCCGCTCCGGCTACGTGTTCGAGGTCGTGCCGAAGTCCGAGGTCGAGGAACTGGTCCTCGAGGAGGTCCCGGACATCGACTACCGCCAGATCGGCGGCCTGAGCAACCAGATCGAGCTGATCCGCGACGCGGTCGAGCTGCCGTACCTGCACGCCGACCTCTTCAAGGAGTACGAGCTGCGTCCGCCCAAGGGCGTGCTGCTCTACGGCCCGCCCGGCTGCGGCAAGACGCTGATCGCCAAGGCGGTCGCCAACTCGCTGGCCAAGAAGGTCGCCGAGGTCACCGGCCGCCCCCAGGGCAAGAGCTACTTCCTCAACATCAAGGGCCCCGAGCTGCTCAACAAGTACGTGGGCGAGACCGAGCGGCAGATCCGCCTGGTCTTCCAGCGGGCCCGGGAGAAGGCGAGCGAGGGCACGCCCGTCATCGTCTTCTTCGACGAGATGGAGTCGCTGTTCCGCACCCGCGGTTCCGGCGTCAGCTCGGACGTGGAGAACACCATCGTCCCGCAGCTGCTCGCCGAGATCGACGGCGTGGAGGGCCTGGAGAACGTCATCGTCATCGGCGCCTCGAACCGCGAGGACATGATCGACCCGGCGATCCTGCGGCCCGGCCGGCTGGACGTCAAGATCAAGATCGAGCGCCCGGACGCCGAGGCCGCGAAGGACATCTTCTCCAAGTACCTCAAGGACTCGCTGCCGTTCCACCCGGACGACCTCAAGGAGCACGACGGCTCCGTCGACACCACGGTGGCCGCGATGATCCAGTCGGTGGTGGAGCGGATGTACTCCGAGACCGAGGAGAACCGCTTCCTGGAGGTCACCTACGCCAACGGTGACAAGGAGGTCCTGTACTTCAAGGACTTCAACTCCGGCGCGATGATCCAGAACATCGTCGACCGCGCGAAGAAGATGGCCATCAAGGACTTCCTCGACCACGGCCAGCGCGGTCTGCGCGTCTCCCACCTGCTCGCCGCCTGCGTGGACGAGTTCAAGGAGAACGAGGACCTCCCGAACACCACCAACCCGGACGACTGGGCCCGCATCTCCGGCAAGAAGGGCGAGCGGATCGTCTTCATCCGCACGCTGGTCACCGGCAAGCAGGGCGCCGAGTCCGGCCGCTCGATCGACACTGTCGCCAACACGGGGCAGTACCTGTAAGCACGCGGTCGACCGGGCCGGCAGCGGCCCCGGAGCCGTACGCACACCGTCCGGCTGTGGCGCCTCGCGGCCCCGCAGCCGGACGGCGCGTCTCCGGGCCCGCCGGTCGGCGCCCGGTCCTAGGCTCGACCCACCGTCCGCGGGCAGAGGAGTCCGGCGTCGGTGTTGTTCGGCGGTACGTCAGAGTGCTCCGCCCGTCGGGGGCGGCGCACCGGGCAAGGAGGGCCGCATGACCGTACGGCGCGTGATGGGCATCGAGACCGAGTACGGGATCTCCGTGCCCGGGCACCCCAACGCCAACGCCATGCTCACCTCGTCCCAGATCGTCAACGCGTACGCGGCGGCGATGCACCGGGCGCGGCGGGCCCGCTGGGACTTCGAGGAGGAGAACCCGCTGCGCGACGCACGGGGGTTCGACCTGGCCCGCGAGGTCGCGGACGCCAGCCAGCTGACCGACGAGGACATCGGCCTCGCCAACGTCATCCTCACCAACGGGGCCCGGTTCTACGTGGACCACGCGCACCCCGAGTACAGCTCGCCCGAGGTGACCAACCCGCGCGACGCCGTGCTCTGGGACAAGGCCGGCGAGCGGATCATGGCGGCGGCCGCGCAACGCGCGCTGGAACTGCCCAACGGGCAGAACATCCACCTGTACAAGAACAACACCGACAACAAGGGCGCCTCCTACGGCACCCACGAGAACTACCTGATGAAGCGGGCGACACCGTTCGCCGACATCGTCCGCCACCTGACCCCGTTCTTCGTCTCCCGCCAGGTGGTCACCGGCGCCGGCCGGGTCGGCATCGGCCAGGACGGCTCGGCGCACGGCTTCCAGATCAGCCAGCGGGCGGACTACTTCGAGGTCGAGGTGGGCCTGGAGACCACCCTCAAGCGCCCGATCATCAACACCAGGGACGAGCCGCACGCCGACGCCGAGAAGTACCGCCGGCTGCACGTGATCATCGGGGACGCCAACCTCTCCGAGATCTCCACCTACCTCAAGCTGGGCACCACCTCCCTGGTCCTGGCGATGATCGAGGACTCCTTCATCGCCGCCGACCTGGCCGTCGACCAGCCGGTGCGCACCCTGCACCGGGTCTCCCACGACCCGACGCTCAAGCACCTGATCACCCTGCGCAACGGGCGCAGGCTCACCGCCGTCCAGCTCCAGCTGGAGTACTTCGAACTGGCCCGCAAGTACGTCGAGGACCGCTTCGGCACCGACGCGGACGAGCAGACGGTGGACGTGCTGGCGCGCTGGGAGGACGTCCTGGGCCGGCTGGAGCGCGACCCGATGTCCCTGTCCAAACAGCTGGACTGGGTCGCCAAGCGGGAGATCCTGGAGGGCTACCGCAGCCGGGACGCCCTGGAGTGGGCCAATCCGCGGCTGCACCTGGTCGACCTCCAGTACAGCGACGTACGGCCCGAGAAGGGCCTCTACAACCGCCTGGTGGCCCGCGGGCGGTTCGAGCGGCTGCTCGCCGAGGACGAGGTCGAGCGGGCCGTCTCCAAGCCCCCCGAGGACACCAGGGCGTACTTCCGCGGGCGCTGCCTGGAGCAGTACGCGGAACACGTCGCGGCGGCCTCCTGGGACTCGGTGATCTTCGACCTGCCCGGCCGGGACTCGTTGCAGCGGGTGCCCACGCTGGAACCGCTGCGCGGCACCCGCAACCACGTCAAGGAGCTGCTGGACCGCTGCCGCACGGCGGAGGACCTGCTCCGGGTGCTGTCCGGCGGGTAACTTTTCGATCACCATGGGTGAACGTCCGCCGAATGGGAATCATCCGGGGTGGCAGCGGGCGTTGGACAGTAAGCGCCACCGGCAAACCGGGAGCGGCAGTCGCACCCTGTGTATAGGGTCGGTGCAGCAGCAGCGACCGAACCGTGCCAGACGAATCGAGCGGGGTGAGGGAAATGGCGAGCAAGGACACCGGCGGCGGCCAGCAGCGGGCAAACCGTTCCTCCGAGGAGGTCGAGGAGCAGGCCGCGGAAAGCCAGAATTCCGACGACCTCAAGGAGCGCCAGGAAAAGCTGAGCGACGACGTCGACGCGGTACTGGACGAAATCGACGAGGTCCTCGAATCCAATGCCGAGGATTTCGTCCGTGGATTCGTCCAGAAGGGCGGGCAATAGCCCGGCCCGGCCATTCGGGAAATCACGGTCGCGACCGTCGGAGGCGGCCGGACGGGGAACACCGTCCGGCCGTCCGGCACCGGCCCCTCCACCCGTGGACGGTGATCGTCGGGCGGGTAGGGTGCGGGCAGCGCGCGCTTCAAGCTACCTGGAAGGAATCGTGTGGAAGCCAACACTCGTGGCACCGGGCGTCTACCGGCTGCCTTCCTGACCCCGGGGTCCTCCTCGTTCCTCGACTTCCTCGCCGAGCACCGGCCGGAGCTGGTCCCCGGCGGCCGCCGCGGACTCCCCGAGGGCGCCGTGGTCGAGGCCCCGCACGGGACCACGATCGTGGCCGCGGTCTTCGACGGCGGCGTGGTGATCGCGGGTGACCGCCGGGCGACGATGGGCAACGTGATCGCCCAGCGCGACATGGAGAAGGTCTTCCCGGCCGACGAGTACAGCGCGGTCGGCATCGCCGGCACCGCCGGCCTCGCGATCGAGATGGTCCGGCTGTTCCAGCTGGAGCTGGAGCACTACGAGAAGATCGAGGGCACCACGCTCTCGCTGGAGGGCAAGGCCAACCGGCTCACCACCATGATCCGGGGCAACCTGGGCATGGCGATGCAGGGCCTCGCGGTGGTGCCGTTGTTCGCCGGCTACGACGTGGAGCTCGGCCGTGGCCGGATCTTCAACTACGACGTCACCGGCGGGCGTTCCGAGGAGCGCAGCTTCACCGCGACCGGCTCGGGCTCGGTCTTCGCCCGCGGCTCGATGAAGAAGCTCTACCGCGAGGAGCTGACGGCCGACCAGGCCGCCACCATGGTCGTCCAGGCGCTCTACGACGCGGCGGACGACGACTCCGCCACCGGTGGCCCCGACCTCGCCCGCAAGATCTTCCCGATCGTCTCGCTGATCACCGAGGACGGCTTCCGCCGGCTCACCGAGGCGGAGGTCACGGAGATCGTCGTCGCCATCACCGACGAGCGCCTGACCCGGCCCAACGGCCCGCAGGCCCCGCTGATCTAGTCACCTCACAGGAAAGGGACGACCGCCGGTGTCGACACCGTTCTACGTCTCGCCCCAGCAGGCCATGGCGGACCGCGCGGAGTACGCCCGCAAGGGCATCGCCCGCGGCCGCAGCGTGGTCGTGCTCACCTACGCCGACGGCATCGTCTTCGTCGCGGAGAATACCTCCAGGGCGCTCCACAAGGTCTCCGAGATCTACGACAAGATCGCCTTCGCGGCGGTCGGTCGCTACAACGAGTTCGAGAACCTGCGCATCGGCGGCGTCCGCTACGCCGACCTGCGCGGCTACTCCTACGACCGGGCCGACGTCACGGCCCGGGGCCTCGCCAACGTGTACGCCCAGACCCTGGGCACCATCTTCTCCTCGGTCGGCGAGAAGCCGTACGAGGTCGAGCTGATCGTGGCCGAGGTCGGCCGCACCAGCGACCAGGACCAGATCTACCGGCTCACGCCGGACGGCTCGGTCGTCGACGAGAAGAACTACGTGGTGGTCGGCGGCAACGCCGACTCGATCGGCAACTACCTGGGCCAGAGCCACCGCGCCGGCCTGAGCCTCACCGAGGCGGTGAAGGTCGCGGTCGACTCGCTCGCCCGCGACCCCAACGGCGGCAGCCCGCGCAGCCTCACTCCGGAACAGCTGGAGGTAGCGGTCCTCGACCGCCAGCGGTTCCAGCAGCGCAAGTTCAAGCGGATCCTGGGCAACCAGCTGGGCCGGCTGCTCGACGGTGACCAGTCCGCCGAGGCGGACGACGAGGAGAACCCGGCGGACGGCACGCCGGTGTAGCAAGTGCCTGCGGAGTCCCGTGCGGCGGCCCTGCCGCCGCCGTGCGGGACTCCGGTGCCCCTGCGGCGGCCCAGTCGTCGTGGAGGCGGTTTCGGACAGCTCCGACAGAGAATGGAGTGCTCATGGACCGCCGGATTTTCGGGCTGGAGAACGAGTACGGCGTGACCTGTACGTTCCGCGGGCAGCGACGGCTGTCACCGGACGAGGTGGCGCGGTACCTGTTCCGCCGGGTCGTCTCCTGGGGCCGCAGCAGCAACGTCTTCCTGCGCAACGGCGCCCGCCTGTACCTCGACGTCGGCTCCCACCCCGAGTACGCAACCCCCGAGTGCGACGACGTCGTCGAGCTGGTGACGCACGACAAGGCGGGCGAGCGCATCCTCGAAGGACTCCTGGTGGACGCCGAGCGGCGGCTGCACGAGGAGGGCATCGCGGGGGACGTCTACCTCTTCAAGAACAACACCGACTCGGCCGGGAACTCCTACGGCTGCCACGAGAACTACTGCGTGGCCCGGCACGGCGAGTTCTCCCGGCTGGCCGACGTGCTGATCCCGTTCCTGGTCACCCGGCAGCTGATCTGCGGCGCGGGCAAGGTGCTCCAGACCCCGCGCGGCGCGGTGTTCTGCGTCAGCCAGCGGGCCGAGCACATCTGGGAGGGCGTCAGCTCGGCCACCACCCGCTCGCGCCCGATCATCAACACCAGGGACGAGCCGCACGCGGACGCCGAACGCTACCGCCGGCTGCACGTGATCGTCGGCGACTCCAACATGTCGGAGACCACCACGCTGCTCAAGGTCGGCTCCACCGACCTGGTGCTGCGGCTGATCGAGGCCGGCGTGGTGATGCGCGACCTCACCCTGGAGAACCCGATCCGGGCGATCCGCGAGGTCAGCCACGACCTCACCGGCACCCACCAGGTGCGGCTGGCCAACGGCCGCGAGGCCAGCGCGCTGGACATCCAGGAGGAGTACTACACCAAGGCCCTGGAGTTCGCGGACCGCAAGGGCATCAACACCGGCACCGTCGCCCGGGTGCTCGACCTCTGGGGCCGCACCCTGGAGGCCGTGCGGTCCGAGCGGCTGGACGGGGTGGCCACCGAGATCGACTGGATCATGAAGTACAAGCTCATCGAGCGCTACCGCGAGAAGCACCAGATGAGCATGTCCAACCCGCGGGTGGCCCAGATCGACCTCGCGTACCACGACATCCACCGCCGCCGCGGCCTGTTCTACCTGCTCCAGGGCAAGAACCAGGCGCAGCGGGTGACCACCGACCTCAAGACCTTCGAGGCCAAGTCGATCCCGCCGCAGACCACCAGGGCGCGGCTGCGTGGGGACTTCATCCGCCGGGCGCAGGAGCAGCGCCGGGACTTCACGGTGGACTGGGTGCACCTGAAGCTGAACGACCAGGCGCAGCGCACGGTGCTGTGCAAGGACCCGTTCCGTTCGGTGGACGAGCGGGTGGAGAAGCTGATCGCGGGGATGTGACCGCGCGGCGGCGCGAGCGAGCCGTGTGAACACGTGGTGTGACCGAGTCCGTGATCACGACGCCATGATCAAGACCCTGGAGCCGGCCCCGGTGGTGTCTACCGGGGCCGGACGCGTGCCGGGCATACGCTGTCCGTCGAGTCAGGAGAGACGACTTCGACCGACAGTTAGGACCACCGTGCGCCGCACCGCCGGTTTGCTTCTCACCCTGCCGCTGCTGCTCGCGGTCGCCTGCGGCAGCTCGCCCAAGGCAGCCGGCCCGGCGACACCGTCCTCGGCGAGTGCCGCCCCGACGGTGCCGGCGCCGGTCGCCGAGGCGTCGCCGATGCCCACTCTTTCGGGTGGCGGGTTCGGGAGCAAGGCCACCATCACCATTCCCGAGGGCCAGCAGCCCAGCGGCCAGTTCGTGGTGAACACGGTCAGCGAGGGCGAGCGCGCGACCGTCGGCAAGGGCGACTGGGTGACGGTCAACTACACCGCCAAGGACTGGACCACCGGCAAGGACCTGCCCAGCTCGTACGACGCCAACGGCAAGCCGCAGCTGTACCAGGCCGGCAGCGGGCAGCTGGTGCCGGCGCTGGACCAGAGCGTGATCGGCAAGAAGGTGGGCACCCGGCTGCTGGTGGTGGCCCCGCCGGCGGCGGCCTTCGGCGAGCAGGGCTCCGGCCAGCTGGGCGTCAACAAGGGCGACACCGTGGTGTTCGTGCTGGACATCATGGAGAGCCTGCCGCCGGACTCCACGCTGACCGGGAACATGACCGAGCCGGCCGCGACGATGCCGCAGGTCAAGGACAACGGCAAGGCGGCCGCGACGATCACGATCCCGGCCGGGCAGGCCGCGCCCACCGACCTCCAGCAGGCGGTGCTGATCAAGGGCGAGGGCAAGCAGGTCAAGAGCGGACAGACCCTGGTGGTGCAGTACACCGGGGTGCTGTGGGCCGACGGCCAGCAGTTCGACGCCTCCTGGACGCACGGAGGCGCGCAGGCGGTGCAGATCGGCACCGGCAGCGTGATCGAGGGCTGGGACAAGGGGCTGGTCGGGCAGAACGTCGGCAGCCGGGTCCTGCTGGTGGTGCCGCCCGCGCTCGGTTACCAGGACAAGGCGCAGGGCTCGGTGCCGGCGAACTCGACCCTGGTCTTCGTGATCGACATCCTGGAAGCGGTCTAGGAAGATCTCAGGGGGATTCCGTACGCTTGGGCGGACGCTCGTACAACGTAGCGTCCGCCCTCATCCTGAGCTGTCATACTGCCCACGCACTGTGGCAGGCGCCGCCCGGTGCCGAAGGTCCTGGGCGGGCGGTGCGACCGCAGCCGGCGTGCCCACGCCGGGCGCAGACCTGGAAGACCTCGTGGCGAGATGGATGGGGAGTCATGACTGAGAAGACGCCGAGCCCGGGCGGGGCCGGTACCGCGGCGAACGACAGCTCTGCGGGTGACCCGGCCGCCTCCCGTCCCGGCGGTCAGGTCGGCGGGGACCGCGAGTCGATCGTCGTTCCGCCGGCGATCCTGGCGCAGCAGGCCGGCTGGGCGCAGCCCGGCGAGGCGCCGCGCCCCGCGGGCGGGACCAAGACGGACGACGCCCCGCAGATCTTCGCCTCCAACGTGCGCAAGGCCGACACCTCGGAGGCCGGGTACGACGAGAACCCGCCCGGCGTCGGCAAGCTGGGCGTGGTCCTCGGCACGGTGCTGGCCCTGCTGCTGGTCGGCAGCGGCATCACGCTCTACGTGGTGAACAAGGACGACGGCAAGGACACCGCGGCGGCCAAGCCGGACTCCACCACCGCGCCGCCCACGCCGACCGCCGATCCGGTGCCGCCGATCAAGGACAGCGCCAAGGTGCTGCCGACGGTCACCGGCGACTTCGGCGCGAAGGCCGAGATCCAGGTGCCGGGCGAGCCCTCCGACGGCTCCTTCGTGGTGAAGGTGCTGTCCGAGGGCAACGGCCCCAAGGTGGAGAAGAACTCCTGGGCCTCGGTGGACTACACCGCCAAGGACTGGAACACCGGCAAGGACATCCCGAGCTCGTACGACTCCGGGAACAAGCGGCAGATCTTCCAGGCCGGCACCGACGCGCTGATCCCGGCGCTGGACCAGGCCGTGGTCGGGAAGAAGGCCGGCAGCCGGCTGCTGGTGGTGGCCCCGCCGGCCGCCGCCTTCGGCTCCCAGGGCAAGCCCGACATGTCGATCGGGGCCAAGGACGACCTGATCTTCGTGATCGACGTCCGCAACAGCACCGCGCCCGACGCCGTGGTGAGCGGTACCGTCACCCCGCCGCCGGCGGACTTCCCGCAGGTCAAGGACAACGGCAAGAAGCCGGCCGAGATCACCCCGGTCGCCGGGGCGAAGGACCCGACCGAGCTGAAGTCGCACGTCCTGATCAAGGGCACCGGCCCGAAGGTGGAGAAGGGCGAGAAGGTCGTCGTCCAGTACACCGGCGCGCTGTTCTCCAGCGGCAAGGTGTTCGACTCCTCGCTCAGCAAGGGCCAGGCGTTCACCTTCCCGGTGGGCGGCAGCCAGGTCATCGCGGGCTGGGACCAGGGCCTGGAGGGCCAGACGGTCGGCAGCCGGGTCGAGCTGGTGATCCCGGCCGCGCTGGGCTACGGCGACAAGGGCCAGGGCGACATCCCGCCGGGCGCGGCGCTCGTCTTCGTGGTGGACATCCTGGACGCCGGTCAGGGCTGATCCACTTTCGGGTGACAATGGTGGACGTGTGACCTTCGGGTCCGGCCGCGTGGCCGGACCCGGACGGGCGGCGGGTGCCCGTACGGTGGTCTGCCCGGACGGTCGTCCGGTCGGACCGGGTGCGGGCGCCCGCCGCTTGGTCGTGAATGCAAGCGAACGTGAGAAGAGGGACCGTGAACCTGAACGAGAAGCCCGAGATCGACTTCCCGATCGGTGACGCTCCGAAGGAGCTGCAGATCCGCGACATCGTCGTCGGTGACGGCGCGGAGGCCAAGTCGGGCCAGGTCGTCAAGGTCCGCTACGTCGGCGTGACCTTCGAGACCGGTGAGGAGTTCGACGCGAGCTGGAACCGGAGCCCCAACGAGTTCAAGTTCCCGCTGGGCGGCGGCCGTGTCATCAAGGGCTGGGACCAGGGCGTCGTCGGCATGAAGGTGGGCGGCCGTCGCGAGCTGACCATCCCGTCGCACCTGGCGTACGGCGCCCAGTCGCCGACCTCGGCGATCCCGCCGCACTCGACCCTGATCTTCGTGGTCGACCTGCTGGGCGTCTGAGCCTGCCGAGACCGTGGGCCGGACCCCTCGGGGGGCCCGGCCCACGGGCCTGTCCGGGCCGGAACGGCCCGGCGCGGGCAGGAGGTGCGGGAGGCCGCTTTTGCCGTGCGTACCGCTACCGGTACGGTCGGTCCCGCCGGGTGGTGATCGCCCGGTTGGCGCACCCCGCGCGCGGCGCGGCACACCGGAAGGGTCAGCGATGGCGATCGCCAAGGCAGAGCGGCTGATGAATCTCGCCCTGTGCCTGATGAACACCAGACGTCCGCTCTCCAAGAAGGAGCTGCGGGAATCCGTCGAGGCGTACCGCGAGGCCTGGCAGAACGGCAGCGAGGACGCCTTCAACCGGATGTTCGAGCGGGACAAGGACGATCTGCGCGAGCTCGGTCTGGTGATCGACGTCGACGAGAGCACCCTGGACGGCGAACTCGGCTACCTGGCCCGCGCCGACCGCAACCGGCTGCCCGAGATCGCCCTGGACGCCGAGGAGGCGGCCGCGCTGACCCTGGCCGCCAGGGTCTGGCAGCAGGCCAAGATGTCCGGCGCGGCCAGCGGCGCCCTGCAGAAGCTGCGCGCGGCAGGGGTGCCGTTCACCGAGGCCGAGGGCCGGACCGCCCTGGAGCCGCGCATCCCCGCCCGGGAGGCCGCGTTCGAGCCGCTGCTCACCGCCGCCCGGGACCGCCGTCCGGTCACCTTCGAGTACCGCAAGGCCGGTGCCGCCGCCGTCGAGCAGCGCAGCGTGGAGCCGTGGGCGCTGGAGTGCTGGCGCGGGCACTGGTACCTGGCCGGGTACGACCGCGACCGGGGCGACGCCAGGGTGTTCCGGCTCAGCCGGATCACCGGCCGGGTGAAGACGAAGCCCGGGGCCTTCGTCGGCACCGTTCCCGAGCACGTGGACGTCCGGGCCACCGTGGCGAAGTTCGCCGGCGAGGGGGCCACCGCCAGCGCGACCGTCCGGGTCCGCCGGGGCGCCGGCTTCCCGCTGCGCACCAAGGCGCTGAGCAGCTCGCGGGTGGACGAGGTCTGGGACGAGCTGGAGATCCCGTACGGGAACGGGCTGGGCGCCGACCTGGCGGAGTTCGGGCCCGACGTGCTGGTGCTCGGGCCGGAGGAGCTGCGGGCGGATGTGATCGACCGGCTGCGGGCGGTCGCGGGTATCGAGGGAGAACGCGCGTGAGCAACGCCATCGACCAGACGCGACGGATGCTGTCGCTGGTCACCTACCTGCGCGAGCGGCCCGGGGCCGAGGTCGCCGAGGTGGCCAGGGCGTTCGGGATCAGCGAGCGCGAGCTGATCGGGGACCTCAACGTGCTGCCGATGTGCGGCACCAGCTTCCGCGGCGGTGACCTGCTCGACATCGACACCGACGGCGAGCGGATCTGGTGGCACAACGTCGACGACGTGGCCCAGCCGCTGCGGCTGGCCGCCGACGAGGCGACCGCGCTGCTGGTGGCCGCCCGTGCGGTGGCCGGGCTGCCCGGCCTGCGGGCCGGGGACCGGGAGGCGCTCACCCGGGCCGTCGCCAAGATCGAGAACGCGGCGGGGGAGAGCGCCGAGGGCAGCGCCAGGGTCGGGGTGACCTTCGAGGCGGAGAGCCACGTCTTCGCCGACATCGACCGGGCGCTCAGCGAGGGCCGCCGGCTCTGGCTGCGCTACTACTCGCACGGGCGCGGCGGGATGACCGAGCGCGAGGTCGACCCGATCCGGCTGCTCACCGAGGGCCACACCTACCTCGAGGCGTGGTGCCGCACCTCCGAGGACCACCGGATGTTCCGCCTCGACCGGGTCGCCGAGATCCGCGTCCTGGACGTCCCGGCCGACCCGCCCCGGCGCGAGCCGCGCGACCTGAGCGGCGGGCTGGTCAACCCGGCGGCGGACGACCCCGAGGTGGTGGTCGAGGTCTCCTCCGGCGGGCGCTGGGTGGCCGAGTACTACACCCACGACCGGGCCGAGGAGCTGCCGGACGGCGGCCTGCGGATCACCATGCGCAGCGCCGACCCCTCCCAGCTGCGCCCGCTGGCGCTGCGGCTGGGCCGGGACGGCCGGATCGTCTCGCCGCCGGAGCCGGCCGAGCAGGCGCGCTCGGCCGCGCGGGAGGCGCTGGCCGCCTACGGGGAGGGGCGGGCCTGAGCGGTGGAACCCGGGACCAGATTCAAGGTGTACTGCTCCGAGTGCCGGGAGAAGGTCGAGCTCCCGGCCGAGGAGTTCCGGCTGACCCTCGGTCGCACCCCGGCCCAGGCGCACTACAGCTTCGGTTGCCCGCGGTGCGGGGCGGCGGTGCGCAAGCCGGCCGGGGAGAAGATCGTCGAGGCGCTCACCGGGGCCGGGGTGCGCACCATGCGGCTCGTGCCGGCGGAGGGCTGACGCCCGTCCCGGCGGGGGCCGGCGCTCGTCCCGGCGGGGGACCGGCCCCCGTATAGGGTGGGGCGCATGTCCTGGATGCTCGTCGCCGCCGTCCTGCTCGCCACCGCGGGCCTGCTGGTCCTCGGGGTCCTCGCGATCCGGCTCTGGCTGGACGTACGGGCGCTCGCCGAGGGCGTGGACCGGGCCGCGCGGGCGCTGGCCGTGGCGGCCGAGGACCTGGCGGACGCGGTGCCCGGCGGAGGCGACCGGGCCGCGGAGCACAGCGCCCCGGCCGCATAGCACGGCGGGAACCGCGGGGGTACGGGGACTGCTGCGAGCGGGTGGGGGCGGGTTACGCTCTCAAGTGGCTCCTGAACCGCGTACCGGGGGCCGCTGTCCCGTTCGGGCGGCCGTCGTCGTGGCGTCATCCGCAGCGGTTACCATCCGCAGCGGACGGCCCGTCGGGCCGCCATGACTGAAGGTGGTCGCGCATGCGCATCTCGATGACTGCGATCGTGGTGATCGTGGTTCTCGCCATCGTGCTGTTCGGAGCCAAGCGGCTGCCGGACCTGGCGCGCTCGCTGGGCAAGTCGATGCGGATCCTGAAGAGCGAGGCCCAGGCGATGCGTTCGGACGGCGAGTCCGAGCCGCAGGCCGCTCCGGCTCCGGCGCCGGTGGCCGGCACCGCGGGCAGGGCCGTCCAGTCCGCTCCGGGCGCGTCGGCCACGGCCCGTCCGGTGACCGAGCCCGCCGCCGGGGCCTCCGCACCCGACGGCGACCGCCCGCACTGAGCGCGGGGCACGTGACGCGCCTGACGCGCGTCGCACGTCCGGCGTGCGCGACGCACGCGACCACGGAGGCCCGTCGACCGGCGGGCCCCGACGCACGAGTTGAGGACCGGGGTTGAGCAAGCTCTCCAAGGCGTCGAAGACGTCAAAGGATCCTGAGGGGCGGATGGCCCTCGCCGACCACCTGAGGGAACTGCGCAACCGCGTGGTCAAGTCGGTCCTGGCGATCGTGCTGATCACCATCGTGGCGGCGATCTACCACAAGCAGCTGGAGGACTTCCTCCTGAAGCCGCTGCCGCGGTGCGACACCAAGGAGCTGGCCGAGCACTACCACGGCAAGTGCGCCCAGGTCTCCAACATCGGTCTGACCTCCGGCTTCACCTGGATGCTCAAGGTGGCCCTGACGGCCGGCGTGGTCGGGACCGTGCCGATCTGGCTCTACCAGGTCTGGGCCTTCGTGGCGCCCGGTCTGCACCGGCACGAGAAGAAGTACACGGTCGTCTTCCTGCTCTGCGGGACGCCGCTGTTCCTGGCCGGTGTGGCCGTGGCCATCCTGGTGCTGCCGACCACGGTCGACGTGCTGATCTCGTTCACCCCGAACAACACCACGCCGATCCTGCCGCCCGAGGACTACTTCGACATCGCCACCCGGATGGTGCTGGTCTTCGGCCTCGCCTTCGAGTTCCCGCTGCTGCTGGTGATGCTGAACGTCATCGGCATGGTCACCGGCAAGCGGCTGCTGGGCTGGTGGCGCGGCATGGTCATGGGCATCACGGTGTTCGCCGCCTTCGCCACGCCGAGCGCCGACCCGCTGAGCATGCTCGCGCTGGCCGCGCCGATCTGGGCGCTGTACTTCATCGCGGTGGCGATCGCGATCTTCAACGACAAGCGCAAGGCCCGCCGCAACCCGGACGCCGGGCTGGACGACGAGGAGGCCTCGCAGCTGGACCTCTCGGTGCAGCCGGTGTCGGGCGCGGAGAACGTCCAGGCCTCGGCGGCCCCGGCGGCCGGTGCGGCCGTGCCGGCGTCCCGCCGTGAGGAGATGGACGACATCACCTGAGCCGGCCGGCCCTGAGGGAGCCCCGGTCCGCCGCCGCCGAGCGGTGGGCCGGGGCTCTTCGCTGCCCGGGCCCCGGTACTGCCCCGCCCCGGCAAGGCCAGGCCCCGGCTGCCGATCCGGACTTTCCGCTGGTCGGGGGGTTCGCGGGTTTCGGCGGGTGGTCTTGGCAGCTTGCATGGCATGTGACATATTACTGGTGTGCTGAAGACCGAAAGACCTCCCCTGGACGTCGTCGTGGTCGGCGCCGGCGTGGTCGGCGCCGCCTGCGCCTACTACGCCGCCCGCGCCGGGCTCGCCGTCGCCGTCGTGGACCGCGGGCCGGTGGCCGGCGGCACCACCGGCGCGGGCGAGGGCAACCTGCTGGTCTCCGACAAGGAGCCGGGCCCGGAACTCGACCTCGCCCTGCTCAGCACCCGGCTCTGGCGGGAACTCGCCGAGCTGATCGGCCCGGCGATCGAGTACGAGCCCAAGGGTGGGGTGGTCGTCGCCTCGACCGCCGCTGGGCAGGACGCGCTGCGCGCCTTCGCCGCCGGGCAGCGGGAGGTCGGGGTCGAGGCCGAGGAGGTGCCCGGCGAGCGGCTGCGCGAGCTGGAACCGCACCTCGCCGAGGGCCTGGCCGGAGGCTTCCACTACCCGCAGGACGCCCAGGTCCAGCCCGCCCTCGCCGCCGCCCACCTGCTGCGCGAGGCCCGCCGGATGGGCGCCGCGCTGTTCACCGGGGAGAGCGTCACCGCCGTCGACCGGGGGCCGGACGGCGTCGTGCGCGGCGTGCGGACCGACCGGCGCCGGCTGGCCGCCCCCGCCGTGGTGAACGCGGCCGGCACCTGGGGCGGCGAGCTGGCCGCACTGGCCGGCGTGCACCTGCCGGTGCTGCCCCGGCGCGGCTTCGTGCTGGTCACCGAGCCGCTGCCGCGGGTAGTCCGGCACAAGGTCTACTCCGCCGACTACGTGGCCAACGTGGCCAGCGGCTCGGCCGGGCTGGAGACCTCCGCCGTGATCGAGGGCACCCCGGGCGGGCCGGTGCTGATCGGCGCCAGCCGGGAGCGGGTCGGCTTCGACCGCACGCTCTCCCAGGAGGTGCTGAGCCGGCTCGCCGCCCAGGCCGCGGGGCTCTTCCCGGTGCTCGCCGGTGTCACGGTGATGCGCACCTACCGGGGCTTCCGGCCGTACCTGCCGGACCACCTGCCGGCCATCGGCGAGGACCCCAGGGTGCCCGGGCTGTACCACGCCTGCGGGCACGAGGGGGCCGGCATCGGGCTGGCCCCGGCGACCGGGCTGCTGATCAGCGAGCAGCTCACCGGCAAACGGCCGGAGCCGGACCTCGCGCCGTTCCGGGCGGACCGCTTCCCGTCCGGGTGACAGCGCGACCGCCTGAGCAGGCTCCCGCGAGAGCCCGAGCAGGCTCCCGCGACCGCCTGAATGGCTGCGCCCGAGACCTGCCGAACGCCCGACACCGCCCACATATGAGATTCCGTCCTGGATTGGAGAAGCCGCCGATGCGCCGCCGCACCCCCGCCGGGCTGGTCGAGGCCGAGCCCGGGCCCGCCCACCACATCGAGTTCGACGGGCGGCCCGTCCCCGCGCTGCCCGGGCAGTCGGTCGCCGCCGCGCTCTGGGCCGACGGCGTGCTCGCCTGGCGCACCACCAGGGTCGGCGGCAGGCCGCGCGGGGCGTTCTGCGGGATCGGCGCCTGCTTCGACTGCCTGGCCACCGTGGACGGCCGCCCCAACCAGCGCACCTGCCTGATCCCCGCCGAGCCCGGCACCACCGTCACCACCCAGGAGGGCCACGGCCGTGCCGACCTCGCCGTCTGACTCCCCGCTGTACGACCTCGCGGTGGTCGGTGCGGGCCCGGCCGGGCTCGCCGCCGCCGTCACCGCCGCCGACCTCGGGCTGCGCTGCGTCCTGCTGGACGGCGGGCCGAGCACCGGCGGGCAGTACTACCGCCACCCGGCGCCGGGCCTCGGCGCGGCCAGGCCGGACCGGCTGCACCACCACTGGTCCGTCTACACCGGCCTGGCCGAGCGGCTCGCCGCGCACGAGGACGCCGAGCGGGCCGCCTTCCTGGCCGGACACCAGGTCTGGGCGCTGGAGCGCACCGGGGACGGCTTCGCGGTGCACGTCACCCGCGGTCCCGGGAGCACCGACCGGGCCACCGTCCGGTCCCGGGCGGTGCTGCTCGCCACCGGCGCGTACGAGCGGCAGCTGCCGTTCCCCGGCTGGACCCTGCCCGGGGTGGTCACCGCGGGCGGCGCCCAGGCCATGCTCAAGGCCGGGCTGGTGCTGCCGGGGAAGCGGATCGTGGTGGCCGGGAGCGGCCCGCTGCTGCTCGCGGCGGCCTCCTCGCTGGTCACCGCGGGGGCCGAGGTGCCCGCGGTGGTCGAGGCCACCGCCTACCTCGGGTACCTGCGGCGCCCCGGCGTGCTGGCGGGCGTGCCCGGCAAGCTGGTCGAGGGCGCCGGGCACGGCCGTGCGCTGCTGCGCCACGGCGTCCGGCTGCGGCCACGCAGCGCGGTGGTCGAGGCGCACGGGGCGGACCGGGTCACCGGAGTCACGGTGGCCGGACTGGACGCCGACTGGCGGCCGCGGCCCGGCACGGAGCGGCGGATCGAGTGCGACGCGCTCGCCGTCGGCCACGGACTGCTCCCGCAGATCGACCTGGCCACCGAGCTGGGTGCGCGGACCCTCACCGGGCCGGACGGCGCGGTCGCGCTGGAGGTCGACGCCCGGCTGCGCACCAGTGTGCCCGGCCTCTGGTCGGCGGGGGAGACCAACGGCGTCGGCGGCGCCGACCTCGCGATCGCCGAGGGCGAGCTGGCCGCGCACGCGGTGGCCGGGAGGCAGCCGGCGGCCGTGCTGCTGCGCCGCCGCTCGCGGCTGCGGGCCTTCGCCGGGCTGATGGCCGCGGCCCACCGGCCGGGCCAGGGCTGGACCGGCTGGCTGCGTCCCGACACCGACGTCTGCCGGTGCGAGGAGGTGCCGGTGGCGGCGATCAGGGAGGCCGTCGAGGAGTTGGGCGCGGGCGATCCGCGCACCGTCAAGCTGCTCACCCGGGCCGGGATGGGCTGGTGTCAGGGCCGGATGTGCGGTCCGGCCGTGGCCTGCCTGGCCGGCCCGGGTGAGCCGTCACCGGACCGGCGGCCGCTGGGCTGCCCGGTGCCGCTCTCCCAGCTGGCGGCGGGGCCGACCCCGGAGGTGTAGGGCGCGTCCGGCAGTTCGCGTCGCGCACCCGGCGGGAATCGTCGGACACGCCCCTGGGCTCGCCGTCGAAGGGCGGGCCGGGGACCTTGTCTCCGGCCCGTCCACTCTAGTAAAATGTCACACCTCATCTAGGAGCTCATGTGTCCATCACCCAGCACGACACCACCCGTCCCTGGCGCGGCATCATGGTCGCCACCACGCTTCCGCTGCGCCCGGACCAGTCCGTCGACTACGACGCCTACGCCGAGCACGTCCGCTGGCTGATCGACTCCGGCTGCGAGGGCGTCGTCCCCAACGGCTCGCTCGGCGAGTACCAGACGCTCACCGCAGAGGAGCGCGCCAAGGTCGTCGAGGTCGCCGTCGAGGCGGCCGGTGACGGCTCCCGGGTCATGCCGGGCGTGGCCGCCTACGGCAGCGCCGAGTCCCGCCGCTGGGCCGAGCAGGCCGCCGAGGCCGGTGCCGGCTCCGTCCTGCTGCTGCCGCCGAACGCCTTCCGGGCCGACCACGCCTCGGTGCGCGCCCACTACGCCGAGGTCGCCAAGGCGGGCCTGCCGATCGTGGCGTACAACAACCCGATCGACACCAAGGTCGACCTCGTCCCCGCGCTGCTCGCCCAGCTGCACGCCGAGGGCTCGATCGTCGCGGTCAAGGAGTTCAGCGGCGACGTCCGCCGGGCGTACGAGATCGCCGAGCTGGCCCCCGGGCTGGACCTGCTGATCGGCGCCGACGACGTGCTGCTGGAGCTGGCGCTCGCGGGTGCGGTCGGCTGGATCGCCGGCTACCCGAACGCGCTGCCGGCCGCCTCGGTGGCGCTCTACGACGCGGCCGTCTCCAAGGACCTGGAGAGCGCGCTGCCGCTCTACAAGTCGCTGCACTCGCTGCTGCGCTGGGACTCCAAGACCGAGTTCGTCCAGGCCATCAAGCTCTCCATGGACATCGCCGGGCGCCCCGGCGGCCCGGTCCGCGCCCCGCGCGGGCCGCTCGCCCCGGAGATCGAGGCGGCCGTCCGCGCGGCCACCGAGAAGGCGCTGGCCGACGGCCACCTCTGAGCCCCGCCCGCTTCGGGACCGCCAGGCCGGCTGCGGCGGCAGCCGGCCTGGCCCCGCGGGCCTGTCCTGCCGACCATCCGAACCTGTACGGGAGTTGTGACCCATGCGCAGCCGTCACGTGTTCCATGCCGTCGACTCGCACACCGAGGGCATGCCGACCCGGGTGATCACCGGCGGCTTCGGCGTCATCCCCGGCGCCACCATGGCCGAGCGCCGGGTGCACTTCCAGCAGCACCTGGACCACTTCCGCACCCTGCTGATGTACGAGCCGCGCGGCCACGCGGCGATGAGCGGCGCGATCCTCCAGCCGCCGACCCGGCCGGACGCCGACTTCGGGGTGCTCTACATCGAGGTCTCCGGACTGCTGCCGATGTGCGGCCACGGCACCATCGGGGTCGCCACCGTGCTGGTCGAGACCGGGATGGTGCCGGTGGTCGAGCCGGTCACCACCGTCCGGCTGGACACCCCGGCCGGACTCGTGGTCGCCGAGGTGCGGGTCGAGGACGGCGCCGCCAAGGCGGTGACCATCCGCAACGTGCCGGCCTACTCGGTCGCCCTGGACCGCAAGATCGAGGTGCCCGGCCACGGCACGGTGAACTACGACCTCGCGTACGGCGGCAACTTCTACGCCATCCTGCCGCTCGCCGAGTTCGGACTGCCCTTCGAACGCGAGCGCAAGCAGGACATCATGGACGCCGGCCTGGCGATGATGGACGCGATCAACGCGAGCCAGGACCGGCCGGTGCACCCGGAGGACCCGTCCATCCACAGCTGCCACCACGTCCAGCTGCTCGCCCCCGGCTCCACCGCCGAACACTCCCGGCACGCGATGGCCATCCACCCCGGCTGGTTCGACCGCTCGCCCTGCGGCACCGGCACCTCGGCGCGGATGGCCCAGCTGCACGCGCGCGGCGAACTGCCGCTCGGGCGGGACTTCCGCAACGACTCCTTCATCGGGACCACCTTCACCGGTCGGCTCGTCGAGGAGACCGAGGTGGCCGGCCGGCCCGCGGTGGTGCCCACCGTCACCGGGCGGGCCTGGGTCACGGGCACCGCCCAGTACTTCCTCGACCCGAGCGACCCGTTCCCGGCGGGCTTCCTGCTCTGACCTCCCCTACCTCCTTCGTTCTCGTACCTCCCCCCGAAGGGCTGCTGGCTGTGACCATCACCTCGTACAACCCCGCCGATCCGGACGACCTCGTGGTCGCCGTCGAGGAGCCAGGAGCCGAGGCCGTGCGGGCCGCCGTCGGGCGGGCCCGGTCGGCGCAGCGCGACTGGCTCGCCGCCGGCGCGGGCGCCCGGTCGGCGGCGCTCGGCCGGATCGCGGACGCCGTGGAGGCGCACGCCCACGAGCTGGCCGCGCTGATCGTGCGCGAGGTCGGCAAGCCGCTCGCCGAGGCGCTCGGCGAGGTCGCCCGCACGGCGGCGATCTGGCGCTACTACGCGCAGGCGCCGTACGCGCCGTCCGGGGCCGTGCACGAGACCGCCGCCGGGCCGGGGCTGCTGCTCACCAGGCGCCGCCCGTACGGGGTGGCCGGGCTGATCACGCCGTGGAACTTCCCGCTGGCGATCCCGACCTGGAAGGCCGCCCCGGCGCTCGCCGTCGGCAACGCCGTGGTGCTCAAGCCCGCCCCCGAGGCGACGGCCTGCGCGCTGCGGCTGGCGGAGCTGGCCGGGCTGCCCGAGGACGTGTTCACCGTGCTGCCCGGCGGCGCCGAGGAGGGCACCGCGCTGGTGGACTCCACCGACGTGGTCTCCTTCACCGGCTCGACCGGCGTCGGCCGGGCCGTGGTGCGGGCCGCCACCGAGCGCGGCGTGCCGGTGCAGGCCGAACTCGGCGGGCTGAACGCCGCGCTGGTGCTGCCGGACGCCGACATCGCGCAGGCCGCCGGGCACATCGCCGCGGCCGTCGCCGGGTACGCCGGGCAGAAGTGCACCGCCACCAGCCGGGTGATCGCGGTCGGCGCCGCGTACGAGCCGCTGCGCGAGGCGCTGGTCAAGGCGCTGGCGGCGGTCGACGACGCGGTGTGCGGACCGGTGATCAACGCCGCCGCGCGGGAGCGCCTGACCGGCGCCGTCTCCTCGGCCGTCGAGGCCGGGGCGAGCGTGCTCACCGGCGGCCGGGTGCCCGAGCGGGCCGGCTGGTACGTCGAGCCGACCCTGCTCGCCGAGGTGCCGGCCGGACACCCGCTGGCGAGCGAGGAGTTCTTCGGCCCGATCGCGGTGCTGCACGCCGCGGCAGACCTGGACGAGGCCGTCGCGCTCGCCAACGACACCCCGCACAGCCTCGCCACCTCGGTGCACACCCGCAGCCTGGACGTGGCGCTGGCCGCCGCCGACCGGCTGGACGCGGGCATGATCCGGGTCAACGCCCCGTCCAGCGGCGTCGACTTCCACCTGCCCTTCGGCGGGGCCAAGGGCGCGAGCCACGGCGACCGCGAACAGGGCCAGGCCGCCCTGGACTTCTACACCGTCAGCCGGACCGTCAGCGTGCTGCCGGGAGGTGCCCTCTGATGTTCGTCCGCACCGTCGACTACCACACGGCCGGCGAGCCGTTCCGGATCGTGCTGGACGGCGTGCCGCCGATCCCCGGCGACACCGTCGCCGAACGCCGCGCCATCGCCCTCGGCGCGGGCGGCAGCGCGACCGCGCCCCGGCCCAGCGCCCTGGACGAGATCCGGCAGCTGCTCAGCCGCGAGCCGCGCGGCCACGCCGGGATGTACGGCGGCTTCCTGGTGCCGCCGGACGACGACGAGGCGCACCTCGGCGTGCTGTTCTGGCACAAGGACGGCTACTCCACCGCGTGCGGGCACGGCACCATCGCGCTCGGCGCCTGGGCCGTGGACTCCGGACTGGTGACGGCCCCCGAGGACGGCGTGGCACGGGTCAGGATCGACGTCCCCTCCGGCCGGGTCACCGCGCTGGTGCACCGGGCCGGTGGCCGGACCACCGGGGTGACCTTCCGCAACGTGCCCAGCCGGGTGACCGCGCTGAAGCTGCCGGTGCGCACCTCGCACGGCACCGTGGAGGTCGCCGTGGCGCACTCCGGCGCCTGCTACGCCTCGGTGCCCGCCGCGGCCTTCGGGCTCGCCGTGGAGCCGGGGAAGCTGGCCGAACTCACCGCCGTGGGACGGGAGATCAGGGCGGCGCTGGCCGGGTCCGAGGCGGTCGCGCACCCGACCGACCCCCGCCTCTCGGGCGTGTACGGGGTCATCCTGCACGACGAACTGCCGTCCGAGGACGGGGTGCTGTACCAGCGGAACGTCACCGTCTTCGCGGACGGGCAGATCGACCGCTCGCCCTGCGGCTCCGGCACCTCGGCCCGGCTCGCGGTGCTCGCCGCCGAGGGGCGGCTGGCCCCCGGCGAGCCGCTGCGCCACGAGTCGGTCATCGGCACGGTCTTCAGCGGCCGGGTCCTCCCGGGCGGCGACCCGCGGGGCGAGGGCGTGGTCACCGAGGTCGGCGGGACGGCCTTCCGCACCGGCGAGCACGGCTTCGTGCTGGAGCCGGGCGACGAGCTGGGAACGGGGTTCCTGCTGTGAGTCCAACCGCAAAGCCCGGCACGGCAATTGTGCCGCTCCAGTACGCCGTGGCGGGAACCGGCGGCGTCGGGCCGACCGGTGCGGTGGGGGCGATCGAGCGGGTGCTGCTGGACGGGTTCGACCCGGAAGCGGCACCCGCCCGGTCGGCCGTGCCGGTACCCGCCGGAGAACTGCTGCTGATGCCGGCCGCCGCCGGGCGGTACGCGGGCGTGAAGATCGCCGGGGTGGCACCCGCCAACCCGGAGCGGGGGCTGCCCCGGATCACCGGCAGCTACCTGCTGCTGGACGGGCCCACCCTGCAACCGCTCGCCCTGCTGGACGGCGCCGCGCTCACCGCGCTGCGCACGCCCGCCGTCACCGCGGCCGCGCTGCGGCGCCTCGCGGTGCCGGACGCGGAGCACCTGGTGCTGTTCGGCTCAGGACCCCAGGCCTACGGGCACCTGGACGCGCTGCTCGCCGTCCGGCCGCTACGCCGGCTCACCGTGGTGGCGCGCAACGCCGAGCGGGCGCAGGCGCTGGCGGCGTACGGGCGGGGGCTCGGGCTGACGGCCGAGGCCGGCGGGCCGGAGGCGGTCCGCGACGCGGACCTGGTGGTCTGCTGCACCACCGCGCGCACGCCGCTGTTCGACGGTGCGCTGGTGCCGGCGCACGCAGCGGTGGCGGCGGTCGGCTCGCACGAGCCGGACGCCCGCGAGGTCGACGAAATGCTGGTCCGGCGGGCCGAGCTGTACGTGGAGGCGCGTACGGTCGCGGCCCGGGAGGCCGGGGACCTGCTGATGGCCGGCGTGGCCGGGCGGCAGCTGTGGAACCTCGCCGAACTGGTGCGCGGTGACGCGCTGGTGCCGGACGGGCGGCCGCGGTTCTTCAAGAGCGTCGGGATGGCCTGGGAGGACCTGGCCGTCGCGGCGGAGGTGTACCGGCAGCAGTAGCCGTCCGGCGTCCGCTCAGTCGCCCAGGAACTCGAGCCGGCTTCCCGGGGTCGCCGCGCACTCGGCGAGCAGGTTCCGCAGTTCGCGGACGGCCGCCCGCTCGGCCTCGGTAGTGCAGCGGGCGAGCAGGGCGGTGGCCTCCTCGAAGGCCGCGCCCGCCTCCTGCTCGTCGAACAGGGTGTCCCCGTAGGGGTCGATCCGGCCGAGCCGGTGGCGGGCCGGATCGGTGTGCCGGGCCAGGGCGATGGTGAGGGCCTCGCCCGGGCTCGACAGGTGCAGCATCCTGGGGCTGGTACGGCGTCCGCCGTTCGGGTGGCCGTCGTACAGCGCGATGTCGATCGCCATGTCGTTACTCCTGGCTGTGGTCGGGAGTTGTGGAGCCGGAGCCGGTGCAGCGGGAAGGGATCCCCCGCTGCGCCGGCTCCTCACGTTTTCCGGTGGCGGGCAGGCCCGGGCAGGCGAGGGCAGGCCCGGTCAGGCCCGGTCGCCGGTGTAGCCGGCGAGCAGCCGGGCCAGGTGCCTGCCGGTGACCAGCAGCGGCTGCTCGCTGCGGGCGACCTGGGCGGACAGCTCGGCGCCCTCCAGGGCGTTGATCACCGTGCCGGCCAGCTCGACGGCGTCCTCCTCGCCGATGCCGGCGGTGCGCAGCCGCTGCGCCACGATGGCCCGCCAGTTGTCGAAGGCCTCGGCGACGGCCTCCTCGATCACCGGCACCCGGCCGACCGTCTCCAGCGCGGTGGTGGTGATCGGACAGCCGTCCTGCCAGTCGGAGGCGCGCAACTCCTCGGCGAGCAGCCGCGTACAGGAAGCCAGCGACTCGCCCAGATCCGGCGAGGAGTCGAGCCCGGCGCGCAGCAGGACGGCGAACTCCTCGTCCCCGTGCCGGATCGCCTCGGCGGCCAACTCCTGCTTGCCGCCCGGGAAGAAGTGGTAGACGGAGCCGAGGGTGGCCTCGGCCTCTCGGGAGATCTGCTTGATCCCGGTGCCCTCGTACCCCTGGCGTTGCAGCAGCCGGGAGGTGGCCCGGACGATCCGCTCGCGGGTGCCGGGCTTCGCGGCGCCCGTCGCGCCGTTTTTCGCCCCGTTCTTCGCGGCGCCCGTCGCGGAGGTCTTCTCGGGCGTCTTCTCGGGCGTCTTCACGCCGTGATTCTAGCCGAGGTGCTGAGTAGAGCGTTCGTTCCAGTCCTGTGCTAGCGTCGGCCCCGGCGCTCTGAATAGAGCGTTCGTTCCAGAGTGAGGGGGAGACGCATGTCCGTGGAGCAGCAGGCGCAGCGGTCCGTGACGGTGATCGGGCTCGGTCCGATGGGGCAGGCCATGGCCGGGGCGTTCCTGGACGCCGGGTACGCCGTCACGGTGTGGAACCGGTCGGCCGGTCGGGCCGGGGAACTGGTCGCCCGGGGCGCGGTGGTGGCGGCCGGCGTGGAGGCGGCGGTCGCGGCGAACGACCTGGTGGTGCTCAGCCTCACCGACTACGACGCGGTCTTCGAGGTGCTGAAGGCGGTGGAGCCGGTGCTGGACGGGAAGGTGGTCGCGAACCTCAGCTCGGACACCCCGGAACGCGCCCGCGAGGCCGCCCGCTGGCTGGCCGAGCGCGGGGCCGGGCACCTGACCGGCGGGGTGCAGGTGCCGCCGTCCGGCATCGGCAGCTCCGAGTCGTCCACCTTCTACAGCGGGCCGGTCGAGCTGTTCCGGCGGCACCGGGCCGCCCTGGAGGTGCTCACCGGAGTCGACTACCGGGGCGACGACCCCGGGCTGGCGCAGTTGTACTACCAGATCCAGATGGACCTGTTCTGGTCCTCGATGCTCGGCTACCTGCATGCCACGGCCGTCGCCGAGGCCAACGGGATCCCGGCCGAGGAGTTCCGGCCGCACGCCGTCGCCACCGCCTCGCTGGTGCCGCGGCTGATCGAGTTCTACGCGCCGCGGATCACCGCGGGCGACCACCGCGGGGACGTCGACCGGCTGGCGATGGCGCTGGCGAGCATCGAGCACGTCCGGCACACCGCGGAGGACTCCGGGGTGGACGGCGCGCTGCCGGCCGTCCTGGCGGAGCTGGTCCGTCGGGGCGTGGAGGGTGGTGACGGCGCGGCCGGCCTGAGCGCGCTGGTCGGACGGCTCCGCGGGGCGTAGCCGTCCGTGTCAAGCGGAAGATCGTGTGCCGTCGGCCGTTGTCACGGCCGACGGCCGCTGTCACCATGGCGTTCGACGCCACGAGGGGCTCGGGTGGCGGGTGTTCGAATCGCTGACGGACGCGCACGCAACGTAACGTGACATTGTACGCTGGTGTTCTGCACCCACCCGGAGGAACACCATGTCCGACCTCAAATCCCGCACCCTGATCTCCGTACAGGAGCGGCTTCGCGACCAGGTCGCCCACGCACTCCGGGCGGCCCTGATCTCCGGTGAACTGCGCCCCGGCATGGTCTACTCCGCACCCGCCCTCGCCGCCGACTTCGGTGTCTCCGCGACCCCGGTCCGCGAGGCCATGCTCGACCTCGCCCGCGAGGGCCTGGTCGAGGCCGTCCGCAACAAGGGCTTCCGGGTCACCGAGCTGACCGACCGCGACCTGGACGACTACACCGAGATCCGCGCCCTGATCGAGGTCCCGACCGTCGGCCAGGTCGCGCGCACGGCCACCAAGGATCAGCTGGAGCGGCTGCGCCCGCAGGCCGAGGCGATCGTCGCGGCGGCCCGCAAGCACGACCTGATCGGCTACCTGGAGGCCGACCGCCAGTTCCACCTGGACGTCCTGGGCCTGGCCGGCAACACGCGGCTGGTCGAGGTGGTCGGCGACCTGCGCAAGCGCTCGCGGCTGTACGGCCTCAACCGGCTGGACGAGCGCGGCGAGCTGGTCTCCTCGGCGGAGGAGCACCTGGAGCTGCTGGACCTGATGATCGCCGGCGACGCGGCCGGGGCCGAGGCCTGCATGACCCGCCACCTCAGCCACGTCCGGTCGCTGTGGGCCGGCGAGGAGAAGCCGGCCGAGCCGGAGCCCTCGGCCCTGCGACTCGGGGCCCGGCACGGCTGAACCGCTCGTTCGGGTGATGGTTGAGGATCGGGCGTCGGAGGGTGTCCGGGTCCTACGATGATGGTCTCGACATCGGCAGCCAGGAGGAAATCCATGTCCGCCGCAGCAGTGGAAGAGCCCAGGGAGCAGCCGACGCTGCTCGAAGCCGCGGAGCTGATCTCGCAGCAGTTTCCCGGCTACCGGGTCGAGATCGTCGGGAGCCAGATCACCGTGACGCCGCCGCCGGACATCAAGCACGGTCGATCGCTGACCAAGCTCATGCGCTTGTTCTTCGCCGCGGGTCTCGACGACGACGAAGCAGAGGTCCTGCAGAACGTGGGCATCTGGCTGCCGGGCGGCCCGTCCGACTACGCGGTGCCCGATCTGGCCATCCTCGACGCGAACAGTGACGACCTGCTGATCGAGTACAACTGCTACGACCCGGCGGCCTTTCGCCTCGTGGCGGAGGTGACCTCCTCCAACTTCAGTGACGACCTGAAGAAGAAGCCCGCCGCCTACGCGACGGCCGGGGTGCCCGTCTACGTGATCGTGGACCGGACGAACCAGCGCGTGATGGTCCTGACCGACCCCAAGGACGGCGAGTACCGGGTGCACGCCGTCCACCACCCCGGGCAGTCCTTCACACTGCCGGAGTCGATCGGCGCGTCGGTGACGCTCTCGGTGGACGACGTGCTGACGGCGAAGAAGTAGTTCAGACCGCCGCCGCGGGCACCGTCAGCCGGCCGTCGTGGACCTCGGCGACCTGGTCGACGGCCGTCAGGTGGGTGCGGTCGTGGGTGACCAGGACGGTGGCGGTGGCCCGGCGGTGGGTCAGGTCGGTGATCAGGTCGAGGACGGCGGCGCCGCGTTCGTGGTCCAGGGCGCTGGTGGGTTCGTCCACCAGCAGCACGGTGGGGTCGTTCATCAGGGCGCGGGCGATGTTGACCCGCTGGCGCTGGCCGCCGGAGAGCTGGTGCGGACGGCGGGCGGCCTGGTCGCGCAGGCCGACGGCGTCCAGGAGCTCCAGGGCGCGGGGGAGGGCGCTGCGCGGGGAGCGGCCGTCCAGGTGGGCCATCACCTGGAGTTGCTCCACGGCGGTGAGCGAGGGCAGCAGGTTGGCCTGCTGGAACACGACGCCGATCCTGGTGCGGCGCAGCGCGGTGAGTTCGGCCCGGCTGAGGCCCGTGGTGTCGGTGCCGTCGACGACCACCCGGCCGGAGTCCGGGGTGATCAGGGTGGCGGCGACCGCCAGCAGGCTGGACTTGCCGGAGCCGGAGGGGCCGACGACGGCGGTCAGCGAGCCCTTGGGGACGGTCAGCGAGACGTCGTCCAGGGCGGTGAGCCGGCCGTCGCCGTCCGGGTAGGTCAGGGTGATGCGGTCGAGGGCCAAACTCATCGGGCACTCCCCAGGGCGGTCAGCGGGTCGACGGAGGTGATCCGGCGGATGGACAGGGCCGCGCCGATCGCGCCGAGGGCGATCATGACGACGGCGGGCAGCAGGACGGTCGGGGCGTCCAGCACGAACGGGACGGCGGAGCCGATCAGCGCGCCGAGACCGGCCGCGACCGCGGTGCCCAGCAGGGTGCCGAGCACCAGCAGCAGGACGGCCTGGCCGAGGGCGTCGCGCAGCAGGTAGCGGGTGGAGGCGCCGAGGGCCTTGAGGACGGCGATGTCGCCGCTGCGCTGGATCGTCCAGACAGTGAAGAACGCGCCGATCACCAGGGCCGAGATGGCGAACAGGAAGCCGCGCATCAGCTGGAGGGAGCCGTTCTCCGAGGTGTAGGAGCCGATCGCGGTGAGGGCGTCGTCGCGGGTGCGGGTCTCGGTGCCGTGGCGGGCGTCGGCGGCGGCCAGGTCGGCGCCCTTCGCGGTGTCGAGCGCGATGACGGTGGCGTGGCCGGCGCCGCCGGGGGCGGCCTGCTGCCAGTCGCCGAGGCT
Organism: Kitasatospora sp. NPDC091335; assembly: GCF_044757205.1. Lineage (NCBI taxonomy): Bacteria > Bacillati > Actinomycetota > Actinomycetes > Kitasatosporales > Streptomycetaceae > Kitasatospora > Kitasatospora sp. NPDC091335. The sequence continues at coordinate 249,256 of NZ_JBIVUM010000010.1, read as the reverse complement.
GGTCCAGATCACCGGGGTGTGGCTGTACGCGGCGTCGCCCTCGACGGCGGCGACCCGCAGCGGGTGCCCGGCCAGGGTGAAGTCGGCGCCGGGGGCGAGGCCGCCCAGGTTCTCGGCGGCGGTCCTGGACAGCACCGCCTGGCCGGGGGCGACCCGGGTGCCCCGCGGGGCCAGGTCCGAGCCCTCGGGGACGCCGAAGGCGGAGAGCGCGGTGGTGCGCTTGCCCGCGGCGGCCTTGGTGGTGGTGATGCCGAGCGGCTGGGCGGAGGTGACGCCGGGCTCGTGGGCCCAGGCCTGCCACTGCTCGGGGGTGACCTGGGAGTCGGTGAAGGAGAGCTTCTGCCCGTCGGCCGGCTTGCCGAACACCAGGTGGTCGGCGGGCAGGCCGGTGATCGCGGAGATGTTCTGCCGGCCGAGCCCGGCGGTGAGCCCGGACAACAGGCCGACCAGGACGGTGATCAGTACGATGACGGTCCCCATCAGGGCGAACCGCCCCTTGGCGAACCTCAGGTCCCTCCAGGCGACGAACACAGTGAGCCTTCCTCTGCACAGGTGCTTTCGACTCTTCCACCGTCCCGGATCGGCGGGCCCGCGGGCATCGCGCCGGGGATTGCATCCTGGGCATCAAAGGGCAGAGGCCGAGTTCAACCTTTTGATTGATGCCGGGTGCGGACACGGAACCTAGGCTGGACGGATGGCGACCGAACGACTCAGAACCACCCCCGTCGCCCGCGTCCTCCAGGTCTGCCTGCACCTGCTCGTGGCGGGCCTGCTCGCGCTCGCCGTCGCCCGTGCCGTCCTCGTCGACCGGGGCGGCGATCCGTCCGCCGTCGCCGCCGCGGCCACCGCCATGGCCGCCGTCTACGCGGTCGGGCCGCAGCTGGCCTCCGTGCGCCGCTCGCGCCGGGCGGCCGCGCTCTGGCTGGCGCTGCTCGGCGTCACCTGGGCGGGCGTGCTGGTCGCCACCCAGGACGGCGTCTGGCTGGCGTTCCCGCTGTACTTCCTGGAGCTGCACCTGCTGGGGCGGCGCGCCGGGCTGGTGGCCGTCGGGCTGACCGCCGCCGCGTCGATCGCGGCCTGGTCCTGGCACCAGCACAGCTTCGGCTTCGCCGCGTCGATCGGGCCCGCGCTCGGCGCGGCCGTCGCCACCGCCACCGTGCTCGGCTACCAGGCGCTGTACCGGGAGAGCGAGGAGCGCCGGCGGCTGATCGACGAGCTGACCGCCGCCCGCGCCGACGCCGCCGCCGCCCACCACGCGGCCGGGGTGCTCGCCGAGCGCGAGCGGCTCGCCCGGGAGATCCACGACACCCTCGCGCAGGGCCTCAGCTCCATCCAGCTGCTGCTGCGCGCCGCCCAGCGGGCCCTGCCGGAGCGCACCGAGGCCGCCGGCGGGTACGTCGAGCAGGCGCGGCAGGCCGCCCAGGACAACCTGGACGAGGCCCGCCGGTTCGTCCGGGCGCTCACCCCGCCCGCGCTGGACGGCGATCCGCTGCCGGTCGCGCTGGAGCGGCTGTGCGCGACCACGACGGCGCACGGCGCGCTGCCCGTCCACCTGCACCTCTCCGGCGATCCGTTCCGGCTGCCGGCCGCGCAGGAGGTCGCGCTGCTGCGGATCGCGCAGTCGGCGCTCGGCAACACCGTCCGGCACGCGGGGGCCTCGCGGGCCGAGGTGACACTCAGCTACATGGAGGGCGAGGTGGCGTTGGACGTGTACGACGACGGGGCCGGGTTCGACCCGGCGGCGGTCGCCGGCCGCACCGGCGGGGACGGCGGGTTCGGGCTGCCCTCGATGCGGGCCAGGGCCCGGGCGCTCGGCGGCGGCTTCACGGTGGAGTCGGCGCCCGGGGAGGGGACGACGGTGGCGGTGCAGCTGCCGGTCGCTCCGGAGGCCGGCCAGTGATCCGGCTGCTGATCGCGGACGACCACCCGGTGGTGCGGGCCGGGCTGCGGGCGGTGCTGGAGTGCGAGCCGGACTTCGCCATCGTGGCGGAGGCGGCCACCGCCGAGCGGGCCGTCGAACTGGCCGCGGAGCCGGGTGTGGACGTGGTGCTGATGGACCTCCAGTTCGGTCCGGGATCGGCGATGAACGGGGCGCAGGCCACCGCGGCGATCACCGCCAGGGCGGGCGCGCCGCGGGTGCTGGTCGTCACCACGTACGACACCGACGCGGACACCCTCCCGGCCCTGGAGGCGGGCGCCACCGGCTACCTGCTGAAGGACGCGCCGCCGGAGGAGCTGGCGCAGGCCGTCCGGGCCGCCGCGGCCGGGCGCAGCGCGCTGGCGTCCAGCGTGGCGGACCGGCTGCTGGAACGGATGCGGACGCCGGCGGCGGCGCTCAGCGCGCGGGAGACCGAGGTGCTGGGGCTGGTCGCGGACGGGCTGGCCAACCAGCAGATCAGTCAGCGGCTGCACCTGAGCCAGGCCACGGTGAAGTCCCATCTGGTGCACATCTACACCAAGTTGGGGGTGGACTCGCGTACGTCGGCGGTGCGCGAGGCGCGGCGGCGGGGGCTGATCCGCTGAGCGTAGGGTGAGGGTGTTCAGGGCCCGCGCCCGTGGCCGTGTTCCGTACCCGCAGTGTGAGGAGCGCCCGATGACCGTCCGACTCGACGAGCTGGCCGTACCGGTGATCGCCGCCCCGATGGCGGGCGGGCCCTCGACACCCGAGCTGGTGGCGGCGGTGAACCGGGCGGGCGGCCTGGGGTTCCTGGCCGCCGGGATGAAGACCGCCGCCGGGATGTCCGAACAGATCGCCGCGGTACGGAAGTCGACCGGCCGGCCGTTCGGGGTGAACCTCTTCGTGCCGGGCCCGCCCGGGGACCGGGCGGCCGTCGCGGCCTACCGGGAGCGGCTGCGGCCCGAGGCCGAGCGGTGGGACGTGGCGCTGCCGGAGGAGGCCGGGCCCGACCGGGACGACTGGGAGGCCAAGCTCGCCGCGCTGCTCGCGGACCCGGTGCCGGTGGTCTCGTACACCTTCGGGCTGCCGACGGCAGAGGAGGCGGCGGCGCTGCGGGCGGCCGGCACGACGCAGGTCGGCACCGTGACCACGCCGGCGGAGGCGCGGGCGGCCGAGGCGGTCGGGATGGACGCGCTGTGCGTGCAGGGGCCGGAGGCGGGCGGGCACCGGGGCACCCACCGGGTGGCTGACCTGCCGGGGGAGCTGCCACTGCTCCGCCTGCTGCCCGCGGTCCGGGAGGTGACGGCGCTGCCGCTGGTCGCCGCGGGCGGGCTCGGCGACGGCCCGGCCGTCGCGGCGGCGCTGCGGGCGGGGGCGGTGGCGGTGCAGCTGGGCACGGCGCTGCTGCGCTCCGACGAGTCCGGCGCCTCGGCCGCCCACCGGGCGGCGCTCGTCGAACTCCCCGAGACGGCCGTCACCCGCGCCTTCACCGGCCGCCCGGCCCGTGGCCTGCGCAACGCCTTCATGGACCGCTACGGCCCGTACGCCCCGGCCGCCTACCCCGAGGTCAACCGCCTCACCACGCCCCTCCGCGCCGCCGCCGCCCGCCGCGGTGACACCGCCGCCATGCACCTCTGGGCCGGCACGGCGCACGCGCTCGCCCGCACGGGCCCGGCGGAGACGATCGTCGCGGAGCTGTGGCAGGCGGCCCGGGGGTAGCGCACCGGGGGCGCGCCGGGCGGCGAGTGTTATCCCCCGCAGGGGTGGGTTGAAAGGGAAGGCGCGCGGTAACATATAAGACACAACTTAATGTAGCCGCATGTGGGAGATCACGCTTCTGGCGCCGGTTGAGGAGTGGTACTTGCAGGTCTGCGAGGACGACCCCAAGACGGCCGAGAACATTCTTGAGGCACTGGACTTGTTGGCTGACGAAGGTCCGGCCTTGGGGCGGCCTGTGGTGGACCGCATCCATCGCAGCCGTTTGCACAACCTCAAGGAGCTGAGGCCAGGTTCCTCGGGTGTCAGTGAGGTGCGGATGCTGTTTGTCTTCGACCAGGAACGAGAGGGCATCATCCTCGTGGCCGGTGACAAGTCTGGTCGTTGGTCCGAGTGGTACGACGAGTCGATCCCTTTGGCGGAGAAGCGCTACGCAGATTACGTCGAGGAGCAACGGAACGGAGCACGCCGATGAAGGGGCGTAGTTGGACCGAAGTGCGAGCCGAGGTCGTGAAGCGGTTTCCCGAGCTGGTGACGCCGGAGGCGGAGACGAGGCGGGTACAGCTTCGTCAGGAGATGCTCGCTCAGATTCGGGGGCATGAGCTTGCGGAGCTGCGGCGCAAGGCCGGGCTCACGCAGAAGCACGTCGCCGAGCTGCTCGGGGTCAGCCAGGCGCGGGTGTCGCAGATCGAGCACGGACAGGTGGACAGCCTGGACAACCTTCGGGCCTATGCCGCCGCGATCGGCGGCGAGGTCGAGGTCACCGTCCGGCAGGGGGAGCGGACGATCAAGGTGGCCTGACCGTCCGCTCCTTGCGTCCTCAGGCGAGCAGGCCGGCCATCCAGGACTCGATGGCGTCGGCTTCGCGGGGCAGGGCGCCCGACATCAGGCGGGCGCCGTCCTCGGTGATGACCAGGTCGTCCTCGATGCGGATGCCGAGGCCGCGGAGTTCGGCGGGGAGGGTCTCGTCGTCGGGCTGGAGGTAGAGGCCGGGTTCGACGGTGAGGACCATGCCCTCCTCCAGGGTGCCGTCGAGGTAGTGGTCGGCGCGGGACTTGGCGCAGTCGTGGTAGTCGAGGCCGAGCATGTGACCGCTGCCGCAGAGGGTGTAGCGGCGGTAGAGGCCGTTGTCCTCGTCGAGGGCCTCCTCGGCGGAGACCGGCAGGACGCCCCAGTCGGCGAGGCCCTCGGCGATGACCCGCATGGCGGCGCGGTGGAAGTCGCGGTACTCGGCGCCCGGGCGCAGGGCGGCGATGCCGGCGCTCTGGGCGGCGAGGACGAGGTCGTAGGCCTGGCGCTGGACCGGGGTGAAGGTGCCGCTGAGCGGGAGGGTGCGGGTGATGTCGGCGGCGTAGAGGCTGTCGGTCTCGACGCCGGCGTCCAGCAGGAGCAGGGAGTTCGGGTCGAGGGCGCCGTCGTTGCGGATCCAGTGGAGCACGCAGGCGTGGGCGCCGGAGGCGGCGATGGTGGTGTACGAGGTGCCGTTGCCCTCGGCGCGGGCGCGCAGGTCGAAGACGCCCTCGATCCAGCGCTCGCCGCGGTGGTGGCGCAGCGCGGTGGGCAGGGCGCGGACGACGTCCTCGAAGCCGGTGACGGTGTGGTCGACGGCCAGTTGCAGCTGCCCGATCTCCCATTCGTCCTTGACCAGGCGCAACTCGGAGAGCACGGCGGCCAGTTCGCCGTCCCTGAGGTCGCCGGACAGCCGTCCGGTGGCCTCGTCGACCAGCGGGTCGGTGCCGGCCAGCACCCGGGTGGGCGGCTGTGGTCCGGTGAGCAGCTTGCCGAGGTCGTCGAGGTGTTCGGTGCGCACCCCGGTGAGCCGGGCGGCCTCGGCGAGGTCGGGGCGGGCGCCGACCCAGAACTCGCCGTAGCGGCGGTCGCGGTAGAACTCGCCGCCGTCGCGGGGGGAGCGCGGGCGCAGGTAGAGGACCGGCTCGTGGCCCTCGGGGCCGGCCGGTTCGAGGACCAGGACGTGGTCGGCCTGGTCCTCGCCGGTGAGGCCGGTGAGCCAGGCGTACGCGCTGTGCGGGCGGAAGCGGTAGTCGAGGTCGTTGCAGCGGACCTTGAGCCGGCCGGCCGGGACGACCAGCCGTTCGCCGGGGAAGGCGGCGGAGAGCCGGGCCCGGCGGCCGGGGAAGCGGTCGTATCCGGGGACGCGCCGGTCGGCGGGGAGGGGGGTGGCGGCCCACTGGGTGGCCATGAACGAGGCGAGGGCGGGAGGGACCGGGAGGTCGTGGCTCCCGGTGTTGAGGCCGGTCGGGGGAAGGGTCACCGGTGAACTCCTTGTCGGGGCTGGGGAGATGCGGGGCACGGACACAGCTCGGTAACGGGTGGCGTCACCTCTTGTGCAGTGCAATTTCACATTACTATGTTACGGGTCACACAGCGCAGCGGCCGGATCAGGCGGATCAGGCCCCCCACAGCGGAGTTGCACATGACCAGGCGCACCCACGCCGCCCTCGCGGCGGCCCTCGCGGCCACCCTCACCCTCGGCCTCGGGGCCTGCTCCAACGACAAGAGCGACAGCGGCGCCGACGCCGCGCCCTCCGACAGCAAGGGCCCGGGCGCGGCGTCCGGCACGGTCGTCGGCGGCACCCCGGCCAAGGGCGGCACCCTCACCGTCCTGACCAACCAGGACTTCGCGCACCTCGACCCGGCCCGCAACTGGGTGGTGCCGCACATGGACTTCGGCACCCGGCTGATCTACCGGACCCTGACCACCTTCAAGTCCGAGCCGGGCGCGGCCGGCAGCGAGATCGTCCCCGACCTCGCCACCGACCTGGGCACGTCCACCGAGGGCGGCAAGGTGTGGACCTTCACCCTCAAGGAAGGCCTCAAGTACGAGGACGGCTCGCCGATCAAGTCCGCCGACATCAAGTACAACGTCGAGCGGTCCTTCTCCCCGGACCTCACCGGCGGCCCCGACTACGCGATCCAGTACCTGGCCGGCGGTGAGAGCTACAAGGGCCCGCTGAACGGCGAGCACCTGGCGAGCATCGAGACCCCGGACGACAGGACCATCGTCTTCCACCTGAAGCGCCCGGTCGCCGAGTTCTCGGACACCGTCACCCTGCCGACCTTCGCCCCGGTGCCGCAGTCCCAGGAGAAGGGCACCCAGTACGACGCCCGGCCGTTCTCCTCCGGCCCGTACAAGATCGAGACCTACGACCGCGGCAAGCAGCTGGTGCTGGTCCGCAACACCAACTGGGACCCGGCCACGGACACGGTCCGCAAGGCGTACCCGGACAAGGTCGTGGTGACCCAGGGCATCAAGGGCGGCCAGGCCGACGACCGGATCATCGCCAGCGACGGCGCCGACGCCAACGCCATCAACATGCCCTGGATGCAGCACGAGACCGTCGCCAAGGTGCTGCCCAAGGCGGACGTCAAGGCCCGCATGGTCGCCGAGCAGACCGGATGTACCGACATGCTCTACCTGAACACCGCCAAGGCCCCCTTCGACGACCCGAAGGTGCGCGAGGCGATGATGTGGGCGGTCGACCGCGACGCCCAGGTGACCGCCTTCGGCGGCCCCGCGATGACCGACCCGGCGACCTCCTTCCTACCGCCGTCGCTGACCGGCGGCGCCAAGTCCGACCCGCTGAAGATCCCGGTGGCCGGCGACCAGGAGAAGGCCAAGAAGATGCTCCAGGAGGCGGGCAAGAGCGACCTCAAGGTCTCGCTCACCGTCTCGACCGGCGACAAGACCCGCGCCGAGGCGATCCAGCAGTCGCTGTCCAAGGCCGGCGTCCAGGTCACCGTGAACACGGTCGACGCGTCCGCCTTCGCCGACACCGTCGGCGACATCAGGAACGCCCCCGACCTGACCCTCAACGGCTGGTGCCCCGACTACCCCTCCGGTGCGACCTTCCTGCCGTTCCTCTTCGACGGCCGCACCATCAAGGAGAAGGGCAACCAGGGCAACTACAGCCAGTTCAAGGACCAGGCCACGATGGACCGGATGGACCAGATCGCGGTCATGACGGACGTCGCCGAGGCGAACAAGGCCTGGAAGCAGCTGGACGAGGACCTGATGAAGAAGGCCCCGGCCGTCCCGCTGCTCTGGCAGCGGCGCCCGCTGCTGGTCGGCACCAACGTGGCCGGCGCGTTCGGCAACTCGGGCTTCGCCGGCATGATCGACCTGGCCACCGTCGGTCTCAAGGACCCCGCCAAGGGCAAGTGAGGGACCGGCAGCCATGAGTACCACCACTGAGCCCGCCGCCGTGGCCGACGCCACGGCGGGGGGCGCCAAGAAGAGTGCCGGGCGCGGGCCCTGGCGGCTGGTCTGGGTCCAGCTGTGGGCCAAGGGCTCGGCCCGGTTCGGGCTGATCACCGTCGGCCTGCTGGTCCTGGTCACCGCCCTGGCGGGGCCGCTCGGCTCGCTCGGCGGCTGGAGCCCCGAGGAGTTCGACAAGCGCTCGCTCGACCCGTACCTGGGCGGTCTGCCCAAGGGGGACTTCGGCGGCATCAGCGCCCGGCACTGGCTGGGCGTCGAGCCGCTCACCGGCCGCGACCTGTTCGCCCGGGTGCTGCACGGCGGGCAGGTCTCCCTGCTGATCGCCTTCACCGCGACGGCCGTCGTCGTGCTCGTCGGCACCCTGTCCGGCATCGCGGCGGGCTACTTCGGCGGGCGCGTCGACACACTGCTGTCCCGGCTGATGGACCTCACGATGTCCTTCCCCTCGCTGATCTTCATGATCGCGATGATGTCGGTGGCCAAGGACGTCAACCGGATCCTGCTGATCACCCTGGTGATCGGGCTGTTCACCTGGCCCGGCATCGCCCGGGTGGTGCGCGGGCAGACCCTCTCGCTCAAGCACTGCGAGTACGTCGAGGCCGCCAAGGTGGGCGGGGCGCGCTCCTGGCGCATCCTCACCCGGGAGATCCTGCCCAACGTCTCCGGCCCGATCATCGCCTACACCACCCTGCTGGTCCCCGGCATGATCGCCACCGAGGCGGCGCTCAGCTACCTCGGCGTGGGCGTCCGCCCGCCGACCGCGTCCTGGGGCCAGATGATCGCCGAGAGCATCGTGCACTACGAGACCGACCCGACCTACTTCCTGATCCCGACCGCCTTCCTGTTCGTCGCCGTGCTCGCGTTCACGCTGCTCGGGGACGCGCTGCGGGACATCCTCGACCCCCGGGGAGGCCGGTCGTGATCCTCTACCTCGGCCGCCGCCTGCTCGGCGTGGTGGGCATCCTGCTCGCCATCTGCGCCATCACCTTCACCATCTTCTACCTGCTGCCCAACGACCCGGCCGCGGCCGCCTGCGGCAAGACCTGTAGCCCCGAGCGGCTCGCCGACGTCAAGGCGGCGATGGGCCTGGACAAGCCGGTCTGGGACCAGTTCCTCGCCTACCTCGGCGGCATCTTCGCCGGCCGCGACTACGGCAGCGGCCCCAGTGCGGTGCACTGCGGCTTCCCCTGCCTCGGCTACTCCTACGAGTACGGGCTGCCGGTGTGGGACCTGCTCACCGACCGCCTGCCGGTCTCCATCTCGCTGGCGCTCGGCGCGGCCGTGATCTGGCTGGTCCTCGGCCTCGGCGCGGGCGTCACCTCGGCGCTGCGCAAGGGCAGGCCGGTCGACAAGGCCCTGATGGTGCTGTCCGTCGGCACCGCCTCGCTGCCGGTCTACTTCACCTCGATCATGCTGATCTGGGGCGTCGTCCGGACCGCGGGCGTGCTGCCCTACCCGGCCTACCACAAGTTCACCGAGAACCCCTTCGAGTGGGGCTCCAACCTGCTGCTGCCGTGGATCGCGCTGGCCCTGCTGTACGCGGCGATGTACGCCAGGCAGAGCCGCAACTCGATGATCGAGACGATGGCCGAGCCGTACATCCGCACCGCCAGGGCCAAGGGCCTGCCGGCGCGGACGGTCACCGTCAAGCACGGGCTGCGCGCCGGGATGACGCCGATCCTGACCATCTTCGGGATGGACCTCGGCGGCCTGCTGGCCGGCGCGGTCATCACCGAGTCGATCTTCGGCCTGCCCGGCGTCGGCCGGCTGTTCTACGACGGCCTGGCCCGCTCCGACCAGCCCGTCATCCTCGGCGTCACCCTGCTCGCGGCCTTCTTCATCGTCGCGGCGAACCTGCTGGTCGACCTGCTGTACGCGTTCGTAGACCCGAGAGTGAGGTACTGATGACCAGGCTGTTGGAGGTCGAGGACCTCAAGGTCGCCTTCGACACCCCGCGCGGCACGGTCCGGGCGGTGGACGGGATCTCCTTCGCCGTCGAGTCCGGGCGGACCCTCGGGCTGGTCGGCGAGTCGGGCAGCGGGAAGTCCGTCACCTCGCTCGCCGTCATGGGACTGCACCACGGCGCCACCGTCACCGGCTCGATCCGGCTGAACGGCCAGGAGCTGGGCGGCCTGGGGGAGCGCGAGCTGGGCACCGTCCGGGGCCGCAGGATCGCGATGATCTTCCAGGATCCGCTGTCCAGCCTGCACCCCTTCTACACCGTCGGGGAGCAGATCGCCGAGCACTACCGGGTGCACTTCAAGGCCAACCGCAAGGCCGGACGGGCCAGGGCGGTGGAGATGCTGGCCGAGGTCGGCATCCCGGAGCCGGCCCGCCGGGTCGACGAGTACCCGCACCAGTTCTCCGGCGGCATGCGCCAGCGCGTCATGATCGCCATGGCGCTGGCCTGCGAACCCGAACTGCTGATCGCCGACGAGCCCACCACAGCGCTCGACGTCACCGTCCAGGCGCAGATCCTCGACCTGATCGCCCGGATCCAGCAGGAGCGCGGCCTCGGCGTCGTGATGATCACCCACGACCTGGGCGTGGTCGCCCGGGTCGCCCACGAGGTGCTGGTCATGTACGGCGGCCGGGCCGCCGAACAGGCCCCGGTGGAACGGCTGTTCGCGCAACCCGCGCACCCGTACACCCGCGGCCTGCTGGACTCGCTGCCACGCCTGGACGACACCGACGACGCCCCGCTGCGGGCCATCCCCGGCAGCCCGCCGTCGCTGATCGCCCCCGCCTCCGGCTGCTCCTTCGCCCCGCGCTGCGCCCGCACCGCCGCCGCGTCCGCCGAGGAGCACGCCCGCTGCCTGGGCGAGCGCCCGCTGCTCGGCGTGCTCGCCCCCGGCCACCAGACCGCCTGTCACCTGCCACTGGTGCCGGAAGGGGTGCTGTGATGACCACACCGTCGACGAAGGATGCGCCGCAGGCTCCGCTGCTGTCGGTCCGGGACCTGGTGAAGACCTTCCCCGGCCGGCGCTCCCGCACCGGCCGGCCGGGCGCACCGGTCCGGGCGGTGGACGGGGTGAGCTTCGACGTCGGCGCGGGGGAGACGCTCGGCCTGGTCGGCGAGTCCGGCTGCGGCAAGTCCACCACCGGCCGGATGATCGTCCGGCTGCTCGACCCGACCTCGGGCACCGTCACCTTCGACGGCACCGAGATCGGCGGGCTCTCCCAGGCCCGGCTGCGGCCGCACCGGCGCGACCTCCAGATGGTCTTCCAGGACCCGTACTCCTCGCTCAACCCCCGGCAGACGGTGGCCCGGATCATCTCCGAGCCGCTGCTGGTCCAGGGCGAGGGCGCGGCGGCGGCGCGCAAGCGGGCCGCCGAGCTGATGGAACTGGTCGGGCTGATCCCCGAGCACCTGGACCGCTACCCGCACGAGTTCTCCGGCGGCCAGGCCCAGCGGATCGGCATCGCCCGCTCGCTGGCCACCTCGCCGCGGCTGGTGATTGCCGACGAACCGGTCTCCGCGCTGGACGTCTCCATCCAGGCCCAGGTGGTCAACCTGATGGAGCGGCTCCAGCAGGAGCTGGGACTGGCGTACGTGTTCATCGCGCACGACCTCTCGGTGGTCAAGCGGGTCTGCGACCGGGTCGCGGTGATGTACCTGGGCCGGATCGTGGAGATCGGCGACAAGGCCGAGGTGTACGGCAGGCCCGCGCACCCGTACACCAGGGCGCTGCTGTCGGCCGTGCCGCTGCCGGACCCGGAGGCGGAGCGGACCAGGGAGCGGATCGTGCTGCTCGGCGACCCGCCGAGCCCGGCGGCCCCGCCGCCCGGCTGCTCCTTCCACCCGCGCTGCCCGAAGGCGCAGGACCTGTGCCGGACCGAGCGGCCGCTGCTGAGGATCGCCGGGCCCGGCGAGCGGCAGGCGGCCTGCCACTTCCCGGAGGGCTGAGCCGGCGCTTACAGACCCCCGGTCGGACGCGGCGGGGAACCCTGCGAGGGCCGCGTCCGACCGGGTTCCACCCACCCTTCCCCATGCCCGTCCGCGGGCCCGCCCGTTCACTCCTCGACGGGCAGCAGGCCGTCCTCGGGGAGCAGCCGTCGGGGGCCCGGGCCCTCGGCGGCCAGTTCGTCCCCGGGGTTGAGCACCCGGCAGCGGCGCAGCGAGACGCAGCCGCAGCCGATGCAGCCGGTCAGCTCGTCCTCCAGCCGTTCCAGTTCGGCCCGGCGGGCGCGCAGTTGCTCGGCCCAGTGCCGGGAGATGCGCTCCCAGTCGTGCTTGCCGGGCATCCGGTCCTCGGGCAGGCCGGTGAAGACCTCGGCGACCTCGGAGAGCGGGATGCCGAGCCGCTTGGCGACCAGGATGAGCGAGATCCGGCGCAGCACGTGCCGCCGGTAGCGCCGCTGGTTGCCCGCGGTGCGTTCGGCGGAGATCAGCCCCTGGTCCTCGTAGAAGCGCACCGCCGAGGTGGCGATCCCGGCCCGCCGGGCCACCTCGCCGACGCTCAGCAGATCGACCGGCGCGGTGGTCATGGCGGCTCCTTGACTTCAAGTTCTGTTGAAGTCCTAGCGTACCGGACGTGACCGAATCACCCGCCGTCCAGAACCACACCACCGCTGCCGAGCGGGATGGTTGCCCGTCGGAGCCGCCGTCCGCCGGGGCCTCCGGCGGGTGGCGCGAACTCTTCTCCCGCCGGTACGCCGCCGCCGCCTCGATCCTGGCCGGCGGCGTCGCGCTGTACGCGATGAACCTCTACTTCACCGCCGCGCTGATGCCCTCGATCGTGGGCGACATCGGCGGCGGGCGGTACTACGCGTGGGTGGCCACCGGCTTCCTGATGGCCGCCGTCATCGCCTCGATGCTGGTCAGCCGGCTGCTGGACCGCCTCGGCGCCGCCCGGGCCTACGTGCTGGGCTTCCTGGTCTTCGGCGTCGGCGCGGTGGTCAACGCGCTCAGCCCGTCGATGGCGGCGCTGATCCTCGGCCGGGTGGTGCAGGGCCTCGGCGGCGGGCTGGTGGCCGGGCTCGGCTACGCCGTGATCCGCAGCGCGCTGCCGGAGCGGCTGTGGACCAGGGCGGCCGGGCTGGTCTCCGCGATGTGGGGCGTCGGCACCCTGGTCGGGCCGTCGCTGGGCGGGCTGTTCGCCCAGCTCGGCGCCTGGCGCTGGGCGTACGTCCTGCTGCTGGCCGCCGCGCTGGTGCTGGCCGTCCTGGCCCGCCGGGTGCTGCCCGGGCGCTCCGGCGCCGGGCACGGAAGCGGCCCGGTGCCGCTGCCCTCGCTGCTGCTGCTCACCCTGGCGGCGGCCGCCTTCAGCGTCAGCTCGACCGTGCCGGGCGGCCGGCCGACGGCGCTCTGCCTGCTCGCCGGGGCGGCGCTGCTGGCCGGCTTCGCGGCGGTCGAGCGGCGCGCGGCGGCGACGGTGCTGCCGCAGCAGACCTACCGGCCGGGCAATCCGCTGAAGTGGCTCTACCTGACCGTCGCGGTGCTCTGCGCGGGCGTGGTGGCGGAGAACTTCATCCCGCTGTTCGGCCAGCGGCTGGGCGGCCTCGGCCCGCTGGTGGCCGGGTTCCTCGGCGCCGCGATCTCGGCCGGCTGGACCACCGCCCAGCTGTTCAGCGTCGGGATCGAGTCGGCCCGCGGCCGGGCCCTGGCGGTCCGCGCCGCCCCGCTGGTGCTGGTCGGCGGCCTGCTGGTGTACGGGCTGACCCAGACCGGGCACGCCTCCGGGCCGCGGGTGGTGCTCTGGGCGGTGGCGCTGTTCGCCGCCGGCACCGGGATCGGGCTGGCCTTCCCGCACCTGAGCGTGGCCGCGATGCGCAGCAGCAGCGACCCGGCCGAGGGCGGCAAGGCGGCCGCGGCGATCAACACCACCCAGCTGATCGCCTTCTCGGTGACCTCGGCGCTGGCCGGCACCCTGGTCAACCTGGGCGGGGACAGCCCGGTCGACGCGGCCCGGTACATGACCTTCGGGATCGCCGCGATCACCGTCCTGGGGGTGGCCACCGCCGCGCGCACCGCGCGCAGCCTGGGGCGCTGAGGCGCCCGGGTACACGAGCAGGCCCCGGATCCCTTTTCGTCGGGGGGATCCGGGGCCCTTCGCGCGTTCGCCGGGCCGGGAGGCTCCGGGTCAGGGGGTCTCCGGGTCAGGAGGCCGGGCCCACCCGGACGGTGGTGATCTTCCCGCCCTGGGACTCCCGGACGACCTCGATCTTCGTGTTGGTGTCCGGCACCTTCACCGTCAGCTGCGGCGTGGCCGCGTCGCCGTACACCCCGGTGTGGTCGTTGAACACCGGGACGGCCGGCTTGGCCGGGATGCGCACCGCGGTGCCGCCCTTGTGCAGGGTGAACGGCGTGGTCGGCTTGAGCGAGAAGGTCGCGTCGTAGGTCTGCGCCCGCCCGTTGACCAGCGTGCCGTCGGCGAAGCGGATCGGCGCCGGGCGGGCGTCGACCGGCAGGATCAGCCCGCCGCCGGGGTGGTCCTTGGTGTTGTTGTCACCGTACGAGGTGTCCCACAGCCAGATCAGGACGCCCTCCTGGTACGGGTAGTTGTCCACCACGTTGGCCTTGCCCGCGACGCCGCTGTAGCCGAAGTTGTACGGGCCGGTCTTCAGGAACGACCCGTAGCCGGTGTAGCGGCGGTTCTCGGCGAGGTACGCCCGCGGGTGCTGCTTGACGGCGGTGCGGCCGGTGATGACCGTGAAGCCGCTGGCCGTCCAGCCGCCGGTGCCGTTCTCGGCGCCGTCGGCGAACAGCTCGGCGCCGCCGGCGGTGGCCTTCACGGCGTCCACCAGCACGCCCCTGCCGTGGGTGTTGCTGTCCGAGGTGACGTGGAAGCGCAGCCGGACCTGCCGGCCGAGGTAGCCGTCCAGCGGGATGTGCAGCTGCTTGTGGCTGCCGGAACTGCCGCTCAGCCCGGGGGTGTTGGCGCTGGTGTTGCCGATCGGGGCGCCGTCCACGGTGCCGCCGAGGGCGGTCCAGTGCTTGCCCTCGTCGGTGGAGGCCTCGACGGTGAGGAAGTCGTAGTCCTGCTCGGTGTCGTACCAGACCGCCGCGTCCAGGGCGGCCGGTCCCGCGGCGGTGCGCAGGTCGACGTCCCGGGCCAGCGAGTTGTCGAGGTTGTCGCCGGTGTCGCTCCACCACTGCCTGCCGCCCTCGTACGGGTCGGCGAGGTCGGTGCGGGTGGTGCCGTCCGGCAGGTGGACCAGGACGGCCTGCGCCTGGTCGGTGTTGTAGCTGCTCACCCCGAGGGCGTGGGTGGAGCGGGTGGCGGCCTGGGCCTCGTCGTAGTCGAGCCAGCCGAACTGGAGCTTGCTCCAGGCGTCGAGGTCGCCGGGGTAGCCGCCGGTGGTGTTCGGGCCCTTGCCCAGGTACGAGCCGGAGGACATCAGCGACCAGAAGTTGACGCTGTTGTCACCGCCGCTGGTGGAGTACAGGTCGGGCAGGCCGAGGTTGTGGCCGAACTCGTGGGCGAACAGGCCGACGCCGCTGTTCTCACCCCCCTGGACGTAGTCGTAGACGTACAGGCCGGTGTCGCCGACCGGGGCGCCGCCGATCTTGTTGCCCTCCGGGCCGGTCTGCCCGGTCGCGTCCGGGAAGGTCCAACTGCGGTGCGCCCACAGCGCGTCGGCGCCCTGGGCGCCGCCGCCCCAGGTCTCGTCGACGCCCGCGTGCACCACGACGACGTTGTCCAGGTAGCCGTCCGGCTGTGCGAACTCGCCGTCCTTGTCGTGGTCGTAGCGGTCGTAGACGTCGTACTGGGCGAGCTGCGCCTTGATGTCGGCGGCCGGGCGGCCCTTGGCGACCTCGCCGTCGTACCAGGCCTTGACGGCGTCCCGGATGAACTCCTGGCCCTGGGTCCAGGCGCCGGAGCCCTGCGGGCCCTTGTTGCTGCCGTAGCGGGCCTCGTTGTGCGGGACGGTGACCCAGTCGCTGACGGTGCCCTGGACGTCGTAGCGGCCGGAGGACTGGGTGCGGTAGTAGTTGCGCATGGACACGGCACCGGGCGTGTCGTCGAAGAACATCTTCTGGTAGTAGGCGCGGTCGAAGTTCTGCGACCACAGGGTGTGGTTGTCGTCCTTGCCGGGCTTGGGGATCTGGTTGTGGAGCGGTCCGGGGGTGCCGCCGTAGCGGGGCTGGCCGTTCCACTGGGTGGTGTTGTCGACCTCGTCGCCGAACTGGGCGAGGATCACGAAGACCTTGTCCGTGCGCTGGTGCGCGAGCTGGACGTAGTCGTTGCCGATCCTCACCTTCGCCGGGGCCCGCTTGCCGGCGGCCTTGGCGGCGGCGCCCTGGTCGAGGGCGCCCTTGTTGAGCTGTTCCAGGGCCTTGCCGCGCAGCGCCTGGCGTTCGCGCTCCTGCGGGGCCATCGGGGCGGGCGGGGCCTCGGCGCCCTCCGGGGCGTCGGAGGCCGCGGCGGCGGTGAGGGAGATCGGGGGAGCGGCCTGGGCGGGGGTGCCCAGCAAGGTGGCCGCTATCGCGCCGGTGGTGAGCGCGGCGGCGAGGGCCGCGGACAGTCTGCGCAACTGACCGGTCCTTTCCGGAAGATGGGGGTGCTTCGACATCGGTAAGGTGAAGCGCAGGTAATATTTCACATGTCACGGGTTACGTGGAAGAGGTGTGAAACAAGCGAACGGGCGCCGCACCCGGAGGTGCGACGCCCGCTGCCGGACCGGCGATCGTGTGGAGTGCCGGATTCCGGCCCGGATGGTGCAACGGGTCATCCCAACGAGGCGCGCAGGAAGGCGAGTTCGGCCTGGGCCAGCTGCTCGCCCAGCCCGCCCGGGGTCATGTGGGTCACTCCGGGCAGCGGCAGCACGGTGTGCGGGCGTCCCGCCCTGACGAGCGCCTGGGAGAGCAGCAGGGTGTGCGAGGGGTGGACGTTGTCGTCGGCCAGCCCGTGGATCAGCAGCAGCGGCCTGCTCAGGCCGGGCGCGTCGGTGAGCAGGCAGTCGTCGGCGTAGCCCTCCGGGTTGTCCTGCGGCAGGCCGAGGTAGCGCTCGGTGTACGCGGTGTCGTAGAGCCGGAAGTCGGTGGGCGGGGCGCCCGCGCAGGCGGCGTGGAAGACGTCGGGGCGGCGCAGCACGGCGAGCGCCGCGAAGTAGCCGCCGTACGACCAGCCGCGCACGCCGACCCGGCCGAGGTCGAGGTCCGGGTGGGCGGCCGCGAGCGCGTGCAGGGCGTCGACCTGGTCGTCCAGCGCCACCTGGGAGAAGCGGCGGAAGATGGTGCGGCTGAAGTCGGGGGAGACGAACGGGGTGCCGCCGTTGTCGGTGGTGACCACCGCGAAGCCCTGGTCGGCCCACCACTGCTTGAGCTGCCAGCGGCGCGGCTCGGCGGCCACCGCCTGGTAGCCGGGACCGCCGTAGACGTCCAGCAGGACGGGCAGCCGCCGGCCGGGGACGTGGTCGCGCGGGTACACCACGGCGGTGGGCAGGGCGCGCTCGGTGACCCGGGCGAGCCGCGGCTCCACCCGGTGGGGCAGCATGGCGCTGAGGTCGGTGAGCGGAATCTCGTGGCCGTCGCGGCTGATGACGCGCCGGACGCCGTCGGCGGTGGCCGAGGTCAGCAGCAGGGTGTCGGCGGCGGCGAGGGCCGTGTGCAGGCCGGGGCCGGCGGTGAGCCGCTCGGGCGCGCCGCCGTCCGGGTCGACCAGGTGGACGTACTGGTGGAACGGGTCGCCCTCGCCGGTCTCGCAGAGCAGCCGGCCGTGCAGGGTGCCGACCACCCGGCGGATCTGGAGCCCGGTGGTGTCCAGCGGCTTGCCGTCCAGCGCGAGGCCGCGGGCCTGCGGGGTGTCGAGGACGGTGAGCAGTCGGCCGTCGGCCAGCCGGTCGGGAGTGCCGGGCAGGTCGTCCACCCAGAACTCGTCGGTGGTGCGGGAGAGTTCGGTGGTCACGCCGGTGGCCGGGTCGGCGCTCAGCAGCAGCACGTTCTGCTGGAGGCGGTCGGCGACGGTGAGCAGCACCTCCTCGGTGGAGGCCCAGGAGGCGGCGCAGACGTACGGGAACTCCTCGCGGTCCCAGCGCAGCGGGACCCGGCCGCCGTCGAGGCCGAGCACCCAGAGCTGGACGTCCGCGTTGGGGCCGCCGGCCTGCGGGTAGGCGAAGTCCTCGGGCGCCTCGCCGGGGTGGGCCGGGTCGGCGAAGTACCGTCGGGGGACGGCGGATTCGTCCACCCGGGCGGCCAGCAGCGCGCCGCCGTCCGGGCGCCACCAGTGGCCGCGGGCGCGGCCCAGCTCCTCGGCGGCGGCGAACTCGGCGACGCCCCAGCGGGCGCCGTCGGCGGGGGAGAGCGGTTCGAGGCCGGGGGTGACGTACAGGGCGTCCTCGGCGACGTAGGCGACGCGCTGCCCGGTGGCGTCCGGCCGGGGGTCGAACGCGGGCCCGGCGACCGGGAGTTCGTCGCTGTTGCCGGTGGTGGTGTCGGTGCGGAACAGCCGGCCGTCCAGGGTGAAGACGGCGGTGGCGAGGTCGGCGGTGGCGGCGTACGTGCCGATCCCGGCGGCGACCAGCCGGATGCGCTCGCGCAGCCGGCGCTCGACGGCGGGCAGGTCGTCGCGCCGGCCGGTGCGGCCGGGCAGCAGCGCGGCCGGATCCGCGACCAGGCGCTCGTCGCCGGTGGCGGTGTCGAGCAGGTGGAGGCGGTCGACCGGGTCCTCGGGACCGGCCGATCGGAGCAGCAGCAGCCGGGTACCGTCCTCGGCGAAGGTGCACGCACGCGGTGCGCCGAAGGTGAACCGACCGGTACGGGCGCTGAGGGCAAGGAAGGCGTCGGTGATGGTCACGGCCTGATGGTGGTCGCGCGGTGCGCGTTCCGACCAGTAGTCTGTCATGTGAAATGTCACACACTAGTGTGAGTGTCAGCCAGCGGAGGAAACCGTGACCGACGACCTGCGGACCGCCCAGCCCCCGGCACCGCTGCCCGCCGCCGACGGGCTGTTCAGCGTGTCGCCGCGGACCGCGCACCTGAACCACGGCTCGTTCGGGGCCGTGCCCATACCGGTGCAGCGGGCGCAGGAGCGGCTGCGGATCGAGCACGAGCAGGACCCGGACGGCTTCTTCGCCGACCTGCCGGCCCGGATCGCCGCCGCCCGGGCCCTGCTCGCCGCCGAGCTGGACACCGACCCGGAGCGGCTCGCGCTGGTCGCCAACGTCACCGAGGCGGTCGCGATCGCCCTGGACAGCATCCCGTTCGCACCCGGCGACCGGATCCTGGTCACCGACCACGGCTACGGCGCGGTGACCCAGGCCGCCGTCCGCAAGGCCGCCGAGACCGGCGCCGAGGTCGTGGTGGCCAGGGTGCCGCTGGAGGCGCCGGACGAGCAGGCCGTCCGGGAGGCGGTGCTGGACGCCGTGGACGGGCGGACCACCGTCGCGATCCTGGACCAGCTCACCTCGCCCACCGCCCGCCTGGTGGCCGGCCGGGCCCTGCTCGCCGACCTGCGCGCCCGCGGCGTGACCACCGTGGTGGACGGCGCCCACGCGCCCGGCATGCTGCCCGCTCCGATCGACCCGAACGCCGACTTCTGGTTCGGCAACCTGCACAAGTGGGCCTTCGCCCCGCGCGCCACCGGCGTGCTCGCCGTCCGTCCCGAGTGGACCGCCCGGGTGCGCCCGCTGGCGCTGTCCTGGGAGCACGACAAGGGCTTCCCCGGCAACGTCGAGTGGCGCGGCACCTGCGACTACACGCCCTGGCTGGCCGCCCCGGCCGGCTTCGGGCTGCTGCGCGGACTCGGCCACGCGGAGGTGGCGGCCCACAACACCGCGCTGGCCGGGTACGGCCGCCGGGTGCTGGCCGAGCGGACCGGCCTGGCGCCGCTGCCCGGGACGCCCGGGGTGTGGATGAGCACCGTCCGGCTGCCCGCCGGGTACGGCGAGACCGAGCCGCAGGTGAAGGCGCTGATGGCCGAGGTGTGGCACCGGCTCGGCACCCGGATCGCCGTCCGTCCGTGGGCCGGCGGCGGGGTGCTGCGGGTCAGCGCCCAGCTGTACAACCGGGCGGCGGAGTACGAGCGGCTGGCGGACGGCCTGGCGGAGCTGCTGAAGGGGTAGCCGCACCGGCAGCGAAGGGCGCGTCGGGGTCAGATCTCCAGAGCGAGTTCGATCCGCTTGAGGTGGTGCCTGGCCATCGCCAGGTTGGAGCGGCCGCGGTTGAGCGCCAGGTAGAGGAACAGCCCGCGGCCGCCGGGCGTCGTGATCGGCCGGACCATGTGGTACTGGTGGGTCAGCGTGATCAGCATGTCCTCGATCTCGTTGTCGAGGAGGTTGAGCGCCTCCAGCGCGCGCATCTTGGCGCGGACCACGTCGGTGTTCCCGGCCGCGGCGACGTTGAGGTCCAGCTCGCCGCCGTCCCCGAGGCTGCCGAGCGCCATGCCGCTGCCGTAGTCGACCAGGGCGACGCCGATGGCGCCCTCGATCGCCATGGCCTCCTTGAGGGACGTCTCCAGGTTCGCCATCGTGGCTGTCCTCCCGCGTGTCGGTGGCTGTTCCGTGACCGTGACGACGGTAGGGAGCACCGGCGGATTCCACCGGGGATGACCGGAGACGTTCGAACCCTGCCCCGTTCCGATCACTTGAGGACATCGGCCACCATGGATCTGAGAGAGGAGTGGTCTCGGGTGTGACAGCGGGGAGTGATCCCGTCGCACGGAAAAACGGTGCTATCGATGTCGGTCCTCCCGGGTAACCTCTCGCTGAGATGCGAGATCACACCAACCACACCCGGACGGCGATGAACACCCCCGATCCAGAGCCCCAGGACGACCAGGAGCTCGGCCCCGCCGAGGCGTACGCGGCCAGTCGTCGCCGGGCCCAGGAGCAGGCCACCGCCCTGTACGGCTTCCAGCAGCTGTACGACTTCCCGCTGGACGACTTCCAGCTGGAGGCCTGCGAGACGCTGGAGGCCGGATCCGGCGTCCTGGTCGCCGCCCCCACCGGCTCGGGGAAGACCATCGTCGGCGAGTTCGCCGTGCACCTGGCCCTGGCCGCCGGTCGCAAGTGCTTCTACACCACGCCGATCAAGGCGCTCTCCAACCAGAAGTACGGCGACCTGGTCAAGCGCTACGGCGCGGCCAAGGTCGGCCTGCTCACCGGTGACAACACCGTCAACGGCGACGCACCCGTGGTGGTCATGACCACCGAGGTGCTGCGCAACATGCTCTACGCGGGCTCCAGCACCCTCGACGGCCTCGGCTACGTCGTGATGGACGAGGTGCACTACCTCGCCGACCGCCTCCGCGGCGCCGTCTGGGAGGAGGTCATCATCCACCTCCCCGAGTCGGTCACCCTCGTCTCGCTCTCCGCGACCGTCTCCAACGCCGAGGAGTTCGGTGACTGGCTGGACACCGTGCGCGGCGGCACCAAGGTGATCGTCTCCGAGACCCGCCCCGTGCCGCTGTGGCAGCACGTGATGGCCGGCAACCGGATGTACGACCTGTTCGCCGACCCCGACCGGGACGGCCGCCCCAAGCACAGCCTCAAGAACCCCGGCAAGGCCGTCAACCCCGAGCTGGTCAGGCTCGCCCGCTCCGAGATCGACCGCAACCCGCGCGACCGCTTCACCCGCGGCCGGGGCCGCTCGATGCCCAACGGCCGTCCCGGCCGGGTCTGGACGCCGGGCCGGGTGGACGTCATCGACCGGCTCGACGCCGAGGGCCTGCTGCCCGCGATCACCTTCATCTTCAGCCGGGCCGGGTGCGAGGCCGCCGTCCAGCAGTGCCTCAGCTCCGGCCTGCGGCTCAACAAGGACTCCGACCGCGCCCGGGTCCGGGCCATCGTCGAGGAGCGCTGCGCCGACATCCCCGACGAGGACCTGCACGTCCTCGGCTACTTCGAGTGGCTGGACGGGCTGGAGCGCGGCATCGCCGCCCACCACGCAGGGATGCTGCCCAGGTTCAAGGAGGTGGTCGAGGAGCTCTTCGTGAAGGGCCTGGTCAAGGCCGTCTTCGCGACCGAGACCCTGGCGCTCGGCATCAACATGCCCGCCCGCTCGGTGGTCATGGAGAAGCTGGTCAAGTGGAACGGCGAGACCCACGCCGACATCACCCCCGGCGAGTACACCCAGCTCACCGGCCGGGCCGGGCGGCGCGGCATCGACGTCGAGGGCCACGCCGTGGTGCTCTGGCAGCGCGGCCTCGACCCGGAGGCGCTGGCCGGCCTGGCCGGCACCCGCACCTACCCGCTGAAGTCCTCGTTCCGGCCCTCCTACAACATGGCCGTCAACCTGGTCTCCCAGTTCGGCCGGCACCGCTCGCGCGAACTGCTGGAGACCTCCTTCGCCCAGTTCCAGGCGGACCGCTCGGTGGTCGGCATCGCCCGCCAGGTGCAGCGCAACGAGGAGGGCCTGGACGGCTACCGCGAGTCGATGACCTGCCACCTCGGCGACTTCGACGCGTACATGGAGCTGCGCCGCAAGCTCAAGGACCGGGAGAACGAGCTGGCCCGCGAGGGCAGCAGCCAGCGCCGCTCGGCCGCCGCCGAGTCGATCGAGCAGCTCAAGCCGGGCGACGTCATCCACGTGCCCACCGGCAAGTTCGCCGGCCTCGCCCTGGTCCTCGACCCTGGCCTGCCGCCGGTCAACCGCTCCGGCCGGGGCGGCCCGCGCCATCCCGACTTCCAGGACGGCCCGCGCCCGGTGGTGCTCACCGCCGAGCGGCAGGTCAAGCGGCTCGCCATGATCGACTTCCCGCACCCGGTCGTCGCGATCGAGCGCCTGCGCATCCCCAAGTCCTTCAACCCGCGCAGCCCGCAGTCCAGGCGCGACCTCGCCTCGGCACTGCGCACCAAGGCCGGCCACCTGGAGCCCGAGCGGTTCCGGCGCGGCCGTGCGGCCGCCGCCGACGACCCGGAGATCACCCGGCTGCGCACCGAACTGCGCCAGCACCCCTGCCACGGCTGCTCCGACCGCGAGGACCACGCCCGCTGGGCCGAGCGCTACCACCGGCTGCACCGCGACACCGAACTGCTGGAACGCCGGATGCGCTCGCGCACCCACACCATCGCCCGCACCTTCGACCGGGTCTGCGGGCTGCTCACCGACCTCGGCTACCTGAGCGGCGACACCGTCACCGACGACGGCAAACGGCTCGGCCGGCTCTACGGCGAACTCGACCTGCTCGCCTCCGAGTGCATCCGCGAGGGCGTCTGGAGCGGCCTGGCCGCCGCCGAACTCGCCGCCTGCGCCTCGGCGCTGGTGTACGAGGCGCGCCAGTCCGACGACGCCGGCGCCCCCCGGGTGCCGGAGGGCGCGGCCAAGGAGGCACTCGGCAAGATGGTCCGGATCTGGGGCCACCTGGACGCCCTGGAGGAGCAGCACCGGATCAACACCGCCGAGGGCGTCGGCCAGCGCGAGCCCGACCTGGGCTTCGCCTGGGTCGCCTACCGCTGGGCGCTCGGCCACAACCTCGACCAGGTGCTGCGCGACGCCGAGATGCCGGCCGGCGACTTCGTCCGCTGGACGAAGCAGCTGATCGACGTCCTGGGCCAGATCCAGGACGCCGCCGGCGAGGACGTGGAGCTTCGCAGGACCGCCCGCAAGGCCGTCGACGGCCTCCGCCGCGGCATCATCGCCTACTCCTCCGTGGGCTGAGCCCGTACACCCGCAGGGGCCCGCCCGCTCACCCGAGCGCGCGGGCCCTTTCGCATGCCCGGTGACAAGCCGGCCGAAGCCGCCGGTGCCTCATGGCCCCGGCGGCTTCTTGGCTACCCCCCACCCCCCTGTGCGGCTTCGGCTTCACCTCGCCGCTTTGGCCTTCACGGTGTTGCGCGGGAAGTCGGCCCAGCAGACTTCCCGGGGCGAACGAGACATCCATATCCGGCGTTGGTGCCCTCGCTCGATCCGAGCGAGGGCACCAACCACAATCTCCATGCCGCACTGATGAGGGGTCAGCTCGTGAGCGACCGGTGTTCGACCAGGGGCCCGGCGTCGGTGAGGTGGCCGAAGGCGGGGGCGGCTTCGGGGGCGGCGTCGGGTGCGGGACGGTCCTCCCGGCGGGTGGCGACGGTCAGGCAGGCCGCGATCAGCACGACGTTCTTGAGGATGTACTGCCCCTCCAGCGTCGGGACGGGCGGGACGCCGTGCACCCACACGTCGTCCGGCAGCAGGACGAGCGTCGCGAAGACGCCGGCCATGTGCACGAAGAACACCGCCAGGACGACGCGGAGCAGCAGCCCGGTGACCAGCCCGGCCCCGATGGCGACCTCCATGAGGGCCAGCAGCGGCCGTGAGACGCCGGGCGGCACCAGGTCGAAGGTCAGCAGGCTCATGCAGCGGGTGGCGAGGTCCTCGGCGGGGCTGGCTCCCGGGAGGAACTTGAGCACCCCGAACCAGAGGTACACCACCCCGACGCTGGCCCGCAGGACTCCGGGGGCCACCCGCCGGTAGCCGCGGGAGAACTCCGCGGCCCCGCGTCTGCCCGTCCGCACCACCTGTGCGAGATGCGACGCCATCCGCCCCTCCTTCAGATCCTTTCAGGTTCCCCGGCTCCGAGGAGGACGGGGGAACACCGTGGCCGGCTGGATCCGGGTGAGGGGTGGCCCGGGATTCCGCAGCTTAGCGCCCGGGTGCCGCAGCGGATAGGTTCATGGTCCTGTCCGATGATCGGACGGAAAACGTCGGCGGTAGCGGACTTCTGGTGGCGCATCGGCAGCACGAAGGGGCCCCGCACATTCGTATCGAATGTGCGGGGCCCCTTCGGCGTGCGGCGGCTCAGCGTGCGGCGAGGGCCTCCAGGAGGCGGTCCAGGGAGGTGCCGAGGCCCCAGCGGGTGGCGAGGTGCTCCAGGGTCATCGGGTCGAGCGGCTCGGTCGGCAGGGCCGGGTCGAAGGCGGGCAGCGGGGCGTCGTCGGCGACCCGGACGACCGTGGGGGCGACGTCCAGGTAGGCGGCGCCTTCGACGATGTTGCGGCGGCGGGCCGGGGTGAGCCTGGAGCCGGGGTCGAGGGCGGCGGCACGGATCGCCGCGAGGTCGCCGTACTCGTTGATCAGCTGGGCGGCGGTCTTCTCGCCGATGCCCTTGACCCCGGGCAGGCCGTCCGACGGGTCCCCGCGCAGGGCGGCCATGTCGGCGTACCGGTCGCCGCGCACGCCGTACTTCTCCAGCAGCAGCGCGTCGTCGGTGACCTGGAGGTTGCCCATGCCCTTGACCGGGTAGAGCACGGTGATCCCGCGGTCGTCGTCGACGAGCTGGAAGAGGTCGCGGTCGCCGGTGACGATCTGCACCGGCCCGGTGGCGCGGGCGGTGAGGGTGCCGATCACGTCGTCCGCCTCGTAGCCGGGGGAGCCGACCCGGGCGATGCCGAGCGCGTCCAGCACCTGCTCGATCACCGGGACCTGCGGGGCGAGCGTGTCGGGCACCTCCTCCTCGCCGTCCTCGGCCGCCTCGGCGACCCGGTGGGTCTTGTACGAGGGCACCAGGTCCACCCGCCACTGCGGGCGCCAGTCGGCGTCCATGCAGGCGACGAGCTCCTCGGGGCGGTGGTCGTGGACCAGCCGGGCGATGAAGTCCAGCAGCCCGCGGACGGCGTTGACCGGCTCACCCTGCGGCGAGCGCAGGGTGTCCGGTACGCCGAAGTAGGCCCGGAAGTACAGGCTGGCGGAGTCGAGCAGCATCAGTCGCGGTGCGGTCACGTCACAGATCATGCCGCACCGCGACGACAGGAGGGCGACTTCAGTGCTCGTGCGGTCCGGCGCGGTGGACCGGGCCGTGGGCGTCGGCGCAGTGCTCGGCGTCGACGGCGGGATCGCCGGGGCCGGCGATCTGGAGCAGCGCGCCCGCCTCGTCCTCGCCGACGTGGTCGACCTGGAGCGTGCTGTGGGTGATCCCGTACTCGCCGGCCAGCCGCCCCTGGAGCCGGCGCCGGACCGCGTGGCAGTCGCCGCCGGGGGTGACCAGGATGTGCGCGGACAGGGCGGGCTGGCCCGAGGTGATCTCCCAGATGTGCAGGTCGTGGATCTCCTCGACCAGCGGCTCGGTGACCATCCGGTCGGCCACCGCGTCCGGGTCGATCCCGGCCGGGGCGGCCTCCAGGAAGATCCGCCCGGAGTCCCGGACCAGCGCGATGCCGGCCTTGAGCATCAGCGCGACGACGATCAGCGAGGCGATCGCGTCGGCCCGGGCGAAGCCGGTGGTCACCACGACCAGGCCGGCGACGGCGGTGGCGATGAAGGCGTACAGGTCGGTCAGCACGTGCTGGAACGCGCCCTCGACGTTCAGCGAGCTGCGGTTGGCCTTGGACATGCACCAGGTGGCCGCGAGGTTGACCACGATCCCGATCAGCGCGGTGACCAGCACCAGCGAGCCGGTGACCTCCGGCGGCTCGAACAGCCGGGTGATCGCCTCGTAGCCCAGCCAGGCGGACAGCACCAGCAGGGTCACCCCGTTGGCCTGCGCGGAGAGGATCTCGGCGCGCTTGAGGCCGTAGGTGTAGCCGCCCCTGGCCGGGCGGGCGGCGAGCCGCATGGCGATCAGGGCGAGCACGATCGAGGCGGCGTCGGTGAGCATGTGCGCCGCGTCCGAGATCAGTGCCAGGGACTGCGCGGCGAAGCCGACCACGACCTCGCCGGCCATGAAGACGACGATCAGGGCGAGGGCGCTGAGCAGCCAGCGGCGGTCCGCGTCGGCGGAGACCCCGTGCGAGTGGCCGCCGTGCCCGTGCCCGCCGTGTCCGCCGGACCCGTGCGAGTGCTTGTGGTCATGCTCATGATCGTCGTGCGATTGCTCGTGCCCGGCCATGGAAGTCCTCTCTGGGCGCACGGGTGGGAAAGGGGGCGCGTAACGACCGGCCCGCAACCGAAGTGAACCGCAGAATCGACAAAGATCCAAAGGTTGTACTGGTGACCGTTGTCGTTCCCGTTCGGACGGCCGTACCCGATGCAGCCCGCAGCCGCCCGGCGGGCCGAACTCCCGTGCCCCCGCGCCCAGTTGAGCTATCCCAGCGCCAGTGCTTCGAGCGCCGCCGCGGTGGCCGCCCGGACCAGCGCCCGCATCAGCCGCAGGTCGTCCCCCTGCTCCGGGTGCCACTGCACCCCGAGCGCGAAGCCGGGGCCCTCCACCGCCTCCACCGTCCCGTCCGGCGCGTGGGCGCTCACCCGCAGGCCCGCCCCCACCCGGCCGACGGCCTGGTGGTGGAAGGTCGGCACCTCCAGCTCGTGCTCCGGCAGCAGCCCGCCCAGCAGCGTCCCCGGCACCGGCCGTACCGGGTGCGAGCCGTAGCACCCGGGCGATCCGCCGTGCACGTCCACCGGCACCACGTCCGGCAGGTGCTGCACCAGCGTCCCGCCGCACACCACGTTCAGGATCTGCATCCCCCGGCAGACCGCCAGCAGCGGCATCCCCGTCGTCAGCGCCGCCCGCAGCAGCGCGACCTCCCAGGCGTCCCGCTCGGGGGAGTCCAGCTCGGCCGCCGGATGGGCAGGCTCCCCGTAGTACGCCGGGTCGAGGTCGGGACCGCCCGCGATCACCAGGGCGTCCAGCCGGGCCAGCACCTCGGGCGCGCGCTCGGGGGCGTCCGGCGGCAGCAGCACCGCGATCCCGCCGGAGTCCCGGACCTGCGCCGTGTACCGCTCGGGCAGCAGGGCCACCCGGCGGCCCCGCCAGTCGCTCCAACTCGCGTCCACCAGGTAGGTGCTGACGCCGATCAAAGGCCTGCGATCCATGGCGCGCATTCTCCCCCCGAACCACCTGATCAACCGTCAGCCACGCGCGTCGGCGCGCCATACCCGCCCGCCCTCTTCCGCCCCGCGAGTCGCAGGCCGTACGGTTCGCTGTGACCGCTTGATCTCGAAGAGTGATCGAGGAGGAGGGTTCCGCCGTGCCCGAGAACGCCGCGTCCCGGAAGGCAGCAGCGGGTTCGCCGCCCCGGCCTCCGCTGAGTCTGGACGGGTTGCGCACCCTGGTCGACGCCGGTGAGGTGCACACCGTCGCGCTCGCCTTCACCGACATGCAGGGCCGTCTCCAGGGCAAGCGCTTCGCCGCCCGGTTCTTCCTCGACGAGGTCGCCGAGCACGGCGCCGAGGCCTGCGACTACCTGCTCGCCGTCGACGTCGACCTGAACACCGTGGACGGCTACGCCTTCTCCTCCTGGGCCACCGGCTACGGCGACCTCGCCATGCGCCCCGACCTCGGCACCCTGCGGCTGACCCCCTGGCAGCCCGGCACCGCCCAGGTCACCGCCGACCTCGCCCGGCACGGCGGCCACCCGGTGGACGCCGCCCCGCGCCAGCTGCTGCGCCGCCAGATCGCCCGGCTCGCCGAGAACGGCCTGGCCGCCGACATCGGCACCGAACTGGAGTTCCTGGTCTTCCGCGACACCTACGAGCAGGCCTGGCTGGGCGGCTACCGCGGCCTGACCCCGGCGAACCTCTACAACGTGGACTACTCGATGCTGGGCACGGCCAGGGTCGAACCGCTGCTGTCCCGGATCCGCACCGAGATGGCCGGCGCCGGCCTGGTGGTGGAGTCCGCCAAGGGCGAGTGCAACCTCGGCCAGCACGAGATCGCCTTCCGCTACACCGACGCCCTCACCACCTGCGACCAGCACAGCGTCTACAAGACCGGCGCGAAGGAGATCGCCGCCCAACTCGGCTGCGCCCTCACCTTCATGGCCAAGTACGACGAGCGCGAGGGCAACAGCTGCCACATCCACCTCTCGCTGCGCGACGCCGTCGGCGCCCCCGCCTTCGCCGACCGGGACGGCCGGATGACCGACACCATGCGGCACTTCCTGGCCGGCCAGCTGCTCGCGCTGCGCGAGTTCAGCGTGCTGTACGCGCCGAACATCAACTCCTACAAGCGCTACCGCCCAGGCTCCTTCGCCCCGACCGCCGTCGCCTGGGGCCGGGACAACCGCACCTGCGCCTACCGGGTGGTCGGCCACGGCCCCGGCCTGCGGATGGAGAACCGGGTGCCGGGCGGTGACGTCAACCCGTACCTCGCGGTGGCCGGGATGATCGCGGCCGGCCTGCACGGGCTGCAGCGCAAGCTGGAACTGCCCGCGCCCTGCCTCGGCAACGCCTACGCGGTCGACGAGTACGCGCGGGTGCCCGGGTCGCTGCGCGAGGCGGCCGTGCTCTGGGAGGACAGCGAACTGGCCCGCGAGGCCTTCGGCGACGACGTGGTCGAGCACTACCTGAACATGGCCAGGGTCGAACAGGCCGCCTACGACGGGGCGGTCACCGACTGGGAGCGCTACCGATCCTTCGAACGGATGTGACGCATGACCGACGGACGTGAGCCATGACCGAGCCGACCGCGAGCACCGCGCCCGAGGGCGCCGCGAGCGCCGTCCCCGCGAGCACCGTCCGCAACCCCGCCACCGGCGAGGTGATCGCCACCGTCCCCGACACCGCCCCCGACCAGCTGGCCACGGCCGTCCAGCAGGCGCTGAAGGCCCAGACCGGCTGGGCCGCGCTCGCCCCCGGCGAACGCGCCCGGCTGCTGCGCCGGTTCGCCGACCAGGTCGAGGTGCACGTCCCCGAACTGGCCGCCCTGGAGGTGGGCGAGGCCGGCCACACCGTGGCCAACGCCCGCTGGGAGGCCGGCAACGTCCGGGACCTGCTGGAGTACGCGGCCGGGGGAGTGGAGCGGCTCACCGGCCGGCAGATCCCGGTGGCCGGCGGCCTGGACGTCACCTGCCACGAGCCGATCGGCGTGGTCGGGGTGATCGCGCCGTGGAACTTCCCGATGCCGATCGCCGCCTGGGGCTTCGCCCCCGCCCTCGCGGCCGGCAACGCCGTCCTGCTCAAGCCCGCCGAGGCGACCCCGCTGACCGCCCTGCGGCTGGCCGAACTCGCCCTCGCCGCCGGCCTGCCCGAGGGCCTGTTCCAGGTCGTCCCGGGCGCGGGCGCCACCACCGGACGGGCCCTGGTGGACCACCCGGCCGTCCGCAAGATCGTCTTCACCGGCTCGACCGTGGTCGGCAAGGAGGTCGCCGCCCGCTGCGCCGCCCGCGCCAAGCGGGTCACCCTGGAACTCGGCGGCAAGAGCCCCAACATCGTCTTCGCCGACGCCGACCTGGCCCGCGCCGCCGACCCGATGTCCTTCGCCGACAACAGCGGCCAGGACTGCTGCGCCCGCAGCCGGATCCTGGTCCAGCGCGAGGTGTACGAGGACTTCCTCGCCCTGCTGCTGCCCGCCGTCGAGGCCCTGCGCACCGGCGACCCGACCGACCCGGACACCCAGCTCGGCCCGCTGATCTCGGCCGCCCAGGTCCGCCGGGTGGCCTCCTACCTCACCCCCGAACTGCCGGTGCTGGCCCGCGGCGAGGTCCCGGACGGGCCCGGCTACTGGTACCCGCCCACGGTGATCGCCCCCGAGGACCCGCAGGTCCCGGCCGTCGCCGAGGAGATCTTCGGCCCGGTCGCCGCCGTCCTGCCGTTCACCGACGAGGCCGACGCGCTGCGGCTGGCCAACGCCACCCGCTACGGCCTGTCCGGCTCGATCTGGACCAGGGACGTCGGCCGCGCGCTGCGCCTGGCCCGGGGCGTCCGGGCGGGCAACCTGTCGGTCAACTCGCACTCCTCGGTGCGCTACTGGACGCCCTTCGGCGGCTTCGGCGAGTCCGGGGTGGGCCGCGAGCTGGGCCCGGACGCGCTGCGCCACTTCACCGAGACCAAGAACGTCTTCATCCACAGCGAGGAGTGACAGCCCGATGAGCGAGAAGCACGCCGCGCAGGACGGCATCGTCTGCCGCCGCCTGGTCGGCCGCACCGCCGTGGTCACCGGCGCGGGCAGCGGGATCGGCCTGGCCTCGGCCCGCAGGCTCGCCTCGGAGGGGGCGAAGGTGGTCTGCGCCGACCTGGACGAGGAGACCGGGAAGGCCGCCGCCAAGGAGGTCGGCGGGCTGTTCGTGCACACCGACGTCACCGACCCTTACATGGTCGAGGCGCTGTTCGACGAGGCGTACGAGACCTTCGGCAGCGTGGACGTCGCCTTCAACAACGCGGGCATCTCACCGCCCGAGGACGACTCGATCCTGACCACCGGACTGGACGCCTGGCGCAGGGTCCAGGAGGTCAACCTGACCTCGGTCTACCTGTGCTGCAAGGCCGCGCTGCCGTACATGCGCCGGCACGGGCGGGGCTCGATCATCAACACCGCCAGCTTCGTGGCCAGGATGGGCGCGGCCACCTCGCAGATCTCGTACACCGCCTCCAAGGGCGGGGTGCTGGCGATGTCGCGCGAGCTGGGCGTGCAGTTCGCCCGGGAGGGGATCCGGGTCAACGCGCTCTCGCCCGGGCCGGTGGACACCCCGCTGCTGCGCGAACTGTTCGCCGCGGACCCGGAGCGGGCCGCCCGCCGGCTGGTGCACATCCCGCTCGGCCGGTTCGCCAGGGCCGAGGAGATCGCCGCCGCGGTGGCCTTCCTGGCGAGCGACGACTCCTCGTTCGTCACGGCGAGCGAGTTCCTGGTGGACGGCGGCATCTCCGGGGCGTACGTGACCCCGCTGTAGGGCCCGCCGCGAGGCCGGCGGAGGCGCCCGCAGCGGGTTCTCACCGGAATCTCATCGAAAACTGCGGGAATACCCTGCCGCGCTGATTTCGCGTTTATCCGGATGCCTTTAGATTCTTTGTCGTGAGTGAGCAGATTCCCGCCGGGTGGTACCCGGACCCGAAGGACACCACCGGCGACCCGAGGCCGCAGCGGTGGTGGGACGGCAGGGGCTGGACGGCCGACACCAGGCCCGCCCCCTCGGACGCCCCGGCGCCGGACGCCCGGACGTCGGCGCCGGCCACCCCGGGGGCGGAGCCGACGGCCGCCGCGGACCAGGCGCCCGGTACGGCCGAGCAGCCCAGGGTGCTGGAGGGCGAGGTGCTGGAGAACGGCCCGACCGTCCGCTACCCGGAGCCGCTGCCGTTCGGCACCGCCTACGGCTCGCCCGCGCCGCCGCCGCGCAAGGCCTGGCGCAAGCCCTCCAAGCTCGTGCTGGCGACCGCCGTCGCCGCGCTGCTCGGCCTGGGCGCCGGCTCCGGCGTCACCTACCTCGCGATGGACGGCCACGGGGACCACCCGCAGCGCTCCGCCCGCCCGGCCCCGCAGGGCGGCGGCTACGGGCCGTGGGGCGGCTTCCCGGGCTTCGGCGACCCCGGCAACGGGGACGGCGGCAGTAACGGCGGCAGCGGGGACAGCAAGGGCGGCAGCGGGGGGAACGGCAACGGCGGAAACGGAAGCGGCGGCAGCGGGGGCGGCAAGACCCGCCCGAGCGCCGACAAGGCGGTCGACGTGGTGAACCGCCTCACCGTGCCGGCCCCGTCCGGCTGGGAGGCCGGCACCACCAGCGACGGCTACGCCCTGCTCACCGTCGGCTCCTACACCTGCGCGGGCGGCGAGGGCGACTGCTCCCTCGGCGGCGTGAACACCGGCCGCATCGCCGGCGGCGGCACCGACGCCCAGTCGGCGGCCAAGGCCGACGTCGTCGCGGCGGCCAAGACCTCGTACGGCGACATCACCGGGCACGAGGAGCTCAAGTCGGAGGCCGTGAAGGTCAACGGCCAGGACGGCTACCTGGTCCGCTGGAAGGTGGACGCGCCCAAGGGCAACAACGGCTACGTGCAGAGCGTGGTCTTCCCGTCGGCCGACGGCAAGTCGCTGGTCTCGGTGCGTTTCGGCTTCGACATCGCCGACAAGGCGCCGGACGTCGCGGTGATGGACACCATCGTCAAGGGCATCACCGACTACAAGGGCAAGCTGCCGAGCATCCCGGGGCTGCCCGGGACCGGCTCGGGCTCCGGCGGCGCCGGGGGCACCACCACCTGAGCTCGCGCTCACCCGAGCCCCGCGCTCCTCACACGGCGGCGGGGCCCCCCCGCGGGGGGGGGGCGGGGGGGGGGGGCCCGGGGGCGGGGGGGGGGGGGGGGCCGGGGCCCCCCCCCCCCGCCGCCCCCCCCCCCCCGCCCCCCGCCCCCCCCCCGGGGCGGCCCCCCCCCGGGGGGGCCCCCGGGGGGGGGCCCCCCCCGCCGTTCGCTGTCGCGGGTGGTGCCGCGGGAACCGGACCGGACGGGGGTGTGGCCGGCCCGGTCCCGCGTCCGGCGTCAGGAGTCGTGTCGAACAGCCTCGACGCGACGGCGCCGGAGCACCATGCCGGCCCAGCCGACGCCGATCGCGGCGGCGCCGGCGAGCAGCAGCGGACCGGTGGACGAGGTGCCGCCCACGGCCGCGGAGGCGGTCGGGACCACCTGGCCGGCCGGGGAGTCGGGGTCCCCGCCGTGGCCGTGGTGGGCGACCGTGGACTTGGACGCGTCGGCGGCGATCTGGGCGTCGCTGGGCGCGGCCGGGGCCTGGGCGGCGAGCGCGGACACGGCGGTGGTGGAGGCGCCGAAGTCGACGTCGGAGCAGGCGTAGAAGGCCTCCGGGCTGTCGCTGCGCTGCCACACCGTGTACAGGACCTGGCGGCCGGTGCGCTGCGGCAGGGTGCCGGAGTAGGAGTAGGAGCCGTTGACGGCGTTGCGGTCGACCTGAACCTTGGCCACCGGGGTCGCGTCGAGGTCCGACCACTTGAGCGGCTTGGTCGGGTCGTAGCCCGGCTTGGTGATGTAGACGGTCTGGGTGCCGACGTGCGGCGCGGTGGTGCGGAACTGGAAGGTGAAGGCGCCGGCCTTCACCGCGGTGGCCGGCCAGTCGGTGCGCGGCCAGTCCAGCGCGGCGTACTTGTCGCGGTTGGCCGAGCAGAGCTTGCCGTCCGGGATCACCGCCTGGTGGTTGCCGTTGGCGTTGGCGATGTTGACCTCGTTCCAGTCGTAGAGCGGCTGGGTGCCGCTCGCGGCGACGAGGTCCTTGCAGATCTGGGACACCGGGTGCTCGGGGCCCTCGGCGTAGCAGGCGGCGACCCGGCTCACGGGGTTGGTCATCGTGCCGTGGGCGCTGGCGGTGCCGGCGGTGGCACCGGCCACCGCGAGGACCGCGGCGCCGATCACGCCGACGGACAGGGCACTTCGCTTGATGGACATGGGGTGGGGACTCCTTGACCGTCGTTCCGGGCGTGCGTGGGGGAACGGGCACGCCTGCCCGTTCGGGAGCCGCCGGCCCGGCGCGCGGCCCCCGGCCAGAGCGTAGGATTGGTCTGGACCAGATGGCAATAGCCGCGCGTGCTGTGCTTGTTGACGCACTGTAGGCCCCGGAACAGCGCAAAGGCCCGATGGACGGCAGTGGTTAGCCGTTCCATCGGGCCCAGTTAAGGCTCCGGAAAGGTCAGCTCCCGATGTCGCGGGCCGTGATGGTGCCGGCCTGGATCACGATGCCGCCGCTGACCGTCATGTCCTTGAGCTCGTTGTGCACCACGTTCGGCCGCTCGGCCGGCTTCGGGGCGAACTCGTCGAGGACGGCCTGGAGTTCGGCGACCACGGCCGGGTCGTTGGCCAGCAGCCGGCGCAGCTTCGGCTCCCACTCGCCCTGCACGCTCCGGGCGGCGGACTCGCCGTCGCCCTCCCGCGCCGCGACCAGCTCGGCCCGGGCCTCGTCCAGCTCCTCGGAGACCGAGTCCGCCCTGCGGCCGAACAGCGCGGCGACCCGCGGCCTGACCCGGTCCCAGGCCGAGGTGACCATGAGGCCGGCCAGCGCGGTCGCACCCCTCGTCGCAATCTCCGTGATCTCGGCGTCCATGCCGCTCCCCTCGTCACTGCCGCGGTGTCGGGCACCACGCTAGGGCAGCGGCGGACGAAGCGTCAGAGGAACGTCCTCCCCTCACCCCGGTACGTCGGCACGGTCCGGACGATCCGGTCGCCCTCGACCAGGTGCAGCTCGGCGAAGCGTTCGCACAGCTCGCCCGCCTTGGCGTGCCGGAACCAGACCCGGTCGCCGATCAGCAGGTCGTCCGCGGCCGGGCCGAGCAGCGGGGTCTGCACCTCCCCGGCGCCCTCCATCGGGTCGTAACGCAGCCCGGCCGGCAGGTAGGGGACCGGCGAGCGGTCCGGGCCGGCCGCGCCGGAGGCCGGGTAGCCGCCGCCGAGCACCGTCACCACGCCGAGGCCGGGGCGGCGCACCACGGGCTGGCCGAACAGCGCGGCCGGGCGGCCGCGGAAGGAGCGGTAGTTGTCGAACAGCTGCGGGAGGTACAGCCCGGAGCCGGCCGCCACCTCGGTGACGGCGCGCTCGGCCACGGTGGACTCCACGCTGCCGGTGCCGCCGCCGTTGACGAACTCCAGGTCGGCCACCTGCCGCAGCCGCCGGACCGTCGCCGCCCGCCGCTCGGCCAGCTCGGTCCTCGCCCTGGCCTGCATCAGCCGGATCAGCTGCGAGCGCACCGGCCGTCCCGGCACCCGGTCGCCGACCCCGGCGACGTGCCCCTCGTACGCCATCAGGCCGACCACCCGGAAGCCCCGGCGGCGCTGGACGAGTTCGGCGAAGGCGCCGAGGCCCTCGGGGGTGCGCAGCGGTGAGCGCCGGGCGCCCACCCGGATCCTGCCGCCGAGCAGGTGCAGCGAGGTGTCCAGCTCCAGGCAGACCCGGACCTCGGCGTCGCCGCCCCGGGCCCCGTCGATCAGGTCCAGCTGGGCAGGGTCGTCCAGCACGACGGTGATCTCGCGGGCGGCCTCCGGGTCGGCGGTCAGCTCGGCGAAGCCGGCCCGGTCGGCGGAGGGGTAGGCGAGCAGGACGTCGCGGACGCCGGTGCGGGCCAGCCAGAGCGACTCGTCCAGGGTGAAGCTCATCACCCCGAGGAAGCCGTCCACGGCCAGGGCCCGCTCCAGCAGCGCCCGGCAGCGGACCGACTTGCTGGCCAGCCGGATCGGCTTGCCGCCCGCCCGGCGGACCAGGTCGGCGGCGTTCGCGTCGAACGCGGCGAGGTCCACGACGGCCACCGGACCGTCCAGGTGGGCGGTGGCGCGGTCGTACCGGAGGCGGTCGGAGACCGGGGCGGGCGCGGTCGCGGGCGCGTCGAGGATCACCATGCGCGCAGGGTGCCACACCGCGCTACCGGGGGGTAGGCCCCGCGTGCAGGGAACCGGGGCCGCTCGCGCCCGGTGGCATAGGGTCGGGCGGGTGGACCGCAAAGACTTCTCCAACCCGGCGTTCGTCGGCAAGAGCATCCCGAATCCCGGCTTCTCCGACGACGACGGCACCGCCGACCCGGCGCTCGTCGAGGCGCTCGCCCGCTGGTCGCAGGACCGCGCGGCCGAGCCGGCGGTGCTGGCGGCGCTGACCCCCACCCGGCTGATGGTCCCGATCGTCGCGATCCTCGGCGAGGTCGAGGTGGACGAGCACGGGCACCGGCACGACAAGACCAGCGACATGGCCGTCCCGGTCCTGGAGGCCCCGGACGGGCGCCGCGCGCTGCCGGCCTTCACGTCGCTGGAGGCGCTCGCCCGCTGGCGCGCCGACGCCCGGCCGGCGCCGACGGCGGCCCCGCAGGCCGCGATGGTCGCCTTCTCGGAGCGCGCCGACACCCTGCTGATCGACCCGGCGGGGCCGGTGCCCTTCCAGCTGGGCGGTGCCCGGCTGCGGGCGCTCGCGGAGAACCGCGCGTTCGTGCCGCCGGTCCTGGACCCGGAGGTGCGCGAGGCAGTCCGCGGGCTGCTGGCGGCCGAGCCGCAGGTGGTCAGCGGGCTGCTGGCGGGCTCGGAGGACTCGGACGGGGTGCTCGCGGTGGTGTTCGACCCGGCGCTGGACCAGGCCGGGCTACAGGCGGCCGCGCAGCGGGTCGGGCAGGCGGTGGCCGCCGACCCGGTGCTGCGGGTGCGGCTGGACCGGGGGCTGGACCTCGCGGTGCTGCCGGCGAACGCGGAGCTGCCGGGGGAGCGGCTCTACCAGCGGTAGACGGGAACGGGAGTACCTACTGGCCTAGTAGGTACTCCCGTCCGGAGCCGGCCTCAGGAGTAGACCGGCCCGGTGAACTTCTCGCCCGGTCCGGTGCCCGGCGCGTCCGGGACGATGGAGGCCTCGCGGAACGCGAGCTGGAGCGAGCGCAGCCCGTCGCGCAGCGGGGCGGCGTGGAAGTTGCTGACCTCGGGGGCGCCGGCGGTGACCAGCCCGGCCAGCGCGGTGATCAGCTTGCGGGCCTCGTCCAGGTCCTTGTCCTTCTCGCCGCCCTCGGCGAGACCGCACTTGACGGCGGCGGCGCTCATCAGGTGCACCGCCACGGTGGTGATCACCTCGACGGCCGGGACCTCGGCGATGTCGCGGGTGAGGTCGTCGAAGCCGATCGCGTCGTCGTCCGCGCCGGGGTTCTGGGTGGGCTCGCTGCTCAAGGGGGGCTCGTTCCATCGTGTCGATCGGTCCGTACCCATGGAGCGTACAAGGGGTCCATCCGCACCGGGACACGGCCGTATCCGCGCCGGGAGACGGTCGTGTCCGCGGCCGCGGGGCGGGGCGGAATAGCGTTCGACAGCGTGACCCTGTAAGCTTCGAGACTGACCGGCCGGGATCCCGTATGGGCACCTGGCCAGCAAGTGGAGGCTCCACCGAGGAGGCCCGAGAGGGCAACCGCGAAAGTCTCCCACCTGGTCGGCCTCAGGGTCGACGGGTCCCGGTCCGCGACGGGCGCCTCTGGCGCCGAGTCGCCGCAGCGCCCCTCACCGGGCGTCGCCCCCGGTTGTGTGGAGCCCCGCTTGTACCGAGCGGGGCTTTTTTCGTGTGGCGGTGTACGTACCGGACAGCGCAGCACGAATGAAGCCCCGCCCAGTGGTCGAGTCCACTACGTGCGACCGCCGTCCGACGGCCGCATCGCAGAAGGTGCAACCGAGGAGGCCCCATCAGCACCGAGCCCCGCATCAACGACCGGATTCGCGTCCCCGAGGTGCGACTCGTCGGTCCCAGCGGCGAGCAGGTCGGCATCGTGCCGCTTGCCAAGGCGCTGGAGCTCGCGCAGGAGTACGACCTCGACCTGGTCGAGGTCGCGGCGACCGCCCGGCCGCCGGTGTGCAAGCTCATGGACTACGGCAAGTTCAAGTACGAGTCGGCCATGAAGGCCCGTGAGGCGCGCAAGAACCAGGCGCACACGGTCATCAAGGAGATGAAGCTCCGGCCGAAGATCGACCCGCACGACTATGACACCAAGAAGGGTCACGTCGTTCGGTTCCTCAAGCAGGGCGACAAGGTCAAGATCACGATCATGTTCCGCGGTCGTGAGCAGTCCCGCCCCGAGCTGGGCTTCCGTCTGCTTCAGCGGCTTGCCGACGACGTCCAGGACCTGGGCTTCGTGGAGTCCTCGCCCAAGCAGGACGGCCGCAACATGATCATGGTCCTTGGCCCGCACAAGAAGAAGACCGAGGCGATGGCCGAGGCCCGCGCCCTCGCGGACGCCCGCAAGGCCGAGCGTCAGGGCCGCGTCGCCGGCTCCGACGCCCCTGCGGACGCCGAGGAGGACGACGCCCTGGACGCTGCGATCGAGGCGGATGACGCCCTGGACGCCGCGGCCGAGGCGGACGACGCCGTGACCGAGGCGCAGGACGCCCCGGCCGAGGCGCCGGCCGACGAGGCCGACGCTCCGGTCGAGCAGCCGGCCGCCTCCCAGGGCGCCTGAGCCTTCACCGGCCAGGAGGCCCGGGAGACCGGCCCACAGGGTGACGGGGCGTCCCGCCCGGTCACCGCAGATCCATCCAGTTCGCGCCCGCGTGGCAGCAGCCGCGCGGGCGTGGACGGGACCGACGAGGAGATACGGCGAAATGCCGAAGCAGAAGACGCACAGTGGCGCCAGCAAGCGCTTCAAGATCAGTGGCTCTGGCAAGGTGCTGCGCGAGCGCGCCGGCCGCCGCCACCTCCTGGAGCGCAAGCCCTCGACGCTGACCCGCAAGCTGGCCGGGACCGTCGTGGCCGCCCCCGGTGACGCCAAGAAGATCAAGAAGCTTCTCGGCAAGTGATCGCCCTCCCGCCCGGTGCGAGCCGTCGGCGGGGCAGCTGATCCTTCCCGACCCATTCGAATGACGGACCACGTGAAGTAGTCCGTGGTCCAACCCAAGGAGTAATCAAGTGGCACGCGTCAAGCGGGCAGTCAACGCCCACAAGAAGCGCCGGGTCATCCTGGAGCGCGCCAGCGGCTACCGTGGCCAGCGCTCGCGCCTGTACCGCAAGGCCAAGGAGCAGGTCACCCACTCGCTGGTCTACAACTTCAACGACCGCAAGAAGCGCAAGGGCGACTTCCGTCAGCTGTGGATCCAGCGCATCAACGCTGCGGCCCGTGCCAACGGCATCACCTACAACCGCTTCGTGCAGGGCCTGAAGGCCGCCAGCGTCGAGATCGACCGCAAGATGCTGGCCGACCTGGCCGTCAACGACCCGGGTGCGTTCGCCTCCCTGGTCGAGGTCGCCCAGAAGGCGCTGCCGGCCGACGTGAACGCCCCGAAGGCCGCCGCGGACGCCGCCTGATCTTCCGAGATCGGTTGAGCTCTCACCGGACCCGCAGGCTCTCCTGCGGGTCCGGTTCTGCGTTCTTCCCTCCTCCTCCAGCCTCCGTCAGCTCCAGCCTCCGTCAGCGCCTCCAGAGAACCGAGACCATGCCGAGCACCGAGACCCCCCTGCTCACCTCCCTGCGCTCGCCGCGCGTCGTCGCCGCCCGCCGGCTCGCCAAGCGGAACCAGCGCACCAAGGAGCGCCGCTTCCTGGCCGAGGGCCCGCAGGCCGTCCGGGAGGCCGTCTCCTTCGGCCGGCTGCCGGGGACGGCCGAGCACGCCGTGGTCGAGGTGTACGTGGGCCTGGAGGCCGCCGAGCGGCACGCGGACATCGTCGAGGCCGTCCTGGCCGAGGGGCTGCCGGTGCTGACCGCCACCGACGAGGTGATCGCCGGGATCTGCGACACCGTGACCCCGCAGGGCATCGTGGCGCTCTGCCGCTTCATCGACACTCCGTTCGACGAGGTGCTCAAGGCCCGCCCCAAGCTGGTCGCGATCCTCGCCCACGTGCGCGACCCCGGGAACGCCGGGACGGTGCTGCGCACCGCCGACGCCGCCGGCGCGGACGCCGTGGTGCTCACCGACGCCTCGGTGGACCTCTACAACCCGAAGGCCGTCCGGGCCTCCGTGGGCAGCCTGTTCCACCTGCCGGTGGCGGTCGGCGTGCCGGTCGAGGAGGCCGTCGGCAGGCTGCGCGAGGCCGGTGTCAGGGTGCTCGCCGCGGACGGCGCGGGCGAGCGCGACCTGGACCGGGAGCTGGACGAGGGCACCCTGGGCGCGCCCGGCGCATGGGTGTTCGGCAACGAGGCGTGGGGGCTTCCGGAGGAGACCCGCGCGCTCGCCGACGAGGTCGTGCGCGTCCCGATCCACGGTCACGCCGAGAGCCTCAACCTGGCCACCGCGGCGGCCGTCTGCCTGTACGCCTCGGCGCGTGCGCAGCGTTCGCCCGGCGGCTGCCGCGCGCAGGCCTGACGTACCCGGGGAGGTCGCGGGTGCTCCGCGCCGACCCCGCCTCCGCCAGGCGGCGCACGCGCCCCGGCCGCCCCGGTCCGATCGGACAGGATCCACCCCGCAAGCCCTACTGCGGGCGCCTGGGAGGCGCTAGGGTCTGCCTCTGTGGGGGGAACGGCACGGTGGGTAATCGGGGAGGCAACCCATGGTCGGCAGCGGACCCGAGCTCGACCCGGACGACCTACCGGACGGCCTGGTGGTCGCCGACGCGCTGGGCCGGGTGGTCTGCTTCAACCGGGCCGCGGCCCGGCTCACCGGCGTGCTCCCGAAGGCCGCGCTCGGCGGCGCCCTGGAGGACGTCCTCCCGCTGGAGGACCTGGACGGCCGCCGCTGGTGGCAGCTGACCGACCCGTACGGCGGACTGGCCATCCGCACCCGCCAGCCGGAGCGCAACCTGCTGCTGCCCGGAGGGCGTGAGGTGCTGGTCTCCGCCCGGTACGTCCGCGGCGCGCCCGGCGGGCCGCTGGAGCGCCTGGTGATCGCCCTGCGCGGCACCGAGGCCCGGCGCCGCACCGAGCGCAGCCACGCCGAGCTCATCGCCACCGTGGCGCACGAGCTGCGCTCCCCGCTGACCAGCGTCAAGGGCTTCACGGCGACGCTGCTGGCCAAGTGGGAGCGGTTCACCGACGGGCAGAAGCGGCTGATGCTGGAGACCGTGGACGCCGACGCCGACCGGGTCACCCGGCTGATCGCCGAGCTGCTGGACATCTCCCGGATCGACGCGGGCCGGCTGGAACTGCGCAAGCAGGTGGTCGACCTGGCGGCGGCGGTGCGCCGGCACGTCGAGCGCAAGGTCGCCACCGGCATCCCCGAGGAGCGCTTCGACATCCGGATCGGCGAGCCGCTGACGGTGCTGTGGGCCGACCCGGACAAGGTCGACCAGGTGCTCGCCAACCTGCTGGAAAACGCGGTGCGGCACGGCGAGGGAACTGTCACGATCGAGGTGGCACCGGCCAAGGAGGTCGTCGAGGCGCCCCTCTGGGAGCGCAACGGCACCCCGCCCCGCATCGTGGAAGGCACAGCGGTCACCGTGAGCGACGAAGGCAGTGGCATCCCCGAGGACTCGATGCCGCGCGTCTTCACGCGCTTCTGGCGCGGCTCCAAGCGCGGTGGCACGGGCCTGGGCCTCTACATCGTCAAGGGCATCGTGGAGGCCCACGGCGGCTCGATCCGCGTCGACCGCGCGCCCGGTGGCGGCGCCCGGTTCCGATTTATCCTGCCCGCCGGCGTGCCCGACTTCATGCTCTGAAGGAGCATGAACGACAAGCAGAGCATGTTGTAGGTCGGGGCCGGGCGGGCTTCACGGCAGCCGCGCTACGCGCTGCGACTACACTCGACCTTTGGCGTTGCGCAACGCCCTGCGCGGCTGAGCCGCGGACACCACTCCCGTGAGCCTCCGGCGAACGGCGACCGGCTGCCCGTGCCCCGGCCCCGCCGGGCGTGACGTGAAGGCGACCCCACACCTGAGCACGGACGAGCAGGAGCACGGGAAAGATAGAGATGTCGGCACCCAACAAGTCGTACGACCCGGTCGAGGTCGAGGCACTCAAGCCCGAGGTGGTGGAGCAGGCGCGGGACGAGGCGATCGCCGCGTTCGCCGCCGCCGGCTCCCTGGACGAGCTGAAGCAGGCCAAGGTCGCCCACACCGGCGACCGCTCGGCGCTCTCGCTCGCCAACCGCGAGATCGGCGCCCTCCCCCCGCACGCCAAGGCCGCAGCGGGCAAGCTGATCGGCCAGGCCCGCGGGGCCGTCAACCAGGCCCTCGCCAAGCGGCAGGCCGAACTGGAGGCGGAGCGCGACGCCCGCGTGCTGGTCGAGGAGGCGGTGGACGTCACGCTGCCGTACGACCGCGCCCCGCGCGGCGCCCGGCACCCGCTGACCACCATGGCCGAGCGCATCGAGGACACCTTCGTCGCGATGGGCTACCAGGTGGCCGAGGGCCCCGAGGTCGAGGCCGAGTGGCTGAACTTCGACGCCCTCAACCTGGGCCCGGACCACCCGGCCCGCTCGATGCAGGACACCTTCTTCGTCCAGGCCCCGGACGGCTCCGCCGACTCCGGCGTGGTGCTGCGCACCCAGACCTCCCCGGTCCAGGCCCGCACCATGCTCGACCGCGAGCCCCCCGTCTACGTGGTCTGCCCGGGCCGGGTCTACCGGACGGACGAGCTGGACGCCACCCACACCCCGGTCTTCCGGCAGGTCGAGGGCCTCGCGGTGGACGAGGGCATCACCTTCGCCGACCTCAAGGGCACCATCGAGGTGCTGGTCGAGAAGCTGATCGGCGGCGGCCTGGAACTGCGCTGGCGCCCGTCCTACTTCCCGTTCACCGAGCCGAGCGCGGAGATCGACCTCCAGTGCTTCGTGTGCCGCGGTGCGAGCGTCGGCAACCCGGACCGGCCGTGCCGCACCTGCTCCTCCGAGGGCTGGATCGAGCTCGGCGGCTGCGGCGTGGTCAACCCACGGGTGCTGGTCGCCTGCGGTGTCGACCCCAACCGCTACAGCGGGTTCGCCTTCGGCCTGGGCCTGGAGCGGATCCTGATGAATCGTCACAACGTCGCCGACATGCGCGACATGGTCGAGGGTGACGTCCGCTTCACCCTCCCGTTCGGGATGGAGATCTGATGCGCGTCCCGCTTTCCTGGCTGCGCGAGTACGTCGACCTGCCGGCCGGTGAGACGGGCCGTGACGTCGCGGAGCGCCTGGTCAGGGCCGGCCTGGAGGTCGAGACCGTTGAGCAGCTCGGCACGGACCTCAAGGGCCCGCTGGTGGTCGGCGAGGTGCTCTCCATCGAGGAGCTGGCCGGCTTCAAGAAGCCGATCCGGCACTGCTTCGTCAACGTCGGCGACGCCAACGGCACCGGTGAGCCGCAGGAGATCGTCTGCGGCGCGACCAACTTCGCCGTCGGCGACAAGGTCGTGGTCGTGCTCCCGGGTGCGGTGCTGCCCGGCCCGTTCCCGATCGCGGCCCGCAAGACCTACGGCCACACCTCGGCCGGCATGATCTGCTCCGCCCGCGAGCTGGGCATGGGTGACGACCACGACGGCATCATCGTGCTCCCGCCGGAGTTCGAGCCCGGCACCGACGCCATCGAGCTGCTCCAGCTCGTCGACGAGGTGCTCGACATCGCCGTCACCCCGGACCGCGGCTACTGCCTGTCCATGCGCGGCGTGGCCCGCGAGGCCGCCGCCGCGTACGGGCTGCCGCTGGCCGACCCGGCGCTGCTCGACGTGCCGCCGGCGAACTCCTTCGGCTACCTGGTGAAGGTCAACGACCAGACCGGCTGCGACCGCTTCGTGGCCCGTACGGTCATCGGCGTCGACCCGAACGCCAAGTCCCCGATCTGGCTCCAGCGCAGGCTCCAGAAGTCGGGCATCCGGCCGATCTCGCTGACCGTCGACATCACCAACTACGTGATGCTGGAGGTCGGCCAGCCGCTGCACGCCTACGACAAGCAGCGGGTGGACGGCCCGATCACGGTCCGCCGGGCGGAGCAGGGCGAGACCCTCACCACCCTCGACGGCGTGGAGCGCAAGCTCTCCGCCGAGGACCTGCTGATCTGCGACAACAGCGGCCCGATCGGCCTGGCCGGCGTGATGGGCGGCGCCTCCACCGAGATCCTCGACCCGGCCGCCGGCCCGGGTACCACCGAGGTGATCATCGAGGCGGCGCACTTCGACGCGGTCGCCATCGCCCGCAGCGCCAAGCGGCACAAGCTGCCCTCCGAGGCGTCCAAGCGCTTCGAGCGCGGCGTCGACCCGGACGCCTCCCGCGCCGCCGCGCAGCGCGCCGTCGACCTGCTGGTCCTGATCGCCGGCGGCACCGCCGAGGCCGGGGTCACCGACATCGCGGCCCCGCACCCGGTGCGGACCATCACCATCGCCGCCGACCTGCCCGACCGGGTGGCCGGCACCGGGTACGGCCGCGAGACCGTCACCCGGCGTCTCCAGGAGATCGGCTGTTCGGTCTCCGGTGCCGACGTCCTGGAGGTCACCCCGCCGACCTGGCGTCCCGACCTCACCGACCCGTACGAC
This sequence comes from Kitasatospora sp. NPDC091335, assembly GCF_044757205.1. Taxonomy (NCBI): domain Bacteria; kingdom Bacillati; phylum Actinomycetota; class Actinomycetes; order Kitasatosporales; family Streptomycetaceae; genus Kitasatospora; species Kitasatospora sp. NPDC091335. The sequence goes on along the minus strand of NZ_JBIVUM010000010.1, from coordinate 205,094 downwards.
CTCGCCGAGGAGGTCATCCGGCTGGAGGGCTACGACAACGTCCCCGCCCGGATGCCCGACGTGCCCCCGGGCAAGGGCCTGACCGAGGCCCAGCGGGTGAACCGCCGGATCGGCGTCGCGGTGGCCGGGGCCGGCTACGTCGAGGTCAACAACTACCCGTTCATCGGCGAGGCCGCCTTCGAGGCGCTCGGCCTGGAGGCGGACGACCGGCGCCGTCGCACGGTGAAGCTGGTCAACCCGCTGAACGACGAGGAGCCGGCGCTGCGCACCACGCTGCTGCCGGGCCTGCTCGGCGCGCTGCGCCGCAACGTCGGCCGGGGCAACACCGACCTGGCGGTCTTCGAGACCGGCACGGTCTTCCTGCCCAAGGACGAGCTGTCCGTGGCCCCGCGTCCGGCCGTCGACCACCGGCCCAGCGACGAGGAGCTCGCCGAGCTGGACGCCGCGCTGCCGGACCAGCCGCGCCGGATCGCCGTCGCCCTCGCGGGCGAGCGGCTGCCGTCGGGCTGGTGGGGCAAGGGCGCCCAGGCCTTCTGGGCGGACGCCGTCGAGGCGGCCCGTACGGTGGCCCGCGCGGCCGGCGTCGAGCTGACCGTCCGCCAGGGGCAGCTGGCTCCCTGGCACCCGGGCCGCTGCGCCGAGCTGCTGGTGGCCGGCACCGACCGGGTGGTCGGCCACGCCGGTGAGCTGCACCCGCGGGTGGTCAAGGCGCTCGGGCTGCCGGCCCGCACCGCCGCGATGGAGATCGACATCGACCTGCTCACCGCCGACGGCGCGGCCCGGGTCAACGGCCCGACCGTCTCCGGCTTCCCGGTGGCGACCCAGGACGTCGCGCTGATCGTCGACACCGCCGTCCCGGCCGCCGACGTCGAGGCCGCGCTGCGCTCCGGCGCGGGCGAACTGCTGGAGGCCATCCGGCTGTTCGACGTGTTCACCGGCGAGCAGGTCGGCGAGGGCAAGAAGTCGCTGGCCTACGCGCTGCGCTTCCGCGCGGTCGACCGCACCCTGACCGCCGACGAGGCCACCGCCGCCCGCGAGGCGGCCGTCGCCGAGGCCGTCGCCCGCACCGGCGCGGTGCTGCGCGGCGCCTGACGCGGCAGCGGCTGACGAAGGGCCCCGCCCCGGACCACGAGTCCGGGGCGGGGCCCTTCGTCTTTCCCGGGGTTGACGGATCATCAGTCCGTCGCTTATCTCTTTACCTATGGAAGTAGATAAAGAAGCGGACCAGCCCTCCCCGATCGAGTTCCGCCTGGACCCGGCCTCCGGCGTCCCGACCTACCTGCAACTCGTGCAGCAGGTCGAACAGGCGCTGCGGATGGGCTGGTTGACCGAGGGGGACCGGCTGCCCAGGGTGCGCGAGGCGGTGGCCGCACTGGCGATCAACCCGAACACGGTGCTCAAGGCGTACCGCGAGCTGGAGCACCGCGGCCTCGCGGTCGGCCGCCGGGGCCAGGGCACCTTCGTACGGGGCCTGCCGGCCGGGGTGGTGCCGCTGCGCGAACGGGCCGCGCTGCGCCGGGGGCTGCTGGACTGGATGCGCTCGGCGCGGACCGCCGGGCTGGACGAGGAGGGGATGGCCGCGGTGTTCGAGGACGCGCTGCGCGACCTGCGCGAGGGCCGGGACGGGGTGGTGGCCTGATGGCCGTGGACACGGTGATCGACTGTGCCGGGCTCGGCAAGCGCTACCGCCGCTCCTGGGCGCTGCGGGACTGCCGGCTCGCCGTGCCCGCCGGGCACGTGGTGGCCCTGGTCGGCCCGAACGGCGCCGGCAAGACCACGCTGCTCGGCCTCGCCGCGGGGCTGGCCCTGCCCAGCGAGGGCGCGCTGACCGTCCTCGGCGACCAGGCGCCCGGCTCGCCGCGCGCGTTGGACCGGATCGGCTTCGTCGCCCAGAACGCCGCACTCTATCCGGGCCTGCCCGTCCGCGACCTGCTGGCGATGGGGCGCCACCTCAACCGCCGCTGGGACGGGGGCCGGGCCCGCGCCCACCTGGAGGGCCTCGGCATTCCGCTGGACCGCAGGTACGGCCGCCTCTCCGGCGGGCAGCAGGCCCAGGTGTCGCTCGCCCTGGCCCTCGCCAAGCGCCCCGAACTCCTGCTGCTGGACGAGCCCCTGGCGGCCCTGGACCCGCTCGCCCGGCACGACTTCATGGCCGTGCTGCTGACCGCGGTGGCCGAGGACGGCATGTCGGTGGTGTTCTCCTCGCACGCCGTCAACGAGCTGGAGCAGAGCTGCGACTACCTGGTGGCGCTCGGCGCCGGCCGGGTCCAGGTGGCGGGGGAGGTGGACGACCTGCTGGGCGGCCACCGGATGCTCACCGGTCCCACCGCCGAGGCCGGCGAGGTCGCCGGGCGGCTGCCGGTGGTCCGCGACCGCCGCGCCGGTGCCCAGTCCCACCTGCTGGTCCGTACCGGCGGCGCGGACGCTCCGGTCTCCGGCTCCTGGCGCCAACAGCGTGTCGGGCTGGCGGAGTTGGTGCTCGCCTACCTGCGCGAGCCGGCCGCCTCCGCCCTCCCGGGACCGCGCGGAGCCGTCCCTCCGAACGAGAAGGTGCTGCTGCCGTGACGTCCCCGACCCTCGCGCCGCCCCGCTCCGCCGTGCTGCGGGCGGCCGGGCTGCGCCACCGGCCGGCGCTGGTGACCCTGCTGGCGATGATGGCCGTGGTCTCGCTGGCGCTGCTGGCCCACGGCTGGTACCTGCACGACGGCCTGGAGCGCACGGGCGCGAACTCCTGTGACCCGGCCGCCGACGCCTGCACGGCCGCTTACAAGCAGTTCCTGCGCCAGTACGGCGACGGACTGCAGGAGTTCGGAGCCGTGCTCTACGTCCTCGGCGGAGCCTTCGGGGCCTTCCTCGGAGGGCCGCTGCTGGCAAGGGAGTTCGAGCACGGCACGGTGCGCTTCGCCTGGACCCAGGGCGCCGGGCGGACCCGCTGGACGGTGGGCGGCCTGGTCGTGGGCGGCGCGGCGCTGACCGTCGTGGCGGCGTTGTTCGGACTGGTGCTGCGCTGGTGGAGCGAGCCGTTGACGCTCAGGGACGGGCGGTTCAGCCCGGAGGTCTTCGTACAGACGCCGCCGGTGCTGGTCGGCCGGGTGCTGGTGGCCTTCGGGGTCGCGGCGCTGGCCGGTGCGGTGCTGCGCCGGACGGTGGCCGCGGTGGGGGCCGGCCTGGCGGCCTCGGTCGCGCTGCCGTTCCTCGCCCACGCCGTGCGCGCCCACTACCTGCCTCCGCTGGAGGAGCCGAGGCACTCCATGGTGCCCATGGCGCTGGACGACCGCTGGGTGCTGAACGTCTGGTTCTCCGACCCGGCCGGGAACCGGATCCCCGGCGACGCGTTCTACGGCCTCGGGGACTTCGCCCGGCTCCAGGCCCTGGTGCGGGACGGCGGCTACACCGCCCACGAGGTGTACCAGCCGGCGGACCGGTTCTGGCCGTTCCAGTTCGTCGAGTCCGGCTGGACGGCGGCCCTGGGCGTGGCCGCGTGCGCGGGGGCGGTCTGGTGGGTGAGGCGCCGGGCGTACTGAGCCGCGCGACGGCGCGGGCCGGTCCGCGGCCCCAAGATCTCTTGAAGAGGTTCCGTCAAAACCCTTGCGGGAGTGCGGCCGAGGGCGTTTCCTTCTTCTTGTTAGGAAAGTTTCCTAACCCATCGAGGAATCGGAGCCGTTCCATGCGTTCGCAGCCCCGTCGTGCCCTCCGCATCGCCCTCGCCGCCGCCCTGGTGGCCGCCCCCCTGACCGTCGCGGCCACCACGGCGGCCCAGGCGGCCCCGTCGCCGGCCGCCGCCGTCCGGCTGGCCGCGGCCGGGCTGGACGACCCGCACAAGAAGGACATCGCCATGCAGCTGGTGTCCAGCGCGGAGAACTCGTCGCTGGACTGGAAGGCCCAGTACAAGTACATCGAGGACATCAAGGACGGCCGGGGCTACACCGCCGGCATCATCGGCTTCTGTTCCGGCACCGGTGACATGCTGGAGCTGGTCCAGCACTACACCGACCTGAAGCCCGGCAACGTCCTGGCCAAGTACCTGCCGGCCCTGAAGAAGGTCAACGGCACCGACTCGCACGCCGGCCTCGGCTCCGCGTTCGAGAAGGACTGGGCCACCGCCGCCAAGGACACCGTCTTCCAGCAGGCCCAGAACGACGAGCGCGACCGGGTGTACTTCAACCCCGCCGTCAGCCAGGGCAAGAGCGACGGCCTGCGCGCGCTCGGCCAGTTCGCCTACTACGACGCCATCGTGATGCACGGCCCGGGCACCAGCTCGGACAGCTTCGGCGGCATCCGCGCCGCCGCGATGAAGAAGGCCAGGACGCCTGCCCAGGGCGGCGACGAGGCCACCTACCTGAAGGCCTTCCTGGACGCCCGCAAGGTGGTCATGAAGAAGGAGGAGGCCCACTCCGACACCAGCCGGGTCGACACCGAGCAGCTGGTCTTCCTCAACGCCAAGAACTTCGACCTCAACCCGCCGCTGAAGTGGAAGGTGTACGGCGACAGCTACACCATCAACAGCTGACGCCAGGTCAAAAACGGGGGCCCGGCGACCGGTTCACGGTCGCCGGGCCCCCGTGCCCGGAGGCGCCGCGGGCGTCAGGCGCTCGCGGTGTAGTCGTAGAAGCCGCGGCCGGACTTGCGGCCCAGCAGGCCCGCGTCGACCATCCGGGAGAGCAGCGGGGGAGCGGCGTACAGCGGCTCCTTGTACTCGTCGTACATCGACTCGGCGATCGAGACGATGGTGTCCAGGCCGATCAGGTCGCACAGCCGCAGCGGGCCCATCGGGTGGGCGCAGCCGGCCTCCATGCCCTTGTCGATGTCGGAGGCGGTGGCCACGCCCGACTCGAACATCCGCACCGCGGACAGCAGGTAGGGCACCAGCAGGGCGTTGACGACGAAGCCGGCCCGGTCGCGGGCGCGGATCGGCTCCTTGTCGAGCACCTGCGAGGCGAAGGCCTCGACCCGCTCGGTGGTGGTCGCCGAGGTGGTCAGGGTCGGGATGACCTCGACCAGCTTCTGGACCGGCGCCGGGTTGAAGAAGTGCAGGCCGATCACCTGCTCGGGGCGGGTGGTGGCGGCGGCCAGCTTCACGATCGGGATCGAGGAGGTGTTGGACGCGAGGATCGCGTCGCGGCGCTCGACCACCCGGTCCAGGGTCTCGAAGATCTTGACCTTGATGTCCGCGCGCTCGGCGACGGCCTCGACCACCAGGTCGCGGTCGGCGAAGTCGGACAGCTCGACGGTGAAGGACAGCCGGGCCAGCGCCTCGTCCCGCTGCTCCGGGGTCAGCTTGCCCCGCTTGACCGCGGTGTCCAGGGAGTTGGTCAGCCGGGTGCGGCCGAACTCCAGCGCCTCGCCACTGGCCTCCGCCACCAGGACGTCCAACCCGGCCCGGGCGAAGACCTCGGCGATGCCCGACCCCATCAGGCCGCAGCCGATCACTCCGACGCGCGCGATGTCACTCACTCAGTTGCCCTTCGGTGGAGCTGGGGGTCGCCCAGCTGCGGGGTGGCCCAGCGAGCCGCTGGACGACGGGGCCGGTGTGCCGGAACGGGTGCACCGGGCACCGCCCCGACGACGTTACTACTCCGTACCGGCCAGTAGGTCACCCCCTCCCCGGCGCGGTGCCAGTGTCAGGATTCCCCCGAACGAGTGAGGCGGCGGCCCCGGCTCCGTGTGCCGGAGCCGGCTCCGCCCGGCGGCCGACAGAATGCCGCAGACGGAGGCCGGGGGCGGAGGACGGCAGGGCCGGGGCGGAATCGGACAGGGCCGGGGACGGCGAAGGGAGCACGCGGTGTCGACGGGATCGCTCGTAGGACAGGTCGCCCTGATCACCGGCGCCGGCCGGGGCATCGGCCGGGAGATCGCCATCGGCCTGGCCGCCGAGGGGATGTCCGTCGGCCTGGTCGGACGCACCCACGAGACGCTGACCGACACCCTCAAGGAGTGCGTCAAGCGCGGCTCCCGGGGTGTCGCCGTGACCGCCGACGTGACCCGCCCCGGTTCGGTGCGCGAGGCGGTCCGGGTGGTCGAGCGCGACCTCGGGCCGACCGACCTGCTGGTCAACAACGCCGGCCTGGTCGACCGCGCCGAGGTGCCGCTCTGGGAGACCGACGCCAACCAGTGGTGGCAGGTGATCGAGACCAACCTGCGCGGCCCCTACAACCTGCTGTGCTGCGTGCTGCCCGGCATGGTCGCCCGGCGGCAGGGCCGGGTGGTCAACCTCAACTCCGGCTTCGCGCTGCGCCCGGACGGCAACTACACCGCGTACGCCACCTCCAAGGGCGCGCTGCTCCAGCTCTCCGACAACATGGCGGACTCACTCGCCCGCAACGGCATCGTCGTCCTCGACATCAGCCCCGGCGCGGTGGCCACCGACATGACCGCGGGGATGCCGATGTTCAGGGACGCCACCGCCTGGGGCTCCATTCCGTACATGGTCGCGGTCACGGTGGACGCCGCCCGGGGCCGCTTCGACGGGCTGCACGGGCGGTTCATCCACGCCGGACGGGACGACCTGGAGGAGCTGGTCAACCGGGCCGACGCGATCCGCGACTCGGACGCCCGTACCCTGCGGCTGCGCCCGTACAAGGACGACGACCCGATGGTCTGATCACCGGCTCACGCGCCCCCACACGTCCTCACGCGCAGAGCCGGCTGGCGGTCACCGGCTTGAGCCCGGCCTTCGCCAGGCCGTCCAGGATGGCGGGCAGCGCGTCCACCGTGCACTGGTGGCCCAGGTGCAGCGCCACCACCGAGCCGCCGCGCGCCGCGTTCAGCACCCGGCGCTGCAGCTCGGCGGCCGGGGGGTCGTTGTAGTCGCGCGGGTCGACGTCGAAGGACAGCACGTGCTCGTACCCGACCGCCCTGGCCTGCTCCCGCACCATCGGGGTGGCGTACTGCGCGGCGGAGGGCCGGAACCAGCGGCCGATCGAGCCGGTGAGCCGCTGGAGGCGCTCCGCGCACTGGGCGATCTCGGCGCGCGCCTGGTCCGGTGTCATGGCGGAGATGTTGAGGTGGTTCTGGGTGTGGTTGCCCAGCTCGTGGCCGCCGTCCAGGATCCGCCGGGCCATCTGCGGCTGCTGGTCGAGCCAGCTGCCGACGGCCATCACGGTCACGTTGACGCCGCGCTGCTCGGCGGCCTCCAGCAGCGCGGTGGCCAGCTTCGGGTCACCGCTGCCGTGGAAGGTGAGCGCCACGTTCCCGCCGGTGCGCGGCCCGTACGCGACCTCGACCGGGGTGCCGGGCGCGAGCGGCGGCAGCGCGGGCGGCGCCGGCGGGGTGGCGGGCTGGGCGGCGGCCGCCGTCGGCCCGTCGGCGGCCCGGGGCTCCGCCGAGGCGGTGGGCGTGGCGGAGGCAGGGCCCTCGCCGCCGTTCCAGGCCGGGTCGGTGGTGTGCTGCGGGTCCACGGTGCCGGGGTGCGCGGCGAGCGCCCCCGGGTCGGCCCGGCGGGGCGTTCCGGTGCCGCAGGAGGTGAGGAGGGCACCGGTGGCGGCGAGGGCGGCGAACCTGGCGGTGGTGCGCAGTACGGTGCGGCGGTCGGCAGTCATCGGCAGCCAGCATAGGGACGACGGCCCCGGCGGGCGATCCGGGAGGGGCGGCCGCTCCGGGCTTGACGTGCACACACTCCGTCACCGGGTGTTGCGTAAACCTGAACTCCCGCTGTTTCCACGGTGTGTCCTTGGATACGATCACCGCGCACCGCGTGGACGGGCGGTAGCCGAACGATTCCGGCATGGCGCATTGGGGGCGGACAGGATGTACGAGGACAGCGCGGCGATCGGCCGGACCGCGGACACCGAGTGGGGCTGGGCCAGAGCCGACGACTGGCGGCCGCCGAGCGAGCTGGACACCGGTGTCCCGCACACCGCCCGGATGTACGACTACTACCTCGGCGGCAAGGACAACTTCGAGGCCGACCGCAAGGCCGCCCAGGCCGCGATATCCGCCTACCCGGCGCTGCCCCTGATGGCCCGCACCAACCGCCAGTTCCTCGGCCGGGCCGTCGAGTTCGCGGCGAGCCGCGGCGTGCGCCAGTTCATCGACATCGGCACCGGCATCCCCGCGGTCGGCTCCACCAGCGAGGTCGCCCAGCGGGTCGCCCCGGACGCCCGGGTGGTGTACGTGGACAACGACCCGATCGTCGCCACCCACGCCCGCGCCCTGCTGGCGAGCCACCCGGCCGGGCACACCTCGGTGATCGAGGCCGATCTGCGCGACCCGGCCACGATCCTCGGCCACCCCGCGCTCGCCGGAGCCGTCGACCTCTCCCGGCCGGTCGCGCTGATGCTGGTCGCCGTCCTGCACTTCATCCGCGACGAGGAGGGGGCCCAGCGGATCGTCGGCACCCTGCGCGACGCGCTCGCCCCGGGCAGCGCGCTGATCCTCTCCCACGGCAGCCCGGACTTCGCCTCCCGTGAGAGCGCCGCCGAGGGCACCCGGATCTACAAGAGCGCGAGCGCCCCGCTCGTGCTGCGGTCGCGGGCCGGCGTCGAGCCCTTCTTCGGCGACTTCGAGTTCACCGGCCCCGGGCTCGTCCAGCTCCCGCTCTGGCGCCCCACCGCGGGCCACGTGCCCACCACCGAACTCCCCGAGGGCTGGCAGGACGTCTCGGCGTACGCCGGTGTCGCCTTCAAGAAGTAGCCCCTCCCGGCTCCGTCGGGCCGGTCCGGCACCCCCCTCCTGCGCCGGGACCGGCCCGTCGAAGCCTACGGACCCCCACTGACAAGCCGTCACCGGGCGGGCTACCCTCCGGCCGTGACCACCACCCTGCCGCCGCTGCCCCCCGATGTCGCCGGCCTGCTGCGGGCCGTCGACGCCCCGCCCCGACTGGTCGCCCACCTCGCGCTGGTGCACCAGGTGGCCGAGGAGATCGCCGACTTCTGCGCCCGCGAGGGCCTGGTCTTCGACGGCGGGGCGGTCCGGTACGGCGCCGCCACCCACGACATCGGCAAGACCGTCCACCCCGAGGAACTCTCCGCCCCCGGCTCCCGGCACGAGGCCGCCGGCCACGCCCTGCTGCTCTCCCACGGCGTGCCCGAGCACCTCGCCCGCTTCGCCCGCAGCCACGCGAGCTGGGGGGAACCCGGCGTCACCGTCGAGGAACTGCTGGTGAGCCTGGCCGACAAGGCCTGGAAGAACAAGCGCGTCCAGGATCTGGAGGACCACGTGGTCGACCGGCTCGCCGCCGCCGGCGGGCGGGAGCGCTGGGAGGCCTTCCTCGCCCTGGACGGCCTGCTCACCCGGATCGGCGAGGACGCCCCGCGGCGGCTCGCGGTCCAGGCCGCCCATCCGGTCCGCACCGGGTGAAATCGGCGCGACACGGCGGGCGGGCCGGTGCTAGTTTCCGCGGCATGGAACCCCTGGGTGAGAACGAGATCCGCGCGTCCTTCGTCAACTGCTCCAAGGGCGAGGCCCGCCGGCTCAACCTGCCCCGGGGGCTTGCCGAACTTCCGTGGGAGCAGTTGGACTTCCTCGGCTGGCGGGACCAGGGCGCGCCCGACCGGGCGTACCTGGTGGCGCCGTACGGGGGCGAGCTCGTCGGGGTGACGCTGCGCTCGCCGGTGATCCGGCGGAGCCTGACCAAGACCAACGTGTGCTCGCTGTGCATCACCGCGCACGCCGGGTCAGGGGTCGCGCTGCTCGCCGCCCGCAGGGCCGGGGCGGCCGGGCGCGAGGGCAACACGGTCGGCACGTACATCTGCGCCGACCTGGCCTGCTCGCTCTACGTGCGCGGGCTGAAGAAGTCCACCCTGGTCACCAGGCCCGACGAGTCGCTGCCGCTGGAGCAGCAGATCGACCGGACGGTGGGCAACCTCGGCGGCTTCCTCGCCAGGGTGCTCACCGCCACCACCGCCACCGCGTAACGGACCACCGCGTAACGGACCGCCGCCGTGTGACGGCTCGGCGTCGCGTGACGGGCCGGTGCCGCTCAGTGCCCGCGCAGCTGGTCCAGGTCGCGGCGCTCCCGCTTGGTGGGGCGCCCCGTCCCGCGGTCCCGTGTCCCGGCCGCCGCGACGAACTCGCGCGGCGGCCGCGGCGGGCTGTTGTCGGCCAGGCACTCCGCCGCGACCGAGGCGCCGACCCGCTTGCGGATCAGCTTCCGCACCACCACGACCCGCTCGTACCCCTCCTCGCGGACCCGGACCTCGTCCCCGGGCTTCAGCGCCTGGGCCGGCTTGGCCCGTTCGCCGTTCACCCGGACGTGCCCGGCCCGGCAGGCGGCGGCCGCCAGCGCCCGCGTCCTGACCAGCCGGACCGACCAGATCCAGCTGTCCACCCGCACGCTTCCCTCGTGTTCAGCCATTCCCGGAGCCTACCCAAGGACTCCTCGGGGACCACCCGAGGACTGCACGGCGGCCGGCGCCTCCTGGACCGCCCAGGCGTTCCCGTCCGGGTCGTTGAAGAACACGAAGTTGTTCCACGCCTCGCCGTGCCCGTTCACCCGGCCCCCCGCCACGAAGTGCTGGACCGGGCTGACCTGTACGCCCCGGGCCAGCAGTTCGGCGTGCGCCTTCTCGATGTCCGGCACCACCAGCTGGAGCCCCTTGACCGATCCGGGCGGAGCTTCGGTCATCCCGGTGCCCACGACGATCGAGCAGGGCGAGCCGGGGGGAGTCAGCTGGACCACCCGGTGGCCGTCCCGCAGCCGGGTGTCGTGGTCGACGGTGAACCCGGCCTGCTCCTCGTAGAAGAGCTTCGAGCGGTCGACGTCCGATACGGGGACCACCACGACTGCGAGTTTCCACTGCATCGCCCTCACCCCTCTCGGTCGGGCTCTTCCAGTATCCGTCCGTAACCGTCTCCCTGGGGTCGTCGGATAGCCTGAGAACACGATGAATCCGCAGACCACGCCCGCCGCGACCCCGCCGGACACCTCCCTGGCCACTCCCTGGGGCACCTTCGAGCTCACCCGTCACCCAGCGGATCCGCGCGAGCGGCTGCGGGCCTGGGACGCCGCCGACGAGTACCTGCTGCGCCACCTCGCCGGGGAGGCGGACAGCGCGGCCGGCGCCGCGACGGAGCTGGCCGGCCGCACGGTCGCCGTCCTCGGCGACCGCTGGGGCGCGCTGACCACCGCGCTCGCCGCGTACCGGCCGGTCCAGATCACCGACTCCCACCTCGGCCGCCTGGCCACCCTGGCCAACCTGGCCCGGGCCGGCGCCGCCGTCGACGAGTCCCGGCTGCTGACCACCAGGGACACCCCGCCGGAGCGGATCGACGTGCTGCTGGTGCGCGTTCCCAAGAGCCTGGCCCTGCTGGAGGATCAGCTGCACCGGCTCGCCCCGGCCGTCCACGCCGGCACCGTGGTGGTCGGCACCGGCATGACCACCGAGATCCACACCTCCACCCTCCGGCTCTTCGAGCGGATCCTCGGCCCGACCCGCACCTCGCTGGCCGTCCGCAAGGCCAGGCTGATCCTCTGCACCCCCGACCCGGCGCTCGACCCCGGCCCCATTCCGTGGCCGACCCGCTACGCGCTGCCGTCGGACATCGGTCCGGTCTCCGGCCGTACGGTGGTCAACCACGCGGGCACCTTCTGCGCCGACCGGCTCGACATCGGCACCCGCTTCTTCCTCGCCCACCTGCCCGTCCCGGCCCCCGGTGCCCGGGTGGTGGACCTCGGCTGCGGCAACGGCGTGGTCGGTACGGCCGCCGCGCTGGCCGGGCCCGGTGCGGAGCTGGTGTTCGTGGACGAGTCGCACCAGGCGGTGGCCTCCGCCGAGGAGACCTTCCGCGCCAACCTGGGCCCGGACGCCCCGGCCGAGTTCGTGGCCGCCGACGCCCTGGCCGCGGGTGTGACCGCCCCCGGCTCGGTGGACCTGGTGCTCAACAACCCGCCGTTCCACTCCCACCAGGCCACCACCGACGCCACCGCCTGGCGGATGTTCACCGACTCGAAGCGGGCGCTGCGGCCGGGCGGCGAACTCTGGGTGGTCGGCAACCGCCACCTCGGTTACCACGTCAAGCTGCGCCGCCTCTTCGGCAACTGCCGAGTCGTCGCGGGGAACCCCAAGTTCGTGGTGCTGCGGGCCGTCAAGCGCTGACCGGTTGCACACCCCCGCCACGGCGGGGGTCAGGCGTCGACTCCTTGCATGAATTTTCCGTCACGCGTATATTCATGCCAAGACGAAGGAGGAACGCCATGGCATTGCGAGTCGCCGTCGCCGGCGCGAGCGGGTACGCGGGCGGTGAGGTACTGCGCCTGCTGCTCGGCCACCCCGAGGTGGAGATCGGGGCGCTGACCGGCGGCTCGAACGCGGGCACCAGACTGGGGCTGCTCCAGCCGCACCTGTTCCCGCTCGCCGACCGCGTCCTGGAAGCCACCACCACCGAGGTGCTGGCCGACCACGACGTGGTGTTCCTGGCGCTGCCGCACGGCCAGTCCGCCGCCGTCGCCGAGGAACTCGGCCCGAACGTCCTGGTGATCGACTGCGGCGCCGACTTCCGGCTCAAGGCCGCCGCCGACTGGGAGCAGTTCTACGGCTCCGCGCACGCCGGCACCTGGCCGTACGGCCTGCCCGAACTCCCCGGCCACCGTGCCGCGCTGAAGGGCAGCAACCGGATCGCCGTGCCCGGCTGCTACCCGACGGCCGTCTCCCTGGCACTGTTCCCCGCGTACGCCGCCGGGCTCGCCGAACCGGAGGCCGTGGTGGTCGCCGCCTCCGGCACCTCGGGCGCCGGCAAGGCCGCCAAGCCGCACCTGCTGGGCAGTGAGGTGATGGGCAGCGTCAGCCCGTACGGGGTCGGCGGCGTCCACCGGCACACCCCGGAGATGATGCAGAACCTCACCCCGCTCGCGGGCGAGCCGGTCTCCGTCTCCTTCACCCCCACCCTCGTCCCCATGCCGCGCGGCATCCTCGCCACCTGCTCGGCCAAGGCCAGGCCGGGCGTGACCGCGCAGAGCCTGCGCGCCGCGTACACCGAGGCGTTCGCCGACGAGCCCTTCGTCCACCTGCTGCCCGAGGGGCAGTGGCCGCAGACCAGCAGCGTCTACGGGGCCAACACCGCCCTGGTCCAGGTCGCCCTGGACGCCGCCGCCGGGCGGATCATCGCGATCAGCGCGATCGACAACCTGGTCAAGGGCACCGCCGGCGGTGCGGTGCAGAGCATGAACATCGCCCTCGGACTGCCCGAGGAGCTCGGCCTTCCCGTGAACGGAGTCGCACCGTGAGCAAGAGCACGAACGTCGGAGTGACCGCGGCCAAGGGCTTCCGTGCCGCCGGGGTGACCGCGGGCATCAAGGCCTCCGGTACCCCCGACCTCGCCCTGGTGGTCAACGACGGGCCCTCGCTCGCCGCGGCCAGCGTCTTCACCGCCAACCGGGTCAAGGCCGCGCCGGTGCTCTGGTCCGAGCAGGTCCTCAAGGGCGGCCGGGTCTCCGCCGTCGTCCTCAACTCCGGTGGGGCCAACGCCTGCACCGGCCCGCTGGGCTTCCAGGACACCCACGCCACCGCGGAGCGGGCCGCCGTGGACCTGGGGCTCAACGCGGGCGAGGTCGCCGTCGCCTCCACCGGTCTGATCGGCGTACGGCTGCCGATGGACATCCTGCTGCCCGGGGTCACCCTGGCCGCGGGCGAGCTGAGCGGGACCGGCGGCGAGGCCGCCGCGATCGCCATCAAGACCACCGACACCGTCCACAAGACCGCCCAGTACACCAGCCCGGCCGGCTGGACGGTCGGCGGCATGGCCAAGGGCGCGGGCATGCTCGCCCCGAGCCTCGCCACCATGCTGGTGGTGCTCACCACCGACGCCGACCTGGACAGCGCCGCCCTGGACACCGCGCTGCGCGGCGCCACCCGCACCACCTTCGACCGGATCGACTCCGACGGCTGCATGTCGACCAACGACACCGTGCTGCTGCTCGCCTCCGGCGCCACCGGCACCACCCCGGACGAGGCCGAGTTCGCCGAGGCCGTCCGCCAGGTGAGCGCCGACCTCGCCCGCCAGCTGATCGGCGACGCCGAGGGCGCCGGCAAGGACATCCGGATCGACGTCACCGGCGCCGCCACCGAGGACGAGGCGGTCGAGGTCGCCCGGACGATCAGCCGCAACAACCTGCTCAAGTGCGCCATCCACGGGGAGGACCCCAACTGGGGCCGGGTGCTGGCCGCCATCGGCACCACCTCCGCCGCGTTCGACCCGGACGAGCTGGACGTCGCGATCAACGGCGTCTGGGTCTGCAAGGCCGGCGGCGTGGGCGAGGACCGCGACCTGGTGGACATGGCCGGCCGGGAGGTCGTCATCAGCGCGAACCTCAACGCCGGTACGGCGAGCGCCTCGGTGTGGACCAATGACCTGACGGCCGACTACGTCCACGAGAACAGCGCCTACTCCACGTGATCCGGCCCGGTTCCAGCTGATCGGGCCTCATTCCACCTGATCCGGCCTGACTCCAGCTGATCCGGCCTACCCCACCCGATCCGGCCTACCCCACCCGATCCGACAAGGACACCGGAAACCGTGCAGATCGCACCCAAGGGCGAACAGGCCCGCAACAACACCGCGTTGCCCAAGGCCATGACGCTGATCGAGGCGCTGCCGTGGCTGGAGCGCTTCCACGGCAAGACCGTCGTGATCAAGTTCGGCGGCAACGCCATGGTGGACGACAGCCTCAAGGCCGCCTTCGCCCAGGACGTCGTCTTCCTGCGCTACGCCGGCCTGCACCCCGTCGTGGTGCACGGCGGCGGCCCGCAGATCAGCGCCCAACTCGACAAGCTGGGGCTGGAGTCGAGCTTCACCAACGGCCTGCGGGTCACCACCCCGGAGACCATGGACGTGGTCCGGATGGTGCTGGCCGGCCAGGTGCAGCGCGAGCTGGTCGGCCTGCTCAACGGGCACGGCCCGTTCGCGGTCGGCATGACCGGCGAGGACGCGCACACCATGACGGCGGTCAAGCGGTACGCGGTGGTGGACGGCGAGCAGGTCGACATCGGCCTGGTCGGGGACATCGTCAACATCGAGGCCGGCGCGGTGAAGGCGATGATCGCCGACGGCCGCATCCCGGTCATCTCCTCGATCGCCCGCGGCACCGACGGCCACGTCTACAACATCAACGCCGACACCGCGGCCGCCGCCATCGCGGTCGCGCTCGGCGCCGAGATGCTCGTCGTCCTCACCGACGTCGAGGGCCTCTACAAGGACTGGCCGGAGTCCGACGACGTGATCAGCCAGCTCACCGCGAGCGAGCTGGAGGAGCTGCTGCCCGGTCTGGCCAGCGGCATGCTCCCCAAGATGGAGGGCTGCCTGCGCGCCGTCCGCTCCGGCGTGGGCACCGCCCGCGTGCTGGACGGCCGGGTCCAGCACAGCCTGCTGCTGGAGATCTTCACCGACGAGGGCATCGGCACGATGGTCGTGCCGGACGACGAACCGACCGTGACCGGGGGACTGGCATGAACGGCGTGACCGCAGTGACGCACAACGAGCAGCTCGCCGAGCGGTGGCAGCACTCCTTCACCGACAACTACGGCACCCCCCGCGTCCCGCTGGTGCGCGGCGAGGGCAGCACGTTCTGGGACGCCGACGGCAAGGAGTACACCGACCTGCTCGGCGGCATCGCCGTCAACGCCCTCGGCACCGCCCACCCGGCGGTGGTCGAGGCCGTGACCCGGCAGATCGCCACCCTCGGCCACGTCTCCAACCTCTTCATGGCCGAGCCCACCATCGCCCTCGCCGAGCGGCTGCTGCGGCTGGACGGCCGGCCGGGCGGCCGGGTGTTCTTCTGCAACTCCGGCGCCGAGGCCAACGAGGCCGCCTTCAAGATCAGCCGGCTGACCGGCCGCACCCACCTGGTCGCCCTCCAGGGCGGCTTCCACGGCCGCACCATGGGCGCCCTCGCGCTGACCGGCCAGCCCGCCAAGCAGGACCCGTTCCGCCCGCTGCCCGGCGACGTCACCCACGTCCCGTTCGGTGACGTGGAGGCGTTGCGCGCGGCCGTCACCACCGAGACCGCCGCCGTCTTCCTGGAGCCCGTCCAGGGCGAGAACGGCGCGATCCCGCTGCCCGAGGGTTACCTGCGGGCGGCCCGCGAGATCACCCGGGCCACCGGCACCCTGCTGGTCCTGGACGAGATCCAGACCGGCATCGGCCGCACCGGCCACTGGTTCGCCCACCAGGCGGACGAGGGCGTCGAGCCGGACGTCGTCACCCTGGCCAAGGCGCTCGGCGGCGGCCTGCCGATCGGCGCGGTGCTGGCCTTCGGCCCGGCCGCCGACCTGTTCACCCCGGGCCGGCACGGCACCACCTTCGGCGGCAACCCGGTGGCCGCCGCGGCCGGGCTCGCGGTGCTGGACACCATCGAGTCCGAGGGCCTGCTGGAGCACGCCCGCAAGCTCGGCGAGCGGCTGCGCGACGGCGTCGAGGCGCTCGGCGACCCGCTGGTCTCGCACGTGCGCGGGGCGGGTCTGCTGCTCGGCGTCGTGCTCACCGAGCCGGTCGCGGCCGAGGTCCAGGCCGCCGCGCAGGAGGCGGGCTTCCTGGTCAACGCGGCCGTCCCGGACGCCGTCCGGCTGGCCCCGCCGCTGGTGCTGACCGAGCAGGAGGCGGACGCGTTCCTGGCCGCGCTGCCGGGCATCCTCCGGGCGGTGCGCGAAGGCGCCCCGGCCGATGCGAGTTGACCGTTCTCCGGGAGAATAATCACATGACCGCATCCCACTCCGGCCCGTCCGTCACCGGCCCGACGCCGCAGGTCCCGCAGACCCGCACGGCGCGCCACCGGCGGATCGTGGACCTGCTCACCCGCCAGCCCGTGCGTTCGCAGAGCCAGCTCGCCAAGCTGCTCGCCGACGACGGCCTGGTGGTCACCCAGGCCACCCTCTCCCGGGACCTGGACGAGCTGGGCGCGGTCAAGATCCGCAACCGGGACGGCGCGCTGATCTACGCCGTCCCGGCCGAGGGCGGCGACCGCACGCCGCGGGCGCCGATGGGGGAGTCGGCCAGCGAGGGCCGGATGGCCCGGCTGGCCGGCGAACTCATGGTCTCCGCGACGGCCTCGGGCAACCTGGTGGTGCTGCGCACCCCGCCCGGCGCCGCCCAGTTCCTGGCCTCGGCGATCGACCAGGCCGAGGTGTTCGAGATCATCGGCACCATCGCCGGCGACGACACCGTGCTGCTGATCAGCCGTGATCCGGCCGGCGGCCAGGCGCTCGCCGATCACCTCATGCAACTGGCCCAGGCCAAGGCCCAGTAGGGCCTTCCCCGGGACGACCCCGGCCGACGGAGACAGCGATCGGCCGGGGTTTTGTGTTTCATACGGCCTGATGCATACTTATGCCACCTACTGCACATGCATGAAGGAGCCACCGCGATGACCGTCCAGCAGTCCGCCGACGTCCGCCTCTGGGGCGCGCGCTTCGCCGACGGCCCGTCCGAGGCGCTGGCCAAGCTCTCGGCCTCGGTCCACTTCGACTGGCGCCTCGCGCCGTACGACATCGCCGGCTCCAAGGCCCACGCCCGGGTCCTGCACAAGGCCGGCCTGCTCTCCGACGAGGAACTGGCCGGCATGCTGGCCGGCCTGGACCTGCTGCTCGCCGACGTCGAGGCGGGCACCTTCACCGGCACCGTCGCCGACGAGGACGTGCACACCGCGCTGGAGCGCGGCCTGTTGGAGCGCCTCGGCCCCGACCTCGGCGGCAAGCTGCGGGCCGGGCGCTCGCGCAACGACCAGATCGCCACCCTGTTCCGGATGTACCTGCGGGACCATGCCAGGACCATCGGCGGCCTGCTGCTCGACCTCCAGCAGGCCCTGGTCGGCCTCGCCGAGGCGCACCCGGACACCGCGATGCCGGGCCGCACCCACCTCCAGCACGCCCAGCCGGTGCTCTTCGCCCACCACGTCCTCGCGCACGTGCAGGCCATCGGCCGGGACGCCGAGCGGCTGCGCCAGTGGGACGCCCGCACCGCCGTCTCGCCGTACGGCTCCGGGGCGCTGGCCGGCTCCTCGCTCGGCCTCGACCCGCAGGCCGTCGCCGCCGAACTCGGCTTCGAGGGCGGCTCGGTGGGCAACTCCATCGACGGCACCGCCTCGCGCGACTTCGTCGCCGAGTTCGCCTTCGTGACCGCGATGATCGGGATCAACCTCTCCCGGATCGCCGAGGAGGTGATCATCTGGAACACCAAGGAGTTCGGCTTCATCACGCTGCACGACGCCTTCTCCACCGGCTCCTCGATCATGCCGCAGAAGAAGAACCCGGACATCGCCGAGCTGGCCCGCGGCAAGTCCGGCCGGCTGATCGGCAACTTGACCGGCCTGCTGGCCACCCTCAAGGCGCTGCCGCTCGCCTACAACCGGGACCTCCAGGAGGACAAGGAGCCGGTCTTCGACTCCTGCGACACGCTGGAGGTGCTGCTGCCCGCGTTCACCGGGATGATGGCCACCCTCACCGTGCACCGGGAGCGGCTGGAGGAGCTGGCCCCGGCCGGCTTCTCGCTCGCCACCGACATCGCCGAGTGGCTGGTCAAGCAGGGCGTGCCGTTCCGGGTCGCGCACGAGGTGGCCGGCGCCTGCGTCAAGGTCTGCGAGGCCGAGGGCATCGAACTGGCCGACCTGACGGACGAGCAGTTCGCCGCGATCTCGGGGCACCTGACGCCCGAGGTGCGCTCGGTGCTCAGCGTCCACGGCGCCATCGCCTCCCGCGACGGGCGCGGCGGTACGGCCCCCTCGGCGGTCGCGGTCCAGCTCGCCGAGGTGAAGGCGGACCTGGCGCGGCAGCGGGAGTGGGCACAGGGCTGATCCCCGACGGAGGGGCCGGCCCCGGCGAGGGCGTCGATCCCTGACGTCACGGGGGAGGGGCGCGGCGGTCCGACCGGCGCGCCCCTCCCGCGTCCGCGCCCCGGCCCGGGCGTAACCGGCCCCGCCCGGCGCCGTCATGCACGGTGTGTGCACCGCCATCCCACCCGTCCCCTCCGCCGAGGACGTCTACCTCGCCGAGCGCCGCCGCCGTGTGGTCCGCGAGACCGTGGCCGCCCTGCCCGGCCGATGTCCGCAGCTGATCGCCGCCCTCGCCGAGGACCCGCCGCCCACGTACCGTGAGCTGTCCGAGCGGCTCGGCATGCCGCGTGGCTCGATCGGCCCCACCCGCTCCCGCTGCCTGGCCTGCCTGCGGATGCTGCTCCACGCGGAGCGGTACCCCTGAACGGCCCGGGAACGGCCGTACGGAACCCGTGCGGCACCCGGGGTGACCCTCCTCACGTATGCCCCCCGGAAGGTTGAGGGAAGCTGACGCCCGGGTAGAGCGCTGGCGAACGCAGCCCTTGACGGTGACGCGATCACTCGGATACTGAGCGTGAGCGCGCCACCCTCTGCGCGCCGCGCACGACGACTGGGGAGGCCCCTCCACATGGGCAAGAGCGTGATCATCTCGGCCGCGGAGGTCGAGGACGCGGAGCAGATCCTCAAGCTCCAGTACCTCGGCTACCAGCCCGAGGCCGAGCTGTACGGCGACTGGGCGATCGAGCCCCTGACGCAGAGCCTGGAGAGCCTGCGCGCCGAACTGTCCGAGCAGCACGTCCTGGTCGCCCGGCTGGGCGGTGAGGTGGTCGGCACCGTCCGCGGCCACGTCGGCGCCGACGGCGTCGGCCGGATAGGGCGCCTGGTCGTCCATCCGCGGATGCAGCGCCACGGCCTCGGCGGCCGGCTGCTGGACGCGCTGGAGCGCCGGATGGCCCAGGACGGCCCGGTGAACGCCTACGAGCTGTTCACCGGCCACCGCAGCCTCGGCAACCTGCGGCTGTACGCCCGCCAGGGGTACTGTCAGACCCGGGTCGAGCAGGTCGACGGCCGGCTGAGCTTCGTCCACCTCGCGAAGCCCGCCATGACGCCGCTCGCCGCGACGGCCTGAGCCCGCGGTCCCGCGCGCGTTCCCGGTGCCGCCGCCATCCGGACCAACGGTGGCGGCGCCGGGCCGTCTCCGTACTGGTGGCGGCGATGCATGTCCGCATTGCGGACAGCTCCGCCAAATGATTGGGCGGATATCGACCCATCTGTTTTACTGGCTCACATGACTGCGACGACGAACTGGACCCCCACCGGCACCCTGCCGGCAGGTGAGCGTGCCATGTGTCGTCGAATGTGTCACTGCTGAGGGCCACCGCCCCCGGCGCCCCCCTGAGGGCGCCTTCCCCTCGCGCCCCGAAGCGAGAATCCGGCGCCGCTCCCGCCCGTGCGAGCGCGCCCCTCCTCCCGGACTCCTCCCCCTGCCGTGCCCGCGGGCCCGGCCGTCCGACGGCCACGCCGTCGCGCGGCCCGGCCGTCCAACGGCCACGATCAAGGGGTGGCGAGCCCGGATCCCCCCGGCGCAGCGCCGTGACGATGCCGCCGACCGCACCCCGGTCGGGCGGTCGTCCCGCGCCGCCCGCGCCCCCGACCCACGGAAAGCCGCTGTGATCACCACCACGGACCTGACGAAGGTCTACCGTTCCCGAGGCCGCGAGGTGACCGCCCTCGCCGGCGTCGACCTGCACGTCCGCCCGGGCGAGGTCTACGGAGTCGTCGGCACCAGCGGTGCCGGCAAGTCCACCCTCATCCGCTGCGTGAACATGCTGGAGCGCCCGACCTCCGGCACGGTCACCGTGGACGGGGTCGAGCTCACCGCGCTGTCCGGCGGCGAGAACCGGGCCGGCCGCGAGCTGCGGGAGGCCCGCCGCCGGATCGGCATGGTCTTCCAGCACTTCAACCTGCTCTCCTCGCGGACGGTGCAGCAGAACGTCGAGCTCCCGCTGGAGATCATCGGCCTGGACCGCACCGAGCGCCGCCGCAAGGCCGCCGAGCTGCTCGACCTGGTCGGCCTCGGCGACAAGGCCCGCAGCTACCCCACCCAGCTCTCCGGCGGTCAGAAGCAGCGCGTCGGCATCGCCAGGGCACTGGCCGGCGACCCCAAGGTGCTGCTCTCCGACGAGGCCACCTCGGCGCTCGACCCGGAGACCACCCGTTCGATCCTCAAGCTGCTGCGCGACCTCAACCAGCAGCTGGGCCTCACCGTCCTGCTGATCACCCACGAGATGGACGTCATCAAGTCCGTCTGCGACTCCGCCGCCCTGATGCGCGGCGGCCGGGTGGTCGAGTCCGGCGAGCTCACCGACCTGCTGGCGCGGCCCGGGTCGGAGCTGGCCCGCGAGCTGTTCCCGCTCAGCGAGTTCGGCACCGGCCACGCCGGCTCCACCGTGCTGGAGATCACCTTCCAGGGCGACAGCTCGGCCCAGCCGTTCGTCTCCCAGCTCGCCCGCACCTACCAGATCGACATCAACATCCTCGGCGCCGCGGTGGAGACCATCGCCGGCCGGATGGTCGGCCGGATGCGGGTCGAACTCCCCGGCAGCCACCAGGACAACGTGGTGCCGATCGGCTACCTGCGCGAGCAGGGCCTCCAGGTGGACGTGGTCGACGCGGCGAACGGAGCGGTGGCATGACCTGGGACCAGATGCAGGAACTGATGTGGCCCGCCACCCAGGAGACCTTCCAGATGGTCGGGGTCTCGACCCTCTGCACCGTCCTCCTCGGGCTGCCCATCGGCATCCTGCTGGTGCTCACCTCCAAGGGCGGGGTGCTCCAGAACCAGCCGGTGAACAAGGTGCTCGGCGCGATCGTGAACCTCACGCGCTCGATGCCGTTCATCATCCTGATGATCGCGCTGATCTCCTTCACCCGCTGGCTGACCGGCAACTCCCTCGGCTGGCAGGCGGCCACCGTGCCGCTGACCGTCGGCGCGATCCCGTTCTTCGCACGGCTGGTCGAGACCTCCGTCCGCGAGGTCGACCGCGGCCTGATCGAGGCCGTCCACGCGATGGGCGGCGGCACCTGGACGCTGGTCCGCAAGGTGCTGGTCCCCGAGGCCCTCCCCGGCATCGTCGCGTCCGTCACCACCACGGTCATCGCGCTGATCGGCTACTCCGCGATGGCCGGCACGGTCGGCGGCGGCGGTCTCGGCGACCTCGCCTACCGGTACGGCTACCTGCGGTTCGAGACCTCCTTCATGTGGATCATCGTGGCGGAGATCGCGATCATCGTCACCGTGATCCAGCTGGCCGGCGACTACGCCGTGCGCCGGCTGGCCGGCCGGGGCCACGGCGGTGGACGCACCCGCCTGCTGCGCCCGCGTCCCGCCACCACCGCCGACGAGGACCTCGGCGCCCACTAGACCTCCCCTCGTCCGACCCCGGACGCGGCTCCCCGTTCGACGCAGAAAGGCACTTTTCGTGCGCAACGCCCTGAAGTTCACCAGCATCCTCGCCACCGCCGGCATCGCCCTCTCGCTCGCCGCCTGCGGCAGTTCCGGGTCCTCCTCCTCGGACCCCAACGCGCCGCTCAAGGTCGCGGCCACCCCCACCCCGCACGGCCAGATCCTGAAGTACGTCAAGGACAACCTCGCGGAGAAGGCGGGCCTCAAGCTCGAGATCAAGGAGGTCACCGACTACGTGACCCCCAACACGGCGGTGCAGGACGGTTCGGCCGACGCCAACTACTTCCAGCACCTGCCGTACCTGGAGGACTTCAACAAGAAGAACGGCACGGACATCGTCTCGGTCGAGACCGTGCACCTGGAGCCGCTGGGCGCCTACTCCAAGAAGGTCAAGTCGCTCGCCGACCTGCCGGACGGCGCCACCGTCGGCCTGCCCAACGACGCCACCAACGAGGGCCGCGCGCTCAAGCTGCTCGCCGACAACAAGCTCATCACCCTCAAGGACGGCGCCGGAACCGCCGCCACCCCGGCCGACGTCACGGGCAACCCGAAGAACCTCAAGTGGAAGGAGCTGGAGGCCGCCCAGCTGCCCCGCTCCATCGCCGACCTGGACGCCGCCGTCATCAACGGCAACTACGCGATCGAGGCCGGCCTGAAGCCGACCACCGACGCCCTGGTGCTGGAGAAGGCCGAGGGCAACCCGTACGCCAACATCCTCGCCGTCAAGAAGGGCAAGGAGAACGACCCGCGGGTCAAGAAGCTGGCCGAGCTGCTGCACTCCGACGAGGTCAAGAAGTACATCGAGGACACCTTCCAGGGTGCGGTCATCCCGGCGTTCTGAGCCGCGCCCCCGCCCGACGCCCCGATCCCGACCGGGCCCCCGCCGCACCTCGGCGGGGGCCCGGTCGGGCAGTATGCACCAGGGACACTCCGGCCGGCCGCGATCTGACGTACCGTCGTGCGGGCGGCGCACCGCGTGGCATCCGGGGCACGACGGAGGCGTACGGTGTTGTGTTCACGACCCGGCGAGGAGAGACGGCATGGCAGCGAGCTTCCCCGAGACCGCCATCAGCACCGAACGGCTGCTGCTGCGCCCCCTGGCGGAGGACGACGCCCCCGGCCTGGCCACGATGATGGCCGACGACCTCGTCCTCGCCTGGACCGACCTGCCGCAGCCCTTCACCGAGGAGTACGCGGCCGAGCTCGCCCGCACCCTCGCCCCCGGCCACCGGGCCGCCGGGCGCGGCATCGTCTTCGCCGTCACCGAGCACCTGACCCAGCGCCTGGTCGGCCTGGTCGAGCTGCGCAACACCGACTGGCGGCTGCGCAGCACCGAGATCTCCTACGTCACCGCCGTCTGGGCGCGCGGCGAGGGCTACGCCCCCGAGGCCGTCCTCGGCGTCGCCCAGTGGCTGTTCGAGGACCGCGGCTTCCTGCGCCTGGAACTGCGCACCGCCGCCGGGAACACGGCCGCCCAGCAGGTCGCCCAGAAGGTCGGCGGCATCAGCGAGGGCGTGCTGCGCAGCGCCTGGATAGTGCGCGGGGAGTCCGGCGAGGTGCCGGCGGCACCTCCCGGCCACCGGACCGGGGGAGAGAGCCGCAGCGACCTCATCCTGTGGAGCCTGCTCCCCGAGGACCTGGAGTCGCCCGAGCTGCACCGCGCGGGCTGGCACGGCGACCACCGCTACGTGCTGCGCGACTGAGGCGCGCGGGCCGTTCACCCAGCGCGGACATGTGTGCGAGTTGTCGGGCTCCGGCCGAACGCACCCGGTAGCCTCGGCTCCGGCACCGCACGACGGCGGATCGAGTGGCGCACCGAGTCGAGGGAGAACGGCCGCAGATGGCTGACCGGATCACGGTCATCGGGTGGGACGGCACCCCGCTGACCGAGGCCGCCGGCGCGGCCCTGGCCGCGGCGACCCTGGTGGCCGGCGCCCCCTACCAACTGAACGCCCTCCCGGTGCCGGAGGCCGCCGAGCGGCTCACCCTCGGCAGCATCCGGGAGGCCGCCCGCAGGATCGCCGAGCACCGCGGCGCGGCCGTCGTGGTCGCCGAGGGCGACCCGGGTTTCTTCGGCGTGGTGCGCACCCTGCGCCGCCCCGAGTTCGGCCTCGAACTGGAGGTGCTGCCCGCCGTCTCCTCCGTGGCCACCGCCTTCGCCCGGGCCGGCATGCCCTGGGAGGACGCCCAGGTGGTCAGCGTGCACGGCGGACGGCTGCGCCGCGCGGCCAACATCTGCCGGGCCCACCCCAAGGTCGCGGTGCTCACCGCGCCGGGCGCCGGGCCGGCCGAACTCGCCCTGATGCTGCGCGGGGTGCACCGGACCTTCGTGGTCTGCGAGGCCCTCGGCACGCCGGACGAGGACGTCACCGTCCTCACCTCCGACCGGATCGCCGACCACGTGTGGCGCGACCCCAACGTGGTGCTGGTGATCGGCGGCGCCGCCCAGTCCGCGGTGACCGAGGCGGCCGGCTGGCTCGCCGGGCGCCCGGTCGGCTACCCCGGCGCGGAACGCGGCTGGGCGCTCCCCGGTGACGCCTATGCGGGCGCCGGGCGCGTGGAGGGCGCACCGGGCGCACCGGGCGCGCCGGAGTCGCTCCCCGCCCATGTGCGCGCCCTGGTGCTGGCCCGTCTGGGTGCCCGTCCGGGGGACCTGGTCTGGTCGGTCGGCGCCGGCAGCGGCGCCCTCGCGGTGGAGGCGGCCAGGTTCGGCGCCGCCGTGGTCGCGGTCGAGGGCTCCCGCTCGGCCTGCGCCCGGCTGACCGTCAACGCCCGCCGCTACGGCGTCGAGGTGGAGGCGGTGTACGGGAGCGGCCCCGAGGTGCTGGGCGGCCTGCCGGAGCCGGACGCGGCGGTGGTGGAGTCCGGCGGCCTCGACGTGGTGCGCGCGGTGCTGGCCCGCCGGCCCGAGCGGTTCGTCGCGCTGCCCCGGACCCTCGCCGAGGCGGAGGAGGTCCGCCGGGCGATCGACGGGGCCGGCTACCGGGCGGACGGCGCGCTGCTCCAGGCGACCCCGCTGCGGCCGGTGGGGGAGGGCGACGGGCTGGCGCTGGGAGCGGCCGGAACCGGCGCGCTGGTGCTCTGGGGTGAGCAGATCGTGTGAAGGCCTCGGGCCCGTCCGGCGGATCCCCGGCGGGCGGGCCGGGGGCGTGCACCGGGACCGTCCGCGGGCGTGGACGGTGATCCAGGTCGCATCCGGACACCTATTCGAGAGGTGACCGCGCCGTGCCGGTAGTGTGACGTCCTGGGCGGCTGCATCGGTCGGCGACCCACCCGATTCAGTCGGTTTGTCACCTTTTTGACGCGGTGCAACCCGGTTCCGTTCGGAGTGTGGGCAATTCGACGGGCCTCGTGCCGGACCTGGAGAATGCCGTAGGGTCCGGTGCGGTCGTGCCGGTTGCTCCGGGTTGTCGTTGTTTCAGACGACGTGCCGTCCCGTACGGGAGGTGCACCGGGCCGGGTGCCGCAGTGCGCCGGAAGGACTTGGGCCGCAGCGCCACGGCGCGGCGGCCACATGTAATGAGGGGCGGGTCGGTGCTGGTTCGGCCCGCGCGGATGGGCGCTGCGATCGGTGATCGCGTCGCCGAGGGCGCGGCAGCGGCCTGGAAGGAGCTTTGACAATGACCGATGGCGGCCACGTCCCGGGCGAGGGAATGCCGGAGCACCTGCACGCCGGGCCCGACGGGCTCGGCGGACCGGAGGGCGTCGCGGGCGTTGCACCCCTCCAGGGCCTCGTGACGGACGGCGGTGTGATCCCGAACCCGGCGGCCCCGATCGGCGGCGTGTCCGGTGTGATGCCCCCGGGCGCGGGCGTCATCCCGCCGCAGGGCCAGCACGGCTACGGCGTTCCCGGGATGCCCCAGCCCGGCCACCCCGGCGAGGGCTGGGCCGTCGACCAGGGCGCCCCGCGCCCCGCCTTCCACTTCCTCGACCAGCCCGACACGCCGGACGGCCTGGACGACGATGACGACGTGCTGCTGATGCCGGGACCGCAGGGCTCCTGGGGCGAGCCGCTGGCGGCCGTCCCGGCCGAGCAGGTGCCGCTCGCGCCGCAGCAGGACGGCACGCCGGTCGAGCCGTCCTGGCCGCCGGTGGACCCGCCGGTGCTCGGCGCCGAGCACGGCAGGCATCCCGTCCAGACGCAGCCGCAGGTGCAGCAGCCGATGACGCAGGCTCAGCAGCCGCGCCGCCCGCTGCACGCCGGGCCGCCGATCCCGGACCCGTCGCTGATGACCGGCCAGGTGCCGGTCCGCTCGCTGGCCGACCGCGGCCCCTCGCAGGGCGGCACGCCCGCGCACGGCATCCCGGTGGTCGGCCGTCCGCCGGTGGCCGAGGCCGTCGCCCAGGCTCCGGTCGCCGCGCCGCAGGCCGTCCCGGTGGCGCCGGTCGCTCCGGGCGTTCCCGTCGTGGACGGGCAGCAGCCGGCGCAGGCGCCGGACTTCCACCAGCCCCAGCAGGCGCAGCAGGTCCAGCAGGTGCCGCTGCACGCGTACCCGGTCGAGGCCGTGCCGTCCGTCGAGACGGTCGGGGCGATCGAGGTGATCGAGGTCGTCGAGATGCCGGAGGTCGTCCAGGCCGCCGCGGTTCAGGACGTCCAGGACGTCCAGGACGTCCAGGCCGTTCAGGCCGTTCGGGAGGGGACCGTCCCCGAGGCCGTGGTGGAGGCCGTCGCGGTCGCTCCGCAGGCCGTCGTGGCGGAGCCGGCCGAGGCCGTGCCGCCGGTGGCCGAGGCGGCCGGCGTGCCCGCCGTCGAGGCCGTCGTCGTCGAGCCCGCCGTCGCCGAGCCCGTCGTCACGGAGGCCGCCGCGGTCGAGGGCGCTGCCGCCGACGGCGCCGCGCTGCCCGCCGAGCAGCCCGAGGCCGCGGCCCCGGCCGGTCAGCCGCGCCGGATCTCCGCCTTCCTCGCCGCGCCCACCCCGCACGGCCTGCCCAAGGTCCAGGCGCCCGCGCAGGCTCCGGCCGTCGAGGAAGCGGCCCCGCAGCAGCCCGCGCCCATAGCGGCCGCCGACGCGCCGCAGGCCGCCGGGCCGGCCGAGGCCGTCCATGCCGTCGAGGCCGCTCAGCTCGTCGAGGCCGTGGCGGGCGCCGAGTCCGCTCCGGCCGCCGAGCAGGCCCAGCCGGCCGGGACCGCGCCGGAGGCCGTCGAGGAGCCCGTGGTGGAGCCGGTCGCCGAGACCGCCGCCGGCACCGGCGAGATGCCTTCGGGCCAGGCCGTGAACGAGCCCGTCGCCGAGGCCGAGCAGCCGCAGCAGGAGGCCGCGGCCCCGGCCGAGGCGCCCGCCGAGCCGGTCGCGGAGCAGACCGCCGAGGTGCCCGCGGCGGCTGACGCCACCGTCGCCGCCGAGCCCGTCGCGGAGGTGCCGGCCGAGGCCGCGACCGAGGCCGCCGCCGGGACGGAGCCGGCGCAGCCCGCCGAAGCCGTCGCGCCGGAGGCCACGGCCGAGCAGCAGCCCGCCGCCGACGCCGCCGCCCCTGCCGAGGCCGCCGAGGCCGTGGTACCCGCCGAGGCCGCCGCCGGGCAGCCGGCCGCCGCTCCGGAGGCCGAGGCCCCCCCGGAGCAGGCGCAGGCCCCGGCCGGGACCGAGCCCGTCGCCGTCGCGGAGCCCGTCGCCGCCGAAGCCGTGCAGGCCGCGGGGCAGGGCGCCGAGGCTCCCGCCGAAGCCACCGAGCAGCCCGCCACCGAGGTCGCCGAAGCCGTCGAGGTCGCCGAGACCGCCGAGGCCGTCGAGCAGCCCGCCGCCGAGCAGCAGGCCCAGCAGCCCGAGCAGCCCGCCGCCGACGAGGAGGGGGAGCAGCCCGAGCCGCAGCCCGAGGAGCCCGCCGAGCCGCGCGGCCCGGCCGCCCCCGGCTACGACGAGGCCGGCCGCGAGGCCGTCCACCAGGTGATCCGCGAGCGCCGCGACGTGCGCAACGGCTTCCGTCCGGACCCGATCCCGCACGAGGTGCTGATCCGCGTCCTGGAGGCCGCCCACACCGCGCCCAGCGTCGGCTACTCGCAGCCCTGGGACTTCGTGGTGATCCGCTCGGCGAAGACCCGCAGGCGGATGCACGCCCTGGCCGAGCACCAGCGCGAGGCGTACGCGGACTCGCTGCCCAAGGGCAGGGCCAAGCAGTTCAAGGAAATCAAGATCGAGGCCATCCTCGAAACCCCGGTCAACATCGTGGTGACCGCCGACCGCACCCGAGGCGGCCGGCACACCCTCGGCCGGCACACCCAGCCGCAGATGGCCCCGTACTCGGCCGCCCTGGCGGTCGAGAACCTCTGGCTGGCCGCCCGCGCCGAGGGCCTGGGCGTCGGCTGGGTGAGCTTCTTCGACGACGAGGCACTGGTCCGCGAGCTCGGCCTGCCCGAGCACCTGGAGGTCGTCGCCTACCTGTGCGTCGGCTTCGTCGACGAGTTCCCGGACGAGCCCGAGCTGGAGCAGCAGGGCTGGGCGAAGAAGCGCCCGCTGTCCTGGGTCGTCCACGAGGAGCAGTACGGCAACCGCGCGCTGCCCGGCGAGGAGCCGCAGAGCCTGCTCGCCGAGACCCTGCGCGGCATCCGCCCGCTGGACGCCAAGGCGCTCGGCGAGGCCTGGGACCGGCAGAAGCGGATGACCAAGCCGGCCGGCTCGCTCGGCATGCTGGAGATCATCTCGGCCCAGCTGTGCGGCCTGTCCCGCAAGTGCCCGCCGCCGATCCCGGAGCCCGCCTGCGTGGCGATCTTCGCGGGTGACCACGGCGTGCACGCCCAGGGCGTCAGCCCCTGGCCGCAGGAGGTGACCGCCCAGATGGTCGACAACTTCCTGGCCGGGGGAGCGGTGGTCAACTCCTTCGCCAAGCAGATCGGCACCGAGGTCTGCGTGGTCGACGTCGGCGTCGCCGCCGAGCTGCCGGACGCCGTCCAGCAGGGGCGCGCCACCGGCCTGCTGCCGCGCAAGGTCCGTCCCGGCACCGCCGACATGACCCAGGGCCCGGCGATGACCCGCGAGGAGGCCCTCAAGGCCATCGAGGTCGGCATCGAGACCGCCCGCGACCTGGTCGCGGCGGGCAACAAGGCGCTGGTCACCGGCGACATGGGCATCGCCAACACCACCGCCTCGGCCGCCCTGATCTCGGTGTTCACCGGCCTCGACCCGGCCGAGGTCACCGGCCGCGGCACCGGCATCGACGACGAGACCCACGCCCGCAAGATCGAGGTCATCCGCGCCGCGCTGGCCCTCCACCGGCCCGACCCGAGCGACCCGGTCGGCGTCCTCGCGGCCGTCGGCGGCCTGGAGCACGCCGCGCTGGCGGGCTTCCTGCTGGGCGCCGCGTCGCTGCGCACCCCCGTGGTCCTGGACGGCGTCATCGCCGGTTCGGCCGCGCTGGCCGCCAAGGCCATCGCCCCCGAGGTGCTGGCCGCCTGCATCGCCGGCCACCGCTCCGCCGAGCCCGGCCACCAGGCCGCGCTGGCGAAGCTCGGCCTGCGTCCGCTGATCGACCTGGACCTGCGGCTCGGCGAGGGCACCGGTGCCCTGCTGGCCCTGCCGCTGGTGCAGAGCGCGGCCCGGGCGATGCACGATGTAGCCACCTTCGACTCCGCCGGGGTCACCGAGAAGGCCTGACGCACCCCGTCACCGCTCCGTGGACCGGCCCGAGGGCGCGCCGGACCGCGGAGCGGTGTCGTGCCGTACCGTCCCCACACCCTCCCCCCGATCCAGGAGCACCGCCGATGACCGCGCCCACCCCGCACCCGAGCACCGAGGGCCGTACCCCCTACCCGGTCGGCCTGCTGCTGGCCGGCCGCCGCGTCGTCGTGGTCGGCGGCGGCCAGGTCGCCCAGCGGCGGCTGCCCGCCCTGATCGCCTCCGGCGCCGAACTGCACCTGATATCGCCGGTCACCACCCCGGCTGTCCAGGCCATGGCCGACACCGGTGAACTCACCTGGCACGCCCGCCCGTACCGGGACGGCGACCTGACCGGTGCCTGGTACGTCCTGGTCGCCACCGACGACCAGGCCGTCAACACGGCGGTCAGCGCCGAGGCCGAGCGCGAGCGGGTGTTCTGCTCCCGCAGCGACGACGCCGCCGCGGCCACCGCCTGGACCCCGGCCAGCGGCCGCGACGCGGGCGCCACCGTCGCCGTCCTCACCGGCGACCCGCGGCACTCCGCCGCCCTGCGCGACACCATCGTGGACGGCCTGCGGGACGGCTCGCTCGCCGCCCGCCAGTACCGCGCGCACGGCGCCGGCGTGGCCCTGGTCGGCGGCGGCCCCGGCGACCCCGACCTGATCACCGTGCGCGGCCGACGTCTGCTCGCCGACGCCGACGTGGTGGTCGCCGACCGGCTCGCCCCGCGCGAGCTGCTCGCCGAACTGCCCGAGCACGTCGAGGTGATCGACGCCTCCAAGATCCCGTACGGCCGGTTCATGGCCCAGGAGGCGATCAACCGCACCCTGGTCGAGCACGCCAAGGCCGGCAAGTTCGTGGTCCGGCTCAAGGGCGGCGACCCGTACGTCTTCGGCCGCGGCGGCGAGGAGCTGCTGGCCTGCGTCGAGGCCGGACTGCCGGTCACCGTCGTCCCGGGCATCTCCAGCTCGATCAGCGTCCCGGCGGCGGCCGGCGTCCCGGTCACCCACCGCGGCATGACCCACGAGTTCACCGTGATCTCCGGCCACGTCGGCCCGGACGACGAGCGTTCGCTCACCAACTGGGAGGCCGCCGCGAAGATGAGCGGCACCCTGGTGCTGCTGATGGCCGTGGACAAGATCGGCGCGATCGCCGCCCGGCTGGTCGAGTACGGCCGGCCGGCGGACACCCCGGTCGCGGTCGTCCAGGAGGGCACCACCGCGGCCCAGCGCCGGGTGGACGCCACCCTCGGCACCGTCGCCGCCGTGGTCGAGGCCGAGGGCGTGAAGCCCCCGGCGGTCATCGTGGTCGGCGACGTCGTCAACGTGCTGGCCGCCGCCTTCCGGCCGTAGGCCGGCCCGGGGCAGGAGGCCGGCCGGAGCGGGAAGCCCGCCCGGCCGGCCTCCCGCCCCACGGCTACTCCAGCGGCTGCTCCGTCCAGATGACCTTCCCGGTGGCCGTGTAGCGCGTCCCCCAGCGGTCCGCGAACTGCGCGACCAGGAACAGCCCGCGCCCGCCCTCGTCCTCGGTCGCCGCGTACCGCAGGTGCGGCGAGGTGCTGCTGCCGTCCGAGACCTCGCAGATCAGCGAGCGGTCCCGCAGCAGCCGCACCCGGATCGGTCCGGAGCCGTACCGGATCGCGTTGGTCACCAGCTCGCTCAGGATCAGCTCGGTGACGAACGCGGCCTCGGCCAGCCCCCAGGCCGTCAGCCGCTCCGCGACCGCGGCCCTGACCTCGCCGACCGCCGCCGGGTCCGAGGGCACCTCCCACTGCGCCACCTGGTCCGGCGCCAGCACCCTGGTCCGCGCCACCAGCAGCGCGATGTCGTCCTGCTGGTGCACCGGCAGCATCGCCCCGAGCACGTCCGCGCAGGTCTGCTCGGGCGTGCGGGGCGATCCGGCCAGCGCGGCCCGCAGCAGCTCCAGCCCCTCGTCGATGTCCCGCTTCCGGTCCTCCACCAGCCCGTCCGTGTACAGCACCAGCCGGCTGCCCTCGGCCAGCTCCAGCTCGGCGGTCTCGAACGGCAGCACCGCCAGACCCAGCGGCGGCCCGGTCGGCAGCTCCGGGAACACCACCCGGCCCTGCGGGTCCACCACGGCCGGCGGCGGGTGCCCTGCGGTGGCCAGGGTGCAGCGCCGCGACACCGGGTCGTAGATCGCGTACAGGCAGGTCGCCCCGGCCAGCTCCGCGCGCTCGCCGCCCGCCGCCTCGTCCTGGTCGATCCGGTTCACCAGCTCGTCCAGGTGCCCCAGCAGTTCGTCCGGCGGCAGGTCCAGGGTCGAGAAGTTGTGGATCGCCGTGCGCAGCCGGCCCATCGTCGCCGCCGCGTGCAGTCCGTGCCCGACCACGTCCCCGACCACCAGCGCCACCCGCGCGCCCGGCAGCGGGATCACGTCGAACCAGTCCCCGCCCACCCCGGCCTGGGCCGGCAGGTAGCGGTGCGCCACGTCCAGCGCGGTCTGCTCGGGCAGCCTGCGCGGCAGCAGGCTGTGCTGGAGCGTCACCGCCATGGTGTGCTCCCGGGTGTAGCGGCGGGCGTTGTCGATGCACACCGCCGCGTGCGCCACCAGCTCCTCGGCCAGCGCCAGGTCCTCCGGCTCGAACGATTCCGCCCGCTGCGCCCGCCAGAACCTGGCCACCCCCAGCAGCACCCCGCGCGCCCGCAGCGGCACCCGGACCAGCGAGTGCACCCCGTACGCCAGCACCTGCGCCGACCGCTCCGGGTCCTGCTCCCGCCACCGGGTGGCCTCCGCCAGGCGCGGCTCCATGCCGGGCTCCCCGCTGTTCAGCGCCCCGGCCAGGGGGGGTCGAGGGCACCACGTCCAGCACCGTGCCGACCGGGTAGAACGGCGCGTCGTCCTGTACGCCGGCCAACGCGGCGCGGCGCATCCGCCCCAGCGAGGGGCCGGGCGGCGGTTCCTCCCCGGCCGGCACCTGGTCCGCCAGGTCCACCGTGACGAAGTCCGCGAACCGCGGCACCGCGACCTGCGCCAGCTCCTCCGCGGTCCGCGTCACGTCCAGCGTGCTGCCCACCGTCACCCCGGCGTCGTACAGCAGCCGCAGCCGGCGCTGGGCGCGATCGGCCCGGCCGGACAGCGCCGCCAGCTCGGTGGAGTCGCGCAGCGTGGCGACGCAGCCGGGCCGGTCGCCGGGCCGGTCGATCAGCCGGACGTTCACCGCCAGCAGCCGCTCCCCGGACGGCACCACCTCGTCGGTCACCGGCCGGCCGGCGGTCAGCAGCTCCAGCGGCGCCTGCTCCAGGCCCAGTCCGGTCACCGGCCTGCCCTCGGCGTCCGGCGGCAGGTCCAGCAGCCGGCGCGCCTCGTCGTTGCAGAGCAGCAGCCGCCCGTCCCCGCCGACGATCATCACGCCCTCGCGCACCGCGTGCAGCACCGCCGCGTGGTGCTCGTACATCCGCGTCATCTCGACCGGTCCGAGCCCGTGCGTCTGGCGCCGCAGCCGCCGGCTGATCAGCGCCGTCCCGAGCGTGGCCAGCCCCACCGCGGCCGCCGCCGCGCCCAGCACCACCGGCAGCTGCCGCTCGCTCGCGCTGCTGACGCTGCTGAGCGTGACACCCGCCGCGACCAGCCCGACCACCGAGCCGTCCGGCGCGTACACCGGCACCACCGCCTGCACGAGCGGACCAAGCGTCCCCGCGACCTCCTCCGACACCACGTGCCCCCGCAGCGCGGGCTGGTAGGTGCCGACGAACTTCTGGCCGATCCGCTCCGGGTTCGGGTGGGTGTAGCGGATGCCCTGGTTGTTCAGCACGACGATGAAGTCCACGCCGGCGGAGATCCGGGCGGACTGCGTCCTCGGCTGCAGGATGGCCGTGGGGTCGGGGGAGCGCAGCGCGTCGACGATGCCGGGGGAGCCGGCGAAGGTCTGCGCCACCGCCATCGAACGGTTGCGTGCCTCGTGCTCGGTGTCGTTGCGGGACTGCACCACCAGCGCCACCGCGGCCGCGACCACGAGCAGCAGTACGACCAGGACCTGGAGCGCGAACACCTGCCCCGCCACCGAACGGTGCCACACCGACCACCGCCGCTTCGCGTGCGGCAGCTGCGGCCGACCGTGTGGGCGCCCACCGGAGGAGCCGGCGGTGCCAGTGGCGGCAGAGGCCGACGGAGCCCAGGATCGGCCCGAATTTCGGGCCATACGGTCATATTTGCACTACGGCTAGCCGGGGACCACCCCGCTCCCCGGCCGTTTGGCCTTCCCCGGCAGGGCTTGGCAAGATCACAGGGTGTCCGAACCCCGCACCATCACCGATCCGGCCGACCCGCGCCTCGCCGACTACACCGGCCTCACCGACGTCGAGCTGCGCCGACGCCGCGAGCCCGCCGAAGGCCTCTTCATCGCCGAGGGGGAGAAGGTCATCCGCCGCGCCCTCGCCGCCGGCTACCGGATGCGGTCGATGCTGCTCACCGCCAAGTGGCTGGAGGCGATGGGCGACGTCATCGCCGAGGCCGACGCCCCCGTCCACGTGGTCGAGCCCGGGCTCGCCGAGGCCGTCACCGGCTACCACGTGCACCGCGGCGCCCTCGCCTCGATGGAGCGCAAGCCCCTCCCGGACGCCGCCGACGTGCTCGCCGGGGCCCGCCGGGTCGCCGTGCTGGAAGGGCTGGTCGACCACACCAACCTCGGCGCCATCTTCCGCAGCGCCGCGGCCCTCGGCATGGACGCCGTGCTGCTCTCGCCCGACTGCGCCGACCCGCTCTACCGGCGTGCCGTCAAGGTCTCGATGGGCGCCGTCTTCGCGGTCCCGTACGCCCGTCTGGACCCCTGGCCCGCCGCCCTGGACGCCGTCCGCGAGGCCGGCTTCACCCTGCTCGCCCTCACCCCCGCCGACACCGCCGTCGACCTCCGCACCCTCACCCCGGACCGCCTCCCCAAGGCGGCCCTGATGCTCGGCGCCGAGGGCGACGGCCTCACCCCCCACGCCATCGCCGCGGCCCACCACCCGGTCCGCATCCCGATGGCCCACGGCATCGACTCGCTCAACGTCGGCGCCGCCGCGGCCGTCGCGTTCTACGCCGTCAGTACCGCCACCCCGTAGTCCCTCCACCCGCGCCGGGGCACGAGAAGTCGGCCGGTCCGACGTCTCGTGCGTGTTCGCTGCGCCTTCGGAACCGCCCCGCGCCGGAAGCGGCCAGCCGGAAACCCGCCAGCCTGAAGCAGGCCTGCCCGACGTCGCGCGGTCAGCCCGTGGGGGCGGTGGGCGGGGCCGGGGCGGCGGCGGGGGGCGGAGTGGTGGCGCCGGGCCAGGATTCGTCGAGGGTGCCGTCGGCGCGGACGGTGTAGCGGGTGGAGGTGACCGCGCCGGTGGCGGCCGCGTGCTCCTCGCGGACGACCGTGCTGCCCTCCAGCCGCCAGCTGGCCGCCGCCTGCGGGTCCGCCACCGAGGTGCGGGAGGCGGCGGCGACCGGGGAGTCCCCGGCGAAGGTGTAGAGCTGGACGAGGTCGACCGGCGCCGAGCCGTCGGCCCGCCGCAGCACGACCACCGCGGCCGGCAGGCCCTTGTACCTCGCCGGCAGCACCGCGCTCAGCGCGACCTGCGGCCCGCCCGCGGCCGAGTGCCCGTTCTGCAGCACGATGGCCGGCCCGCCGGCCCAGTCGGGGTAGCTGCGGTTCGGCCAGTCCACCGCCGGCACCGGCACCTGCGGGGACGTCAGTCCGCCGTCCGCACCCGCGCGGGCGGCGGCCGGGAGCGGCGCGGCCGAGGACTGCGGCACGACGTCGGCGGACGTCCCGGGCACGGCCTGCTCGCCGCCACCCGCGGCGGTCTTCGCGCCGGAACCCGCGCTCGTGACCACGCCGGTGGGCGGCCGCACGCTCTGGTTGCCCCGGTTCTCGCACCCCTGCGCCGCCGCGATGGCCAGCGCCACCCCGATCGTCACCGTGACGAAGACCACCAGCCGCTGCCGCAGCAGCCGCTGCCGCGCGGTGCCGGGCCGACCGCCGGGGGCCGGAGTGTGCTGACGGTCCCGGGGACGCGCCCGGTCGCGGGGACCGGGCCGGGCCGGGGGAGGGGTCTGCGACCGGTCCGGACGGGCCCGCAGCGGGCGGGTCACCGGCGTCGCCTCGGGCCGGGGGAGCGGAGCGGTCGGCCCCTGCGGGCGCCGCCCGGCGGCCCCGGCCGCCTGCGCACCGGGGCGGCCGGCAGCCGCCCGGGGCCGTGCCGCGCCCGGAGGCTCGGGCGAGCGTCCGGGCGCCGGAACACCCTGCCGGCCCCCCTCCTGCCGGGCCGGTGCCTGAGGCGGAGCCGCCGCGGCGCCGCCCCGCCCGGGACGTGCCCCGCGGGCCCCGCCACCGGCGGCTCCCATCGCCGCGCCGCGTGACGCCAGTTCGGTGAGCCGTTCGTGCAGTGCGGCCGCCCCCGGCCGCTCGGCCGGCTCCTTGGCCAGGCAGGCCCGGATCAGCGGCGCGAGCTGCGGCGGCACCGCCGACAGGTCGGGCTCCTCGTGGACGACCCGGTACAGCATCACTTCGGAGGACGCCCCTGACCCGAACGGGGTGTCCCCGGTGAGGGAGTACGCGAGCGTGGCCCCGAAGGCGAAGACGTCGGTGGCGGGGGTGACGGCGGCCCCGCGGACCTGCTCGGGCGCGAGGAAGCCGGGGGAGCCGACCGCGGTGCCCACGTGGGTGAGGGTGCTGGCGCCGCGCGACCACGCGATGCCGAAGTCGATGATCCGCGGACCCCGGGGGGAGAGCAGGATGTTGGAGGGCTTGAGGTCCCGGTGGACCACCCCCGCCTCGTGCACCTTGACCAGCCCGTCGGCCAGCGCGGCCCCGATCCTGGCGGCCTCGGGCCAGCTCATCGGCCCCTCGTCGCCGACCCGCTTGTAGAGCGAGGGGCCCGGCACGTACGCGGTGGCCAGCCAGGGCCGTTCGGTCTCGATGTCCGAGCCGACCACGCGTGCGGTGCAGCCGCCCCGGATCCGGGAGGCGGCGGCGATCTCGCGGGCGAAACGGGTGCGGAACTCCAGGTCCTCGGCGAGTTCGGCGCGGATCAGCTTGAGGGCGACGCGCTGCCCGCGGCGGTCGGACCCGAGGTACACCACGCCCATGCCGCCGGCGCCGAGTCGCCGGTGCAGGCGGTACGGCCCGACGATGCGGGGGTCCTCACGCCTCAGCCGCATCATCGCCATGTTCCGTTCCCCGTCAGCCTGTGGGTGAGGCCCCGTCGGTTGGGCCATCGTCAGTTCCTGTCTGGCACAGCTTACGGACTGCCTGCTGCGGTGTGCTGATACGCAACACCTGAAGCCACCATGCGATTGTCCGATCTTGCACGGTCTCGCAGGTCACGGAGTCGCCGGAGGGTTTCTCGGGGTTGCCCCTCAGGGTTCCCTCGGGGGTCGGATGAGCCTTCCCTCCCCCTGCGGTAGTAGGTCCCGGGACCGCTCGTCATCCTCCGGTACGTCCGAGGAACAGTACGACGGCATGACGCCCGGAAGGCCCCCTGACCAATAGCGTTGTGTTCAGCGGTGGACGGGGAGCTCGTCCCCCGAGGTAAGCCGTTCACCGCGCCAACTCGACCGGATCAGGAGCAAGGACATGCCACCGCAGCTCACGGGAAACCCCCACCGCCGCCGGCAGGCCTTCGTCCAGTCCCGGTCCACCGAGCAGCCCACGCGGCACCCCGCCGTGGCGCTGGCCATGGCCCTGCCGTGCGCCGTGCTCCTGATGCTGCTCTTCGGCGGGTGGGACCAGATGGCGAACCAGGCCCAGGCCGTCGCCGAACTGATCACCCGCTGAGCGGGAGGAGCAGCAGGAAGAAGGAAGGACACCGGCTCGGAGGGGCCGGCCGAAGACTGACACCGAACCCCTGGGGACGGGGAACGGTGTCGCCGGGGAGGGCCGCGGCCGCGACGACTCGCGGACGGGCGAGAGCGGTGCGCAGAGCGCCCCGGCAGGCGGAGATGCCGCGTGCGGACGTCGGTGAGGGCGTCCGTGCGCGGCTCTTCTCCTTTTCCGGCCCTTGCCGGAGAAACGCAAAAGGACCGGGGCCGCGATCCTCACGGATCACGACCCCGGTCCTCACTGTGCGCGATACTGGGATTGAACCAGTGACCCCTACCGTGTCAAGGTAGTGCTCTCCCGCTGAGCTAATCGCGCCTGATGTGGCGGTCTCGCAGCAGGCCTCGAAGGGCCTGACGTGCGCGATACTGGGATTGAACCAGTGACCCCTACCGTGTCAAGGTAGTGCTCTCCCGCTGAGCTAATCGCGCGT
>NZ_JBIVUM010000010.1:55284-167014 GCF_044757205.1 Kitasatospora sp. NPDC091335 | reverse complement strand
GCAGCAGGCCTCGAAGGGCCTGACGTGCGCGATACTGGGATTGAACCAGTGACCCCTACCGTGTCAAGGTAGTGCTCTCCCGCTGAGCTAATCGCGCGGGGAGGCCTCCCGGGCGAACCGGGGGAACCTCTTGGAGGTGGAGACGGGATTTGAACCCGTGTACACGGCTTTGCAGGCCGTTGCCTCGCCTCTCGGCCACTCCACCAGGCAACACATGAAGAACGATCTTACACTGTTCTCCACCGAGCGGACGACGAGATTCGAACTCGCGACCATCACCTTGGCAAGGTGATGCTCTACCAACTGAGCCACGTCCGCCTGTCTCCCGGGGACCTTCACCGCTTTTCTGCGGCTGCGCTCCCTGGCGACGTGTTGAACTCTAGCGGATTCCCGGGCCAGCTAAAAATCCGTTCCCGCAGCATGCCGAGGGAATGGCCGGTGAGTGCCGTCCCGTCAGCCCTCCCGGGTCACCCGCCACCACCTGCGGCGCTCCCGGACGATCATCCGCAGGTCACCCGGCGCACACCCGCGCGACGCACACAGCTGCTCGCGCGCGGGGGCGTGAGCCGACCCCGACCCACGCCCCCCGACCTACACTTCAGGCACCGCCCCAGCGCCACCGAGCAGGAGAACCGTGTCCGGCCACCCCGACCCCCGCACCCCGCTCGCCCGCTTCGGCGGCCGCCTGGCCACCGGACTGCGTGACGTCACCTCGGACCCGGCCGCCCTGGACTCCGCCGGCCACTGGGCCGTCGCCCACGACTTCGAGGGCCGCCTCACCTGCGCCCGCTTCGACGAGGTCCGCCCGGCCCCCGCCCCGCCCTCCGGCGCCGGCTGGCGCGGGCCGGACGCCGGCAGCTGGCACAGCTCCCTCGACCGTGCCGCCTACACCGCGGGCGTACGCCGCATCCGCGAGCACATAGCCGCCGGCGAGGTCTACCAGGCCAACCTCTGCCGGGTGCTGTCCGCGCCGCTGCCCGACCCGGACCGCAGTGACATCGACGCCCTCACCGGCATGCTCGCCCGCGGCAACCCCGCCCCCTACGCCGGCACCATCCGGCTGCCCGGGCACGGCGTCGAGATCGCCACCGCCTCGCCCGAGCTCTACCTGCGCCGCGCCGGCCGCACCGTCTCCTCGGGACCGATCAAGGGCACCGGCCGCACCGAGGACGACCTCCTCGACAAGGACCACGCCGAGAACGTGATGATCGTCGACCTGGTCCGCAACGACCTCGGCCGGGTCTGCGGGACCGGCAGCGTCACCGTCCCCGACCTCTGCGCCGTCGAGAAGCACCCCGGCCTGGTCCACCTGGTCTCCACCGTCGAGGGCACCCTGCGCGAGGGCGCCGGCTGGCCCGAACTCCTCGCCGCCACCTTCCCGCCCGGCTCCGTCACCGGCGCCCCCAAGTCCAGCGCCCTGCGGATCATCGAAGCCCTGGAGACCGCCCCGCGCGGCCCGTACTGCGGAGCCGTCGGCTGGGTCGACGCCGACCGCGGCGAGGCCGAACTCGCCGTCGGCATCCGCACGTTCTGGATCGACCGGGAGGACCTCGGCGCTCCGGTCCTGCGCTTCGGCACCGGCGCCGGCATCACCTGGGGCTCCGACCCCGAGCGGGAGTGGGCCGAGACCGAGCTGAAGGCGGCCCGCCTGGTCGCGATAGCGTCGGGCAGCGAAACCGGCAGCGAACCCGGCAGCGATTTCGACCCGACCGGGGCCTGAGCCCCACCGCCTAGGAGCAGTACTCGATGCACACCAGCAGCACGAGCTGGGTCAACGGCGCCCTCGTCGACTCGGCCGATGCGGCCGTCTCCGTCCTCGACCACGGCCTCACCACCGGCGACGGCGTCTTCGAGACCCTGAAGACGGTCGACGGCCGGGCCTTCGCGGTCACCCGCCACCTCGACCGGCTCACCCGCTCCGCCCGCGGCCTCGGCCTGGCCGACCCCGACCACGACCTGGTCCGCGAGGCCTGCGCCCGGGTCCTCGCGGCCAACCCCGCGCCGCTCGGCCGGCTGCGCGTCACCTACACCGGCGGCGACAGCCCGCTGGGCTCCGAGCGCGGCACCGCCGGCCCCACCCTGGTCGTCGCCTTCGGCGCGATCGGCCGCCGCCCCGACGAGACCGCCGTCGCCGTCGTCCCCTGGCGCCGCAACGAGCACAGCGCCGTCGCGGGCCTCAAGACCACCTCGTACGCCGAGAACGTCGTCGCCCTGGCCGCCGCCCACCGGGCCGGCGCCTCCGAGGCCCTGTTCGCCAACACCGCCGGCCTGCTCTGCGAGGGCACCGGTTCCAACGTCTTCGTGGTCGTCGGCGGACGCCTGCTCACCCCCACCCTCGCCTCCGGCTGCCTGGCCGGCATCACCCGGCGGCTCGTCGTCGACTGGTGCGGCGCCGAGGAGGCCGACCTCCCGCTCGACGTGCTCCGGAGCGCCGAGGAGGTCTTCCTGACCTCCACCACCCGCGACGTCCAGGCCGTCACCCGCGTCGACGACCGCGAACTGCCCGGCACCGGCCCGGTCACCGCCAAGGCCATGGCCGTCTTCGCCGAGCGCGGCGGCGACGACCTCGACCCCTGATCCCCCTCCGGGCGGGCCCCGGCCGGGAGAGAGCGCGCCGGCCACGTGGATAACCCTCCGAGCGGCAGGGAAGGGAGCACCACATGACCACCACGCTGCGCCCCGAGGGCCCGGAGACACCCACCGCGGCCGGCGGCCGCACCAGACGCTGGCTGATCCTCTCGAACGGCCGCCAGGTGGGCGCGCTGCGCACCACTGCCGAACCGCAGGCCGACCAACTCTGGGGCGAGATATCCGAGTTGGAGATCACCGAGGGGCGAGGGCGGGGCCGGGGCACGTTCGGCGGGCTGGCTGCCGAGGAGGTGCTGCGCGACTGGGGCTGCGCCCGGGTCGACGTCGGCGTCCCCGAACGGGCCGGGACGGCCCGCGGGCTCGCCGTCGCCCTCGGCTACACCGAGCGGGCCCTGCTGATGTCCAAGCGGCTGGCCGCCGTCGCGGACCTGCCCGCCGGGGTGAGCGTGCGCCCGTTCGACCCGGCGGACTTCGACGGCTGGCTCGCCCGTTCCACGGAGGACTACCGCCGCTCGCTGGTCGAGTCCGGGCTCACCGAGGAGCAGGCCCGCGCCAGGGCCGGCGGCGGCCGGCCGGCCTCGGTCCCGCAGGGCGCCGAGACCCCCGGTGTGGTCATACGCAGGCTGTACGGCGCCGAGGGCGAAGGCCCGTACGGATCGGTCTGGGTGCAGCTGCGCCTGTACGACCTGCCGGACGGCGAACCGCTCGCCTGGGTGTGCGGCGTCGAGGTGTCCCCGGCCCACCGGGGCCGGGGACACGGACGCACGCTGATGCTGGTCGCCGAACGCGAGTGCCTGGCCGCCGGGGTCCGTAACCTCGGCCTCAACGTCTTCGCCCGCAACGAGGTCGCCGCCCGGCTCTACGCCTCGCTGGGCTACGAGGTCACCGAGCGCCGCTACGGCAAGCCGCTGTGATCCGACGTGTCGTCAGGAACCCTTCGCCGCCTCGATGGCGGCCGTGATCTCCGCGCGCAGCCCGTCCTGGCTCCGGCCACCGTCGAGGCGCCTGCCGCCGATCACGTACGTCGGCGTGCCCGTGACGCCGATCGCCTTGCCCTCGGCCTGGTCGGCGTCGACGGTCAGCATGTGCCGGCCGTCGATCAGCGCGGTGTCCACCTCGTCGACGTCGGCCCCGACCTCCCCGGCCACGTCCAGCAGCACCTGCTGTCCGCGGGTGCCCAGCTCCTCGGTGCGGGCCAGCAGCGCCTCCACGAACGGCCAGCCCAGCCCCTGCGCGAACGCCTCCTCGGCCGCTTCCGCGGCGGCGTAGGCGTGCTTGTGCTTCTCCAGCGGGAAGTGCCGCAGCTCCACGGACAGCGCGTCGCCGTACCGCGCGCGCAGCGCCCGTACGTCGTCCAGCGCGGCGTGGCAGTCCGGGCACTGGAGGTCGCACCAGAACTCGAGGCGGGGGAGGGAACCATCGATCATTCCCCCAGTGTTCCACTAGTGGGCGCCCGCTCCGGCCGGAGGTGCGCCCGAGGGCGGACCGAGAGGAAGAGACCGATGACGAGAACGACCGGACACGAAGGAGCGGCCCCGTGCTGAGCGCGGCGATCAGCTTCATCCTCACGGCGGGCGGGGTGGCCTTCGCGGGGCTGCGGGCCTACCGGCGGCGCTTCCTGTCGGCGACCCGCTGGTTCGCGGTGGCCCTGCTGCCCGCCGGGATCTACCTGACCGGACTCTTCCCGCTGGCGAGCACGATCGCACGGGAGTTCGCGGACTGGGCGACCAAGCTGGTCCTCGACCCCCGGGTGTGGACCGGTATCGCGCTGCTGGGCGTCTCGGCGGTCCTGCTGGTCACCACCCGCTGGGTGAGTCGTCGCGGCACCCCGGTGGAGGGCGCTCAGGAGCGCCCGGCGGCCGCGGCCGCGGCGCCCGAGCGTCCGGCGGTGACGCCGACGCCCAAGGCCGCCCCGAAGAAGCCGGCCGGGGGCAAGCGGGAGGACGCCCTCGGTGACTTCGCCGATGTCGAGGAGATCCTCCGCAAGCGCGGCATCTGAGCCGGCGGTCCGGCGGATCGACCCGGCGGGTCAGGCGGAGGGGACGGCCTCCGCCGACCGCTGGCGCGCCCGGTAGGCGGCGACGTGCAGCCGGTTGCCGCAGGTGCGGCTGTCGCAGTAGCGCCGGGACCGGTTCCGGGAGAGGTCCACGAAGACCCGCGCGCAGTCCGGTGCCTCGCACCGGCGCAGCCGCTCCCGCTCGCCCGCCATCAGGATCAGGGCCAGCGCCATGCCCAGCTCGGCCGCCAGGTGGTCGTCGAGCGCGGCGTGCGGCGCGAAGTAGTGGATGTGCCAGTCGTGGCCGTCGTGGTCGGTCAGCCGGGGCGTCGTCCCGGCGGCCGCGACGATCGAGTTGACCAGCTCGGCGGCCTCCGCGGTGGACTCCGTCCCGAACACCTCGCGCAGCCGGGTGCGCAGGTCGTGCACCCGGCGCAGGTCGTCCTCGGTCAGCGAGTCGATCTCGCTGATCTCCTGGCGGACCACGAAGGCGTCGAGCGCGGCGACGTCCGGCAGCCGCTCGGCGCCGCAGACGTCGGGCGCGGTGTTGAGCAGTTCCACGAGGATGCTCAGCGCGCACTCGGTGTCATGGGTGATCAGCACGGTGGGGGCTCCTCGCGCAGGGGGACTCCGGTGCCCCGCGTCCACGGTCACCCCAGACCATACCGGGCCTGGTGCCGGTAGGGCGGTGCCTTCTTTCGAATACGTGTGCGCAGTCCGGCAAGGCCTCCCAAACCGGGCACCGCCCCCGGCGCACCGGCCTCCGAACCGGCTGGGGCCGAGGCGGGTGCGGCCGCCGGAAGCCGTCGGCGCCCGGCGCCGAGGCCGGTCACCCGTTCGGATGACCGGCCTCGGCGCCGGGCGCCTGTGGTGCTGTGGACCCGTTCCGGTGGGAGCGGTCCGCCCGCCGGCCCC
Source organism: Kitasatospora sp. NPDC091335 (assembly GCF_044757205.1). Lineage (NCBI taxonomy): Bacteria > Bacillati > Actinomycetota > Actinomycetes > Kitasatosporales > Streptomycetaceae > Kitasatospora > Kitasatospora sp. NPDC091335. The sequence goes on along the minus strand of NZ_JBIVUM010000010.1, from coordinate 161,514 downwards.
GAGGCCGCGTGGTGCGCGGCTGAGTCCGCTGCCGTGCCCCCGAGTAGGACGGCTGCGATGACGGCAGGAGTTACGGCCCCGCCGACGGCGGGGCGTGACCTCCTCCCGGTCGGGGTCAGCTTTCGGCGAGGATGTGGGACAGCTCCCGGTCGAGGTCGAAGTGACGGTGTTCGGTGCCGGGGGGCACCGCGGCGTCCGTCCGCTTGAGGAACGACTCAAGCGCCCGGGCCGGGGCCTCCAGCAGGGCTTCTCCTTCCGGAGAGCTCAGCGCGATGCAGACCACCCCTTGCCCGTGGCTGCGCGACGGCCACACCCGGACGTCGCCGGTACCGGTGGGTCGGTGCAGCCCCTCCGCGAGGAGATCTCGGGCGAACACCCACTCCACGGTCTCGTCGGCGCCCGTGTGGAACGTGGCGTGCACGGCGTAGGGGTCGGCGGTGTCGTAGCGCAGGCCTGCGGGGACAGGCAGTGAGGACTCGCTGGACACGATGAGGCGCAGGTGCAGCTCGCAGCTGACCGTGGTGTTCATAAGCGCCATGGCCTTTCGCTCAGTGTGCGCTCGGGGAATCGCACGTCGGCGAACGGACCATCCCACCCCCACGACCGATGTAAACCCCTCTGTCCCGATTCGGGCGCGAGTCGTACCCCTTACGGCGCATTGCGGAATCGCCTCGGGGCAGCCGGGCCGGGCATTACCCGGGTACTTCTTGGTTAGTTTCCTGGCATGACTGTGCGAAACGACAAGGCGGGCGGGAACACGGGAACGGGTGAAGCGGCCGGGGAGGTTGACGCGGCCGTCGACGGCGGCAGGGCGGTCGGTTCGCGGGCCCCGGCCTTCGTCCGCCGCTCGCGGACGCTGCACCGGGCCTGGCAGGTGGCGATCTTCCTGGCCGGGCTCGCCGTGGTCGTGCTCGGACTGGTCATGCTGCCACTGCCCGGCCCCGGCTGGCTGGTGATCTTCCTCGGCATGGGGGTCTGGGCCACCGAGTTCGGCTGGGCCCAGCTGGCCCTGCGCCGGACCCGCCGCAAGGTCGCCGAGGCCGCCCAGCGGGCCATGGACCCGCGGGTGCGCCGCCGCAACCTCACCCTCACCGTGATCGGCCTGGCCGCGATCGCCGGGGCGGGCGGCTGGTACTTCGCCCGCTACGGCCTGGCCGTCCCCTGGTGGCCGGACGGGAGCTGACCTGCCCGGGCGCGCGGCCGAGGGCGGCGACGGTGTTCGGAGCACCCCCCGGGATGCGGTAATGTTTTCCCTGCACCCGGGCGATTAGCTCAGCGGGAGAGCACTTCGTTCACACCGAAGGGGTCACTGGTTCGATCCCAGTATCGCCCACCGGAATGCATTGTGATATGTGAGGCCCAGTCGATTATCGGCTGGGCCTCACATGTATTTCCGGAATCCGCCCGAAGAGCCGTCGGTAATCGGCTGAGGCACAGTCACCTTCCGCGCGGAGCGGGAGTTCTGCGGAGGCGTCGGCGGTGCCCGGAAGTACCCGGAACGGACGAGTTGTACGACCACCCGTGAATGGTGCTAGAGTTCATCTCGTTGCCCGGGCGATTAGCTCAGCGGGAGAGCACTTCGTTCACACCGAAGGGGTCACTGGTTCGATCCCAGTATCGCCCACCGGACAGCACGCAGGCCCTGACCAGGAAACCGGTCAGGGCCTGCGGCGCGTTCGGGACCGAATGCCGGGCCGGCCGCTACGCCGCCGCCTCGCAGCCGTGCTCGGGCTCCAGCCGGCGCCCGCAGCCGCACCGGGCCGGCCGCAGCGGCCAGGACGGGTCCACCCGCTCCGGCGTCCCCGAGCGGTCGAACCAGCGCTGCAGCCCTCGGGCCTGCGCCGCGTGCCAGACCGCCTGCCGCAGGTGCAGCTCCGCCGCCGTCAGCCCGCCGATCGCGGCCGGGTAACGGGTGCCCATCCGCCGGGTCAGCTCCAGTGCCGCCGTCGCGTCCGCCGCCGCGTCGTGCGCTCCGGCCAGCTCCACGCCGTAGTGGGCGCACAGGTCGGTCAGCGTCCGGCGGCCCTTGCGGTAGCGGTCCACGTGCTTGTCCAGCACCCGCGGATCCAGCACCACCAGCCCGGCCGCGGCCAGCCCGTCGGTCAGCGTCAGGCCGTGGTGACGGCGCGACTCCCGGTCCAGCAGCGTCAGGTCGTAGGGCGCGTTCATCACCACCACCGGACGCCCGGCCAGCGCCTCGGCCGCCAGCGCGCGGACGACCTCCGCCACCACCGTGCGGGCCGGGCGGCCGTGGGCGCGCACCTGCTCGTCGGTGATGCCGTGCACCGCGCGGGCGCCGTCCGGGATCGGCACGCCCGGATCGGCGAGCCAGGTGGTGGTCCGCACCGCTGCGCCCGGCGCGAGCTGGACGACCAGGGCGGCCGAGACGATCCGGTCGTGCTCCACGTCCACGCCGGTGGTCTCGGTGTCGAAGGAGGCGAGCGGGCCGGTGTACCAGAGCTGCTGCATGACTGCCCCTCAGACGAGCGTTGCGCCCGGTTGATACCCGGTCCTGACGCTCCTTCAACCCGTTTGGCCCAAGCCCGACCGGGGATCCTGCCCATGACCGTCCCGTTCGAATCGACTGGCCCGCCCGGACCGGGACGGGCCCGGAACCGGGGGAGGCCACGGGCGATGGCACTGACCCAGCCGCAGCCCGAGGGGGCGGCGGCCGTCCTGCGGGGGAACCTCGCGGTGACCGCCTGCATGGAGACCCTGCAGGTCGGCTACCTGCACGCGGTCGCCGCCGCGGCCGGCTGCTCGCTCTCCCAGCCGTTCCCGGACAACGGCATCGACTGGCACGTCAGCCACGGCTCCCGGACGCACGAGGTGGACGACGAGGTCACCGTCAAGATCCAGCTCAAGGCCACCCAGCAGGTCGCGCCCGACCCGGCCGGGCCGTTCTTCAGCTTCACCCTGGACAACGACCACCTGCGCAAGCTCGCCCGGCCCAGGGTCGCCGTGCCGCGGATCCTGGTCGTGATGCTGCTGCCGCGCCGGGTCGACGACTGGCTGCGGGCCCGCCCGGACGCCCTGGAGCTGCGGCACTGCTGCTACTGGATCAACCTGGCCGGCCACCCGGTCACCGGACAGCGGCGTACCAACGTCAGGGTGCCCACCGGCGAGGTCTTCGACGACCGCGCGCTGTGCGCCATCATGGCCAGGGTCGGCGCGGGCGGCAGCCCGTGACGGCCCGGCCCCGGCAGGGAGGAAGCGGACCCATGACACCGCCGTACGGACCGGGCGAGCCGGCCAGGCCCCTGCCCGATCCGGCCGCCGTCGACCCGACGGTGCTGGCCACCCTGCTCGCCCGGCACGGCTGGGTCCGCCGCGGCGGACCCGCCGCCCGGTACGGACGCTGGACCCCGCCCGACGACGAGCCAGGCACCAGCCTGCTCGTGCCGGCCGGGGACGGCTTCGACGACGCCGTCGAGCTCCTCACCGACGCCGTCACCGCGCTCTCCCGCTCCCGCACCCCCTCCGCCCGCTCGATCCTGCTCGCCCTCGCCGTCCCCGGCGACGAGCTGCGCTGGCAGCGGGAACCGTCCGGCCCCGCCGGGGCCGCTCCCTGGGACGAGGCCGAGCGGCTGCGCCGGGCGGCGCGCGGGATGCTCGCCGCCGGCGCCAAGGCCTCCCGGGCGACGGCCGGCTACTTCGGCGCCCGGCTGGACGGCCTGGCCGGGGACTTCCTGGACCGCGTCCTGCTCGTCGAACAGGGCGCCACCCTCACCGCGTACACCCCCGCCCCGGAGGGCCGGGCCGCCGTCACCACCCTGGTCCGCGCCCTGGAGGCACTGCGCGACGCCGTCGACTACCGGCGGGTCAGCGGCGGGCCCGAGGCGCTCGGGAACGCCGTCCGGGCCGGGGTCAGCAGGGAGCTCGTCCGGTCCGTCGAGGACCTGGTGCGCGGCGCGACCGGCGCCCGGTTCGGCGTCGCCTGGTCGCCCGCCGCGGGGACGCCCGGCGGCTTCGGGGACCGCCGGATCGACCTCGACTTCTCGCCCGGCGACCTGCCCGCCCTGGCGGAGGCCGCCGACCTGCTGGAACGCAGTGAGCCCGCCGTAGCCGTCACCGTGGTCGGCGTGGTCACCCGGCTCAAGCGCGCCGACCCGACGGGCCGGGGCTCGGTACGGCTGCGGGTGCTGGCCGGCGCCGAGGTCCGCGAACTCAGGCTCCGCCTGCCCGACCCCGACTACCGGCTGGCCGCCGAGGCCCACCTCGCGGGCCTGCCGGTCCGGGTCCGCGGCCGGCTGGACCGGAACGACGGCTTCCGCCGACTGGCCGGCCCGCACGGACTGGAGTTCTGCGCCTGGGAGGAAGGGGACCGCGAGCGCCTGCTGAAGTCGCTCGGGGAGAAGGCGGAGGGAGAGCGGGGAGGGGCGTAGGTGGACGGCGGGGGCGGCGCTCTCGGTACCATCGTCACGCGCAGCGCAGTGTTGCGTCCTCTGAAATCCAGCACGTCAGGAGAGACCGGTGACGGACGTCCGGGTAATCATCAGCCGCGAACCCGATCGGGAAGAGCGCGTGGTGACGACGGGCACCACGGCCGCCGAGCTCTTCGCCGACGACCGCTCGATCATCGCCGCCCGCGTCGGCGGCCTGCTCAAGGACCTCGCGTACGCCGTCCAGGACGGCGACGAGGTCGAGCCGGTCGGGATCGGCAGCAAGGACGGCCTGGACATCCTGCGCCACTCCACCGCGCACGTCATGGCCCAGGCCGTGCAGCAGCTCTACCCCGAGGCCAAGCTGGGCATCGGCCCGCCGGTCAAGGACGGCTTCTACTACGACTTCGACGTCGAGAAGCCGTTCCACCCCGATGACCTCAAGGCCATCGAGAAGAAGATGCAGGAGATCATCAAGCGCGGGCAGAAGTTCTCCCGCCGGGTGGTCACCGACGAGGCCGCCGCCGAGGAGCTGGCCGCCGAGCCGTACAAGATCGAGCTGATCGGCCTCAAGGGCTCCGCCGCGACCGCCGGCGAGGGTGCCGACGTCGAGGTCGGCGCCGGCGAGCTCACCATCTACGACAACCTGGACGCCAAGACCGGCGACCAGTGCTGGGGCGACCTCTGCCGCGGCCCGCACCTGCCCAGCACCCGGCACATCCCGGCGTTCAAGCTGATGCGCAACGCGGCCGCCTACTGGCGCGGCAGCGAGAAGAACCCGATGTTGCAGCGCATCTACGGCACCGCCTGGCCGACCAAGGACGAGCTCAAGGCCCACCTCGACTTCCTCGTCGAGGCCGAGAAGCGCGACCACCGCAAGCTCGGCAACGAACTCGACCTCTTCTCCATCCCGGAGGAGATCGGCTCCGGCCTCGCCGTCTTCCACCCCAAGGGCGGCATCATCCGCCGGGCCATGGAGGACTACTCGCGCAAGCGGCACGAGGAGGAGGGCTACGAGTTCGTCTACACCCCGCACGCCACCAAGGGGAAGCTCTTCGAGAAGAGCGGCCACCTCGACTGGTACGCGGACGGTATGTACCCGCCCATGCAGCTCGACGAGGGCGTGGACTACTACCTCAAGCCGATGAACTGCCCGATGCACAACCTGATCTTCGACGCGCGCGGCCGCTCGTACCGTGAACTGCCGCTGCGCCTCTTCGAGTTCGGGACGGTGTACCGCTACGAGAAGTCCGGCGTGGTGCACGGCCTGACCCGGGCCCGCGGCTTCACGCAGGACGACGCGCACATCTACTGCACCCGCGAGCAGATGGCGGAGGAGCTCGACTCCACGCTGACCTTCGTGCTCAACCTGCTCCGCGACTACGGTCTGACCGACTTCTACCTGGAGCTGTCGACCAAGGACCCGGTGAAGTACGTCGGCAGCGACGAGACCTGGGAGGAGGCCACCGCCGTCCTGGCGAGCGTGGCCGAGAAGCAGGGCCTCCCGCTGGTGCCGGACCCGGGCGGCGCGGCCTTCTACGGCCCGAAGATCTCGGTGCAGGCGCGCGACGCCATCGGCCGGACGTGGCAGATGAGCACGATCCAGCTGGACTTCAACCTGCCCGAGCGCTTCGACCTGGAGTACACGGCGGCGGACGGCTCGCGTCAGCGTCCGGTCATGATCCACCGTGCGCTCTTCGGTTCGATCGAGCGGTTCTTCGCGGTGCTGCTGGAGCACTACGCGGGCGCCATGCCGCCGTGGCTGGCCCCGGTCACCGTGACCGGCATCCCGATCACCGACGAGCACGTGCCGTACCTGCTGGAGGTCGCGGCCAAGCTCAGGAAGCACGGGATCCGGGTCGAGGTGGACACCTCGGACGACCGCATGCAGAAGAAGATCAGGAACGCCCAGAAGACCAAGGTGCCGTTCATGCTGATCGCGGGCAACGACGACGTCGAGGCGGGCGCGGTGTCGTTCCGCTACCGCAACGGTGAGCAGAAGAACGGCGTGCCGGTCGACGAGGCCGTCGCCGAGATCGTGGACGCGGTGAAGAACCGGATCCAGGTGTGACGTAGCCCCCGCCCCGGCGGGGACCGCGCGGGGCAGCCTCTCGAAGAGTCTGCCCCGCGCGGCTTTGCAAGCACCGTCGGGCGAATATGCTGATCAGCATGACGACTGAGCCGGAACTTCAGCGGGGCGTCGGCGAGCCGGACGGCTTCCGCCGCCTGTGGACCCCTCATCGGATGGCCTACATCCAGGGTGAGAACAAGCCCACCGGTCCGGCTCCGGACGACGGTTGTCCCTTCTGCTCGATCCCGTCGCTGAGCGACGAGGACGGGCTGGTCATCGCCCGGGGGAGCGCCGTGTTCGCGGTGCTGAACCTGTACCCGTACAACGGCGGGCACCTGATGGTGGTGCCGTACCGGCACGTGGCCGACTACACCGACCTGGACGAGGCCGAGACGGCCGAGCTGGCGGACTTCACCAAGAAGGCCATGACGGCGCTGCGGGCGGCCTCCGGGGCGCACGGGTTCAACATCGGGATGAACCAGGGCGCGGCGGCCGGGGCCGGGATCGCGGCGCACCTGCACCAGCACGTGGTGCCGCGCTGGGGCGGGGACACCAACTTCATGCCGGTGGTCGGCCATACCAAGGTGCTGCCGCAGCTGCTGGCGGACACCCGGAAGATGCTGGCCGAGGCCTGGCCGCAGGGCTGACCCGGAGCACGCCGGGAGTACGGGGGAGGGCCCCGCCGAGGATCTCGGCGGGGCCCTCCCGTGCCGTTCGGGACATCAGCCGGCGCTGAACTCGTCCACGTTGTACGGGCGGGGGCTCTGCGCCTCGGACTTGATGATCGAGGTGCGGTTCTTGAAGAAGCGGTCGGCGTCCAGGTCGTGCTCCTGGAGGAACTCCAGGGTGGCGGCGTGGACCGCGGCGAGCACCGGGACGGCGGCGTTCTGGGCGTTGTCGACCATGGAGCGGTTCTCCCAGGCCCGGCCGGCCCAGATGTGCCGCAGCCCGAAGGGCTCGGGCAGGCCGAGCCCGCCGCCAAGCCAGCCGAGCAGGCCGGGCATCCGGTAGAAGGGGGCGCGGACGGCCTGGCGGACGACCTCGTCGTTGTCGATCAGGCGGAGCTTGACCGTGCGCTCCTCCCAGAACCTCACGGTCTTGGAGACCGACTTCTCCTTGTCCTTGGGCTTGTCGAAGAAGACGCCCTTGACCGGGCCGAGCGCGTAGCCGGACACCGTGATGTTCAGGACGTTGGCGAGCAGCGTCACGGTGACGGTGAAGGTGAGGACCAGCTTGCCGTCGTGGGTGATGAACTGGGTGGCGAGGTAGTGCCGGGGGCCGCCGGAGAAGGTCTGCTTGTCGGCGACGCTCTGCACGGCGAAGTCGCGCATCCGGTCGCCGTCCATGTCGGCGTTGCCGGGGCGGCTGATCTCGTCGGCGCCCTCGCCGATGTCGAAGACCACCCACTGCTTGATGGCGACGTTGGGCATGCCGCTGTTGGCGACGTGGCTGACGCCGAGCCCCTTGAGGTGGGCGGAGATCCGGCGGATCAGGTCCCAGGGGTGGAAGGCGCGGAAGTCGGCGTGGCCCTCGGCGGGGTGGAGCGTGTCGGCGAGGCGCCACTCGCCCCAGCGGCGGCCGGCACCGAGGATGCCCTTGGGACCGGCGTAGTGGTGGATGTTGGTCTCCTGCTCGGCGTCCAGGCGGCCGAGCTGGTCGCGCAGGTCGTTGGCCTTCTTGTCGAGGTCGTCGCGGGGGACGGCCTTGGCGACGGAGGCGGCCACGACGCTGCCCTCGACCAGCGCCTGCCAGCGGGTGCGCAGGTCCTTGGCGAAGCGCTCGACGATCCGGCGGGCGAGGTACCAGCCGATGATCGGGGCGAGCATGGTGATCCGCAGGTAGATCCCGAGGACGCCCGAGGCCGGCGGGCGCAGCGCGAAGAGGATCGCGAGGCCGGCCGTCAGGAGGAGCACGATGCCGCCGTAGACGTCCGCGTACTTCGGGCTGTCCCGCTTGAGCCAGGCGCGCAGCTGGAAGGCGCCGAGCCAGACCAGGGTGCCGGGCAGGAAGAGCAGCCCGGTGACCACGGAGACGACGCTGAGCCGGCGGTCGCGGGTGGTGCGCAGTTCCTCGGCGGCCAGGCAGTGCTCGACGACCTGGCGGGTGTCGACCCCGAAGGCCGGGACGAGGGGCTTGCGGCCGCCGCCCAGCGCGCGGGAGATCAGTGCCTTGCTGAACGCCTCGCCGAGGTTGGGGCGGAAGAGCGCGAAGCGGCCCTTCTTCTCCTTGGCGTCGGTGACGGCGTTGACGAAGCCCCCGATCTCGCCGTCGCGGTAGGCGGTCGAGGAGAGCCCCTGGGTGATGGCGGTCTGCGGACCGGCGTCGGTCCTGGGTATCTGCGCACCCGGGGTCATGTCGAGTGTGGTCACGGTGGCGTCCCCTCCTCCCCTTGTCAGCGGCAGGTTACCGTGCCGTGGCACCCCTGCGCGGATGATCGTCTGAAGTACCGTCACCGGAGGCCTGAGGGGCATGATGCCCAGCTTCGGACGGGTCGATACCCGTCGCGGTGCGCTTGGTGGCGGTGGGGCAGGATGGAGGGTGGAAGTACGGAGAGGGGAGCGGTCGTGAAGGATCCGGTGCTGGTCTTCGACGGGGACTGCGCGTTCTGCTCGTCCTGCGTGCGCTGGGCGGAGCGGTACCTGCGGCAGACGCTGGCGTCCGGGGGCTGGGAGGCGGTGGCGTTCCAGTGGGCGGACCTCTCGGGGCTGGACGGGCACGCGGGTGCCCGGGGTGAGGTCTCGGCGGAGCGGGCGGAGCGGGAGGTGCTCTGGGTGACGCCGTCCGGGCGGGTGTACGGGGGCGCGCAGGCGGTCGCGCGGTTGCTGATGCGCTCCGGCGGGGCGTGGGCGTACCTGGGCGCGGTGTTGACGGCGGCGCCGGTGCGTCCGCTGGCGGGGCTCGCCTACCGCTGGGTGGCGCGCAACCGGCACCGGCTGCCGGGGGGTACGGCGGCCTGCGCGCTGCCGGCCCGCAAGCCCGCCGTCCGGCCGGAGTAGCGCCTCAGTCGGTGTAGCGCTCGGCGAGGGCGGCGGGCATGGGTTCGTGGCGCAGGTAGGCGCGGGAGAACTCGGCGGTGCCGTGGGTGAGCGAGCGCAGGTCGGTCGGGTAGCGGACGAGTTCGAGTTCGGGGACCTCGGCGCGCAGCAGGGTGAGGCCGGCGGAGCCGGTCTCGGTGCCGAGGACGCGGCCGCGGCGGGCCGAGAGGTCGCCGAGGACGGCGCCGAGGTACTCGTCGGGCAGCAGGACGCTGACGGCGGCGACGGGTTCGAGCAGCCGGATGACGGCGTGACCGGCGGCGTCGCGCAGGGCGAGTGCGGCGGCGTTCTGGAAGGACGCGTCGGAGGAGTCGACGGAGTGCGCCTTGCCGTCGGTGAGGGTGACCCGGACGTCGACGAGCGGGTACCCGGTGGTGACGCCCTTGGCGAGCTGGGCGCGGACGCCCTTCTCGACGGAGGGGATGAAGTGCTTGGGGACGGAGCCGCCGACGACGTGTTCCCGGAACTCGAAGCCGGAGCCGGCCGGGAGCGGTTCGACCTCCAGGTCGCAGATGGCGTACTGGCCGTGGCCGCCGGACTGCTTGACGAGGCGGCCGTGCCCTGCGGCGGCGCTGCCGAAGGTCTCGCGCAGGGCGACCCGGGGCTCGACGGTGTCGACGTGGACGCCGTGGCGGGTGCGGAGGCGGTCGAGGACGACCTCGGCGTGGGCCTCGCCGGTGCACCAGAGGACGAGCTGGTGGGTGTCGGGGTTCTGTTCCAGGCGGAGCGCCGGGTCCTCGGCGGTGAGCCGGGCGAGGGCCTGGGAGAGCTTGTCGTCGTCGGCCTTGCTGTGGGCTTCGACGGCGATCGGGAGCAGGGGCTCGGGGAGGGGCCAGCCGTCGAGGGCGACGGGGTGGCCGGGGTCGTGGACGGTGTCGCCGGCCCGGGCGGTGGTGAGTTTGGCGGCGCAGACGAGGTCACCGGCGACGGCGTGCGGGACGGGGCGCTGGAGCTTGCCGAAGGGGCTGGTGAGGCCGGTGACCCGTTCGTCGCCGTTCTGGTCGGCGGTGTGGGCGGGGCCGGCGAGGTGGATCCTGCTGTCCGGGCGCAGGGTGCCGGCGTACAGGCGCAGCAGGCTGATCCGGCCGACGTAGGCGTCGCCGGTGACGCGGACGACCTGGGCGGCGAGCGGGGCGTCGGGGTCGCACGCGGGGCCGGGGCGGGTGCGTTCGGTGGGGTCGGGGAAGGTGTGGGCGATCAGGTCGAGGAGTTCGGTGGCGCCGAGGCCGTTGTCGCTGGTGGGGACGGCGGGGTGGAGGGCGCAGGCGAGGACTTCGCGGCGCAGTCCGGCTTCGAGGGAGTCGGTGTCGAGGGGGTCGCCGGAGAGGTAGCGCTCCATGAGGGTGTCGTCCTGGCCGGAGATGGCCTCGACGAGGCTGTCGTGGGCGGGGGCGGTGTCCGGCAGGGGTTCGGCGTCGCCGTAGGTGTCGCCGGTGAGGAGGTCGACGCTGCCGTCGGGGTGTCCGTCGTGGAGGACGGGCAGGAAGAGCGGGCGGAGGGTGTCCGGGCCCAGTTCGAAGGCGTCGTGGCAGGCGGCGAGGATGTCGTCGAAGCCGGTGCGGGCGAGGTCGAGCTTGGCGACGGCGATGGCGCGGGGGATGCCCTCGGCGGCGCACTCGCGCCACAGGGCGCGGGTGGGGGCGGTGACCGGGTCGGGGGCGGAGACGACGAACACGGCGGCGTCGGCGGCGTGCAGGGCGGCGCGCAGGTCGGCGGCGAAGTCGGGGTGGCCGGGCGGGTCGATCAGGTTGATCTTGACGCCCTTCCATTCGAGGGGGAGGAGCGCGAGCTGGACGGAGCGCTGCTGCTGGTGCTCGATGTCCTCGTGGTCGGAGACGGTGGTGCCGTCGGTGACGCGGCCGGCTCGGCCGGTGGCGCCGGCGGCGTGGGCGAGGGATTCGGCGAGGGTGGTCTTCCCCACACCGCTGGAACCGATGAGGACGACGTTGCGCAGGTCCTTCGGGCCGGTGACGGCGGGTGCCTGGCCGGCTCGTGCCGTGCTGCGGTCGGGCATCGGGGTCTCCTCCCGTGGCGCCGAGGCTGTCCTTGGCAGTCTAGGCGTGCCGCGCGGATGAGGCCGGATGAGGCTGCGGCGTTGGGGTGCGTGCATCGCAAGGCGGAGGTGGGGGCACCTCCCGGCCGAAGGCTGGGGGCGGAGTCACTGCGGAGCATTGGCGACTGACGACAACGCGGCGAGGTGCGTGCCCCAACGCCGCGGACCCGAGCTGATCCGCGCGGCACGCCTGAGGTCGGGTGTCGCGGTGGCGCGTGTCGTACGGCCGGTCGGTGACCGTACGTGTGCGTGCCGTGGCGGGGTGCCGTCCGGCGGTGCGTGCGCCGGAGCGTGTCCCAGGCGTGGCTACGATGGGAGCGCCGGGCGGGCTGATCCGTCCGGTCGTCTGTCGTGTGTGCTGCGCCAGTCGGGTACCCGGGAGATTCGGAGCGGCTGGGAAGGCCATGCTCAACAAATACGCGCGTGCCTTCTTCACACGTGTTCTGACCCCGTTCGCCGCGTTCCTGATCCGTCTGGGCGTGAGTCCGGACGCGGTGACGCTGATCGGTACCGCCGGTTCGGTGGCCGGTGCGCTGGTGTTCTTCCCGCGTGGGGAGTTCTTCTGGGGCACCATCACGATCACGCTGTTCATCTTCTCGGACCTGGTGGACGGCAACATGGCCCGCCAGCTGGGCCGCAGCTCCAAGTGGGGGGCGTTCCTCGACTCCACCCTGGACCGGGTCGCGGACGCCGCGATCTTCGGCGGCCTGGCGATGTGGTACGCCGGGAAGGGCGACAACGACCTGCTGTGCGCGGTGGCGATCTTCTGCCTGGCGAGCGGCCTGGTGGTCTCGTACACCAAGGCGCGGGCGGAGAGCCAGGGGCTGCCGTGTGACGTGTCGGGGCTGGTGGAGCGGGCCGAGCGGCTGGTGGCCGGCCTGGTGGCGGCCGGGGTCTCGGGTCTGCACAAGTTCGGTGTGCCGTACGTGGAGTGGCTGCTGCCGGTCGCGCTGTGGCTGGTGGCGGCGGGCAGCCTGGTGACGGTGTTCCAGCGGATGCTGACCGTGCGCCGGGAGGCGTTCGAGGCCGACCGAGCGGCGGCCGGGAGCTGATGGGGGGCGTCCTGCGGTGACGGACCGACTGGTGTACTGGGCGTACGCGCTGGGGTGGGGGCTGCTGAAGCACCTGCCGGAGCGGGCGGCCCGGGGGCTGTTCGATCGGCTGGCGGACTACGCGTGGCGCAGGCGCGGCAAGCGGGTGCTCCAGCTGGAGGCGAACCTGCGCCGGGTCCGTCCGGAGCTGGACGAGGCCGGGATGCGGGAGCTGTCCCGGGCCGGGATGCGCTCGTACCTGCGGTACTGGATGGAGTCGTTCCGGCTGCCGGTGTGGAGCCGGGAGCGGGTGGCCAGGGACGTCCGGGTGGAGGGCTTCGAGAACCTGCGGGCGCAGCTGGACGCCGGCCGCGGCGCGTTGATAGCGCTGCCGCACATGGGCAACTGGGACCTCGCGGGCACCTGGGTGGCACAGAAGGGCTACCCGTTCACGACGGTCGCGGAGCGGTTGAAGCCGGAGCGGCTGTTCGACCGGTTCGTGGAGTTCCGGGAGGGCCAGGGCATGGAGGTCCTGGCGCTGACCGGTGGGTCGGTGAACGTGATCGGCACGTTGGCGCGGCGGCTGCGCGAGGGCCGGATGGTCTGCCTGGTGGGGGACCGGGACCTGTCGGAGGCGGGCATCGAGGTGTCGTTCTTCGGTGAGCGGACCCGGATGCCGGCCGGTCCCGCGGCGCTGTGCCAGCGGACCGGGGCGGCGCTGATGCCGGTGACGCTCTGGTACGACGGCCCGGTGCTGCGCGGGATGATCCACCCCGAGGTGCCGGTGCCGGAGGAGGGCGACCGCAAGGAGCGCACCCGGGCGATGACCCAGGCGATGGCGGAGGTGTGGGAGCAGGGCATCCGCGAGCACCCGCAGGACTGGCACATGCTGCAGAAGTTCTGGCTGGCCGACCTGCCGGTCCGTGAGACGGTGAAGGCGGCGCCCGCGGAGCGTGCGGAGGCAGCCCCCGGGCACGGGCAGGCGGCTCCCGAACCCGCGGCCGAGGCCTCCGGGGCCTAGGGCCGGTGACCCGGGGCCCGTTCGGAGCCCGCCCGCACGACTTGTCCGAAGGAGCTTGAGGAACCCGTGAAGATCGGCATCGTCTGCCCGTACGACTGGGACGTCCCCGGTGGGGTGCAGTTCCACATCCGGGACCTGGCCGAGCACCTGATCAGCCTGGGGCACGAGGTGTCGGTGCTGGCGCCGGCCGAGGACGACGAGGCGCTGCCGCCGTACGTGGTCCCGGCGGGGCGGTCGGTGGCGGTGCCGTACAACGGGTCGGTGGCGCGGCTGAGCTTCGGGATCCTGTCGGCGGCGCGGGTGCGGCGGTGGCTGCACGACGGGCGCTTCGACATCCTGCACGTGCACGAGCCGGCCGCGCCGAGCCTGTCGATGCTCGCCGCGTGGTCGGCCACCGGGCCGATGGTGGGGACCTTCCACACCTCCAATCCGCGCTCGCGGGTGATGATCGCGGCCTCGCCGATCCTCCAGCCGGGCCTGGAGAAGATGCGGGCCAGGATCGCGGTGTCGGAGTACGCCCGGCGGACCCTCGTGGAGCACCTGGGCGGGGACGCGGTGGTGATCCCGAACGGCGTGGACGTCGGGTTCTTCGCGGGGGCCGAGCCGGACGAGCGCTGGATGGGCCACGCGGCGAAGGGGGAGCCGGGCACGATCGGCTTCATCGGCCGGATCAACGAGCCGCGCAAGGGCCTGCCGACACTGCTGGCGGCGCTGCCGGGGATCCTGGCGGAGCGCCCCGGGGTGCGGCTGCTGGTGGCGGGCAAGGGCGACGAGGAGGAGGCGGTCTCCGGTCTGGCGCCCGAGGTGCGCCGCCAGGTGGAGTTCCTCGGCATGGTGAGCGACCGGGAGAAGGCCAGGCTGCTGCGCAGCGTGGACCTGTACGTGGCGCCGAACACCGGTGGCGAGAGCTTCGGGATCATCCTGGTCGAGGCGATGTCGGCGGGTGCGCCGGTGCTGGCGAGCGATCTGGACGCGTTCAAGCAGGTGCTGGACGGTGGCGAGGCGGGCGAGCTGTTCCCGGTGGAGGACGCGGACGCGCTGGCCCGTACGGCGCTGCGGCTGCTGGGTGACCCGGTGCGGCTGGGGGAGCTGCGGGAGGCGGCCTCGCGGCACGTGCGGCGGTTCGACTGGTCGACGGTCGGCGCGGACATCCTCTCGGTGTACGAGACGGTGACGGCCGGCGAGGCGGCGGTGGTCGAGGAGGACGTCCGCAACGGGTGGCGCGGCCGGTTCGGCCTGGCCAGGGACTGATCCCCCCGGCGGCGGCCTCCGGGGGCCTGCGAGGTCAGGCGGCCGGCCGGGTTAGGGTCGGGCGACCGTACCGCTTCACCGCATGGGGGCCTCCGATGCCGCAGATTTCCGTCGACTACTCGGCCCGGCTGGCCGGCACCTTCGACCGCAGGGGCCTGGGCCTGGCGATCAACGAGCTGGCGGAGAGGACCATCGGCGCGAAGCCGGACTCCTGCCGGACGGTGTTCCGGCAGAGCGAGATGCTGCTGGTCGGCACCGGCGGGATCGCCGACGACGCCCAGGTGTACGTCGAGTTCCAGCTCTTCCCGGGCCGTACGCCGGAGGCGAAGGCGGCGCTGAGCGAGGGCGTGCTGGCGCTGCTGGCCGAGTACGTCCGGCCGGAGCCGGGGACCCGGCTGTTCACGGCGGTGAACATCGCGGACATCGACCGGGAGAGCTACCGGAACGCGACCGCCCGGGGCTGAACCGGTGACACCCGGTAACGTAGCGGCTCGTGACTACCTGGATCTGGGCCGGCGTGGCCGTGGTGCTGTTCGGCATGTACCTGAGTTGGACGGCAGGGCGCCTGGACCGGCTGCACGCCCGGATCGACGCCGCGCGGGCGGCGCTGGACGCGCAGCTGGTCCGCCGGGCCTCGGTGGCGATGGAGCTGGCGACGTCCTCGCTGCTGGATCCGGCGGCCTCGCTGCTGCTGCTGGACGCGGCACACGCGGCCCGGCAGGCCGAGGACGAACAGCGCGAGGTGGCGGAGAGCCAGCTGAGCCTGGCGCTGCGGGCGGTGTTCGAGGAGCCGGAGCAGGTGGCGGCGCTGGTGGCCGAGCCGGGCGGCGAGGACACGGTTCGTGATCTGACGGCCGCGGCGCGGCGGGTGCCGATGGCCCGCCGGTTCCACAACGACGCGGTCCGGGCGGCGCGGGCGGTGCGGGAGCACCGGCTGGTGCGTTACTTCCGGCTGGCGGGGAAGGCGCCGTTCCCGTTGGCGTTCGAGATGGACGATGCTCCGCCGCCCGCTCTTACGCCCGAGGGATCGCCTGCTTAGGGTGTCCCCCGGATACGGCCCGTTTGTCGTGTCCCGTCGTCCTGGCTGGACTTGGTGGCGCATGGAGGCGCGATCGGGTCTGCCTACCATAGGGCGATAGCACTGGTTCATTTCGAGTGAGGTCTCACGTGTCCACCACCCCCACCACCGCAGACCAGCCGCAGATCGGCACCGCCCGGGTCAAGCGGGGCATGGCCGAGCAGCTCAAGGGCGGTGTGATCATGGACGTGGTCAACGCCGAGCAGGCCAAGATCGCCGAGGATGCCGGAGCGGTGGCCGTCATGGCCCTGGAGCGGGTTCCGGCGGACATCCGCAAGGACGGCGGCGTGGCCCGCATGTCCGACCCGAACATGATCGAGGAGATCATCGAGGCGGTCTCCATCCCGGTGATGGCCAAGTCCCGCATCGGTCACTTCGTCGAGGCCCAGGTGCTCCAGTCGCTGGGTGTCGACTACATCGACGAGTCCGAGGTGCTGACCCCGGCCGACGAGGTCAACCACTCGGACAAGTGGGCGTTCACCACCCCCTTCGTCTGCGGCGCCACCAACCTGGGCGAGGCCCTGCGCCGCATCGCCGAGGGCGCGGCCATGATCCGCTCGAAGGGCGAGGCCGGCACCGGCAACGTCGTCGAGGCGGTCCGCCACCTGCGCCAGATCAAGAACGAGATCGGCAAGCTGCGCGTCCTGGACAACAACGAGCTGTTCGCCGCGGCCAAGGAGCTGCGCGCCCCGTACGAGCTCGTCAAGGAGGTCGCCGAGCTCGGCAAGCTGCCGGTGGTGCTGTTCTCCGCCGGTGGCGTGGCCACCCCGGCCGACGCCGCGCTGATGCGCCAGCTGGGTGCCGAGGGCGTCTTCGTCGGCTCCGGCATCTTCAAGTCGGGCGACCCGGCCAAGCGCGCGGCCGCCATCGTGAAGGCCACCACCTTCTTCGACGACCCGAAGATCATCGCGGACGCCTCCCGCAACCTGGGCGAGGCCATGGTCGGCATCAACTGCGACACCCTGCCGGAGACCGAGCGCTACGCCAACCGCGGCTGGTAGTCACCACCCCCTGAGCCGGCCCGCCGCAGCGCTTCGGCGCGCGGCGGGCCGCGCCACGTAGTCCGTCGTAACGATCGATTGAGGTTGAAGACCGTGAGCACTCCTGTCATCGGCGTCCTCGCCCTCCAGGGCGACGTCCGAGAGCACCTGGTGGCGCTGGCCGAGGCCGACGCGCTCGCCCGTCCGGTGCGCCGCGCCGAGGAGCTGGCCGAGGTCGACGCGCTGGTGATCCCCGGCGGGGAGTCCACCACGATGTCCAAGCTGGCGCTGCTGTTCGGCGTGATGGACCCGGTGCGCGAGCGGGTCGCGGCCGGGATGCCGGTCTACGGCACCTGCGCGGGCATGATCATGCTGGCGGACAAGATCCTGGACGGCCGCGACGACCAGGAGACCGTCGGCGGCATCGACATGACGGTGCGCCGCAACGCCTTCGGCCGCCAGAACGAGTCCTTCGAGTCCGGGGTCGAGTTCGCGGGCCTGGACGAGGAGCCGGTGCACGGCGTCTTCATCCGCGCCCCCTGGGTCGAGGCGGTCGGCGCCGGCGTCAAGGTGCTGGCCGAGCTGCCCGCCGCGGACGGCCCGGAGAGCCGGATCGTCGCGGTGCGTCAGGGAAACCTGCTGGCCACCTCGTTCCACCCGGAGCTGACCGGCGACCACCGGGTGCACGCGTACTTCGTGCGGATGGTCGAGGAGCACCTCGCCGGGGCCGCGCACTGACCGTGTCGGCCGCGCGCTGACTGTGTGCGCCCCACCGGTGACGACACCGGTAAGATCTCATCTGTTCATTTCCCTTTGGCGACGTAAAGGAGCTGGCGATGTCCGGCCACTCTAAGTGGGCTACCACCAAGCACAAGAAGGCCGTGATCGACGCCAAGCGCGGCAAGCTCTTCGCCAAGATGATCAAGAACATCGAGGTGGCTGCGCGCACCGGCGGTCCCGACCCGCAGGGAAACCCGACCCTCTACGACGCCATCCAGAAGGCGAAGAAGAGCTCGGTCCCGATCGACAACATCAACCGCGCCGTCAAGCGCGGTGGCGGCCTGGAGGCCGGCGGCGCCGACTACCAGACCATCATGTACGAGGGCTACGGCCCGAACGGCGTCGCGGTTCTGATCGAGTGCCTCACCGACAACCGCAACCGCGCCGCCTCCGACGTGCGCGTCGCGATGACCCGCAACGGCGGCTCGATGGCAGACCCGGGCTCGGTGTCGTACCTGTTCAACCGCAAGGGCGTCGTCGTCGTCCCCAAGTCCGACGGCGTGGACGAGGACAAGCTCTTCGAGGTCGTCCTGGACCAGGAGCCGGAGGAGATCAACGACCTCGGCGACTCGTTCGAGATCGTCTCCGAGGCCTCGAAGATGGTCGCCGTGCGCACCGCGCTGGTCGACGCCGGCGTCGACTACGACTCGGCCGAGGCGAACTTCCTCCCCAGCATGCAGGTCGAGCTGGACGTCGACGGCGCCCGCAAGATCCTCAAGCTGATCGACGCGCTGGAGGACAGCGACGACGTGCAGAACGTCTTCGCCAACTTCGACATCTCCGACGAGGTCGGCGCGCAGCTCGACGCCGAGTGACACGCCTTCGGTCGATCGACGGCGAGTGACCGTTCTCACTGCCCGGCCCGGTGGTCCCTGGACCACCGGGCCGGTGTCGTCGGTGGGGTTGTCGGACCCGGGCGGTAGCCTGCGGAGGTCCTTCGTGGCGAGCAGCAGGGAGACGGGACGAGTGGTACGGGTACTGGGCGTGGACCCGGGGCTGACCAGGTGCGGGGTCGGCGTGGTCGAGGGCGCGCCGGGCCGGCCGCTGCGGATGGCCGGGGTCGGCGTGGTGCGCACCCCCGCCGACGCCGGGATCGGGCAGCGGCTGCTGCTGGTCGAGCAGGGCATCGAGGCCTGGCTGGACGAGCACCGGCCCGACCTGGTCGCCGTCGAGCGGGTCTTCGCCCAGCACAACGTGCGCACCGTGATGGGCACCGCCCAGGCCAGCGCGGTCGCGATGCTCTGCGCCACCCGGCGCGGCATCCCCGTCACCCTGCACACCCCCAGTGAGGTCAAGGCCGCCGTCACCGGCTCGGGCCGGGCCGACAAGGCGCAGGTCACCGCCATGGTGCAGCGCCTGCTGCGGCTGGACGCACCGCCCAAGCCCGCCGACGCCGCCGACGCGCTGGCGCTGGCCATCTGCCACATCTGGCGCGGCGGGGCCACCAACCGGCTGGAGGCCGCGGTGCAGGCCGCCCGCACCACCTCCCGCACCAGCCCCCGTACCACTTCCGTGAGAGGCACCGTCCGATGATCGCCTTCGTGCAGGGGCCCGTGGCGGCCATCTCCTCCGGGCTCGCGGTGGTCGAGGTCGGCGGGGTCGGCATGGCCGTGCAGTGCACCCCGAACACCCTGGCCGGGCTGCGGCTGGGGGAGCCCGCCCGGCTGGCCACCTCGCTGGTGGTCAGGGAGGACTCGCTGACCCTGTTCGGCTTCGCGGACGACGACGAGCGCGCCGTGTTCGAAATCCTCCAGGCCGCGCCCGGCGTCGGCCCCAAGCTGGCGCAGGCGATCCTCGGCGTGCACAGCCCCGACGCGCTGCGCGCGGCGATCGCGGGCGGCGACGAGAAGGCACTGGTCGCCGTGCCGGGCATCGGCAAGGCGAAGGCGGCCAAGCTGCTGCTGGAGTACAAGGACAAGCTCGGCGCCCCGCACGGCGCCGTCCCGGCGCAGAAGCCGATCGCCGCCGGCCCGGCACCGTGGAGCGAGCAACTGCACTCCGCGCTGACCGGTCTCGGCTACGCCCCGCGCGAGGCGGACGAGGCGGTCGCCGCCGTCACCCCGGAGGCCGAGGCCCAGGCGGCGCCGGACGTCGGCGCCCTGCTCAGGCTCGCCCTGCGCGGCCTCAACCGCGCCCGCTGACCCATCTGACGATCTGTCCCTTTGTCGACACCGGAGACTCTGGAGCCCGCGACGATGTACGACCCGGAACCCGCCGACCGGCTGGTCACGGCTGCCGCCGACGGTGAGGACCAGGCGGTGGAGGCGGCGCTGCGCCCCAAGCTGCTGGACGAGTTCATCGGCCAGGAGCGGGTGCGCGAGCAGCTGTCGCTGGTGCTCCAGGCCGCCCGCAAGCGCGGCAGCGCGCCCGACCACGTGCTGCTGAGCGGGCCGCCCGGACTCGGCAAGACCACCCTCTCCATGATCATCGCCGCCGAGCTGGGCGCGCCGATCCGGATCACCTCGGGCCCGGCCATCCAGCACGCGGGGGACCTCGCGGCGATCCTCTCCTCGCTCACCGAGGGTGAGGTGCTCTTCCTCGACGAGATCCACCGGATGTCCCGGCCGGCCGAGGAGATGCTCTACATGGCGATGGAGGACTTCAGGGTCGACGTGATCGTCGGCAAGGGGCCGGGCGCCACCGCCATCCCGCTGGAGCTGCCGCCCTTCACCCTGGTCGGTGCCACCACCAGGGCCGGCCTGCTGCCGCCCCCGCTGCGCGACCGCTTCGGCTTCACCGGGCACATGGAGTTCTACGCCCCGGCCGAGCTCCAGCGGGTGGTGCACCGCTCGGCCGCGCTGCTGGACGTGGAGATAGACCCGGCCGGCGCGGCCGAGATCGCCGGGCGCTCGCGCGGCACGCCGCGCATCGCCAACCGGCTGCTGCGCCGGGTCCGGGACTACGCCCAGGTCAG
This sequence comes from Kitasatospora sp. NPDC091335, assembly GCF_044757205.1. Classification (NCBI taxonomy): domain Bacteria; kingdom Bacillati; phylum Actinomycetota; class Actinomycetes; order Kitasatosporales; family Streptomycetaceae; genus Kitasatospora; species Kitasatospora sp. NPDC091335. Next base: position 140,918 of record NZ_JBIVUM010000010.1, on the reverse strand, counting down.
GCACGACGGGGTGGTCACCGTGGAGATCGCCGCCCAGGCGCTGGACGTCTACGAGGTGGACGCCCGCGGTCTGGACCGGCTGGACCGCGCGGTGCTGGGCGCGCTGCTGCGGCTGTTCGGCGGCGGCCCGGTCGGTTTGTCGACACTCGCGGTCGCCGTGGGGGAGGAGTCCGAGACGGTCGAGGAGGTCGCCGAGCCGTTCCTGGTCCGCGAGGGCCTGCTCGCCAGGACCCCGCGCGGTCGGATCGCCACCGCCGCCGCCTGGCAGCACCTCGGCCTGACTCCACCGGCGCAGACCCACCCGGTCCAGACCACTCGGGGAGGCGTCCCGGCCCAGTCGGAGCTGTTCCCGGCAGACGAGAGTTGACCGCCATCGGCTGAACGGGTGACTCGGCCCGGTCGGTTCCCGCCCGGTGCTTCCCTGTCGGCACAGGGAGGAGCCCGGAACGAGGTCCGGGGAATCCGTGCAGGAGGAGGCTCGCCACTTTCGGCGGCATGATGCGATGCTTGGCGTTGTCCGATCGATTCGGGGTCGCCTAGACTCCGCCGGACCGCCCCTCTCACCTGACGGGCCGACCAATACCACACAGGCCGCCGGCCGGCGGCCCGTAAAGGACCCTGGCTGCAGTGAACCTCATCATCCTTCTCCTCCCGATCATCGCGATCGTGCTCATGTTCCGGTCGCAGAAGAAGCGCCAGCAGCAGCAGCAGCAGATGCAGACCTCGCTGGAGCCCGGGGCGGGGGTGCGCACCATCGGCGGCCTGTATGCCCAGGTGAAGGCGGTCAACGAGGAGACCATCGAGCTGGAGATCGCGCCCGGCGTGGTCACCCACTTCACCAAGAGCGCCATCGCGGCCGTCCTGGACCCCCAGGAGTACGACGCGATCATCAACGGCCGCCCCGCGGATGACGAGCTGCCCGAGCCGGAGGCCGAGGAGGCCGAGCCGGCCGACGCCGAGCCGGCCGAGGACAAGCCGCTGACGCTCACCAAGGACAGCGCCGCGAAGGGCGATGCCGAGGGCGGGGCTCCCGCGAGCAAGTAGTACGGCCGGGCAACCCGCCCGGCCGCGCGGCGCAGTGCCGCGAGCCCACAGGATCTCAGGGCCGCACAACCGCCGTACCCCCGTCCTGCCATGCGCAGGCCGGGGGTACGGCCGGGGAAGTGGCATGGACAGGGAGAAACGAGCAAGGTGGCAACACCCAAGTCGCGCCCGCGCGACGGCTACCCAGGGCGGGCGCTGGCCCTCATCCTGGTCGTCACCGTCGGACTGGTCGCCCTCATGTTCGGGACGGGCACCACCAAGCCCCGGCTCGGGATCGACCTCGCCGGTGGCACCAGCATCACGCTGACCGCGAAGTCGACCGATCCCAAGGCGCTCAGCAAGTCCAACATGGACACCGCCGTCGGGATCATCGAGCGTCGCGTCAACGGGATGGGTGTCTCGGAGGCGGAGGTCCAGACCCAGGGCTCGGACACGATCATCGTGAACATCCCCAAGGGCGGCGACCGGCAGAACGCGGCGGACCAGGTCGGTACCACCGCGAAGCTGTTCTTCCGTCCGGTCCTGGCCGTGGCGCCCAGCGGCGTCACCGCTCCGGAGCCCACCGGCACCCCGTCCGCCGGCGCCACCGGCACCCCCGCGGCGACCCCGTCCGCCGGCGCCACGACCGGTACCCCGTCCGCGAGCGCCACCAAGCAGGGCCGCGCCGAGAGCGAGGCGCTGGCCGCCGAGGGCTCCAGCCCGTCCGCCGCCGCGAGCGCCGCGCCGTCCGCCCCCGGCAGCGCGGCCCCGACGGCCCCGGCCACCCCGCCGAGCGCCGCCGACCTCACCGCCGCGATGACCCAGGGCACCGTGCCGCCCGAGCTCACCGCCGCGTTCGCCGCCCTGGACTGCTCCAAGCCCGAGGTCCGCGCCGCCCAGACCGGCGCCGATGACAAGGCCGTCGTCGCCTGCTCCCAGAAGGACGAGAAGGGCTACTACGAGAAGCTCGCCCTCGGCCCCGTGGCCGTGAAGGGCTCGGACGTCGAGAAGGCCCAGGCCGGCATCGACACCCAGACCGGCGCCGGCTGGCAGGTCCAGCTCCAGTTCAACGGTGCCGGCACCGACGCCTTCTCCAAGGTCACCGGCCAGCTGGCCAGCCAGGCCCCGCCGACCAACCAGTTCGCCATCGTGCTGGACAACCAGGTCGTCTCCCACCCGCAGGTCAACGGACCGATCCCGGGCGGCAGCGCGGTCATCACCGGCCAGTTCAAGCAGGCCGAGGCGCAGGACCTCGCCAACGTGCTGGGCTACGGCGCGCTGCCGCTGGAGTTCAGCAAGAGCGACATCACCACCGTCTCCCCAGCGCTCGGCAGCGACCAGCTCAAGGCCGGCCTGGTCGCCGGCCTGATCGGCATGGTGCTGGTGGTCGCCTACTCGCTGATCTACTACCGCGGCCTCGGCCTGGTCTCGATCGCCGGTCTGCTCGTCTCGGCGGCCCTGACCTACTCGATCATGAGCCTGCTCGGCAACGCGATCGGCTTCGCGCTGAACCTGCCGGCGGTCTGCGGTGCGATCGTCGCGATCGGCATCACCGCCGACTCCTTCATCGTGTACTTCGAGCGCATCCGCGACGAGGTCCGCGAGGGCGCCCCGCTGCGCCCGGCGGTCCAGCGGGCCTGGCCGCGCGCCCGGCGCACCATCCTGGTCTCGGACTTCGTGTCCTTCCTCTGTGCCGCCGTGCTCTACGTGGTCTCGGTCGGCAAGGTCCAGGGCTTCGCGTTCACCCTGGGTCTGACCACGGCGCTCGACGTCGTGGTGATCTTCCTCTTCACCAAGCCGATGATCACGCTGCTGGCCCGCCGGAAGTTCTTCCTGGAAGGCCACCCGTGGTCCGGTCTGGACCCGAAGCGGCTGGGCGCCCGCCCGCCGCTGCGCAGCAGCCGTCGCCGTAGCCCCTCCTCTTCCGCCGTGAAGGAGGCCTGACACCGTGTCACGCTTCTCCAACCTGGGTCACCGGCTCTACCAGGGTGAAGTCAGCTTCGACTTCGTCGGACGCCGCAAGCTCTGGTACTCCATCTCCGGCGTGATCGTCCTGGTCGCGGCGATCGGTCTGGCCATGGGCCTGCACCTGGGCATCGAGTTCAAGGGCGGCTCGGTCTACACCGTGTCCAAGCCCGGCCTGACGGTCTCCCAGGCGCAGGACACCGCTGACGGGGTCGTCGCCTCGCACCCGCTGGTGCAGTCGACCGACAACGGCAAGATCCGCATCCAGGTCAGCACCGAGGAGACGAAGAGCTCGGACCAGATCCGCTCCGAGCTCTCGCAGAAGCTCGGCGTGCCGCTGGACACCGTCGAGGCCCAGGTGATCGGCCCCAGCTGGGGCAAGCAGATCTCCCAGAAGGCGCTCACCGGTCTGATCGTCTTCATGGTCCTGGTGACGGTCTACCTGGCGATCGCCTTCGAGTGGCGGATGGCGGTGTCCGCCCTGGTCGCCCTCATCCACGACCTCCTGATCACCATCGGGGTGTACGCCCTGGTGGGCTTCGAGGTCACCCCGGGTACGGTGATCGGCTTCCTGACCATCCTCGGGTACTCGCTCTACGACACGGTCGTCGTCTTCGACACCGTGAAGGAGAACACCAAGGACCTCACCAAGCAGAACCGGCGCACCTACAGCGAGGCCGCCAACGCGGGCCTCAACCAGACCCTGGTGCGCTCGCTCAACACCACCGTGGTGGCGCTGCTGCCGGTCGCCGCGCTGCTGTTCATCGGCGGCGGCTTCCTGGGCGCCGGCACCCTGAACGACATCTCGCTCGCGCTGTTCATCGGTCTCGCGGCCGGTGCCTACTCCTCGATCTGCGTCGCCACCCCGCTGCTGGCGCAGCTCAAGGAGGAGCAGCCGGAGATGAAGGCGCTGCGCAAGCGGGTCCTCCAGCACCGGGCCGCGGCCGCCAAGGCCGAGGCCGCCACCGGGGCGGACGAGGACCTGACGGGCGAGGAGCAGCCCGCGGGTATGGTCGGACAGCGCGGCTCGGCCGGCACGCGTGCCAAGGGCCGTCCGTCCACCAAGCGCTGAGCCCGACCACGACCGCGAGGCACCACCAGACCGTGAAGGACACCACCGTGACCACCGCCGACACCGCACTGGCCGAGCTGCTGAACAGCCGGATCCGGGACGTCCGGGACTACCCGAAGCCGGGCGTGCTGTTCAAGGACATCGCGCCGCTGCTCGCCGACGCCGAGGCCTTCGGCGCCCTCACCAGGGCGCTGGCGGACCGGGCGAAGGAACTCGGTGCGACCAAGGTGGTGGGCCTGGAGGCGCGCGGCTTCGTGCTGGCGGCCCCGGCGGCCTTCGCGGCCGGGCTCGGCTTCGTGCCGATCCGCAAGCAGGGCAAGCTGCCCGGCGAGGTGTTCCGGCGCTCGTACGAGCTGGAGTACGGCTCGGCGACGCTGGAGGTGCAGTGCGACGCCTTCGCGCCCGGTGAGCGGGTGCTGGTGGTGGACGACGTGCTGGCCACCGGCGGCACCATCGGTGCCTCGCTGGACCTGGTGAAGGAGGCCGGGGCCGAGCTGGCGGGCGTCGTGGTGCTGATGGAGCTGGGCTTCCTGGACGGCCGCGAGCGGCTGGCCGGGCACCTCGACGGCGCTCCGCTGGAGACGCTGGTCACGGTCTGAGGGACCTGTCGGGAGGACGGCGGTCGGAACATCCGACCGCCGTCCTCCCGTTTCCTGGCCCGGCCGGATGAACACCGGGGCGCCCGGCTCGGTACCATGAAGATTCATCCCCTCCCGGTTGTACCCGACCGTTCGGGTCTCGGCAGGGGCCGGCCCCGGTGCCCCAGGAGTTGTCCTTGCCCGACGAGGTTGTGCCCACGGCCCCAGCGGCCGCCCCCGAAGACCGTCCCACGCCCTCGGGGGCCACCCCGGTACGCCCGGCGCCGACCTCCTCGCGTTCGCTCGGCCCCTCCGGCCGCGGCTCCACCGGCGGCATGCGGGCACGGCTGGCCCGCCTCGGCGGCCAGCGCACCAGCGTGCTCAACCCCGTCCTGGAGCCGCTGTTCCGCTCGATCCGGGCCAACGACCCCAAGGCCGACCCGGCGCTGCTGCGGGACATCGAGCGCGCCTACGCGGTGGCCGAGAAGTGGCACCGCGGGCAGAAGCGCAAGAGCGGCGACCCGTACATCACCCACCCGCTGGCCGTCGCGACGATCCTGGCCGAGCTCGGCATGGACGCCGCGACGCTGATGGCCGGGCTGCTGCACGACACCGTGGAGGACACCGACTACGGCCTGGAGACCCTGCGCAAGGACTTCGGCGACTCGGTGGCCCTGCTGGTGGACGGCGTCACCAAGCTGGACCGGGTCAAGTTCGGCGAGGCCGCGCAGGCCGAGACCGTCCGCAAGATGGTCGTGGCGATGGCCAAGGACCCGCGGGTCCTGGTGATCAAGCTGGCCGACCGGCTGCACAACATGCGCACGATGCGCTACCTCAAGCGGGAGAAGCAGGAGAAGAAGGCCCGCGAGACGCTGGAGATCTACGCCCCGCTGGCGCACCGGCTGGGCATGAACACCATCAAGTGGGAGCTGGAGGACCTCGCCTTCGCGATCCTCTACCCCAAGATGTACGACGAGATCGTCCGGCTGGTCGCCGAGCGCGCCCCCAAGCGGGACGAGTACCTGGCGACCGTCATCGACCAGGTCCAGGCGGACCTGCGGGGCGCCCGGATCACCGCCTCCGTCACCGGCCGGCCGAAGCACTACTACTCGGTCTACCAGAAGATGATCGTCCGGGGCCGGGACTTCGCCGAGATCTACGACCTGGTGGGCATCCGGGTCCTGGTCGACACCGTCCGCGACTGCTACGCGGCGCTGGGCACCATCCACGCGCGGTGGAACCCGGTGCCGGGGCGGTTCAAGGACTACATCGCGATGCCCAAGTTCAACATGTACCAGTCGCTGCACACCACGGTGATCGGCCCCGGGGGCAAGCCGGTCGAGCTCCAGATCCGCACCTTCGACATGCACCGGCGGGCCGAGTACGGCATCGCCGCGCACTGGAAGTACAAGCAGCGCGCTGTCGCCGGGGCCTCCAAGGTCCGCACCGACACCCCGACCCAGGTCCGCAAGGACGACAAGGCCGGCGCCGTCAACGAGATGGCCTGGCTGCGGCAGCTGCTGGACTGGCAGAAGGAGACCGCGGACCCGGGCGAGTTCCTGGAGTCGCTCCGCTTCGACCTGGCCAGCAACGAGGTCTTCGTCTTCACCCCCAAGGGCGACGTGATAGCCCTGCCGGCCGGGGCGACCCCGGTCGACTTCGCCTTCGCGGTGCACACCGAGGTCGGCTACCGGACGATAGGCGCCAGGGTCAACGGGCGGCTGGTGCCGCTGGAGTCGACCCTGGAGAACGGCGACACCGTCGAGGTCTTCACCTCCAAGGCGGAGAACGCGGGACCGTCCAGGGACTGGCTGGGCTTCGTCAAGTCACCCCGCGCCCGCAACAAGATCCGCGCCTGGTTCTCCAAGGAGCGCCGCGAGGAGGCGATCGAGCACGGCAAGGAGGCGATCGTCCGGGCGATGCGCAAGCAGGGCCTGCCGATCCAGCGGATCCTGACCGGCGACTCGCTGGTCACCCTGGCCCACGAGATGCGCTACCCCGACATCTCCTCGCTCTACGCGGCGATCGGCGAGGGCCACGTCGCCGCGCCGAACATCGTGCAGAAGCTGGTCCAGGCGCTCGGCGGCGAGGAGGGCGCGACCGAGGACCTGGCGGAGACCGCCACCCCGACCCACGACAACCGCCGCGCGGTGCGCCGCCGGGCCAAGGGCGACCCCGGCGTGATCGTCAAGGGCGTCGAGGACGTCTGGGTCAAGCTCTCCCGCTGCTGCACCCCGGTGCCGGGCGACCCGATCGTCGGCTTCGTGACCCGCGGCAACGGCGTCTCGGTGCACCGCGCCGACTGCGTCAACGTGGAGGCGCTGAACCAGCAGCCGGAGCGGATGATCGACGTCGAGTGGGCGGCCACCCAGTCCTCGGTCTTCCTGGTGGCCATCCAGGTCGAGGCGCTGGACCGCTCCAGGCTGCTCTCGGACGTCACCCGGGTGCTCTCCGACCAGCACGTCAACATCCTGTCGGCGGCGGTGCAGACCTCCAGGGACCGGGTGGCGATGAGCCGCTTCACCTTCGAGATGGGCGACCCGAAGCACCTCGGCCACGTGCTCAAGGCGGTGCGCGGCGTCGAGGGCGTGTACGACGTCTACCGGGTCACCTCCGCCCGCAAGTAGCCGGGCTCTCCGCCCGCGACGGGTACGCGCGAAAGGCCCCCGGGATCGCTCCCGGGGGCCTTCGTCGTCCAGCGCGCCGAGGCGATCAGCCGCTGAACTCCTCCTGGCTCCTCTGCGCCTGCTCCAGCAGCGTCCGCACACCGGACAGCTCGGACTCCAGCTTGGCGATCCTGGAGGCGTTGCCGGCCGCGCGGGCCTTGTCCAGGTCGGCCTGGATCTTGTCGGCCTTCGCCTCGAACAGGCCCACCATGCCGGCCGCGCGGGCCTTGGCCTCCGGGTTCGAGCGCTTCCACTCGGCGTCCTCGGCCTCGCGGATGGCCCGCTCGACCGTGTTCAGCCGGCCGTCCAGCTTCGGACGGACCTCGCGCGGCACGTGCCCGATCGCCTCCCAGCGCTCGTTGACCTCGCGCAGCGCGGCCTTGGCGGCCTTGAGGTCGGTGAACGGCAGGATCGCCTCGGCCTCGGCGGCCAGCGCCTCCTTGAGCTTCTGGTTCTCCACCTGCTCGGCGTCCCGCTCGCTGAACACCGCGGAGCGGGCCTGGAAGAAGACGTCCTGGGCACCGCGGAACCGCGCCCACAGCTCGTCCTCGATGTCCCGCTGGGCCCGGCCGGCGGCCTTCCAGCGCGCCATCAGGTCGCGGTAGGCGGCCGCGGTGCTGCCCCAGTCCGTGGACGAGGACAGCGCCTCGGCCTCGGTGACCAGCGACTCCTTGGTCTGCCGGGCCTTCTCGCGCTCGGCGTCCAGGGTGGCGAAGTGCGCCTTGCGGTGCTTGGAGAAGACCGAGCGGGCGTGCGAGAAGCGGTGCCACAGTTCGTCGTCGCTCTTGCGGTCCAGCCGCGGCAGGCCCTTCCAGGTGTCCACCAGGGCGCGCAGCCGGTCCCCGGCCTCCCGCCACTGGGTGGACTCGGCGAGCTGCTCGGCCTCGGTGACCAGGGCTTCCTTGGCCGAGCGGGCCTCGTCCTGGGCCTTGGCGCGGGCGGCCTTGCGCTCCTCACGCCGGCTCTCGATCTCGCCGGTGAGCGTGTCCAGCCGCTTGGCCAGGGACTCCAGGTCACCGACCGCGTGCCCCTCGACCACCTGGGCGCGCAGGTGCTCCAGCGCGGCCTGGGCGTCCTTGGCGGCCAGGTCGGTGGTGCGCACCCGCTTCTCCAGCAGGCCGATCTCCACCTCGATGCCCTGGTACTTGCGCTCGAAGTAGGCGAGGGCCTCCTCGGGCGAGCCGGCCTGCCAGGAACCGACGACGCGTTCACCGTCGGCCGTCCTGACGTAGACCGTGCCCTGCTCGTCCACACGGCCCCACGGGTCGCTGCTCATAGCGCGTCCTCCACATGACGTCGCGCCCGCGCCGGGGCGGCGCGCGTCCGTCGTCCACAGTTGATGTGCGACGGACCGAAAGAGTCCGCCGTCCCCGTCCGCCGTGCCTTGCTGCCGAGGGTGACGGCTAGGCGGGTCCGGGCACCCTATACAACGCCAACATAGGCGACCGGGACCGGTGCTGTCCGCATCCGGGCCGGGCGATTTCGGGCCGGGGCCGTGCCGGGGCGGCGCGCCGGCCGCTCACGGACGACCCCGGGGTCGGTCAACCCTTCGCCACCGTAACGGAGTTGAAGGTGACGTCGGCCATCGGGTGGCCGTCAGGGGCGCCCTCCAGGGTGCCCGCGGCGGCGATCTTCTGCACCACGTCCAGACCGCCGGTGATCTTGCCGAACGGGGTGTAGTTCGGCGGCAGCTTGGTGTCCTTGTAGACCAGGAAGAACTGACTCCCGTTGGTGCCGGCGCCGGAGTTGGCCATCGCCACGGTGCCGGCCGGGTAGGTGGCGCCGGTCAGGTTCTCGTCCGCGAACTTGTAGCCGGGGCCGCCGGTGCCGCCGGGGACGGTCGCGCTGGCGGTCGGGTCGCCGCACTGGAGCACGAAGATGCCGTCGGTGGTGAGCCGGTGGCACTTGGTGTGGTCGAAGTACTGCTCGCCGGCCAGGAAGGCGAAGGAGTTCACGGTGTGCGGGGCCTTGGCAGCGTCCAGCGCCACCGTCACCTTGCCGCAGTTGGTGTCCAGCGTCATGGCGTACGAACCGCTCGGGTCGATCGTCATGGCCGGCTCGGCCTGCCACTGCTTGCCGTTGGGCGCGCCCGGCGCCGGGGCGGCGCAGCCCTCGACCGGCTTGCGGGTCGGGGTGGTGGGCTCGTCGGTGGAGGTCGGCGCCGCCTGGGGGGTGTTCGCGGCCGAGGCCTTCTTGTCGCCCTTGTCGTCCGAGCTGAACGCGCCGGTGGCGATCAGCGTGCCGCCGCCGGCCAGCACCACCACGGCGAGCGAGGCGCCCAGGATCGTGTTGCGGCGCTTGCGCGCGGCCGCGGCCGCGACCCGGCGTTCCATCTGGCGCTCGTACTTGTCGCGGGCGAGCTGCCGCCGCCGCTGTTCGCTGCTGACCACGGGCCGTGTCTCCTACGCATGTGCGGGAAAAGTGGACGGATTCCGGAGCGGATCATCGCATCCCTCGGCGGCCAAGTGTAGGGACCGGGCCTGTAAGAACGCGGTGAACCTGTCAGGCGGCGCCGCTCCGCCACCCTTGTCTGGTTCGCAACCGGACCCGGAGCGCCGGTAGGCTGCACCTGAATCATCACTGGCCGCATCACCACTGGTAGGCGCCGCAGCCGACCGCCGCACACCCGAAGGACGCGCGTGTTCATCGCCGGATTCCCCGCTGGAGCCTGGGGCACCAACTGCTACCTGGTCGCTCCCGCGGCGGGCGAGGAGTGCATCATCGTCGATCCGGGCCACCAGGCGGCGCACGGCGTCGAGGAACTGCTCCGCGAGCACCGGCTGAAGCCCGTCGCCGTGCTGCTCACCCACGGCCACATCGACCACGTGGCCTCGGTGGTCCCGGTCTGCGGCGCCCGCGGCGTCCCGGCCTGGATCCACCCCGAGGACCGGTACATGATGTCCGACCCGGAGAAGGCGCTCGGCCGCTCCCTGGGCACCCAGCTGATGGGCGAGCTCACCGTCGGTGAGCCCGACGACGTGCGCGAGCTGACCGACGGCAGCGTGCTGGAGCTGGCCGGCCTGAGCCTCACCGTGGACCACGCCCCGGGCCATACCAAGGGGTCGGTGACCTTCCGGACGCCCGGTGCCGAGGACCTCCCCCCGGTGCTGTTCTCGGGCGACCTGCTGTTCGCCGGCTCCATCGGGCGTACCGACCTCCCGGGCGGGGACAGCGGAGCGATCATGGACTCGCTGGCCCGGGTGTGCCTGCCCCTCGACGACTCCACCGTGGTCCTCTCCGGCCACGGCGGTCAGACCACCATCGGCCGCGAGCGCGCCACCAACCCCTACCTCCGACAGGCAGCGGGGGCGGCCGGCGCCCCGGCTTTCCCGCGACGAGGAATGTGACGGAAGAGAAGTTGAGCACCTTCACCGCCCCCAAGGGCACCTACGACCTGCTGCCCCCCAGCTCCGCGACCTTCCTGGCGATCCGCGAGCGCATCGCCGCGCCCGCCCGCCGGGCCGGCTACGGCTACGTCGAGACCCCGGTCTTCGAGGACGTGAAGCTGTTCTCCCGCGGCGTCGGCGAGTCCACCGACATCGTCACCAAGGAGATGTACAACCTCACCACCAAGGGCGGCGACGAGCTCGCGCTGCGCCCCGAGGGCACCGCCTCGGTGCTGCGCGCCGCGCTCCAGGCCAACCTGCACAAGCAGGGCAACCTGCCGGTCAAGCTCTGGTACTCCGGCTCGTACTACCGCTACGAGCGCGCGCAGAAGGGCCGCTACCGCCAGTTCTCGCAGGTCGGCGCGGAGGCGATCGGCGCGGAGGACCCGGCGCTGGACGCCGAGCTGATCATCCTGGCCGACGACGCCTTCCGCTCGCTGGGCCTGAGCGACTACTCGCTGCTGCTCAACAGCCTGGGCGACCGGCAGTGCCGCCCGGTCTACCGTGCCGCGCTGATCGAGTTCCTCTCCGGGCTGGACCTGGACGAGGAGACCCGCCGCCGCGCCGGGATCAACCCGCTGCGCGTCCTCGACGACAAGCGCGAGTCGGTGCAGGCCCAGCTGGTCGGCGCGCCGATGCTGCGCGACTACCTGTGCGAGGACTGCAAGGCGTACGACGAGAAGGTCCGCGAGCTGCTCACCGCGGCGGGCGTGGCCTTCGTGGACGACCCCAAGCTGGTGCGCGGCCTGGACTACTACACCCGCACCACCTTCGAGTTCGTGCACAACGGCCTGGGCGCGCAGTCCGCGATCGGCGGCGGCGGCCGCTACGACGGCCTGTCCGAGATGATCGGCGGCCCGGAACTGCCGTCCGTCGGCTGGGCGCTCGGCGTGGACCGCACCTTCCTCGCGCTGGAGGCCGAGGGCGTCACCCTCGACCTGCCGGCCGCCACCTCCGTCTACGCCGTCGCGCTCGGCGAGGAGGCCAAGAACGTCCTGTTCGCCAAGGTGGTCGAGCTGCGCCGGGCCGGCGTGGCCACCGACCTCGCCTTCGGCGTCAAGAGCATCAAGAACGCCATGAAGTCCGCCGACCGGTCCGGCGCCCGCTTCGCCCTGATCGCCGGGGACCGGGACCTCGCCGAAGGCGTCGTCCAGCTCAAGGACCTCACCACCGGCGAGCAGTCCCCCGTCGCCCTCGACGCACTCGTCACCACCCTGAAGGAGAAGCAGCTGTGATCCGCACGCACGACGCGGGCACGCTCCGCCCGGAGCACGCAGGCACCACCGTCACCCTGGCCGGCTGGGTCGCCCGCCGCCGCGACCACGGCGGCGTCGCCTTCATCGACCTGCGCGACGCCTCCGGCACCGTGCAGATCGTGGTCCGCGACCTCGACTCGGTCCACGGCCTGCGCGCCGAGTACTGCGTCAAGGTCGTCGGCGACGTCCGGGTCCGCCCCGAGGGCAACGAGAACCCGGACATCCCGACCGGCGCGGTCGAGGTCGTCGTCAGCGCGATCGAGGTGCTCTCCGAGGCCGCCCCGCTGCCCTTCCCGGTCGCCGAGTACGAGCCGGGCACGGTCAACGAGGAGGTCCGGCTGCGCTACCGCTACCTGGACCTGCGCCGCGAGGGCCCGGCCAAGGGCCTGCGCCTGCGCTCCAAGGTCAACAACATCATCCGCCGGGTGATGGAGGAGAACGACTACCTCGACATCGAGACGCCGTACCTCACCCGCTCCACCCCCGAGGGCGCCCGCGACTTCCTCGTCCCGGTCCGCCTCCAGCCCGGCCACTGGTACGCCCTGCCGCAGTCGCCCCAGCTGTTCAAGCAGCTGCTGATGGTGGCCGGCATGGAGCGCTACTACCAGATCGCCCGTTGCTTCCGCGACGAGGACTTCCGCGCCGACCGGCAGCCGGAGTTCACCCAGCTGGACATCGAGGCCTCGTTCGTCGACCAGGAGGACGTCCTGGCCCTCGGCGAGAAGATCGTCGGCTCCGTCTGGCGCGAGGTGCACGGCTACGAGATCCCGAACCCGCTGCCGCGGATGACCTACGCGGACGCCATGGGCCGCTACGGCTCGGACAAGCCGGACGTCCGCTTCGGCCAGGAACTCACCGACCTGACCGAGTACTTCAAGGGCACCGGGTTCCGCGTCTTCCAGGCCCCGTACGTCGGCGCCGTGGTCATGCCCGGCGGCGCCTCGCAGCCGCGCAAGCAGCTGGACGCCTGGCAGGACTGGGCCAAGGCGCGCGGCGCCAAGGGCCTGGCGTACGTCCTCATCGACGCCGAGACCGGCGAGCTGCGCGGCCCGGTCGCCAAGAACCTCTCCGCGGAGCACCTGGCCGGCCTCGCCGCCGCCGCGGGTGCCAAGAACGGCGACGCGGTCTTCTTCGCGGCCGGCAAGGAGCGCCCCTCGCAGGAGCTGCTCGGCGCCGCCCGACTGGAGATCGGCCGCCGCTGCGAGCTGATCGACGAGTCGAAGTGGGCCTTCCTCTGGGTGGTCGACTTCCCGATGTTCGAGCCGATCGAGGACGACAAGGGCCAGTTCCAGGGCTGGCACGCGGTGCACCACCCGTTCACCGCCCCGACCGCGGAGTCGCTGGCCACCTTCGACACCGACCCGGGCTCGGCCCTCTCCAACGCCTACGACCTGGTCCTGAACGGCTCGGAGCTGGGCGGCGGTTCGATCCGTATCCACCAGCGCGACGTGCAGAAGCGGGCGTTCGACGCGATCGGCCTCTCCGAGGAGGAGGCGGCCTCGCAGTTCGGCTTCCTGCTGGACGCCTTCAACTACGGCCCGCCGCCGCACGGCGGTGTCGCCTTCGGCCTGGACCGCATCGTCACGCTGCTGGGCGGGTACGACACCATCCGCGACGTCATCGCCTTCCCGAAGACGTCCACCGGTGGCGACCCGCTGACCGGTGCCCCGACCCCGATCACCCCGGCGCAGCGCCGCGAGGCCGGCGTGGACGCCAAGCCCAAGGTTCGCGAGGACGTCAAGCCCGAGGCGCAGCCCAAGGCCTGACGCCGCGTCATCCGCTAACCTGCAACGGCCCCGGACGGCTCACCCGCCGTCCGGGGCCGGTCCACAACGGTGTGTGACACAGGGAGGGTTGACTCATGCAGGTCACAACGAGAGTCGAATGTCCGGAGGACGCCCCGGCGACCAGACGCGTCCACATGGCCGCGTTCCCCGGTCCTGACGAGGCGGACCTGGTGGACGCGCTGCGCCGCGACCCCGCCTGGCTGCCCGGGCTGTCCGTGGTCGCCACGGACGGCACCGGTCTGGTGATCGGGCACGCGCTGCTGACCCGGCTGCGGGTCGGCGACGGCAAGGCGCTGGCGCTCGCGCCGGTCGCGGTGGCGCCCGAGTGGCAGCGCCGCGGCGTCGGCGAGCTGGTCGTCCGGGCCGTGCTGGAGGCGGCCGAGGACGCGGGCGAGAAGCTCGTGGTCGTCCTCGGAGATCCGGAGTACTACGAGCGGTTCGGCTTCGCGCCGGCCGGACGGCACGAGGTCACCGGCCCGTTCGAGGTGCCGGAGGCCTACTTCCAGGCGCTGCCGCTGACGGCGTACGACGGCGGCCCGCGCGGGCTCTGCCGCTACCCCGAGCCCTTCGTCTCGGTCTGAGGCGCGTCCTGGGAAAACCCCGGGCGCCTCTTCCTCGGGGGCCTCTCCCCAGGGCCGGTCCACAAGACCGGCCCCGGTCGCCACGGCCACGCCGATCTGCGGATTCGGCCGTCGGCGCCTACGGTGAGTGCTCATCAGCATTCAGCCGGACGGAGGACCCGAGGGTGACGAGGCAGCAGCGGACCGAGAAGCCGGAGAAGCTGGCGAGGAAGCCGTACGAGCGGGAGCTGCTGCGGCTCCAGCAGGAGCTGGTGAAGCTCCAGGAGTGGGTGCGGGTCGAGGGTGCCAGGCTGGTGGTGGTCTTCGAGGGCCGCGACGCCGCCGGCAAGGGCGGGGCGATCAAGCGGGTCACGGAGTACCTGAACCCCCGCATCGCCAGGGTCGCGGCGCTGCCCACGCCGACCGAGCGGCAGAAGACCCAGTGGTACTTCCAGCGGTACGTCGAGCACCTGCCGGCCGCGGGGGAGATCGTGCTGTTCGACCGCAGCTGGTACAACCGCGCCGGCGTCGAGCGCGTGATGGGCTTCTGCAGCGACGAGGAGTACTGGCAGTTCCTGCACCAGTGCCCGACCTTCGAGCGGATGCTGAGCGAGTCCGGCACCCTGCTGCGCAAGTACTGGTTCTCGGTGAGCGACACGGAGCAGGAGCGGCGCTTCCGGGGGCGGCTGGAGGACCCGATGAAGCGCTGGAAGCTCTCCCCGATGGACGTCGAGTCGATCACCCGCTGGGAGGACTACTCGCGGGCCAAGGACGAGATGTTCATCCACACGGACACCCCGGACTCGCCCTGGCACGTGGTGGAGAGCGACGACAAGCGCCGGGCCAGGATCAACATGATCGCCCACCTGCTGTCCACCGTGTCGTACCACGAGATCAAGGCCCCGCAGATCGAGCTGCCGCCCCGCCCCGAGTCGCACGGCTACCAGCGTCCCCCGCGCGACCTCCAGCGGTACGTCCCCGACCACGCCGCCGGCCTGGCGTAGCGAACCGGGCTGTCGTGGCCCTCGCATAGGCTTCCGGTGTGGACGAACCGGACCTCTTCACCGCCGCAGCCGAGGAACTCCAGACCAGGGAGCCGGGCCGGGCGCCCCTGGCCGTACGGATGCGCCCGCGCACCCTGGACGAGGTGGCCGGGCAGCGGCAGCTGCTGAAGCAGGGCTCGCCGCTGCGCCGGCTGGTCGCGGGCTCGCGCGGCCCGGCGGCGACCAGCTCGGTGATCCTCTGGGGGCCGCCCGGCACCGGCAAGACCACCCTGGCGCACGTGATCAGCCAGGCGGTCGAGGGCCGCTTCGTGGAGCTGTCCGCGATCACCGCAGGGGTCAAGGAGGTCCGGGCGGTGATCGACGGCGCCCGGCGGGCGGTCGGGATGTCGGGCCGGGAGACGGTGCTCTTCCTGGACGAGATCCACCGTTTCTCCAAGGCCCAGCAGGACTCGCTGCTGCCGGCCGTGGAGAACCGCTGGGTCACCCTGATCGCGGCGACCACCGAGAACCCGTACTTCTCGGTGATCTCCCCGCTGCTGTCCCGCTCGCTGCTGCTCACCCTGGAGTCGCTCACCGACGAGGACATCCGCGCGCTGCTGCGCCGTGCGGTGGCCGACGAGCGCGGTCTGGAGGGCGCGCTGGAGCTGACCGCGGAGGCCGAGGACCACCTGGTGCGGCTGGCCGGCGGGGACGCCCGGCGGGCGCTCACCACGCTGGAGGCGGCGGCCGGGGCGGCGCTGGAGAAGGGCGAGCCCGGCATCACGCTGGCCACCACCGAGACGGCCGTCAACCAGGCGGCGGTGCGCTACGACAAGGACGGCGACCAGCACTACGACGTGGCCAGCGCGCTGATCAAGTCGATCCGCGGCAGCGACGTGGACGCCACCCTGCACTACCTGGCGCGGATGATCGAGGCGGGGGAGGACCCGCGCTTCATCGCCCGCCGGCTGATGATCTCGGCCAGCGAGGACGTCGGCCTGGCGGACCCGACGGCCCTCCAGACGGCGGTGGCGGCGGCCCAGGCGGTGGCCCTGATCGGCTTCCCCGAGGCCCGGATCATCCTCTCCCAGGCGGCCATCGCGCTGGCCCTGGCGCCCAAGTCCAACGCCGCCTACCTGGCGATCGACGCGGCGCTGGCGGACGTCCGGCAGGGCCTGGCCGGCGCGGTCCCCGCGCACCTGCGGGACGCCCACTACGGCGGCGCCGGCAAGCTCGGCCACGGCAAGGGCTACCGGTACCCGCACGACCTGCCGGAGGGCATCGCCGCCCAGCAGTACGCGCCGGACACGGTGCACGGCAGGGAGTACTACCAGCCGACCAGGCGCGGCGGCGAGGCCAGGTACGCGGACGTGGTGGAGTGGACGCGCGGCCGGCTGCGGGGCGAGCGCCGGGTGGAGAAGAAGGCCGAGCGGAAGCCGGAGAAGCCGGACGGGACGGCCGAGGCGAAGCCCGGGGAAAAGGGCGAGTGATCCACCGGTATACTCGGTCGGAGTGCCATGTCCCGGGACGGCGGCGGGGGAGACCCCACCGACCGGCCGCACCAGCGGGGCACCGGCCGTAGGCCTCCCCAGGGAGGCCCGCACCAGGAGCGTCGCGCACCGTTTTCGGTGTCGCGGGCTGCCCAGGATCCTGGGCCGGCCCGTGTGACCAGCACTTCCGTGCCCGGCTCCGGAGAGCGGCTGATCCCATCGCGCAGGCGGCGGGGTTTTCTCCGGGTCGCGACATGCGACCTCCGTCAACACCTGGTGAAGCCGTATCCGTAAGCAAGGAAGGTTTGGTTCATGGCGAACCAGAAGCGTCCCAAGGTCAAGATCGCGCGTGCCCTCGGTGTGCCGCTGACCCCGAAGTCCGTCAAGTACTTCGAGGCCCGCCCGTACCCGCCCGGCCAGCACGGCCGTGGCCGCAAGCAGAACTCGGACTACAAGGTCCGTCTGCTCGAGAAGCAGCGTCTGCGCGCCCAGTACGACCTGAGCGAGAAGCAGATGGCGCGCGCGTTCGACCGCGCGAAGAAGGCCGAGGGCAAGACCGGTGAGGCGCTCGTCGCCGAGCTGGAGACCCGTCTGGACTCGCTGGTGCTGCGTTCGGGCATCGCCCGCACCATCTACCAGGCCCGTCAGATGGTCGTCCACGGCCACATCGAGGTCAACGGCGGCAAGGTCAACAAGCCGTCGTACCAGATGAAGCCGGGCTTCGTGGTCACCGTCCGCGAGCGCAGCAAGGAGAAGGTCCCCTTCCAGGTCGCCCGCGAGGGTGGCTACGCGGGTGAGGGCCAGACCCCGAAGTACCTCGAGGTCAACCTGAAGGCCCTGGCCTTCCGCCTGGACCGTGCGCCGCAGCGCAAGGAGGTCCCGGTGATCTGTGACGAGCAGCTGGTCGTCGAGTACTACTCGCGCTGACCCGGCTTCGCTCTTCGCGAGACCACCAGCGAGCCCCCGTCGCCCTTCGAGGCGGCGGGGGCTCGCCCCTTTTCCGTTCGGTCCGGTGCGCCGCTACCGGCTCTCGCCGGTCATCGCGGCGGCCAGTCGCAGGTGCGGGCGGGCCTCCTCGGCGCGGCCCTGGCGCTCCAGGACGCGGCCGAGCATCAGCCGGGCGTAGTCCTCGGCCGGGTCGGCCTCCAGGACGCGGAGCAGCTCGGACTCGGCGCGGCGCAGCTGGGCGGAGTGGTAGTAGCTGCGGGCCAGCAGCAGCCGGACGGAGAGGTTGGCCGGCTCTTCGGCCAGCACGCCTTCGAGCATGCGGGCCGCGTCGGCGTACGCCTTGGAATCGAAGTAGAACTTCGCCATGCGGTACTCGTCAGCGGCGTTGTGGACGGCCATGGTGCTCCTTCCGGGGTGGATCCTTGCCTGCTCAAGCAATCGGCAAGTTTCAACTATTCCGGGCCGTCGCGGACGTCGGAGCCGGCGGCACCGAGCGGGGCCCCGCCGTCAGCTCCCGGCCGTCCGCCGGGCCCCCGCCGTCGAGCGCCCGGGTGACCGCCGCGTCCAGGTCCAGCAGGGCGCCGGCCTCGTAGCACGTCTCGAACTCCTCGGTGGTCAGCCCGGCCCTGGCCCGCTCGGCGCACTCCTGGTGCGGGCCGAAGAAGTTCCGCGAGCCCAGGAACGGGTTGCCGACCGCGCGCCAGATCCGGTGCGCGGCCCCCTGCAGCAGCCGGGCCTCGCGCAGGTCGCCGGCATCGCCGGGGCCGCTCGGCTCGGTCTCCAGCAGCGCCAGCAGGTCGATGCCCAGCACGATGCCCAGCAGGTCGTGGAAGAGGTGGTTCAGCCGGACGCACTCCCTGGCCAGCATCCGGGCGGGCTGCACGGCGCCGTCCAGCCAGTGCGAGTACGCCGTGGCGTAGAGCGCGTACGCGTAGGCCCACTGCTCGCCGTGCTCCTCGCACAGCTCCCTGGCCTGGCCGAACCAGAGTTCGGCGCTGTCCAGGTCGCCCTGGAACAGGTAGGCCAGGCCCAGCTCCAGCATGGCCATCACCACGTTGCTGTTGAGCTCGCCGATGGTCCGGTAGTGCCAGAGCGCCTCCTCGAACAGCTCGGCGGCCCGGTCGGGGTCGTCGCCGACCAGGGCGACGCAGCCCTGGCGGTGGACGGCGTGGGCCAGTGCCCGGTCGTCGCCGGTGTCCAGGGCCTGGCGGCGGCACTCCTCCAGCGCCGGGCGGGCGCTGCCGAGGTCGCCCTGGAGGGTGGCCAGGTACCCGGTCACCCAGAGCGCCCTGGCCCTGGCCTCGGTGGGCTCGCGGTCCAGGGCGAGCGCGCGGTCCAGCCAGTGCCGGCCCTCGCCGAGGTGGCCGCAGCCGACCCAGTAGAACCAGAGCGTGCCGGCCAGCAGCAGGGCGATCTGCTCCTCGCCGGGCTCGGCGAGGCAGAACTCCAGTGCCGCGCGGAGGTTGGTGTGGGCGAGTCCGGTGCGCTCGGCGGTCTCGGCCTGGCGGGGGCCGAACCACTCGACCTCGCCCCAGGTGGCCAGGCCCAGGTACCAGTCCCGGTGGCGGCGCAGCAGCCGCTGCTCCTCGCCCGCGGCGCGCAGCCACTGGCCGCCGTACTCGCGCAGGGTGTCCAGCAGCCGGAAGCGCACGCCGAAGGGGCCGTCCTCGCGCAGCACCACGGACCCGGCGACCAGCTCGTCGAGCAGGTCGAGGACCTCCTCGGGCTCGATGCCCTCGCCGGCGCAGACGTACTCGGCGGCCTCCAGGTCGAAACCGCCGACGAAGGCCGACAGGCGGGCCCAGAGTAAACGTTCCTGCACGGTGCACAGCTCATGGCTCCAGCCGATCGTCGTGCGCAGTGCCCGGTGCCTCGGCAGGGCCGTCCTGGAGCCGCCGGTGAGCAGCCGGAAGCGGTCGTCCAACCGGGCCGTGATCTGCTCCACCGAGAGCGCGCGCAGCCGGCCCGCGGCCAGCTCCACGGCCAGCGGGAGGCCGTCCAGCCGGCGGCAGAGCTGGGTGACCGCCTCCGCGTTGGCCTCCGTGACCTCGAAGGCCGGCAGCACCGCCCTGGCCCGCTCGGCGAACAGCCGCACCGCGTCCGGCAGCGCGCCCGGCCGCGCCGGGCAGGCAGGCCCGGGGCCGACCGGCAGCGGGGCCAGGGCCAGCAGGTGCTCGCCCGAGGCCCGCAGGGCGGTGCGGCTGGTGGCCAGCAGCCGCAGGCCCGGCAGCGCCCGCAGCAGCGCGTCGGCCAGCTCGGCGCAGGCCTCCACCAGGTGCTCGCAGCCGTCCAGGACCAGCAGCAGGCGCCGGCCCTCCAGCCGCTCGGCCAGGACGTCCAGCGGCGGACGGGCGGTGCCTTCGGCCAGGCGCAGCGCCTCCAGGACGGCGTGGCCGAGCAGCAGCGAGTCCTGCACCGGGGTCACGTCCACCAGCCAGGCGCCGTCCGGGAACGGGCCGGCCGCCAGCACCGCCGCGCGCAGGGCGAGCCGGCTCTTGCCCACGCCGCCGGGCCCGGTGACGGTCACCAGCCGGGCCGAGGCCAGCAGGCCGGCCAGTTCGGCCAGCTCGTCCTGCCGCCCGACGAACCCGGTCACCTCGGCCGGCAGCCGTCCCGGCTCCGGCTCGGGCGGCCCCGCCGCGGGCTCGCCCGCCCGTGCTCTCCGGTCCCCGGCCAAGGGCTGCTCCCCGTGCTTCCAGGCCGGACCGTCGCGGTCCGGGCGTGCGTCGGGCCGTACGGGCGACGGCCTGCACGGCAGAACGAGGTGACCGGCCGGTAGGTTACGCGCGCGGATCGCACACCCGACCGGATCGCCGGGAAACAACCCGGTCCGGAAACCGGGCCCGGGCGCGATAGGGTTCCCCTGGAGAACAGCAAGGCGAGGGAGCGCGCAAAGGTGTCCGTGGGAGAGCTGGCCGGATTGCTCGTCGCCGTGTTCTGGGCGGTCCTGGTCACCCTGCTCGCCGTGGTGCTGGTCCGCCTCTCGCGGGTGCTCAAGGAGGCCACCGTCCTGGTCTCCGCGGTCACCGAGCAGGCCGTCCCGCTGCTGACCGACGCGGGCGCCGCGGTGCGCAGCGCCAACGAGCAGCTGGAGCGGGTCGACGAGATCACCGCCAACGTGCAGGACGCCGCCGCCAACGCCAACGCGCTCTCCTCCACCGTGGCCGCCACCCTGGGCGGACCGCTGGTGAAGGTCGCCGCCTTCAGCTACGGCGTGCGCAAGGCCGTCGCCCGGCAGCAGGGCGGTCTGTCGTCGGTGCCCGGGCAGGCCGGCGAGCGCGAGGAGCTGGCCCGGCTGATCCGGGCCGAGGTGCGCGCCGCGACCGCGCCCAGGAGCGGCCTGTTCTCCCGGGTCCGGCGCGCGGTGAGGGGCTGACGGCATGGTGCGACGCATCTTCTGGATGGCGGTCGGCGCCGGCGCCACCGTCTGGGCCATGAACAAGGCCAACGAGGCCGTGCACCGGCTCACCCCGGACAGCCTCTCCGGCACCGCCGCCCGCGGTGCGCTGCACCTGGGCGACCTGGCCAAGCAGTTCGCCCAGGACGTGAAGGCCGGCATGGCCGAGCGCGAGGAGCAGCTGAAGGACGACCTCGGGCTGCACGGCACCGCCGTGACGGAGCCCCGCGGCTCCCGCCCGTTGCCCGCCGCCCCGCACGGGCGGCGCTCCGCGCTGCCCCCCTCGGCGGAGCGGTACCGAGCTATCCCGGCGGTGCCCGGTCGCCCGGCCGCCGCCCTGCCTCCGTCCCGTACCCGCGCCGGATCCGACGGCGCCCGCACCACCCCCGAGACCACTGAAGAAACGCCCCGCCGCGCGCTGCCGCCGCGGGGCGGCATCCCGAACCGGAAGGACCACTAATGGAGTCGGCTGAGATCCGCCGCCGCTGGCTGCGCTTCTTCGAGGAGCGCGGCCACACCGTCGTTCCGTCGGCGTCCCTGGTCGCCGACGACCCCACCCTGCTGCTCGTCAACGCCGGCATGGTGCCGTTCAAGCCCTACTTCCTGGGCGAGGTCAAGCCGCAGTTCTCGCGCGCCACCAGCGTCCAGAAGTGCGTGCGCACGCTGGACATCGAGGAGGTCGGGAAGACCACCCGGCACGGCTCCTTCTTCCAGATGTGCGGCAACTTCTCCTTCGGTGACTACTTCAAGGAAGGAGCCATCAAGTTCGCCTGGGAGCTGCTCACCTCTCCCGTCGCGGACGGCGGCTACGGCCTGGAGAAGGAGAAGCTCTGGATCACCGTCTACAAGGACGACGACGAGGCCGAGCAGATCTGGCGTGACGTCATCGGCGTCCCCTCCGAGCGCATCCAGCGCCTGGGCATGAAGGACAACTTCTGGTCGATGGGCGTCCCCGGCCCGTGCGGCCCGTGCTCGGAGATCAACTACGACCGCGGCCCCGCGTACGGCGAGGAGGGCGGCCCGGCCGTCAACGGCGAGCGCTACCTGGAGATCTGGAACCTGGTCTTCATGCAGTACGAGCGCGGCCACGGCGACGGCAAGGACGGCTTCGAGATCCTCGGCGACCTGCCGAGCAAGAACATCGACACCGGCCTCGGCCTGGAGCGTCTCGCCGCCATCCTCCAGGACGTCGACAACCTCTTCGAGATCGACACCAGCCGGATGATCCTCGACCGCGCCGCCGAGCTCACCGGCCACGCCTACGGTGCCGACCACAAGTCGGACGTCTCGCTGCGCGTGGTCACCGACCACATCCGCACCGCGCTGATGCTGGTGGGCGACGGCGTCTCCCCGGGCAACGAGGGCCGCGGCTACGTGCTGCGCCGCATCCTGCGCCGTGCCATCCGCAACATGCGGCTGCTGGGCGCCACCGAGCCGGTGGCCAAGGAACTCATCGACGTCGCGATCAAGGCGATGGCCCCGCAGTACCCGGAGCTGGAGTCCGACCGCAAGCGCGTCGAGACGGTCGTCGTCGGCGAGGAGGCGGCCTTCCTCCAGACCCTGAAGGCCGGCACCAACCTGCTGGACGTCGCGGTCACCGAGACCAAGCAGTCCGGCGGCGCGGTGCTCTCCGGCGAGCAGGCGTTCAAGCTGCACGACACCTACGGCTTCCCGATCGACCTCACCCTGGAGATGGCCGAGGAGCAGGGCCTCCAGGTGGACGAGGCGGGCTTCCGCCGGCTGATGCAGGAGCAGCGGGACCGCGCCAAGGCGGACGCCAAGGCCAAGAAGATGGGCCACGCCGACGTCGCGGCGTACCGCGAGGTCGCCGACAGGTCCGGCGCCAGCGTCTTCACCGGCTACACCCTCACCGAGGGCGAGGCCACCGTGGTCGGCCTGCTGGTGAACGGCGTCCCGTCGCCGGCCGCCTCCGAGGGGGACGAGGTCGAGATCATCCTCGACCGGACCCCGTTCTACGCCGAGGGCGGCGGCCAGCTCGCCGACCAGGGCCGGATCCGGCTGGAGTCCGGCGCGGTGGTGGAGATCCGCGACGTGCAGAAGCCCGTCCCCGGTGTCGTCGTGCACTCCGGCGGGGTGCTGTTCGGCGAGGTCGTGCTGGGCGCCTCGGCGTACGCCACGATCGACACCGAGCGCCGCCGGGCGATCGCCCGCGCCCACTCGGCCACCCACCTGACCCACCAGGCGCTGCGTGACGCGCTCGGCCCGACGGCCGCCCAGGCCGGCTCCGAGAACGCCCCCGGCCGCTTCCGCTTCGACTTCGGCTCGCCCGCCGCCGTGCCCGGCAGCGTGCTGACCGACGTGGAGCAGAAGATCAACGACGTGCTGGGCCGCGAGCTGGAGGTCAGCGCCGAGGTCATGACGATGGACCAGGCCCGCAAGGCCGGCGCCATCGCGATGTTCGGCGAGAAGTACGGCGACGAGGTGCGGGTCGTCACCATCGGCGACTTCTCCAAGGAGCTGTGCGGCGGCACCCACGTCGGCAACACCGCCCAGCTGGGCCTGGTGAAGCTGCTCGGCGAGTCGTCGATCGGCTCCGGCGTGCGCCGCGTCGAGGCGCTGGTCGGCACCGACGCGTACAACTTCCTGGCCCGTGAGCACACCGTGGTCGCCCAGCTCACCGAGCTGGTCAAGGGCCGTCCGGAGGAGCTGCCGGAGAAGATCTCCGGCATGCTCGCCAAGCTCAAGGACGCCGAGAAGGAGATCGAGCGCTTCCGCGCCGAGAAGGTGCTGGCCGCCGCGGCGGGCCTGGCCGACTCGGCCGAGGACGTGCACGGCATCGCCGTGGTCGCCGCGCAGGTCGCCGACGGCGTGGGCGCGGACGAGCTGCGCAAGCTGGTCCTGGACGTGCGCGGCCGCCTCGGCGCGCGCCCGGCCGTGGTCGCCGCCTTCACCGTGGCGAACGACCGTCCGCTGACCGTGATCGCCACCAACGAGGACGCCCGCGGCCGCGGCATCAAGGCCGGCGAGCTGGTCCGGGTCGCCGCCAAGACCCTCGGCGGCGGCGGTGGCGGCAAGGACGACGTCGCCCAGGGCGGCGGCTCCGACGCGGCCGCGGTCGGCGAGGCCATCGCCGCGGTGCGCGGCCTGGTCGCGGAGCGCGCCAGCTGATGGAGCAGGAGGAGAGGCCCTTCCGGCGGGGGCGGCGGATCGCCGTCGACGTCGGGGACGCCCGGATCGGGGTCGCGTCCTGCGACCCCGACGGGGTGCTCGCCACGCCCGTGGAGACCGTCCCGGCCGGAGTGAAGTCGCAGGCCAGGATCGCCGCCATCGTCGACGAGTACGGCGCGATGGAGGTGATCGTCGGGCTGCCGCGCTCGCTCAGCGGCAAGGAGGGCCCGGCGGCGGAGAAGGTCAGGGCGTACGCGGCGCGGCTGGCCAACCGGCTCTACCCGGTGCCGGTGCGGCTGGTCGACGAGCGGATGTCGACCGTCACCGCGACCCACGGGCTGCGCGCGTCGGGGGTCAAGGCGAAGAAGGGCCGCTCGGTGGTCGACCAGGCCGCCGCGGTGGTGATCCTCCAGACCGCCCTTGAGTCCGAACGGGTGAGCGGACGCCCGCCCGGTGAGAGCGTCGAGACGGCCGGCTGACCGGTCTGATCTAACGTCCCGAAGAGGGGTCCGTGCGGACGCGTCCGCACGGACCCCTTTTTCGTTCGTTTCCATGTCCGTTTTGGATTGATTCGCGTCGATCCTGAACGCTCTGGGACCGCCGAGGGGACGCGAGCCATGACCGACCAGGACTTTCATCCGGGGCTCACGCCCGGGCACCTGGGTGCGCCGGTGCTGGAACCGGAGGGCCGCCCGCCGGGCGCGCCCCGTCCGCGCTTCGATGCGCCCGATCCGCACCGACGGCGTAACGGGCTGGCCTGCGGGCTCACCGCGCTGGCGCTGATCGCGGTCTTCGGCGGGATCGGGCTGACCGGGTACACCTGGGTCCAGTCGCAGCGCAAACCCCCGGTCGCCGCCGACTTCGCCGGGCAGGGCACCGGCAGCGTCCAGGTCTCGGTGCCGGAGGGCGCCGGCCTCGCCCAGATCGCGTCCGCGCTGGTGCGCAACGGGGTGGTGGCCAGCTCGCTCGCCTTCACCCGGGCCGCGAAGGGCAGCGCGGCGGCCGCCGGGCGGATCCAGCCGGGGACGTACACGCTCAGGCAGAAGATGTCGGCCGCGGCGGCGCTGGCGATCCTGATCGACCCGGCCAACGCCAACGGCCTGACCATCCCCGAGGGCTGGCGCGGCTACCAGATCTACGCGGCCATCGACAAGAAGCTGGACCTGCCCGAGGGCACCGCCCAGAAGACCGCCCAGGAACAGGGCGCGGACCTCGGCCTGCCGGACTTCACCAACGGCAGCCCCGAGGGCTACCTGTTCCCGGCGACGTACAGCGTCACCGAGGGCACCACCGCCTTCGACCTGCTGAAGCAGATGGTGGACCGGGCCGGGAAGGAGTTCAGCCGGGACGACGCCACCGTGGTCGCGCAGAACCTCGGGCAGAGCGAGTACGGGCTGGTCACCGTGGCCAGCATGGTCCAGGGCGAGGCCGACAACACCGAGGACATGGGCAAGGTCGCCAGGGTGATCTACAACCGGCTGGCCAAGGGCATGCCCCTGCAACTGGACTCCACCATCAACTACGCGCTCGGCCGTTCGACCCTGAACACCTCGGTGACCGACACCAGGCTCGACTCCCCGTACAACACCTACCTGCACGCCGGGCTGCCGCCGAGCCCGATCTCCAACCCGGGGCGGCAGGCGATCATGGCGGCGCTGGACCCGACGCCGGGGGACTGGCTGTACTTCGTCACCGTGAAGCCGGGGGACACCCGTTTCACCGACAGCTTCGACGTGCAGCAACGCAACGTGGCGGAGTTCAACGCCAACCGGGCGGCGGCCAAGCCGAGCGCCCCTGGCTCGGGGTCCCCGTCGGCGCCGGGCGGGTCCGGCGCACCGTCCGGCGCCGGTGCGGCGACCCCGTGACGGTGGTGTGTGCCGTCGGTGAGGTCGCTCACTGACGGTGCGTCCGCCCGGCCGGGGGTGAGGCTGCGGTACGGTAACGTCTCCCTCCAGGCGCTGCGCTAGCACGCCGGTTCGAGAATCAGCCGGGACGGCGTCGTCCCGGACGGCCGGTTCGATCCTCCGGCCGTCACCGTCGGTTAAGGGGATCGATGACCGATCTGGGTGGGGGCTACGGCCCCCAGGGCGAGCCGTGGCACCCCGGTGATCCCGGGTACGACGGCCGGCAGCCGGTCCCCGGCCAGCAGGACGGCCAGTGGCAGCAGCAGTACCCGCAGCAGGGCCAGCAGGTCCAGCAGCCGTACGGGGACGTGCAGCAGGGGTACGCGCAGCAGCAGCCCCAGCAGCAGATGGCGCCGCAGATGCAGCAGCAGATGATGGCGCAGCAGGGCTACCCCCAGCAGCAGCCCCAGCAGCAGATGGCGCCGCAGCAGGGCTTCCCCGGTGGGCAGCAGGGGTACCCGCAGCAGATGCAGCAGCAGGGCTACGCCCAGCAGGGGTTCATGCAGGGCCGGCAGCCCCAGCACCCGATGCAGCAGGGCTACCCGCAGCAGGTGCCCCAGCAGCAGGCGCCGGCGCAGCAGCAGGGGATGCCCCAGCTCGGAATGCCCCAACAGGGGATGTCGCAGCAGGGGATGCCGCAGCAGGCCGCGCAGCCCCAGCAGCAGGTGGCCCAACAGCAGCAGGCGCGGCAACAGCAGCAGGCCCGGCCGCAGCCGGCTCCCGCCCCGGCCGCGGGCCCCGGCCCGGACGGGATCGACTGGGAGGCCGAGGCCGCCGCGCTGGAGGCCGGCACCGGCCCGGTCGGCGGAGCGCGCGAGGACGCCGCGGACGAGTGGGACGGCCACGAGGACGGCCGCCACGAGGACGGCGGGTACCTGGAGGAGCAGCCCGAGGCGGGCTTCCTCGGGGACCGGGACGACTCCCGCGAGGCCCAGAAGAAGCGCAAGGAGAAGGGCAAGAAGTCGGGCCGCCGCAACGGCGGCGCCTGCCTGCTGGTCGCGATGGTGCTGCTCGGCGCCATGGGCGGGGCCGGCTGGTGGGGCTACGGCTTCTACCAGGACCACTTCGGCCCGGCGCCGGACTTCACCGGCGAGGGCACCGGCTCCGTCCAGGTCGAGGTCAAGAAGGGCGCGGTCGGCGGGCAGATCGGCCTGGTGCTGAAGAACGCCGGCGTGGTCAAGAGCGTCGACGCCTTCACCGGCGCCTGCAACGCCGAGCCCAAGTGCGGCACCATCCAGTACGGCTACTACGGGCTGAAGAAGGAGATGCCGGCCGCCGCCGCGCTCAAGGAGCTGCTAGCCCAGGCGGGCGGTGCGGCGATCGTGGTCCCGGAGGGCAAGAACTCCACCGAGATCTACACCCTGATCGACACCAAGCTGAAGCTCCAGCAGGGCACCACGGCGGGCGTCGCCAAGGCCCAGGTCAACGACCTCGGCCTGCCGCCGTACGCGAACGGCAACCCGGAGGGCTTCCTCTGGCCGACCCGCTACAACATCGCCGAGGGCATGAAGCCCGAGGACCTGCTCAAGCAGATGGTGAAGAACGCCACCGAGAAGTACGCCAACCTGGACTCCCAGGCCGCCTCGGTGGGCCTGAAGACGGGCTACGAGGTGCTCATCGAGGCGAGCATCCTCCAGCGCGAGGGCAACAACGCGGCGGACTTCGCCAAGATGGCCAAGACCATCCAGAACCGGCTGGCCGCCGGCGGCGAGATCAACCACCGGCTCGGCATGGACACCACGCTCCAGTACTCGTTGAACCGCAAGGAACTCAACAAGAAGGACATGGACGACGCGTCCAACAAGTACAACACCTACATCAACCAGGGCCTGCCGCCGACGCCGATCGCCAACCCCGGCGACGACGCGCTCAACGCGGTGCTGCACCCGGCGGACGGCAAGTGGCTGTACTTCATCGCGATGTCCCCGACCGAGACCAGGTTCGCGGAGACGAGCAAGGAGCACTACGCCAACGTCAAGGAGTACTGCACGGCGGCCGGGCAGAACTTCGACGAGGCCCGTGGCCACTGCACCACCAAGTAGCGACGGCCGGAAGACAGTTCGTGGAGAGGCAGCCTTGACCAGCAAGCACCGGGCGGCCGTACTCGGCTCGCCGATCGCCCACTCGCTCTCGCCGGACCTGCACCGGGCCGCCTTCGCGGCGCTCGGGCTGGACGGCTGGCGCTACGACCGCTTCGAGGTCGACGAGGCCGGGCTGCCGGGGTTCGTCGCCGCCCTGGACGAGGCCGAGTGGGCGGGGCTGTCGCTCACCATGCCGCTGAAGCGGGCGATCGTCCCGCTGCTCGACGAGGTCAGCGCGACGGCCCGCTCGGTGGACGCGGTGAACACCGTGGTCTTCACCGCCGACGGCCGGCGCACCGGGGACAACACCGACGTCCCCGGGCTGGTCAACGCGCTGCGCGAGCGCGGGATCACCGAGGTGCCCGAGGCGGCCGTGCTGGGCGCCGGGGCCACCGCCTCCTCGGCGCTGGCCGCGCTGGCCCAGGTGTGCACCGGCGAGGTGACGGTCTACGTGCGCAGCGCCGAGCGGGCCAGGGAGATGGCCGAGCTGGGCGAGCGGCTGGGCGTGGCCGTCCGGACCGCCGACTGGGAGCGTGGGGCCGGGGCGCTGGCCGGGCCGCTGACCGTCTCCACCACGCCGGCCGGCGCCACCGACGTCTTCGCCGACGCGCTGCCCGCCGGGCCGGGCGCGCTGTTCGACGTGCTGTACCACCCGTGGCCGACGGCGCTGGCCGCCGCCGTGGCCGGGCGCGGGGCGACCGTCCTGGGCGGGCTGGACCTGCTGGTGCACCAGGCGGTGCTGCAGAGCGAGGCCTTCACCGGGCGGGCCCCCGGGCCGCTGGCGGCGATGCGCGAGGCGGGGGAGAAGGCGCTCGCCGGGCGCTGAGCCGGGCGGCCCGGCCGTAGGGCCGGGGGTCGGGCCCGTCCTGCGACCGGTTTCCCGGCCGGATGGTGGCCGGTCGCCGTCCGTCACGCGGACTGTGCCGCCGGGTGCTCCTGGGGCATGAAAGGATTCAGCCACAAGGCACGCCCGGGCGGCCCCGGCGGTGCCGAGGCCGGTCCGCTGATGAAGGAGCTCCGTTGGGTACGTTGCGCTGGCTCACCGCGGGGGAGTCGCACGGCCCCGCACTCGTCGCGACGCTGGAAGGCCTGCCCGCCGGTGTACCGGTCACCACCGACCTGGTGGCCGACGCGCTGGCGCGCCGCCGGCTCGGTTACGGTCGCGGGGCGCGGATGAAGTTCGAGCAGGACCAGGTGACCTTCCTCGGCGGCGTCCGGCACGGCCTGACCATGGGCAGCCCGGTCGCGGTCATGGTCGGCAACACCGAGTGGCCGAAGTGGGAGCAGGTCATGTCGGCCGACCCGGTCGACCCCGAGGTGCTGGCGGGCCTGGCCCGCAACGAGGCGCTCACCCGCCCCCGGCCCGGCCACGCCGACCTGGCCGGCATGCAGAAGTACTCGATCGACGAGGCCAGGCCGATCCTGGAGCGCGCCAGCGCCCGGGAGACGGCCGCCCGGGTCGCGCTGGGCGCCGTCGCCCGCTCGTACCTGCGGGAGGTGGCCGGGATCGAGATCGTCAGCCACGTGGTCGAGCTGGCCGCCGCCAAGGCGCCGGCCGGCGTGGTCCCGCTGCCCTCGGACGAGGCCGCGCTGGACGCCGACCCGGTGCGCTGCCTGGACGCCGACGCCTCGAAGGCGATGGTCGCCGAGATCGACCAGGCCCACAAGGACGGCGACACCCTGGGCGGCGTGGTCGAGGTGCTGGCGTACGGCGTGCCGGTGGGCCTCGGCTCGCACGTGCACTGGGACCGCCGGCTGGACGCGCGGCTGGCCGCCGCGCTGATGGGCATCCAGGCGATCAAGGGCGTCGAGGTCGGCGACGGCTTCGAGCTGGCCCGGGTGCCGGGCTCGCAGGCGCACGACGAGATCGTCCCGACCGCCGAGGGCGTCAAGCGCACCTCCGGCCGCTCCGGCGGCACCGAGGGCGGCCTGTCCACCGGCGAGGTGCTGCGGGTGCGCGCCGCGATGAAGCCGATCGCCACCGTGCCGCGGGCGCTCCAGACCCTGGACGTGCGCACCGGTGAGCCGGCCAAGGCGCACCACCAGCGCTCGGACGTCTGCGCGGTGCCGGCCGCCGGCATCGTCGCGGAGGCGATGGTCGCGCTGGTGCTGGCGGACGCGGTCA
This sequence comes from Kitasatospora sp. NPDC091335, assembly GCF_044757205.1. NCBI lineage: Bacteria > Bacillati > Actinomycetota > Actinomycetes > Kitasatosporales > Streptomycetaceae > Kitasatospora > Kitasatospora sp. NPDC091335. The sequence continues at coordinate 110,568 of NZ_JBIVUM010000010.1, read as the reverse complement.
GCGAGAAGTTCGGCGGCGACAACGTCAGCGAGACCCGTCGCAACGTGCAGGGCTACCTCGACAACCTGATCATCCGATGACCTCTCCCGTCATCGTGCTGGTCGGCCCGCCCGGCAGTGGCAAGTCCACCGTCGGACGGGTCCTGGCCGAGCGCCTGGGCGTCGGCTTCCGGGACACCGACGCCGACATCGAGGCGACGGCCGGCAAGCCGATCCCGGACATCTTCGTCGACGAGGGCGAGCCGCACTTCCGCGCGCTGGAGGCGGCGGCCGTGCGCGCCGCCGCCGAGGGGCACGACGGGATCCTGGCGCTCGGCGGCGGCGCGGTGCTGGCCGAGGCCACCCGCGCGCTGCTGCGCGAGCTGCCGGTGGTCCTGCTGGAGGTCCCGCTCGCCGACGCGGTCAAGCGGGTCGGCCTGGACGCCCCGCGCCCGCTGCTGGCCGTCAACCCGCGGGCCCGCTGGCGCGAGCTGATGGAGGCCCGCCGCCCCCTCTACCTGGAGGTGGCCACCGCCGTGGTCGACACCGCCGGGCGCACCCCGGAGCAGGTCGCGGACGCCGTACTGGAAGCACTGGAGCTGAAGACCCCCCATGACTGACACCACCGTCAGGATCCACGTCGGCGGCAGCGCCGGCCACGACCCGTACGACGTGCTGATCGGGCACCAGCTGCTCGGTGAGCTGGCGCCGCTGATCGGTCCCCGGGCCAAGCGGGTCGCGATCATCCACCCGGAGGCGCTGGCCGCCACCGCCGACGCCGTCCGCGAGGACCTGGCCGGCGAGGGCTACGAGGCGATCGCGCTCCAGGTGCCCAACGCCGAGGACGCCAAGAGCGCCGAGGTCGCCGCGTACTGCTGGTCGGTGCTCGGACAGACCGGCTTCACCCGCAGCGACGTCGTTGTCGGCCTCGGCGGCGGCGCCACCACCGACCTGGCCGGCTTCGTGGCCGCCACCTGGCTGCGCGGGGTGCGCTGGATCTCCATGCCCACCACGCTGCTCGGCATGGTCGACGCGGCGGTCGGCGGCAAGACCGGCATCAACATCGCCGAGGGCAAGAACATGGTCGGCGCCTTCCACCCGCCGGTGGGCGTGCTGGCCGACCTCGGCACCCTGGAGACCGTGCCGAAGCACGACTACGTCTCCGGCCTCGCCGAGGTCATCAAGTGCGGCTTCATCGCCGACCCGGCCATCCTCGACCTGATCGAGGCCGACCCCGAGGGCGCCAAGACCCCGGCGGGCCCGCACACCGTCGAGCTGATCCGCCGCGCCATCCAGGTCAAGGCCGACGTGGTCTCCGGGGACCTCAAGGAGTCCGGGCGCCGCGAGATCCTCAACTACGGCCACACCCTCGGCCACGCCATCGAACGCAACGAGCGGTACAAGTGGCGGCACGGCGCCGCGATCTCCATCGGCATGGTCTTCGCGGCCGAACTCGGCCGGCTGGCAGGGCGGTTGGACGACGAGACGGCCGACAGGCACCGCACCGTGCTGGCCTCGGTCGGCCTGCCGCTGAGCTACCGGGCGGACGCCTGGCCGAAGCTGCTGGACGCGATGAAGATCGACAAGAAGTCCCGCGGCGACCTGATCCGCTTCATCGTGCTGGACGGCCTGGGCAAGACCTCCGTGCTGGAGGGCCCCGACCCGTCCCTGCTGGTCGCCGCCTACGCGGAGGTCTCGGCGTGACCAGGGTGCTGGTGCTCAACGGCCCCAACCTGGGCCGGCTGGGCAGCCGCGAGCCGGACGTCTACGGCGCCACCTCGTACGCCGGACTGGTCGAGCGCTGCACCGCGCTCGGCCGGGAGTTCGGCTTCGAGGTCGAGGTGCGCGAGACCAACTCCGAGCAGCAGATGGTGGAGTGGCTGCACGAGGCGGCCGACGGGCAGCTGCCGGTGGTGATCAACCCCGGCGCGTTCACCCACTACTCGTACGCGATGCGGGACGCCGCCGCGCAGCGCACCGCGCCGCTGATCGAGGTGCACATCTCCAACCCGTACGCCCGGGAGACCTTCCGGCACACCTCGGTGATCGCCGCGGTGGCCTCCGGCACCATCGCCGGATTCGGGCTCGGCTCCTACGAGCTGGCGCTGCGTGCGCTGGCCGAGCAGCTCACCACGCGCTGAGGGTACGGGCGGTGGCCCGGCGGCGGACTGTGCCCGCTGCCGGGCCTCCGTGTAGTGTCCCCGCTGAGAGGTGTCGGGAGGTGTCGTGACGCAGTACGCCGGAGGCGGGCAGGTCCCGCCGCGTCCCGTCGCTCCGCCGGTGCCGCCGGGGGGCGGTCCGCGGGGGACGTCGTCGGGAACGCCGATCTCCGCTCCGCCGCCGGTCCGTCCGGCGCCCGCCCCCGCACCGGCTGCGCCTCCCCCCGCACCGGCGCCGAGCGCGCCGGTGCCCGCGGGAGGCACCGGGCACTTCGTGCTGCCGGCCGGGATGCCGGTCCAGCTGCCCACCCACCCGCCGCAGCGGCGCGCGCCCACCGGGCCGATCGCCGTCCTGCTGATCGGACCGGCCGGGGCCGGCAAGACCACCGTCGCCCGGTACTGGGCCGAGCGCAGGCCCACCCCGACCGCGCACATCAGCCTGGACGACGTCCGCGAGTGGGTGCAGTCCGGCTTCGCCAACCCGCAGTCCGGCTGGAACAACGCCTCCGAGGCGCAGTACCGGCTCGCCCGCCGCACCTGCGGCTTCGCCTGCCGCAACTACCTGGCCAACGGCATCTCCTGCATCGTCGACGACGCCGTCTTCCCGGACCGCCCGGCGATCGGCCTCGGCGGCTGGAAGCGGCACATCGGCCCCGGCATGATCCCGGTCGTGCTGCTGCCCAGCCTGGACTCGGTGCTGCACCGCAACGCCCGGCGCAGCGGCAACCGCCGCCTCGGGGACGAGGAGGTGGCCCGGATCCACGGGCGGATGGCCGGCTGGTACAACTCCGGGCTGCCGATCATCGACAACTCCGCCCTGGACGTCGCCGGGACGGCCGCCGAGCTGGACCGCGTCATCCTGGCCAGGCTGATGGGCGTCCCGGTCCGCTGACCCGCACGGTCGTGGAAGTGTCAGGGCCGGCTGCGATGATGGACGGGTCCTGTCGCAGCGCCCGGAGGAGCTGACGCCCGTGCCGGAAGGCCACATCATCCACCGCCTCGCCACCGAGAACCGGAAGGCCTTCGGCGGCCGCCCGGTCAGGGTCTCCAGTCCGCAGGGCCGGTTCGCCGACGAGGCCAAGGTGATCGACGGGCAGCTGCTCACCGGCGCGGAGGCCACCGGCAAGCACCTCTTCCTCGGCTTCGAGGAGGGCGGCTGGGTGCACGTCCACCTCGGCCTCTACGGCGGGTTCACCTTCGGCACGGGCCCGGCACCGGAGCCGGTCGGGCTGGTCCGGCTGCGGCTGGAGAACGAGGACGGCTACGCGGACCTGCGCGGCCCCAACACCTGTGCGCTCGTCACGGAGGAGCAGAAGGCGGCCGTCGCCGCCCGGCTGGGGCCGGACCCGCTGCGCGCCGACGCCGACGCGGAGGCCGCCTGGCGCCGGATATCGGGCAGCCGGACGACGGTCGCGGCGCTGCTGATGGACCAGAAGGTGCTGGCCGGGGTGGGCAACGTCTACCGGGCCGAGGTGCTGTTCCGCCACGGCATCGACCCGCACCGGGCCGGGCGCGACCTCACCCGCCGGGAGTGGGACGCGATCTGGGCCGACCTGGTCGCGCTGATGCGCGAGGGTGTCACCGCAGGCCGGATCGACACCGTCCGCCCCGAGCACACCCCCGAGGCGATGGGCCGTCCGCCCCGGGTGGACGACCACGGCGGTGAGGTCTACGTCTACCGGCGGGCGGCCATGCCGTGCCTGGTCTGCGGCACCGACGTGCGGACGGAGGAGCACGCCGCCCGCAACCTCTTCTGGTGCCCGAGCTGCCAGGCGGCCTGAGCGGAACCGGTCCTGTGTCGTAGGCGGCCCTGCTGACCTGCGACGATGGACACTGTGCTCGTCGAGCCGCCCGTCCCCGAACCCGTACCGCCACGTGTGAGCGTGGCGTGGAAGGAAGCCCCATGATCTTCATCACCGTCAAGTTCCCGGTCCGCCCCGAGCGCGTCGACGGCTGGCTCGACCTGGTCGACGAGTTCACCCGTGCCACCCGGAACGAGCCCGGCAACATCTTCTTCGAGTGGTCCCGCAGCGTCGACGACCCCAACGAGTTCGTCCTGGTCGAGGCGTTCCGCGACGGCGAGGCCGGCAAGGAGCACGTGGAGTCCGCGCACTTCGCCAAGGCCATGGAGGACCTGTCGTACGCGGTGGCCGCCAAGCCGCGGATCGTCTCCACCGAGATCCCCGGCATGGACGGCTGGGCTGAGATGGGGGAGATCACCCCCCGCTGACACCCGGAGTGCCCCTCCGGCCCGGCGCCCAGCCCGTAGGCTGGGGCCCGGGCCGGTCGGAGGGAGCGGGCAGATGGAGCGGCACGAGGTGGCCAACACCCTGTCGGGGGCCACGGTGGGCGGCCATGTGGTGCAGGCCGGGACCATCGGATCGCTGCACATCCACCAGCCCGAACAGAAGGCGAGACCTCGTCAGGTCCGGTCGCCGCACGGCCCGTTCGTCAACCGCGAGCCGGAACTCGCCGCCCTCGCCGAGGCCCTGGCCCCGGTCGAGGCGGGCGGACTCGGGATCGTGGTGTTCACCGGTCTGGGCGGGGTCGGCAAGACCGAGCTGATCGCCAAGTTCACCGAGGAGCACCGGGCGAGCTTCCCGGACGGCGACCTCTACGCGGACCTCCTCGCCTACCGGCACCAGGGCGGGGTGGACCTCCCCGAGCTGCTGGCCGGCTTCCTGCGCGCCCTCGGCACCGAGCCGCCGGCCGTGGAGGCCGAGCGGTTCACGGCCTTCCGCACCGCCACCGCCGAGCGCCGCTGCCTGTTCTTCCTGGACAACGTCGAACACGCCGCGGAGGTCCGGGCGCTGCTCCCGGCCCGCGGGCTGGTGGTGGTCGCGAGCCGGCGCCGGCTGCCCGCGCTGCGGACGGACGGCGCGCGGGTGCGGCAGCTCGGGCCGCTGAGCGCGACGGCGGGCGCCGAGCTGGTGCGCGGCTGGGTGGGCTCGGGGCGGGGCACCGACGGGGAGCTGGCGGAGCTGGTCGAGCTGTGCGGCGGACTGCCGCTCGCGCTGAACGCGGTCGGCAGCCAGCTGCTGGACCGCGACAGCCTGCCGGTCGGCCGGGTGGTGGCCGAACTGCACGACCGCGAGGGCAGGTTGGCGATGCTGGAGGACGAGGAGAACGATCTCGGCGCGACGTACGACCTGGTCTACGAACGGCTGTCGCCGGAGGGCCGGGCGCTCTACCACCTGATCGGCGTGCACCCGGGCCCCTTCGTGTCCGCCGGACTGGCGCGGGCGGTCGGCGTCCGGCGGGCCGAACGGGCGATCGGGGAGCTGCGCGGCGTCCACCTGCTGGACGAAGTGCTGGACGACGACGGCGAGGACCGCTTCCGGGCCCATGACGTGGTGCGGACGCACGCCTACGGCCGGGCGCGGGAACTGCCCGACCGCGAGGGGCTGCTCGCCGGAGTCGTCGCGTACTACCGCGGCCGGGCGTCGGCGGCCGACCGGGCGATGGCAGGGAAGCGGCTGCGCCTCCAGGAGCCGAGCGGTGACGACCTGCCCCGCTTCCCGTCCGGGACCGCGGCCCTGGAGTGGCTGTACGCCGAACGCGCCAACTTCCGCGCCGTGGTGGAGGCGGCGGCCGAGCAGGGCCGGCACGGCGAGGTGTGGCGGCTCTGCGAGTCGCTCTGGCCGCTCTACCACGGCCGGAAGCTCTACCAGGACTGGATCGCCGCCCACCGGCTCGGCATCGAGTCGGCCCAGTGGGACAACCGGCCGGCCGCCGTGGTCCGGATGCGCAACCAGCTCGCCAGGGCCCACTTCGAGCGCGGGGAGCACCGGCTCGCCGCCGAGCAGTTGGCGCTCGCCACGGAGCTGGTCCCGCTGGTGACCGACCGTCAGGTGGTGGGGGTGCTCTACGAGACGGACGGTCTGCTCTGCCTGGCCGACGGGCGCCCGGCCGACGCGGTGGAGCGGTTCACCCTGGCCCTGGTGGCGAACCGGGGCGACGACCACGGCGAGATCGTCCAGAGCTACAACGTGGCGCAGGCGCTGATCGCCGACGGCCGTCCCGGGGAGGCGCTGGCCCTGCTGGCCGGGGCCACCGCCCAGGCGGGGCGGACGCGGGACGAGGACATGCTGATGAAGCTGCCGCTGGTCCGCGCCCGGGCCCACCGGGCGCTCGGGCAGCTGGACCTCGCCGTCGCCCAGGCGGACGACTGCGCCCGGCAGGCCAGGGAGCGGAGCCAGTACGCCAAGGAGGCGCAGGCGCACACCCTGCTGCTCGGCCTCGCCGAGGAGCGGGGCGACGTGGAACTGGCGGAGCGCAGCCGCGAACGGCTGCGGGAACTGGCCGGTCAGGGCCCGTCCTAGGAGCCTACGGGCCGGTACTGAAGGACACCCGGGTACGGTGGCCGCCGGTGCGGACGGTGAGTCCGTGGTCGGGGAGGCCGGCCGGGTCGCCGCCGTCGGCGAGCCAGGAGGCGACGGCGGAGCCGAGCAGCAGCGGGTCGATGCCGGGGTCGGGGCGGCCCCAGTCCGGTTCGGCGCGGGCCTCCAGCAGCGGGCCGCCGCGCAGCCGCAGCAGGTGGCGGGCCGGGCCGAGGGCGGCCACCGCGACGGCGAGGCCGGGCAGTTCGGCGGCGGTGTCGGCGAGCCAGCGGGTGGCGGGGCGTTCGGCGTGGGCCTCGGTGCGGGCGAGCACCTCGGCGGTGTGGCGCAGGGCGTCGCCGGGGTGGTCGTCGGTGAGGGCGTGGAAGCCGCGCGGGGTGTGGTCGCGCGGGTCGAAGGGGTAGCGCCGGAGGCTGACCTCGGTGCCCTCGCTCACTCCCTCGACGTCGTACGCGGTGGGCCCCTCGGCGGTCGCGGGGCGCGGAACGGGCCTGGGGTAGGGCGGTACGGCCGGTTCGTCCGCGGGTTCGTCGAGTCCGTCCAGGAAGGAGTAGAGCAGCGGGCGCAGCAGGTGGGCGGATTCGCCCTGGTGGGCGAGCGAGCGGCCGGTGACGCCGCTGAGGTCGGCCGGGCCCCGGGCCAGGGCGAGTTCGAGCTGGGCGGCGAGGTCCCCGTCCGGGTCGAGGACGGGCGCGGCCTGGCCGAAGGCGTAGCCGGGGGAGTGCGGGTCGAGTTCGGCGGCGCCGGTGGCGACGAGCACGGTGTGGTGTTCCAGGGCGGCGCCGTAGACGGTGACCGAGCCGTGGTCGCCGATCACGCAGTCGGCGGCGACGAGTGCGGCCTGCCAGCCCTGGTGGGGCGGGATCAGGCGCAGGCCCATCCGGCGGGCGTCGTCGAGCAGCGCCTCGGGGTCGTGGCGGCTCCAGACGTTGGGGTGCAGGACGACGGCCACGGTGTACTCGTCGGCGGGCAGCCGGCGGACCAGCCGCTGGGGGAGGTCGGGGTGGCGGCCGAGCAACGAGTGCCCGCTCCAGGTGGAGCTGACGACGACGAGCCGTCGGCCGCCGGTGGCGCCGAGCGCGGCGCGGTAGCCGTCGCGGGAGCGCCGGCTGGTGAGCATCCGGTCGAAGCACGGGTCGCCGACGACCCGGGCGACGTCCAGCGCCTCGGGGCAGGAGACCCGAAGCCGGTCCAGCTGCTCGGGGTGGGAGAGGCCGAGGACGTCCACGAACACCCGTCCGCGGTGGGTGAGTTCGTTGCGGGACAGGCCGGCGGCGGTGACCGTGTCGCCGGTGGACTCGGTGACCAGGCGGTTGTAGCCGACGCCGTGCGGGAGGACGACGAGGCGGGCGTCCAGGCGGTGCATGGAGGAGTGGACGGCGCAGGCGACGGCCAGGTCGAAGCGGTGCCGGACGGCGTCCTCCCAGTCCAGCACGGTGAAGCCGGGCAGGCCGCGCAGGTAGTCGTCCAGGGCGCGGTCGGCGAAGGCGGAGCCGGGGTTGACGGTGAAGTACCGCTCGATGCCGTCCGGGCTCAGCAGGGTGAGGACGTCCAGGACCCGGGTGGCCGAGGTGAGGGTGCGGGCGACCGCCAGCACGCGGGCCCTGACCGGTCGGGTGCTCCAGCGGTCGGCGGGCCAGGCGTGGGGGTGGGACGGCACACCATGATCGTACTCATCCGGCTCCGCCGCGGCACGGTTTCCGAGTGGGGGTCAGCCCGCCGCCGCGCTGGGCTCGTGGTGCTCGGCGGCGGCGCACTCGTCGAGGAGGGGGCGCATGGCCTCGTCCACGAGCCGGTAGCGCACCACTCGTCCGTCCCGGTCGCCGGTGACCACCCCGGCGGTGCGGAGCAGGCGCAGGGCCTGGGAGACGGCGGGGTCGCGCATGCCGGTGGCGACCGCCAGGTCCGTCACGGCGAGCGGGCCGGCCCGGTGGAGGGCGAGCAGCAGGGCGAGGCGTCCGGGGTCGGCGAGCAGCGAGAAGCGCTCGGCCCAGGTCCGGACGTGCGCGGGATCGCCGATCGCGGCGATGGCCTCGCAGACCCGGTGCCCGTCGATGGTGCGGTGGCCCACGCGGTCGGCAGGTACGAGATGCATGCCGGCATTCTCGCAGGCAAGGGTCTGTGATCCTGGACACCTGCGCACGTGCGCAGCCTTGCACGGGTCGGGCGGGGCCCCTACGGTGTAGCCCGCCGTGGTGCTCGGGAAGACCGGTGACGGACCCTCAGGGGTCCCCAGTCCGGAGCGGCCCTCGCCACTGTGATCGGGTCGTTCCTCCGCCCGCGGAGGAGCGTCGTCCGTACCCATGGAGCCACTGGGTGCCCCGCGCACCTGGGAAGGCGGGTACGGGCGTCCCGTAAGCCAGGAGACCGGCCACGGCATCTCACGAGGTTTTCCACGAGGTGCTGGAGCGTGATCCGCAGATGACCCTGCCCGAAACCGTTGCCGCCGGGGCGAATCCGGCGCCCTCGGTGCTGCCCAGCTTCCAGTGGCGGCGCGAGGACACCATCCGTACGGCCGGGCTGATGGGGGTGATCCTGGCCATGCACGTGGTGGCCTTCGGGACGCTCCTCTTCCTGGTCGCGCCCGAGAAGTACGAGGTCGGCACCCAGGTCTTCGGGGTGGGCCTGGGCGTCACCGCCTACACCCTCGGGATGCGGCACGCCTTCGACGCCGACCACATCGCGGTGATCGACAACACCACCCGCAAGCTGATGGCGGACGGCAAGCGCCCCGTCTCGGTGGGCTTCTGGTTCGCCCTCGGGCACTCCTCGATGGTGGTGCTGATGGCCGCCCTGGTGGCGGGCGGCGCGCAGCTGGCGAACACCCTGATGGACGACGAGTCGGCCACCCACAAGTGGCTCGGCGTGGTCGGCACCACCACCTCCGGCGTGTTCCTCTACCTGATCGGCGCGCTCAACCTGGCGGCGCTGCTCGGCATCCTCAAGGTGTTCCGTTCGATGCGCGCCGGGCAGTACGACGAGAAGGAGCTGGAGGCCCACCTCGACTCGCGCGGCTTCATGGCCCGGGTGCTGAACCGGGCGACCCGTTCGATCACCAGGCCGGGCCAGATGTTCCCGGTCGGCATGGTGCTGGGCCTGGGCTTCGACACCGCGACCGAGGTCACCCTGATGGTGATGGCCGGCTCGGGCGCGGCCTCCGGGCTGCCCTGGTACGCGATCGTCTGCCTGCCGCTGCTGTTCGCGGCCGGGATGAGCCTGTTCGACACCCTGGACGGGACGTTCATGAACTTCGCGTACCAGTGGGCCTTCGCCAACCCGGTGCGGAAGGTGTACTACAACCTGACCATCACGGGTCTGTCGATCGCGGTGGCCTTCATCATCGGCACCATCGAGCTGGTCGGGGTGCTGCACGAGAAGCTGGACCTGACCGACCCGGTCACCGGGTTCGTCGCCGAGATCTCGCTGGACAACGTCGGGTACGCCATCGCCGGGCTGTTCGTGGTGGTCTGGGCGATCGCGATCGGGTACTGGAAGCTCGCCCACGTCGAGAAGCGCTGGACGCCCGGCCAGGGGGCACAGAAGCACTGACCCGTGCGCGGAACGGCGCCTCCCCGCGCCGGGGGGAGGCGCCGTCCGGGTGGGCGGGGTCAGCGCTCCTCGCGGAAGTCGACGTGCCGGCCGGCGGCCGGGTCGAACTTGCGCAGGACCATCCGGTCCGGGTCGTTGCGGCGGTTCTTGCGGGTCACGTACGTGAAGCCGGTGCCGGCGGTGGAGCGGAGCTTGATCACCGGGCGCAGTTCGCTGCGGGCCATCGGGCGTCCTCCTGGGGCCAGGGGCGGCGGGTCCCGGTCGGTGGACCGAGCCCGTGCGCCGAAATGGAATTCATTTCCACCCCGTCCAACGTGGGCCCGGCCCCGCCCATTCCCGGCGTCCGACGCCCGGGGGAGCGGGGAACCCGGCGCGTGCCCGAGGGGGAGGGCACGGAAGCGCGGGGGGCGCGCAAGGGGTACTGGGGGTTCTGTCGGGGGTGCTCGGCGGGCGCTTCGGGCCGGGGGTTCGTAGGCTCGACGCATGGCGGATGCGTACGCGGGGCGGCGGGAACGGGTGAGGGAGCACTGCAGTGCGACGGGGGCCGATGCGGCCCTGGTCACCCGTGCGGCGAACGTGCGGTACCTCACGGGCTGCGCGCCCTGTGGGGCGACCCTGCTGCTCACCAGGGAGAGAGCGCTGCTCGCGCTGCCGGACGACCTGCCCCCGGACGACTCGGGGGAGCACCTGATCGCCCCGGACGTCGCCCGGATGCCGGTGGCGACCGGAGCGGACACCGCGCTGGCCGCCGCGGCCGCCGCCGCCAGGTCCGGTGTGTCGGGCCTGGCCGTGGAGGAGCACGACCTGACCGTCAGCAGGCACCGGGCGGTGGGGGGCCTGGCCGAGGGGGCCCGGCTGGTGGACCTCGGCCGGGTGGTCGAGGGGCTGCGAGTGGTCAAGGACGAGCACGAGATCGCCGACCTGCGGATCGCCGCCGAGATCGCCGACCAGGCGCTCGGCGAGCTGCTGGAGTCGATCCTGGTCGGCCGCACCGAGCGGCACCTGGCGATGGAGCTGGAGCGCCGGATGATCGACCACGGCGCCGACCGGGCCGCCTTCCCGGTCTCGGTCGGCACCGGCAGCCACTCCGGCCAGGCCGCCCACCAGCCGACCGACCGCCGGGTGGAGGAGGGCGACTTCCTGACCGTGGTGATGGGCGCCCAGTACCGGGGCTACGGCGTCTCCACCGCCCGTACCTTCGTGATCGGCGCAGCCCCCGCGCCCTGGCAGGTGGAGCTGCACCGGCTGGTCTTCCGGGCCCAGCGGGCCGGGCGGGAGGCCCTCGGACCAGGAGTGGAGCAGTGCGTGCCCGACCGGGCCGCCCGGCAGGTGCTGGAGGCGGCCGGCCACGCCGAGGCCTCCCCGCACCCGGTGGGCCACGGCATCGGGCTGGAGATCCGGGAGGCGCCGCGCCTCGGTCCGTCGGACATGGGTAAACTGGACAGCCGCGTGCCGGTCACCGTCGGCCCAGGGGTCCACCTCCCGGGCAAGGGCGGCGTCCGGATCGAGGACACGCTCGTCGTGCGCCCCTTCGAAGAGGGCGGGCCCGAGCTGCTCACCATCACCACCAAGGAGCTCCTCGCCCTGTGACCGCGGCCCTCCGGCCGTCGGCGGCAGGACGCGAACCTTGGTTCCTTGACAGCTATATCCAGGAGTAAGTGCGCCCGTGGCTTCCACGAACGATCTCAAGAACGGCATGGTCCTCAAGCTGGACGGCGGCAAGCTCTGGTCCGTCGTGGAGTTCCAGCACGTCAAGCCCGGCAAGGGCCCGGCCTTCGTGCGTACCAAGCTGAAGGAGGTCCTGACCGGCAAGGTCGTCGACAAGACCTTCAACGCGGGCACCAAGGTCGAGACCGCCAACGTCGACAAGCGCACCATGCAGTTCTCGTACAAGGACGGCGAGAACTTCGTGTTCATGGACATGAGCACCTACGACCAGCTGACCATCGAGCCGCTCGTCGTCGGCGACGCCGCCAAGTACCTGCTCGAGGGCTTCGAGGCCACCGTCGCGCAGAACGAGGGCTCGGTCCTCTACATCGAGCTCCCGGCCGCCGTCGAGCTGGTCATCGCCGAGACCGAGCCGGGCGTCCAGGGCGACCGCTCCACCGGTGGCACCAAGCCGGCCACCCTGGAGACCGGCGCCGAGATCGCCGTCCCGCTCTTCGTCACCACCGGCGAGAAGGTCAAGGTCGACACCCGCGACGGCAGCTACCTCGGCCGGGTGAAGTAAGTCCGTGTCGGCCGCACGCAGCAAGGCCCGTACCCGGGCCTTCCAGATCCTCTTCGAGGCCGACCACCGCGGGGTAGACCCGCAGCGGGTCCTCGCCGACTGGGTGGCCCGCGCTCGCGAGCCCAAGCCCGACGAGGGCACCCCGCAGGTCGGTGAGTACACCATGGAGCTCATCGAGGGGTACGTCCAGCACGCCCGTCGCATCGACGACCTGATCGAGCAGTACGCGGTGGGCTGGACGCTCGACCGGATGCCGATCGTGGACCGCAACGTCCTGCGGCTCGGTGCGTACGAGCTGATCTGGGAGGACGGCGTCCCGGACGCCGTCGTCCTGGACGAGTCCGTCGAGATCGCCAAGGAGTTCTCCACGGACGACTCCCCGGCCTTCGTCAACGGCCTGCTCGCCCGCTTCCTGGAGCTGAAGCCGAGCATCCGCCGCTGACGGATCGACCTCGTGGGTCGACCTCGCGGGTCGACCCCGGGGATCGGCCTCACGGAACGACCTCGGAACGGCCGCCGGACCCGAACACGGGTCCGGCGGCCGTTCCGCGTTTCACCCGGGCGGCGTAGGGTGAGGGCTTACCCATCGGTAACTTGATGTCCGTCAGCACGCGTGAAGGGCAGGTCTCTCCCCATGACCACGGCGATCCGCAGCGAGTTCGACCAGGGCATCGCCCTGACCAGGCACCCCGAGGAGGCCGGCCGCTACGAGGCCGAGCTCGGCGCCGGCTGGCAGATCGGCGGCGGGGTGAACGGCGGACTGCTGCTCGCGGTGGCCGCACACGCGCTGTCGCTGGAGCACGGCACCCACCCGGACCCGGTGTCGATCAGCGGTTACTACCTGTCCGCGTCCACCCCGGGACCCGCCACCGTCCGCACCGAGGTGCTGCGCTCCGGCCGCGGCCTGTCCACCGGTACCGCCTCACTCAGCCAGGACGGCGTCGAGCGGCTGCGGGTGGTGGCCAGCCACGGCGACCTCGCCGCCGCCGACGGTGAGGTGCGCACCAGCGCGCAGCCGCCGCGGCTGCCGCCGCCCGACCAGTGCATCGGCGTCGAGCACGCGCCCAGGGAGCTGATCGCCCAGGCCGCCCTGCTGGAGCGGTTCGACCTGCGGCTGGACCCGGCCACCGTCGGCTGGGCGCTCGGGCAGCCCTCCGGCCAGGGGCGGATCCAGGGCTGGTTCCGGCTCGCCGACGGCCGCGACCCCGACCCGCTGCTGCTCCTGCTGGTCGCCGACGCGCTGCCGCCGGTCACCTTCGACCTGGGCATGCCCGGCTGGGCCCCCACCGTCGAGCTGACCGTCCACCTGCGCGCCAGGCCGGTACCCGGCTGGCTGCGGGTCACCCACGCCACCCGCAACCTGGCCGGCGGCTACTTCGAGGAGGACGCCGAGGTCTGGGACGAGTCCGGCCGCCTGGTCGCGCAGTCCCGCCAGCTGGCCCGGGTGCCCCGGTCGGCCTGACCCGCGGCCCCCGCATTACCGGTGGTTACATTCCTGTGACACGCCGTACGTGTGCGGCGCGCGCGGATGGGGAGGAAGACGGTCAGCGGCATGACCGCCGCGGACCGTCCACCCCTGAAGCCAGGAGCCACTCGTGAGCGAGCGCAGCGAGCGAACAGTCGATAGGTGCGTCTGGGCGAATGCCTCTGCCGAGCGCAGCGAGGTGGGCGCATGAGCCAGAAGGGTCGCGCCCGCCGCAACTCCGACTGCACCGCCGGCGGTTCGCGGCCCGCGGTGCGCGCGCCGCACGGGCCGCAGCGGGCCGGGGGCGCCGAGCAGGCGTTCGTCATCGGGGTGCTCGCCAACGCCGCGGACTTCGCCCGGGCCCGCGCCTGGGGGATCTCCGACGCCCCCGACCACGAGCGCTACCTGGCCGACACCGCCGACCTGCTGGCCGAGGCGCTGGAGCGGTTCGACACCGTCCGGGCCCGGATGTTCCACCCGCAGGACTTCGAGGAGTTCTGCGTGCTGCACGGGCTGGACCCGGCCGAGCCCGCCGCGCGGGACCGCTACCTGGTCAACCCGGCCCTCCAGACCCAGCTGCTCGCCTATCAGGGCGAGGAGCTGGCCGGGGACTTCGTGCCGCGCCTGGTGCGCGCCCGGGAGAACGGGCTGACGCTCTGCCACACCGACCTGCTGCTCGACGGGGGCCTGTACGGGGGCGCGGCCGCGCCCGACGAGGAGCACACCGCCTGGGTGCGCGCCGCCTACCGGCGCGGGGGCGAGGTGTTCCGGCGGATGCTGGTCGGCGCGGGCGCCGGCGTGTACGAGCTGCGCCTGCGGGTGGACGCACCCGGCGGGCAGCTGAACGCGGCGGCGCGGGTGCTCCAGTGGGAGGACGGCGTGGTCCGGATCAACGACGAGGACCTGGAGCTGGTCTGCGCGGTGCTCTGCGCCGGGCTGGCCCTGGAGCTGCCGGGCGTCGCGGTGCTGCACGGCTCGCAGGGCTCGGCCGCCTCCTGCGGGGAGTACCTGCCGGCCTCCTGGGCCTGGTCGAGCGGCGGGCAGGACTGGGCGCCCGCGGACCGGCAGGTCCGGCTGGACGGGGTGTCGGCGCAGCCCGGCTACAGCCTGGACACGGTCTGCTGACGCCTCCGGCCGTGCCACGCACCGCGGCGCGGCCCCCGCTCTGGGGAGCCGCGCCGTGACGTTTCTGCTTGCCAGCACAGGTGAAAAACGTGCTGGGCCGTGCCTGGATCCGCTGGCGGGAGCCGGTGCGGCGAGGCTCAGCTCACGTCTTCCTCGCGCACCGCGCGGCGCGCGTCGGGGTTCAGTACGCCCCACGAGATGAGCTGCTCGGTGAGGATCGACGGCGACTGGTCGTAGATGACCGCCAGGGTGCGCAGGTCGTCCTGACGGATCGACAGCACCTTGCCGTTGTAGTCACCGCGCTGGCTCTGGATGGTCGCCGCGTAGCGCTGGAGCGGGCCGGCCTTCTCGGAAGGGACCTGGGTCAGTCTCTCCAGGTCGAGCACCAGGCGCGGCGGCGGCTCTGCCGCGCCGCCGGGGGTGCCGCCGGGCAGCAGCTCCTGGACCGGGACGCCGTAGAACTCGGCCAGCTCGGCCAGTCGCTGCACGGTGACCGCACGGTCGCCGCGCTCGTACGAGCCGACGACGACTGCCTTCCAGCGCCCCTGGGACTTCTCCTCGACACCGTGCAGGGAGAGACCCTGCTGGGTGCGGATCGCTCGGAGCTTGCCTCCGAGTTGCTTCGCGTAGTCGCTGGACATTGATCTCCCCGGACGAGATTGTTTCGCGTTCAGTGGTGGGTCACGGGCGATTGTCGACGCCGTTACCGGTGGGTCCGACGTCCGTCTCGTAACTCACTGTGAGGTTACGTAGAGTAAGGTAGTTGCGTCAAGCCGAATGGGGCAGTCGTGCGAATGGCCCGCATCGTCGGCGCGTCCGGGGTGTTAACCCAGGGAAGCGGAATGGTGGCCGTCCGTTTGCGATCCAGTGCGCTGCTAGGATGACCGAAGCCCGCGCCCGGTCGGCGGGGGCCATCCCAGACATCCTTTAAGACCCGTCCAGTGAGGCGGGGAAGGAGGTCCGCTTCGGCATGACCACCAACCACGAACCGACGCCCCGGCCGCCCCACCAGGTGCTGGACGGCACGGACATCGCCCGGGTCATCACCCGGATAGCGCACGAGATCGTCGAGCGCGCCAAGGGCGCGGAGGACGTCGTGCTGCTCGGCATCCACACCAGGGGCGTCCACCTCGCCCGCCGGCTGCACGCCCGGCTGGCCCAGATCACCGGGCGCGAGATCCCGCTGGGCACCCTGGACATCACCATGTACCGGGACGACCTGCGGCTGAAGCCCGCCCGCGCCCTGGAGCACACCGAGATCCCGCCCGGCGGCATCGACGGCAAGCTCGTCGTCCTGGTCGACGACGTGCTCTTCTCCGGCCGCACCATCCGGGCCGCGCTCGACGCGCTGAACGACATCGGGCGCCCGCGCGCCGTCCAGCTCGCCGTCCTGGTCGACCGCGGCCACCGCGAGCTGCCGATCCGCGCCGACTACGTGGGCAAGAACCTCCCCACCTCGCTGCGCGAGGCCGTGCAGGTGCGCCTGTCCGACAGCGACGGCGTGGACGCCGTCCTGGTCGGCGACCGCGACCACGCCGCCCGCAGCTCCCAGGCCCTGGCCTCCAGGCCCACCGAACCGCACCTCCCGGAGTAACCCGCGTGAAGCGCCACCTCGTCTCCGCCGCCGATCTCAGCCGCGACGACGCGCTGCTGATCCTGGACACCGCCGAGGAGCTGGCCCAGCTCTCCGGCCGGGCCGTCAAGAAGCTGCCCACGCTGCGCGGCCGCACCGTCGTCAACCTCTTCTTCGAGGACTCCACCCGGACGAAGACCTCCTTCGAGGTCGCCGAGAAGCGACTCTCGGCCGACGTCATCAACTTCTCCGCCAAGGGCTCCTCGGTCTCCAAGGGCGAGAGCCTCAAGGACACCGCGCTGACCCTCCAGGCGATGGGCGCCGACGCGGTGGTCATCCGCCACCACGCCTCCGGTGCCCCGGCCCGGCTGGCCCAGTCCGACTGGCTGCACGGCAGCGTGATCAACGCCGGTGACGGCACCCACGAGCACCCCACCCAGGCGCTGCTCGACGCCTTCACCATGCGCCGCCACCTCAACCCGGGCGGCGGCAACGACCTGGCGGGCCGCCGGGTGACCCTCGTCGGCGACGTGCTGCACAGCCGGGTCGCCCGCTCCAACGTCCACCTGCTGAACACCCTCGGCGCCCAGGTCACCTTCGTCGCCCCGCCGACGCTGCTGCCGATCGGCATCGAGAACTGGCCCTGCGAGATCAGCTACGACCTGGACAGCGTGCTGCCCAAGACGGACGCGCTGATGATGCTGCGGGTGCAGCGCGAGCGGATGAACGCCGCGTTCTTCCCGACCGAGCGCGAGTACAGCCGCCGCTACGGCATGAACGGCCGCCGGATGGCCCAGCTGCCTGACCGGGCGATCGTGATGCACCCCGGCCCGATGGTCCGCGGCATGGAGATCACCGCCGAGGTCGCCGACTCGCCGCGCTGCACCGCGATCGAGCAGGTCGCCAACGGCGTGTCCGTCCGGATGGCCGTCCTCTACCTGCTGCTCGGCGGCGCCGTCTTCGCCGACGCGTCCACCGACGCCCCCCGTACCGACTCCGTGGAGACCGCCAAGTGACCAGCTACCTGATCCGCAACGCCAAGATCCTGGGCGGAGCCCCGCAGGACCTCCACCTCGCCGACGGCGTGATCAAGGAGATCGGCACCGGCCTGGCGGTCGAGGCGGACATCGACATCGACGCCACCGGGCTGGTCGTCCTGCCCGGCCTGGTCGACCTCCACACCCACCTGCGCGAGCCCGGCCGCGAGGACGCCGAGACGGTGTTCACCGGCACCCGGGCCGCCGCGATGGGCGGCTTCACCGCCGTGCACGCGATGGCCAACACCACCCCGGTGGCGGACACGGCCGGCGTGGTCGAGCAGGTCTGGCGGCTCGGCCAGGAGGCCGGCTACTGCGACGTGCAGCCGGTCGGCGCCGTCACCGTCGGCCTGGGCGGCAAGAAGCTCGCCGAGCTCGGCGCGATGCACGAGTCCGCCGCGGGCGTCCGGGTCTTCTCCGACGACGGCAAGTGCGTGGACGACGCGGTGCTGATGCGCCGCGCCCTGGAGTACGTCAAGGCCTTCGACGGCGTCGTCGCCCAGCACGCCCAGGAGCCGCGGCTGACCGAGGGCGCCCAGATGAACGAGGGCCAGGTCTCCGGCGAGCTCGGGCTCGGCGGCTGGCCGGCCGTCGCCGAGGAGTCGATCATCGCCCGCGACGTGCTGCTCGCCGCGCACGTCGGCTCCCGGCTGCACGTCTGCCACGTCTCCACGGCCGGCTCGGTCGAGATCATCCGCTGGGCCAAGTCCAAGGGCTGGGACGTCACCGCCGAGGTGACCCCGCACCACCTGCTGCTCACCGACGAGCTGGTCCGCAGCTACGACCCGGTGTACAAGGTGAACCCGCCGCTGCGCACCGCCGAGGACGTCCAGGCGCTGCGCGAGGCGCTGGCCGACGGCACCATCGACGCCGTCGCCACCGACCACGCGCCGCACCCGGCCGAGGACAAGGACTGCGAGTGGGCCGTGGCCGCGATGGGCATGGTCGGCCTGGAGACCGCGCTGTCGGTCGTGCAGCAGACCATGGTCGACACCGGCCTGCTGAACTGGGAGGGCGTCGCGGACCGGATGTCGCACCGCCCGGCCCGGATCGGCCGGCTCGCCGGGCACGGCCGGCCGGTCTCGGTGGGTGAGCCCGCCAACCTCGTGCTGTTCGACCCCGCGTACCGTGGTGCCGTGAACCCGGACAGCTTCGCCACCCGCAGCCGCAACACCCCCTACAAGGGCCTGGACCTGCCCGGGCGGGTGCACGCCACCTTCCTGCGCGGCCGGGCCACCGTGCTGGCCGGCGAGCCGGTCGAGCAGGACGGCACGCGGTGATGGACCACGCCGCACTCGCCCAGGAACAGGCGAAGGTCACCAACTGGCCCGGCTACATCGGCTGGTCCGTCGGCCTGCTGATCCTGATCGGCCTCGTCTACTGGCTGATGCGCCAGGGCTGGAACTGGCGGCGCACCCTGCAGTCCGGCATCCCGCCGCTGCCCGCGGTGCCGGCCAGGGCCGGGCGCACGATCCTGGAGACCAGCGGGCGGTACCACGGCACGACCACCGCGGGGAACTGGCTCGACCGGGTCGTCGCGCACGGCCTCGGCACCCGCAGCCGCGCCGACCTCACCCTCGGCGAGGACGGCCTGCTGGTGCAGCGCCCCGGCGCCGTCGACTTCTGGATCCCGGCCGACCGGCTGACCGGTGCCCGAACGGACTCCGGGATCGCCGGCAAGGTCGTCCCCTCCGGGCTGCTCGTCGTCACCTGGACCCTTGCCCAGGCCCCGGCCGGGGAGGCCGCCGTGGACACCGAGCCGGACACCGAGCTGGACTCCGGCTTCCGGGCCGACCACCCCGACGAGCACGCCGCCTGGGTCGAGGCGATCACGCAGCTCGCCACACGTACGAAGACGAAGAAGACGGAAGAGGCCGCCAAATGACCGCACCTGCCCCCACCACGCAGCGCCAAAGGCGGGAGCGTACGCCTGCCGTGCTCGTCCTGGAGGACGGCCGGACGTTCCGCGGCGAGGCTTACGGCGCCACCGGCGAGACCTTCGGCGAGGCGGTCTTCAACACCGGCATGTCCGGCTACCAGGAGACCCTCACCGACCCGTCGTACCACCGCCAGGTGGTCGTCATGACCGCCCCGCAGATCGGCAACACCGGCTGGAACGACGAGGACGACGAGTCCAAGCGGATCTGGGTCGCCGGCTACGTGGTGCGCGACCCCGCCCGGGTCGCCTCCAACTGGCGCTCCCGCCGCTCGCTCGACGAGGAACTGGTCGCCCAGGGCGTCGTCGGCATCAGCGGCATCGACACCCGCGCGCTGACCCGCCACCTGCGCGAGCGCGGCGCGATGCGCTGCGGCATCTTCTCCGGCGAGGCGCTGGCCGACCAGGCCGCCCTGCTCGCCCGGGTGCAGCAGTCGCCCGAGATGAAGGGCGCCGACCTGTGCGCCGAGGTCGCCACCACCGAGCCGTACGTGGTGCCCGCGATCGGTGAGAAGCGCTTCACCGTCGCCGCGCTGGACCTCGGCATCAAGGCGATGACCCCGCAGCGGATGGCCGAGCGCGGCATCGAGGTGCACGTGCTGCCGTCCGACTCGACGCTGGAGGACGTCTACGCGGTGAACCCGGACGGCGTCTTCTTCTCCAACGGCCCGGGCGACCCGGCCACCGCCGACCACCAGGTCGCCGTCGCGCAGGGCGTGCTGGAGCGCGGGACCCCGTTCTTCGGGATCTGCTTCGGCAACCAGATCCTCGGCCGCGCACTGGGCTTCGGCACCTACAAGCTCAAGTACGGCCACCGCGGCATCAACCAGCCGGTGCAGGACCGCACCACCGGCAAGGTCGAGGTGACCGCCCACAACCACGGCTTCGCCGTGAACGCCCCGCTGGACAAGGTGAGCGACACCCCCTTCGGGCGGGTCGAGGTCTCCCACGTCTGCCTCAACGACGACGTGGTCGAGGGCCTCCAGGCGCTCGACGTCCCCGCGTTCAGCGTGCAGTACCACCCCGAAGCGGCCGCCGGTCCGCACGACGCCGCCTACCTGTTCGACCGCTTCGTGAAGCTCCTGGAGGGCCAGCGTGCCTAAGCGCACTGACATCAAGTCCGTCCTGGTGATCGGCTCCGGCCCGATCGTGATCGGCCAGGCCGCCGAGTTCGACTACTCGGGTACGCAGGCCTGCCGGGTCCTCAGGGCCGAGGGCCTGCGGGTCGTCCTGGTCAACTCCAACCCGGCCACGATCATGACCGACCCGGAGATCGCCGACGCCACCTACGTCGAGCCGATCACCCCGGAGTTCGTCGAGAAGATCATCGCCAAGGAGCGCCCCGACGCGCTGCTGCCGACCCTGGGCGGCCAGACCGCGCTCAACACCGCGATCTCGCTGCACGCGGCGGGCACGCTGGAGAAGTACGGCGTCGAGCTGATCGGCGCCGACGTCGAGGCGATCAACAAGGGCGAGGACCGCGAGCTCTTCAAGGGCGTCGTCGAGGCCGTCAACGCCAAGATCGGCCACGGCGAGTCCGCCCGCTCGGTCATCTGCCACACCATGGACGAGGTGCTGGCCGGCGTCGACACGCTCGGCGGCTACCCGGTCGTCGTCCGCCCCTCCTTCACCATGGGCGGCGCCGGCTCCGGCTTCGCCCACAACGAGGAGGACCTGCGCCGCATCGCCGGCCAGGGCCTGACCCTCTCGCCGACCACCGAGGTGCTCCTGGAGGAGTCCATCCTCGGCTGGAAGGAGTACGAGCTGGAGCTGATGCGCGACAAGAACGACAACGTCGTGGTCGTCTGCTCCATCGAGAACTTCGACCCGATGGGCGTGCACACCGGTGACTCGATCACCGTCGCCCCGGCGATGACCCTCACCGACCGCGAGTACCAGATCCTGCGCGACGTCGGCATCGCCGTCATCCGCGAGGTCGGCGTCGACACCGGCGGCTGCAACATCCAGTTCGCCGTCAACCCCGACGACGGCCGGATCATCGTCATCGAGATGAACCCGCGCGTCTCCCGCTCCTCGGCGCTCGCCTCCAAGGCCACCGGCTTCCCGATCGCCAAGATCGCCGCCAAGCTGGCCGTCGGCTACACCCTGGACGAGATCCCGAACGACATCACCGAGGAGACCCCGGCCTCCTTCGAGCCGGCCCTCGACTACGTCGTGGTCAAGGTGCCGCGGTTCGCGTTCGAGAAGTTCCCGAGCGCCGACGCGACGCTGACCACCACCATGAAGTCGGTCGGCGAGGCGATGGCCCTCGGCCGCAACTTCCCCGAGGCGCTCCAGAAGGCGCTGCGCTCGCTGGAGAAGAAGGGCTCCCAGTTCTCCTGGACCGGCCCGGTGGGCGGCAAGGCCGAGCTGCTGGAGAAGGCGGCCGTCCCGACCGACGGCCGGATCAACACCGTGATGGAGGCCGTCCGGGCCGGCGCCACCCCGGAGGAGGTGTTCGAGGCCACCAGGATCGACCCGTGGTTCGTCGACCAGCTCTTCCTGCTCGACGAGATCGCCGGCGAGCTGGCCGAGGCCGCCGAGCTCACCCCCGAGCTGCTGCGCCACGCCAAGCGGCACGGCTTCTCCGACCAGCAGATCGGCGAGATCCGCGGCCTGAAGCCGGACGTCGTCCGCGAGGTGCGCCACGCCCTCGGCATCCGCCCGGTGTTCAAGACCGTCGACACCTGCGCCGCCGAGTTCGCCGCCAAGACCCCGTACTTCTACTCGTCCTACGACGAGGAGAACGAGGTCGCCCCGCGCACCAAGCCCGCGGTGATCATCCTGGGCTCGGGTCCGAACCGCATCGGCCAGGGCATCGAGTTCGACTACTCCTGCGTGCACGCCTCCTTCGCGCTCGCCGACGCCGGGTACGAGACCGTCATGGTCAACTGCAACCCGGAGACCGTCTCCACCGACTACGACACCTCCGACCGGCTCTACTTCGAGCCGCTCACCCTGGAGGACGTGCTGGAGATCGTCCACGCCGAGCAGCAGGCCGGCCCGCTCGCCGGTGTGATCGTCCAGCTCGGCGGCCAGACCCCGCTGGGCCTGGCCCAGGCGCTCAAGGACAACGGCGTGCCGATCGTCGGCACCCAGCCCGAGGCGATCGACCTCGCCGAGGAGCGCGGCGCCTTCGGCCGCGTGCTGCGCGACGCCGGCCTGCCCGCGCCCAAGCACGGCACCGCCTTCTCCTTCGAGGAGGCCAAGGCGATCGCCGACGAGATCGGCTACCCGGTCCTCGCCCGCCCGTCCTACGTGCTCGGCGGCCGCGGCATGGAGATCGTCTACGACGAGGCCTCGCTCGCCTCGTACCTGGAGCGCCACGCCGGTCTGATCTCCGAGCACCCGGTGCTCATCGACCGCTTCCTGGACGACGCGGTGGAGATCGACGTCGACGCGCTCTACGACGGCACCGAGCTGTACCTCGGCGGCGTCATGGAGCACATCGAGGAGGCCGGCATCCACTCCGGCGACTCCGCCTGCGCGCTGCCCCCGATCACCCTCGGCGGCCACGACATCAAGCGCCTGCGCACCTCCACCGAGGCCATCGCGCGCGGCGTCGGCGTCCGCGGCCTGATCAACATCCAGTTCGCCCTCTCCGGCGACATCCTGTACGTCCTGGAGGCCAACCCGCGCGCCTCCCGGACCGTCCCGTTCACCTCCAAGGCGACCGCCGTGCCGCTGGCCAAGGCCGCCGCCCGGGTCTCGCTCGGCGCCACCATCGCCGAGCTGCGCGCCGAGGGCCTGCTCCCGGCCGAGGGCGACGGCGGCACGCTGCCCGCCGACGCGCCGATCGCGGTCAAGGAGGCCGTGATGCCGTGGAGCCGCTTCCGCGACATCCACGGCCGCGGGGTGGACACCGTGCTCGGCCCGGAGATGCGCTCGACCGGCGAGGTCATGGGCATCGACAAGGTCTTCGGCACGGCCTACGCCAAGGCCCAGACCGGTGCCTACGGCGCGCTGCCGACCAAGGGCAAGGTCTTCGTCTCGGTGGCCAACCGGGACAAGCGCAACCTGGTCTTCCCGGCCCGCGCGCTGGCCGGCCTCGGCTTCGAGCTGCTCGCCACCGCCGGCACCGCCGAGGTGCTCCAGCGCGGCGGCATCCCGTCCACGCTGGTGCGCAAGCACAGCGAGGGCGAGGGCCCGAACGGCGAGCGGACCATCGTCCAGCTGATCCACGACGGTGAGGTCGACCTCATCATCAACACGCCGTACGGCACCGGCGGCCGCCTCGACGGCTACGAGATCCGCACCGCGGCCGTGGCCCGCGCGGTGCCCTGCCTGACCACCGTCCAGGCGATGGGCGCGGCCGTGCAGGGCATCGACCGGCTGCTGCGCGAAGAGGTCGGGGTGATGTCGCTCCAGGAGCACGCCGAGCTGATCAACGCCGGCCGCAAGTAGCACCACCGCAGTGGGGGGCACCGGAGCCTTTGGGTGCCCCCCATATCCATGCCCACTTCCATGCCACGTACGGTCCGCGCCGCGGGAGTTGAACCACCCTTGTACAAGTTCCTCTTCGATCTCGTCTTCAAGAAGATGGACCCGGAGAAGGCCCACCACCTGGCCTTCTTCTGGATCCGCCTGGCCTCCTCGGTGCCCGGCCTGCGCACCCTGGTGCGGCTGGTGCTCGCCCCGCGCGACCGGGCCCTGCGCACCGGCGCCCTCGGCCTCGACCTGCCGGGCCCGTTCGGCCTGGCGGCCGGCTTCGACAAGAACGGCGTCGGCATCGACGGCCTGTCGATGCTCGGCTTCGACTACGTCGAGATCGGCACCGTCACCGGCGAGCCCCAGCCCGGCAACCCGGAGCCCCGGCTGTTCCGCCTGGTCGAGGACCGCGCGCTGATCAACCGGATGGGCTTCAACAACCAGGGCTCGGCCCGGGTCGCCGCCCGGCTGGCCGCCCGCCCGCACACCAGCTCCACCCCGGTGCTCGGCGTCAACATCGGCAAGACCAAGGTGGTCGAGGAGGCCGACGCGGTCGCCGACTACGTGAAGTCCACCGAGCGGCTGGCCCAGTACGCCGACTACCTGGTGGTCAACGTCAGCTCGCCGAACACCCCCGGGCTGCGCAACCTCCAGGCCGTGGACCACCTGCGGCCGCTGCTCTCCGCCGTCCGCGAGGCCGCCGACCGGACCACCGCGCACCACGTGCCGCTGCTGGTCAAGATCGCCCCCGACCTGGCCGACGAGGACGTCGACGCGGTCGCCGACCTCGCCCTGGAGCTGGGCCTGGACGGCATCATCGCCACCAACACCACGATCGGCCGCGAGGGCCTGCGCACCGACGCCGGGCGGGTCGAGGAGATCGGCATGGGCGGCCTGTCCGGCGCCCCGCTCAAGGCCCGCGCCCTGGAGGTGCTCCAGCGGCTGCGCGCCCGCACCGAGGGCCGGCTGACCCTGGTCTCGGTCGGCGGCATCGAGACCGCCGAGGACGCCTGGCAGCGGATCGTCCACGGCGCCGACCTGGTCCAGGGCTACAGCGCCTTCATCTACGAGGGCCCGTTCTGGTGCCGGCGGATCCACAAGGGCCTGTCCGCCAAGGTCCGCGAGGGCGGCTTCCGCAGCCTGGCCGAGGCCGTCGGCAGCGCCGTGCGCAGCTCCTGAACCCCTCCCACCACCCCAGGCCACCCCAGGAAAGAGACGACATGACCCTCGCCCCGTTCGGCGCCCGGCTGCGCAAGGCCCTCGACACCCGCGGCCAGCTCTGCGTCGGCATCGACCCGCACGCCTCCCTGCTCGCCTCCTGGGGCCTCGGCGACGACCTCGCCGGGCTGGAGACCTTCAGCCGCACCGTGGTCGAGGCGCTGGCCGACCGGGTGGCCGTGCTCAAGCCGCAGGCCGCCTTCTTCGAGCGCTTCGGCAGCAAGGGCGTCGCCGTGCTGGAGAAGACCGTCGAGGAGGCCAGGGCGGCCGGCGCGCTGGTCCTGATGGACGCCAAGCGCGGCGACATCGGCTCCACCATGGCCGCCTACGCCGAGGCCTTCCTGTCGCCGGGCAGCCCGCTGTTCTCGGACGCCGTGACGGTCAGCCCGTACCTGGGCTTCGGCTCGCTGCGCCCGGCCCTGGACCTGGCCAGGGAGCAGGGCTGCGGCGTCTTCGCGCTGGCGCTCACCTCCAACCCGGAGGGCGCCGAGGTGCAGCGCGCGGTGGGCGCGGACGGCGAGCCGGTCGCGGCCTCGGTGCTGCGGCAGCTGGCGGCGGAGAACGAGGGCGCCGCGCCGCTCGGCTCCTTCGGCGCGGTGGTCGGCGCGACGCTGGCCGACGCGGGCGTGGAGCTGGCCATCAACGGCCCGCTGCTGGCCCCCGGGATCGGCGCCCAGGGCGCGACCATGGCGGACCTGCCGCGGGTGTTCGGCGGCGCGGTGATCAACGTGGTGCCGAGCGTGAGCCGCGACGTGCTCAGGCACGGCCCCTCGGTGACGGCCCTGCGGGAGGCGGCGGAGCGCTTCGCCGGGGAGTTCGCGGACGCCGTCGGGTAGCCGTCGGGCCGGCCGGCGAGGTAGCCGCGCCGTGACCGTGCGCAGTGTCCGCAGGACGGCGGCGGCGCCCGGGAGTTGACGTGAGCGCCGTCACATCGGACCCGTCAAAGTTTCGCAATCGCGGTCATTTTGCCCTGGAAAGTCCTGGTCGGCCTTGGCTGACCAGGACTTTTCGTGTTCTTTTCCTGACGCGGAGCCGCAATCCGGGTAGTGTCCGGCGATAGGTCATCGGCGAGGCGCGATTTTCGTGGCTCCCGCAGGTCAGGGCCTTGTGGTTCCCCTTGCGGACGGTGTCCTCGGTACCGAACCAGTCATAGCTCAATCCCATCCATCCACACCCTGAGGTGAACGGCGTGGCTCTTCCGCCCCTTACCCCTGAACAGCGCACCGCCGCGCTCGCCAAGGCCGCCGAGGCTCGCCGGGAGCGCGCCGAGGTGAAGAACCGGCTCAAGCACTCCGGCGCCTCCCTGCACGAGGTGATCAAGGCCGGCAAGGCCGACAACGACGTCATCGGCAAGATGAAGGTCTCGGCTCTGCTGGAGTCCCTTCCGGGCGTCGGCAAGGTCCGGGCCAAGCAGATCATGGAGCGCCTCGGCATCAGCGAGAGCCGGCGTGTCCGCGGCCTCGGAACGAACCAGATCGCTTCCCTGGAGCGGGAGTTCGGCGGTGGCGCCGCCTGACCGTGCCCCCGTGGTCCCAGGATCCCCCGCGATCCGGGATAATCGGTGCATGAGTGAGCGTCCGCGGCTGACCGTGCTCTCCGGCCCTTCGGGGGTCGGCAAGAGCACGGTCGTCGCTCATATGAGGAAGATGTACCCCGAGGTCTGGCTCTCGGTGTCGGCGACGACCCGCCGCCCGAGGCCCGGCGAGAAGCACGGGGTCCAGTACCACTTCGTCGACAACGACGAGTTCGACAAGCTGGTCGCCAACGGCGAACTGCTGGAGTGGGCCGAGTTCGCCGGGAACCGCTACGGGACCCCGCGTGCGGCCGTGCTGGAGAAGCTGGAGCGCGGCGAGCCGGTGCTGCTGGAGATCGACCTCCAGGGCGCCCGGCAGGTGCGCGAGTCGATGCCCGAGGCGCAGCTGGTCTTCCTGGCTCCGCCGAGCTGGGACGAGCTGGTCCGCCGGCTGACCGGCCGGGGCACCGAGTCGCAGGACGTGATCGAGAAGCGGCTGGAGGCGGCCAAGATCGAGCTCGCCGCCGAGCCGGAGTTCGACACGACCCTTGTCAACACCTCCGTCGAGCAGGTAGCGGCCGAACTGCTAGCCTTGCTCGGTGTAGCCTGACCTGTCTGTCTTTTCCACCCTTTCGGAAGGTTTTAGCGTGTCCTCTTCCATGACCGCGCCCGAGGGCATCATCAACCCGCCGATCGACGAGCTGCTCGAGGCCACCGACTCCAAGTACAGCCTCGTGATCTACGCCGCCAAGCGCGCGCGCCAGATCAACGCGTACTACTCCCAGCTGGGCGAGGGCCTGCTGGAGTACGTCGGCCCGCTGGTCGACACCCATGTGCACGAGAAGCCGCTGTCGATCGCGCTGCGCGAGATCAACGCCGGCATGCTGACCGCCGAGGCGGTCGAGGGCGCCGCCTGAGGCAGCCCCGCACCTTTCCCGGAGGGCCCGGCGGAATCGTTTCCGCCGGGCCCTCCGGCGTTCCCGCTCGCGGGTGGGGCGCCGTGCGGGTGCCGTCCCGGGGGTCGTAGGGTGAGCGGGTTCCGGATCGGGAGAAAGGTCGGTACGTGACTGTGGACGCCCCCCGCGTGGTCCTCGGCGTGAGCGGCGGGATCGCCGCGTACAAGGCGTGCGAGCTGCTGCGCCGCTTCACCGAGTCCGGCCACCAGGTGACCGTGGTGCCGACCGCGGCCGCGCTGCACTTCGTCGGCGAGGCGACCTGGGCGGCGCTCTCCGGGCGCCCGGCCGCCACCGAGACCTGGGAGCGCGTGCACGAGGTGCCGCACGTGCGGATCGGGCAGCAGGCCGACCTGGTGGTGGTCGCCCCGGCCACCGCCGACCTGATCGCCAAGGCCGCCCACGGCCTCGCCGACGACCTGCTGACCAACACCCTGCTCACCGCCCGCTGTCCGGTCGTGGTCGCGCCCGCCATGCACACCGAGATGTGGGAGCACCCGGCCACCAGGGACAACGTCGCCACGCTGCGCCGCCGCGGCGTGATCGTGCTGGAGCCGGCCGTCGGGCGGCTCACCGGCAAGGACACCGGCAAGGGCCGGCTGCCCGAGCCGTCCGCGGTCTTCGACGCCTGCCGGGCCGTGCTGCGCCGCGGCGGGGCGGTGCCGACCGACCTCGCGGGCCGGCACGTGGTGGTCTCGGCCGGCGGCACCCGGGAGCCGCTGGACCCGGTGCGCTACCTGGGCAACCGGTCCTCCGGCAAGCAGGGCTACGCGCTCGCCGTGACGGCCGCGGCGCGCGGGGCCAGGGTGACGCTGCTCTCGGCCAATGCCGAGCTGCCGGACCCGGCCGGGGTGGACGTGGTGCACGTCTCGACCGCGCTGGAGCTGCGCGAGGCCGCGCTGGAGGCCGTCCGGGACGCGGACGCCGTGGTGATGGCCGCGGCGGTGGCGGACTTCCGGCCCGCGGAGTACGCGACCGGCAAGATCAAGAAGGTCGAGGGGACCGAGCCGGCGCCCGTCGCCCTGGTCCGCAACCCCGACATCCTGGCCGAGCTGGCGGCCCACCGGGCCCGTTCGGGTCAACTCGTGGTGGGCTTCGCGGCGGAGACCGACGACGTGCTCGCCAACGGCCGGGCCAAGCTCGTCCGCAAGGGTTGTGACCTGCTCGTCGTGAACGAGGTGGGCAACGGCAAGGCCTTCGGCCGGGACGTCAACGAGGCCGTGGTACTGGGCTCGGACGGCAGTGAGACGGCCGTTCCGGTGGGTCCGAAGGAGGCGCTCGCGGACGTGGTCTGGGACCTGGTCGCGAAGCGGCTGGAATCGGTCGCGATGTGATCGGAACCGGTCGCGCGGCGGGCGAGAATTCCTGAAGCGGGTGACGTTCGACGGAACCAGACCGTTAGACTCCTGGAATCAAGTCTTTCCGGAGATCCCCGGCCCGCCCGGGGAGCTTCAGTCAGCAGCCGCTGCAACCCCAGGGAGCGCTGTGTCTCGCCGCCTGTTCACCTCGGAGTCCGTGACCGAGGGACACCCCGACAAGATCGCTGACCAGATCAGCGACACCATCCTTGACGCTCTCCTGCGGGAGGACCCGACTTCCCGGGTCGCCGTGGAGACGCTCATCACCACCGGCCAGGTGCACGTGGCCGGCGAGGTGACCACCAAGGCGTACGCGCCGATCGCCCAGCTCGTCCGGGACAAGATCCTGGAGATCGGCTACGACAGCTCCAAGAAGGGCTTCGACGGCGCCTCCTGCGGCGTCTCGGTGTCCATCGGTGCCCAGTCGCCCGACATCGCGCAGGGCGTCGACACCGCGTACGAGGCACGGGTCGAAGGCGCCACCCAGGGGGACGACGGCGACGACCTGGACAAGCAGGGCGCCGGCGACCAGGGCCTGATGTTCGGCTACGCGTCCGACGAGACGCCCGAGCTCATGCCGCTGCCGATCACCCTGGCGCACCGCCTCTCCCGGCGGCTGACCGAGGTGCGCAAGAACGGGACCATCCCCTACCTGCGCCCCGACGGCAAGACCCAGGTCACCATCGAGTACGACGGCGACAAGGCCGTCCGCCTCGACACCGTGGTCGTCTCCACCCAGCACGCCAGCGACATCGACCTGGAGTCGCTGCTCACCCCGGACATCCGCGAGTTCGTGGTCGAGCCGGAGCTGAAGGCGCTGGCCGAGCAGGGCATCAAGCTCACCACCGAGGGCTACCGCCTGCTGGTCAACCCGACCGGCCGCTTCGAGATCGGCGGCCCGATGGGCGACGCCGGCCTCACCGGCCGCAAGATCATCATCGACACCTACGGCGGCATGGCCCGCCACGGCGGCGGCGCCTTCTCCGGCAAGGACCCGTCCAAGGTGGACCGCTCGGCCGCGTACGCGATGCGCTGGGTGGCGAAGAACATCGTCGCCGCCGGCCTCGCCCGCCGCGCCGAGGTGCAGGTCGCGTACGCGATCGGCAAGGCCGAGCCGGTCGGCCTGTTCGTGGAGACCTTCGGCACCGAGACGGTGCCGGTCCTCTCCATCCAGAACGCCGTCTCCGAGGTCTTCGACCTGCGTCCGGCCGCGATCATCCGCGACCTGGACCTGCTGCGCCCGATCTACTCCCAGACCGCCGCCTACGGCCACTTCGGCCGTGAGCTGCCGGACTTCACCTGGGAGCGCACCGACCGGGTGGAGCAGCTGAAGGCCGCCGTGCAGGACTGACGTCCGCAGCGCGAGGAGCGGCGCCCGTCCCCGTCCGGGGGCGGGCGCCGCTTCGTGCATTGTCGGTGTGACCTGGTAGTAGTTGGTGACGATGAGCAGCACAGGGGAGAACGGGGCCGGCGAGCCGGAGCAGCTGGCGTTCATCCGGGAGACGGTCAAGCGGGCCAAGCCGCGCACCTGGCACGGGGCCAAGCCGGCCGAGCACCTGCCGGTGGCCCGGGTCGTGGTGGACAAGGGCGTGCTCACCATCGACAAGTTCTTCGACTACGCGGTGCCGGCCGGCATGGCCGAGGAGGCCCAGCCGGGGGTCCGGGTGCGGGTGCGGTTCGGGGCGCGGGTGGTGAAGGGCCAGCGCGAGGGCGGGGAACTGCACGACGGGTTCATCGTCGCCCGGCTGGAGAAGAGCGACTTCGCCGGCCCGCTCGCCCCGCTGGCCCAGGTGCTCTCGCCCGAGCCGGTGCTCACCCCGCAACTGCTGCGGCTGTGCCGCACCGTCGCCGACCGGTACGCCGGGACGCTGGCCGACGTGCTTCAGCTGGCCGTCCCGCCCCGGCACGCCAAGGCCGAGGCCGAGCCCTCGCCGCCGCCGCTGCCGGCCCCCGCCGCGCCCGCGCCCGGCGGCTGGCAGCGCTACCCGGCCGGGCCGGACTTCCTCGCCGCACTGGCCGGCGGCGGCTCGCCGCGCGCGGTCTGGCCGGCGCTGCCGGGGCCCGGCTGGCCGTACGAGATCGCGCGGGCGGTGGCGGCGGCGCTGGCGAGCGGGCGCGGGGCGATGGTCGTGCTCCCCGAGGGGCGCTCGGTGGCCCGGGTCGACCAGGCGCTGACCGAACTGCTCGGCCCCGGGATGCACGTGGCGCTGGAGGCCGACCTCGGCCCGCGCGAGCGCTACAAGCGCTGGCTCGCGGTGAGCCGGGGCTCGGTGCGCGCCGTGATCGGGACCAGGGCCACCATGTTCGCCCCGGTCCGGGACCTCGGCCTGATCGTGGTCTGGTCGGACGGGGACGGCAGCCACAGCGACCCGCGCGCCCCGCACCCGCACGTGCGGGAGGTGGCGCTGCTGCGCGCCGCGGACGAGGGCGCGGCGGTGCTGCTCGGCGGGCACGCGGTGACGGTGGAGGGCGCGCAGCTGGTCAGCACCGGCTGGGCGCGCCCGCTGGTCGCCGACCGGGAGACGGTGCGGCAGGTCGCGCCCAGGGTGCGGACCGTCACCGACCAGGACCAGCACCGGGACGCCGCCGCACAGGCCGCCCGGCTGCCCTCGGTGGGCTGGGAGGCCGCCAGGGAGGCGCTGGCCGCCGGGCACCCGGTGCTCATCCAGGTGCCCAGGCGCGGCTACGTGCCCAGGCTGGCCTGCGGGCGCTGCCGCACGCCCGCCCGCTGCCGGCGCTGCGAGGGGCCGCTGGAGGCGCCCTCGGCGGACGCCCTGGTCTGCGGCTGGTGCGGGGAACAGGAGAGCGACTGGCACTGCCCCGAGTGCGGATCCTTCCGGCTGCGGGCCCAGGTGGTCGGGGCCCGGCGGACCGCGGAGGAGCTGGGCAAGGCGTTCCCGCGCATCCCGGTGCGGACCTCGGGCCGGGAGGCGGTGCTGACCACCGTGCCGGACGAGCCCTCGCTGGTGATCTCCACGCCGGGCGCCGAGCCGGTGGTGGAGGGCGGCGGCGGGTACGGGGCCGCGCTGCTGCTGGACGGCTGGGCGCTGCTCAGCCGGCCCGACCTGCGGGCGGGCGAGGAGGCGCTGCGGCTCTGGCTCGCGGCGGCCGCGCTGGTGCGGCCCTCCACGGAGGGCGGGACGGTGGTCGTGGTCGCCGAGCCCTCGGCCCGTCCGGTGCAGGCGCTGGTGCGCTGGGACCCGCTGGGGCACGCCGGGCTGGAGCGGGACGAGCGGGCACAGCTGCACTTCCCGCCGGTGTCGCGGATGGCCGCGGTGAGCGGGAGCCCGTCGGCGGTCGCGGACCTGCTGAACCTGATCCGGCTGCCGGAGGGGGCGGACGTGCTCGGGCCGGTGCCGGTGCCGGCGCTGCGGGGGGAGGAGCAGGAGCGGGCGCTGGTGCGGGTGGCGCCCGGGCAGGGGAACGCGCTGGCGGCGGCGCTCAAGGCGGCGCAGATCGCGCGGATCGCGCTGCGGACGGCGGAGCCGGTGCGGGTGCGGGTGGATCCGATGGACATCGGCTGAGGGGTCTGCTTCTGCCCGGGGGGCGGCGACAGGGCCTGGTGGAGTGGTGAGTCGGCGGGGCGGTGAGCGGGTGGGGCCTGGCGGGGCGCCGGGGTGTCCGGGTGAGCGGGTGGGGCGGGGTGAGTGGGCCACCCCGCCCCGGAGGGCCCGGTTGCGGGGCTCGGTCAGCCGCGCAGCGGGATGCCGGGTCGGTCCGCCTGGGAGCGGTCGACGGGGGTGCCGCGGTCGGTCGGTGCGCGGTCGACGGGGGTGCGGTCGATGGGGATGTGGTCCATCGGGCCGCGGTCCATGGGGATGTGGTCCATGGGGGTGCGGTCGACGGGCATGTGGTCCATCGGGCCGCGGTCCAGTGCGGTGCGGTCGATGGGGGTGCGGTCGAGCGAGGTGCGGTCCAGACCGCCGCGCTCCAGGCCGGTTCGGTCGAGGCTGCCCCGCTCCAGGCTGGCGCGGTCCAGGCCGCCCTGGCGGGCCGCCGGGACGGTCGTGGCCAGACCGGTGCGCTCGGTGCCGACGGCGGGCAGCTCCTCGGAGCGGTCCGGGCGGCCCTGGCCGGGAACGCCGCCGCTCGCGGCGAGGAGTTCGCTGGTCGGGCGGCGCATGCCGTAACGCCGGTGTACGGCCTGCTTGGTGACCCCGAGGGCGGAGCCCACCGAGTCCCAGGAGAAGCCCAGCGCCCGGTCGAACTCGACCGCCGCCGCCACCAGGGTCTCCACGCTCTCCCGCAGTTCCTGCGCCAGGCGCACGGTCGGCGCCGGCGCCCGCCCGTACACCACGAAGCCGGCCGAGGTGCTCGGTCGGCGCGGACGGTAGACGTTGCCCAGTTGAGCGGTGAGCGTCCGCAGCGCGTCGACCTGCCGCCTCACCCGCTCGATGTCCCGCACCAGCAGGTGCAGGCTCGCCCTCGCCCGGGCGTCGTGGTTGATCTGCTCGGCCATGGCCTACGTGCCACCTTCCGTACGGTTCAGCTCGGCCGGGACTCGGTGTCCCGTGTGCCCGGCCCCGGTCAATCTCTCTTGACAACGCCGAATCGGGGGCCGGGGTAACGCGGCTCGGCACAGTCGGGGTGTGGCGGAGGCCGATCAGGGCCAGGGAAGGGGGTTCCGGCGGGGTGGGGGAGGGGCAGGGAGAGGAAGGGGAGGGGCCGGGACGAGGGGGCGCGGGACGTCCGGGCGGGTTGCATAGACTGGCGGGTGAACCAGTAGCCGACCGCAGCCCGCGCCCCAACGGACAGGAGCCCGCACCCCGTGGCGATCCAGCCGATCCGTCTCTTCGGAGACCCCGTCCTGCGGGCCACCGCCAAGCCGGTGACCACCTTCGACAAGGAACTGCGCAAGCTGGTCGCCGACCTCACCGAGACCATGCTGGACGCCCCGGGAGCCGGCCTCGCCGCGCCCCAACTCGGCGTCTCGCTGAGGGTGTTCACGTACCACGTGGACGGCGTCACCGGGCATCTGATCAACCCGGACCTGTCGCTGAGCGAGGAGGAGCAGGACGGCCCCGAGGGCTGTCTGTCGCTGCCCGGCCTGCGCTACGACACCAGGCGCGCGTACGGCGTGGTGGCCAAGGGCTTCACCATGTACGGCGATCCGGTGACGCTGGAGGGCACGCAGCTGCTCGCCAGGTGCATCCAGCACGAGACCGACCACCTGGACGGCATCATCTTCATCGACCGGCTCGACCGCGAGCAGCGCAAGGCCGCGCTCAGGGCGATCCGGGAGGCGGACTGGGACGGCGGGCGGGCCCCGGTGGTCAAGGTCTCGCCGCACAGCACCTTCGGGTCCGCCCGCTGAAGCCCGCTGGATTCCTGAACTTCTGTTTGCAGAAAGGTACTTGATGCGTCTCGTCTTCGCCGGCACCCCCGAGGTCGCCGTTCCCGCCCTGGACGCCCTGCTCGCCTCGGACCGGCACGAGGTCGTCGCCGTGGTCACCCGCCCCGACGCCCCGGCCGGGCGCGGGCGCAAGCTGGTCGCCAGCCCCGTCGCCCAGCGCGCCGAGGAGGCCGGGATCGAGGTCCTCAAGCCGGCGAAGCCCAGCGACCCGGACTTCGTCGCCCGGCTCACCGAACTCGCTCCCGACTGCTGCCCGGTGGTCGCCTACGGCGCGCTGCTGCGCCCCGGCACCCTGGAGATTCCCAAGCACGGCTGGGTCAACCTGCACTTCTCGCTGCTGCCCGCCTGGCGCGGCGCGGCGCCCGTCCAGCACGCGGTGCTGGCCGGCGACGAGGTCACCGGCGCGTCCACCTTCCTGATCGAGCAGGGCCTGGACTCCGGCCCGGTCTACGGCGTGATCACCGAGGAGATCCGCCCGGCCGACACCAGCGGCGAGCTGCTCACCCGGCTGTCGGTCTCCGGTGCGCGGCTGCTCGCCGCCACCATGGACGGCATCGAGGACGGCTCCCTGCACGCCGTGCCGCAGCCGGCCGAGGGCGTCACCCTGGCACCGAAGATCTCCGTCGAGGACGCGCGGATCGACTGGAACCACCCCGCGCTGCGGATCGACCGCGTGGTGCGCGGCTGCGCCCCGGCGCCCGGCGCCTGGACGGAGTTCCGGGGCGAGCGGCTGAAGGTCACCGGGCCGGTCAGGCTGCTGACGGACTCCGCCGAGCTGGCGCCGGGCGAGGTCGCGATGGCAGGCAAGAACAGCGTCCGGGTCGGCACCGGCAGCCACGACGTCGAGCTGGGCGAGGTGCGTCCGCAGGGCAAGAAGGAGATGCGGGCCGCCGACTGGGCCCGGGGCGCGCGGCTGGAGGCGGGGGAGCGGCTCGGGGGCTGAGCTCCGGGTTTGGCGTTACTGTTCGTCTGAGATCGTTCGATCGGACCGTCCGTTTCCGGCCGTTCGCATTCGTCTGTTCTCGTTTGAGTTTGTTCCAGTCCGTTCGAGTTCGTCCGAGCTCGTCCGGGTTCGTTGATAACCACCGCAGCACCTTGAGGCACCTGTGACCACCCCCAGCGCCAAGCGCGCCCCCCGCCCGCACCGCCGCCCGAAGAAGGACCCGGCCCGGATCGTCGCGTTCCGCGCGCTGCGCGCCGTCGACGAGCGCGACGCGTACGCCAACCTGATCCTGCCCTCGCTGCTCAGGGAGGCCGAGCAGAAGGGCATGGACCGGCGCGACGCCGCCCTCGCCACCGAACTGGTCTACGGCACCCTGCGCCTGCAGGGCACCTACGACGCGATCATCGCCGCCTGCATCGACCGGCCGCTCGGCAAGGTGGACCCGCCGGTACTGGACGTGCTCTCGCTCGGCGCCCACCAGCTGCTCACCACCCGCATCCCCAGTCACGCGGCCGTCTCGGCGACCGTCGAGCTGGCCCGGGTGGTGCTCGGCGACGGCAAGGCGAAGTTCGTCAACGCCGTGCTGCGCCGGATCAGCGCCCGCGACCTGGACGCCTGGATCGAGCAGGTCGCCCCGCCGTACGACCAGGACGCCGAGGACCACCTGGCCGTCGTGCACTCGCACCCGCGCTGGGTGGTCTCCGCGCTCTGGGACTCCCTCGGCCGCTGGCAGCCGGACGCCTCCGGGCGCGCCGCGCTGGAGGAGCTGCTGCGGGCCGACAACGAGCGCCCCGAGGTCACCCTGGTCGCCCGGCCCGGCCGGGCCACCGTCGGCGAGCTGGCCGAGGCGCTGCCGGAGGCCGAGCCGGGGCGCTGGTCCCCGTTCGCGCTGCGGCTCGCCGAGGGCGGCGACCCTGGCTCGGTGGCGGCGGTGCAGGAGAACCGGGCGGGCGTGCAGGACGAGGGCAGCCAGCTGGTCGCGCTGGCGCTGGCCGCGGCGCCGGTCGAGGGCCAGGACCGGCTCTGGCTGGACGGCTGCGCCGGCCCCGGCGGCAAGGCCGCACTGCTCGCCGCGCTGGCCGCCGAGCGCGGCGCGGCGCTGGTCGCGAGCGAGAAGCAGCCGCACCGGGCCCGGCTGGTGGCGCGGGCACTGGCGGGCAACCCCGGTCCGTACACGGTGATCGCGGCGGACGGGACGCGCCCGGCCTGGCGGTCCGGCGGCTTCGACCGGGTCCTGGTCGACGTGCCGTGCTCCGGCCTCGGCGCGCTGCGGCGCCGCCCGGAGGCGCGCTGGCGGCGCCGTCCTGCCGACATCGCGGCCTTCGGCCCGCTCCAGCGGGACCTGCTGCGCTCGGCGGTCGAGGCCACCCGGGTCGGTGGCGTGGTCGGCTACGCGACCTGCTCGCCGCACCTCGCGGAGACCCGGGCGGTCGTGGACGACGTGATGCGGAGCGAGGGCGGCCGGGTCGAGTGGATCGACGCGCGCCCGCTGCTGCCCGGCGTCCCGGCGCTCGGCGACGGGCCGGACGTGCAGCTGTGGCCGCACCTGCACGGGACGGACGCGATGTACCTGGCGCTGCTGCGGCGCACCGCCTGACCTGCTGACGCGCCTTCCCGGCCGGGGTCCGCCACCCCGGCCGGGAAGGCGTCGGTCGCTTCGCAGGGTGGGGGCTGATTTGTCGGGCAGCGGCGGGGGTTGACGGCGGTTCAGGTGTCGGGTTCCATGGCTTCTGTGTGGCCGCTCGGCTGCATGATCTTGGGGGCAGGCTTCGTCGCGTCGAGCGGCGGAGCAGGGGAAGCGACCTCACAAGACATGCGGCGCGATGCGGCTGTTCTCGTTGTGCGGGGTGCGATCCTCCACGGCTGCCCTCCCCGATGCCGGGAGGCGAAGAGTGTCATCGGACGTTCGACGATCGCGGGGCGAAGCCGTCGGGTCGGGGGGCGCGCCGGCGCCGCGGGTGCTCCGGGTGCCCCGGACTTCTCGGGCTTCCGGGGTGTCCAGGGCTTCTCGGGCAGGGCTGGGGCTGGACGGCCGCAGGCTCGACCTGGTCGCCCTGCTGGCGATCGTGGTGGTGTGTGCCCTGATCTGCCTGCTGGCCGGTCCGGGGGCGCTCCAGGCGGTCATCGGCGCGGCGGGCATCCTGTTCGCCGCCTGGCGGACGCCGCGGCGGTCCGGGCGGGAGGAGGACCGCGGGGACGGGCCTCGGGGGTGAGGGGTCGCGGATCCGGGGGCTCGCACCTCCCGTAGGGGGAGGTAGCGGGGGGCCATGAACGGCGACGCGACGTGCACCACCGGTGAGGCGGCCCGGCGGCCCTGATCGGGGAGTTCCTGGCAGGGGTGTTCGATGGCGCCGGGCGGGCCGGCCGGTTCGTCTCCGTGGCGCGCTCGTTGAAGTGGGGCTGCCGGAGGAGCCGTCGGTCGAACAGGTGGCGGCCTGGGCGGAGTTGGCGCAGCTAGCGGGGGGCCGGGAACTGCTGCGCGGGCTCGCCGAGGCGGAGGCAGTGGAGGCAGCGGAGGCGTCGGCCGGGGCGGTGCGGACTGGCACCGGACTGCCGAGGCCCGGACTGGCGGTGGCCGTCCGGGAGTTGGCGGGCCGGCCGTCGCGGCGGGGGTGGAGCCGGAGGCGGCGGCCGTGGTCGCGGCGCTGGTGGTGCGGTACGGGCCGTGGTGCGTGGGGGCGGGGGCGGTGCCGGGGGGTGCCGGGGCGGTGCGTGACCGGTTGGCGGTGGTCAACGGTCGGGCCGCGCCGGAGAGCCGGGCGGCGGAGGTGGACTGGGTGGCGCGCGCCGTGGCGTGAGCCGGTTTCGCGGTCGGTGCCGGTGGTGTCGGCGCTGGGGGTGTCGGCGCTGGGGGTGTCGCGGCTGGTGGAGCTGGGGGCTGGGAGCTGGGGGCGGCTACCGGTGGGTGGGGCCGGGGTAGGCGGTGAGGAAGGCGTGGGCCTGGGCGCGGAGGTGGTCGACCGGCGGGTCCTCGCAGATCACCTCCAGACCGAGTCCGGTCGCCTGGCCCAGGTGGTAGTAGGACTGGTAGGCGAGGTACGGGCGGTGGCCGTCGGTGGGGTCGAGTCCGACGGCGAAGGTCGCGAAGTGGGTCCGTTCGCCCTTGGCCTGGGCGGGCTCGGTGCGGGAGAGCTGCCATTCGAACTCGTACGGTTCGGGTTCGGCGGGCAGGTCCAGCAGGGCCTGGGCGAGCCGGCGGACGTCGTCCGGGTCGGCGAAGGGGAGCGACTCCGACCAGGCGGGGGCCGCGGCGAGCAGTTCCCAGCCGTCGCCGTTGTGGCCGACGGTCAGGGCCCACTCGCCGTTCGGGTCCTGCCAGCGGCAGCTGATGATCGGGTCCACGGCGGTCAACCTCCCTGTGGCGCTGGGTCGTTCGTGCCTCCTCATCGTGGCACACCGGGCATCCCGCAGGCCTCGGGCGTGAGCCGTCCGCGGGCTCGTTGCCAGGCCTCCTGGAGCGCGCGGTAGCCGAGGACGGTGATGTCGTGCTCGGCGAGCGCCCGGTGTGCCTCGGGGGAGACCAGGAACTCGTGGTCGGTCTCCCGGACGCGTCGGCCGTCGTCCGGGGTGTGGGCGGTCGGGTCGCGGGGGTTCTGGCCGGGCAGGGCGGGGTGCAGGGCCCACTCGGTGAGGCCCGGCGGGAGGGCGGCGAGCAGCCGGGCGTAGTGGGCGGGCTTGTCGTCGAGGGGGACGGCGAAGCTGTCGAGGAAGCCGTGGTCCACGACGGGCAGGCCGCGTTCGCGCAGCCGGGCCAGCGCGGGCGGCAGCCAGACCCGGACCGCCAGGCCGTACTCGGCGCCGAGGGCGAGGGTGAGGTCGAGGATGTCCTCGCGGCCGCCGTCGGCGAGGCAGTGGAAGTCGAGGTGGGTGGGGGCGAGTCCGGCCGCCGCCACCGCGTCGATCTGGGCGCGGAACTCACGCTCGACGTGGTCGGTCCTGGCCCGGGCGAGCAGGTCGGCGCGCCCGGCCGGGGTGGGGGCGAACAGCGCACCGGTGGCGTCGAGGAGGGAGGGCACCCGGTCGCGGGCGGCGAGCGGGCCCCAGCGGCGGTCCGGGGACTCGCGCACCGAGGTCTCGCAGACGAGGGTGAGGTGGACGCCGAAGGGGACCTCCGGGTGCCGGCGCAGCAGCCGGAGCGCGTGCGGGGCGGCGGCGCACGCGGTCATCAGGCTGCACGAGGCGGCGATGCCGTTGCGGACGGCGTCGATCACGGCGAGGTTGACGGACTCGTCCAGGCCGAGGTCGTCGCAGTTGAGCAGCAGGAGGCGGGCCTCGGGCGGGTGGCCGAGGAGGTGGTTGGCGGTCGGGGTCGGGGGCGTCGTGGCGGCCGTGGGCATGGGGGCAGTCTGTCCCGGCGCCGGAGTTCGGCGCCCGGGGATTTCCGCCGAGGGCACGGGGCGCTCGGGGTGACGGGCGCTCCGGGTGACGGGTGGTCAGGCGGTGCCGGGTTGCCCCCGGCCGGCGTCGGGCTGCGGCTGGTCGGCGTCGGGGGCCGGGTGCCAGGGGCGGTCCGGGCGGGTCAGGACCGGGGCGGAGGTGAGGCGCAGGGCGTACACCTCGCGGTCGGTGGCCTGGTACGGGACCTGGCCGAGGTACTCGTGGCCGGTCAGGTGGCACCAGGCGGGCAGGTCGAGCGGGGCGGCGGGGTCGGTGGTCTGGATGTGGACCACCGCGCCGGCCGGGAGGTGCGCGATCCGGGCTCGCAGCCGGAGCAGGAGCTGGACGCAGAGCAGGCCGGTGCCGTCGATGGTGAGGGCGGGGGCCTCGGTGGCGGTGTCCGCGGTGTCGGTGGCGGGGGCTTCGGGGGCGGTCATCGGGGGGTCTCCTGGGTGATGCGCCAGAGGCGGCGGGGCAGTCCGCCCTCCTCGAAGGGATGGACGTCGGTCAGCCGCCAGCCCTCGGCGAGCGCGTCCACCAGCTCGCGGGGGAAGAAGTGGACGGCGAAGCCGCCGTGCTCCCAGATGTCGTCCCCGTGGCCGGCGCCGGCGCCGTAGTGGGCGTCGCCGGTGTGGCGGACGGTGTAGACGAAGGTGCCGCCCGGGCGCAGGACGCGGCGGACCTCGGCGACGAGCGCCGTGATCTCCTCGGTGGAGAGCGCCATGCAGAGCAGCATGTGGGCGAAGACCGCGTCGACGGAGGCGTCGGGGAGGGGCAGTGGGTCGCGGACGTCGTGGGCGAGGGTCGAGAGCCGGTCGGCCAGGCCCTGGTCCACCGCGGCGGCGTGCAACTGGTCCAGGCCGGTCGGACTGAAGTCGGCGGCCACGACGCGGAAGCCGGTGCGGGCGAAGAACAGTGCGTCGCGGCCGTGGCCGGCGCCGAGTTCCAGCACGTCCCCGGCCCCGGCGGCGGTGAACACCCCCGCGGCGTACTCGGCGGGCGCGGAGGGCTGCTCGCCGTACATCCCGGGGTTGGCGGTATAGGTCCGCTGCCAGTGCGTGCGTTGGGCGTCGGCGAGGGCGGGCTCCCGGCCGGGCCCGGTACCGGGGGTGTCGGTCATGGCGCTGCCCTTCGCGGGGGTGGGGTGGTGCGGGTGGTGCGGGTCGGGCGGGTGGTGCGGGTCGTGTGGGGCCAGCCTAGGACGTGGTGCCGGGCGGTGGGTGTGGCGGGGTGCGCGGCTCAGCCGAGCCGCTGGCCGGGGGCGGTGCCGCCGAGGCGGGTGAGCAGGGCGGACAGCCTGCCGAGGTCCTCGGTGCTCCATTGCTCTGCCGCGAAGTGGTCGGCGGCGACCTGGCGGGCGGTGTGCAGCATCTCGGCGAGCCGGTCGCGGCCGGTCGGGGTGAGGGCGGCATAGGCGACCCGGGCGTCGCGGGCGGCGGCCTCGCGGGCGACCAGACCGATCCGCTCCAGCGGCGCGAGACCGCGGGTGACGCCGGAGGCGGTGAGCCCGAGGGCCTCGGCGAGGTCGACCCGGCGCATCCGGCTGCCCGGGGCCTGGGACAGGTGGAGCAGCATGGTGAAGTCGGCCAGGCTGACGCCGTGCAGGCTGCTGAGACTCGCGTCGAAGCGCCTGACCACGGCCGTCTGGGCGCGGACCAGCCGCAGGGCGGTGTCCAGCGGGTCGGGGCTCGGGCCCGTCGTGGACTGTGCCGGCTTCGTCTGTTCTGTCATTGCCACCTCCTTGACTGCTCAAGTATATCCGAAGAGGAGGCCGTCAAGGAGGTGGCGAAGGGGGGAGGGGGTCGGGTCAGTGCGAGGCGTTGGCGGCGCGTCGCTGCCGCTTGCCGAGCGGCGCCTGGGAGAGGTCCTCGGCCTGGGACCGGAGGTTCTTGTGGCCGTAGCCCCGTTCGGCCAGCCAGCTCCGCGCCGACTGCTCGGCCCGCTCGGTGGCCTCCAGGATGTCCTCCTCGGCCTCGCCGCCGTCGAGGAAGCGGAAGGTGAAGGCGGCCCGGGCGGACAGGTCGTAACTGAGGTGGCCCTCGCGGGTGAAGGCGGCGTGCAGCACGTCGTGCTCGGGGGCGGCGGCGAGCAGTTCGGCGCGCTGTTCGGCGGTGAGGCCGTCGAAGACGCCGCGCACCATGATGCGGAAGGTTCGGGTGGTGGTCATCCCCCGACCATAGGCAGTGCGGGCCGCCGACCGCCAACACGATTTCGGCGGGGCGGGGCGTGGCAGCCTGGGGAGGGTCCGCCTCCGGGTCGGCCGGGCGGCTGGTGGTCGGCCGGTGGGGCCCGGAGGTCCGGGCTGATGCGCATCGGCGACTGCGGGAGTCCTTTCAGCCGGAGGTGAGGACTTCGGCGAGCTGGTCCGCGTACCGGGTGAGCCGGTCGCGGGCGAGGGCGGCGGGCTTGGCGGTGGGCTTGACGAAGGGCATGTGTGCTCCCGTCCGGTCGGGGTGGGCGCGGGTCGGAGTGCCCCGCCCCGGAGAGGACGAAACTGACGATCATTCAGTTCCGCCTCGTGGAAGTGGAGGTGGAGAGCGCGCTCACGGAACACGGTGGAGGCTCCCTTCTGCGGCGGCCCGGGTGGCCGTCCTCGCGGTGACTCCAAGATTGATCGCCGAGGGCCCGTTCGCGCATGTGCCGATCGGCAGGATTGTTGGGGGAAAGCGGCCGGGCCTCCCCTGCCGATCGGCAGGGGAGGCCCGGAGTGCGGGGCGCGGGGTGTGCGGCGGGAGGTGCGGCAGGGGGAGGGGGAGCGGCTACGCCCGTGCCGGGAGCCGGGTGCAGACCGCCCCCGCCGTCAGCGGGGCGGGCTCGGCGCCCAGGGTGGCGAGGGTGAAACCGGTGGTCAGCGCGCTGATGTCGCGGGACTCGCGGAGCAGGTAGTGGTTGGCGCCCGGGGCCTCGTAGCGTGCGAGGCCGGGGACGACCTGCCGGGCGCGCAGCGCGTACTCCAGGGACTGGGCGGCGTTGGCCGAGCTGTGGTCGCCGGTGCCGTGGACGATCAGGACCCGCCGCCCGGCCAGCTGGTCCACCGGGTCGCCGCTGGGCAGCCAGGGGGCGATCCCGGCCACGCCGACCACGGACGGGTGCCCGGCGCACCAGAACGCGGCGCGCCCGCCCAGCGAGTTGCCGATCAGGACGGCCGGCGTGCCCGGGTACCGCCGGGCGAGCTCGTCGAGCGCCCAGCGGGTGTCGACCGCGGTGTCGGCGTCGGCGCCGTTCCAGCCGCCGTGGCGGTAGCGCAGCAGGTGCACCGCGAGGCCGTGCGGCCGGCCTCGGTCGGCGAGTTCGGTGGCCAGGTCCCGCAGGCCCAGCTCGGCGACCTTCATCGGTGCGCGCCGGCTGCGGATGAATCCGCCCGGCAACAGCAGGGCGACGCCGTTGACCGGCCCCTCGCCCTGCCACGGGGTCAGCTCTGCGGTGCGCGGACGCTGCGCTCGGAACACGCGATATCCCTCCTGATTCGTACAGACGGATTCTACGGTTCCGATGACGGGTCGCGGTGCGCGAGCAGGGACCACAGCACCCACCCGGAGACCCGGTTGCGCACCACCATGACCTTCGCCCAACGGGCGCCGAGCGGCGAGGTCCAGGTGTCCACGACCTCGACCCGGTCACCCGAACTGGCTAATCCGATGACGGGCTCCTCGCCGAAGTGGTCGACCCGGACGTTGGCGGCGTTGGCCGACACCTCCCACCAGCCCGAGCCGACCTCGGGTGCCAGGTCGGTGCCCGCGGTGACCGCGGCCGGGACGAGCAGGATGCCCAGCGCCACCACGGTGGCCGTGGCACGGCCGATCACGGCCACGGGAACCTCCTCGCGGTGCTGTGCGTGGGCAACGGGGGCGGCGTGGAGAGCGAGGGAGGCATGTACAGCAGAACGAGCGGACCGGTGGTGCGCGCACTGCCCGTGGCGGAGGCTCACTCGGTCGGCTCAGCGCGGGCCGGGAATTCCGCGGCCGACGGGCTGGACTCGCCTTGACGTGACGCCAACTCGCCTGTAGTGGGCGGGTGTTGCGGTGGTGGGAGGGATGTTCCAGGTCCCTCGTTCGTGGGGCGCGCCAGTGTGCGGAAGGGGTGGAGACCGGAGTGGAAAGTCGGGCGGGCCGACTTCCCGCTCCGAGTTGGGGGTGTGTACGGGCCGCGAGGTTCGCCGGTGCGCGCCCGTCGCTCACCGCATGCCGCTGACCGGCGGGACACGGGGCCGGGGTGGCGCGGTTTCGGGCGGCGGTCCGCACACAGGGGTGGTAACAGTGTTTCCCATCGGTTACGTTGTTGCCCATGAGCACGCCCTACCAGGACGCGCAGCGGGCCGGCCAGGCCGCCGTACGCGCCGTGATCCTCGACCGCGCCATCGCGCTCCTCGTCACCGAAGGCCCCGCCGGGCTGACCGTGCGCCGGATCGCCGCCGAGATCGGCTCCTCGACCAAGGTGCTGTACACGATGTTCGGAGGGAAGGAGGGGTTGCTCGACGCGCTGTACCGCGAGGGCTTCGCGCGGCTGCGCCGGGCACAGGACGAAGTGTCGCGCGGAGAGGGTCCGTTGGCGTACCTGACCGCGCTCGGCCGGGCCTACCGGGAGCGCGCGCTCGCCGAACCCGCCTACTACCGGGTGATGTTCGAGCAGCCGGTGTCCGGATTCCGGCCCGGCGCCGAGGCCCTGGCCGTGGCGGACGGGGCGTTCGGCGCCTCGGTGGCCGCCGTGGACGCCTGCATGGCGGCCGGGGTCTTCCGGCCCGGCGACGCCCACGAGGTCTCCAAGCTGTTCTGGGCGGCCACCCACGGCGCGGTGAGCCTGGAGCTGGCCGGCCACTTCGCCCCGGCCGAGGCGGGCGCGCGCTACGAGGAGCTGATGGCCGCGCTGGGGCGGGCGTTCGGCGCCGGCGCCCCGACACCTGACGAGACGGCGACACCATGAGGAGAGACGCCATGCGTGGGACCACCACGAGCCGGACCACCACGAGCCGCAACCGCTACCTGTCCGGGAACTTCGCCCCGGTGACCGAGGAGGTCACCGCCCACGACCTGCCCGTCACCGGCCGGATCCCGGCCCACCTCGACGGCCGCTACCTGCGCAACGGCCCCAACCCG
Organism: Kitasatospora sp. NPDC091335; assembly: GCF_044757205.1. NCBI lineage: Bacteria > Bacillati > Actinomycetota > Actinomycetes > Kitasatosporales > Streptomycetaceae > Kitasatospora > Kitasatospora sp. NPDC091335. The sequence goes on along the minus strand of NZ_JBIVUM010000010.1, from coordinate 65,940 downwards.
CTGGGCATCGAGGACCCGGCCGCGCACCTGTGGACGCTCGGCGCGGGCATGGTGCACGGCGTCCGGTTACGGGACGGTCGCGCCGAGTGGTACCGCAACCGCTGGGTGCGCTCCGGCGCGGTCGCCGACCGGCTCGGCGAGCCCCGGCGCGGCACGCCCGTCGACGAGCGGCTGGACATCTCGCCCAACGTGCAGGTCGCCGGCCTCGCCGGGCGCACCTACGCCCTGACCGAGGGCGGCATCCGCCCGTACGAACTCACCTACGAGCTGGACACGGTGGGCCCGTGCGAGCTGGGCGCCACGCCCGAGGGGTACAGCGCCAACGCCCACTCGATCCTCGACCCGCACACCGGGGAACTGCACTCGCTGGCCTTCCGCTACGGCTCGGAGCAGGTGCAGCACATCGTGATGGACGCCGGCGGCGCCGTCCGGCGCGGCACGCTGATCGAGGTGCCGGGGAACCCGTACATGCACGACTTCGCGCTCACCGAGCGGTTCGTGCTGCTGTACGACACGCCGGTGGTGTTCAGCGCGGCGCACCTGGCCACCGGCGTGCCCTTCACCTGGGACGAGCGGCGCCCCGCCCGGCTCGGGGTGATGCCCCGCGAGGGCGGTGCGGTGCGGTGGTTCGAGCTGTCGCCGCACCTGGTCGGGCACACCCTCAACGCGTACGAGCGGACGGCGGATTCGCTGGTGGTCGACGTCGTGCGGCACCCGCCGGGGATGGACCTGCGCGACATCGGCGCGAGCCGGCCCACGCTCGACCGCTGGACGGTCGACCTGGCGGCGGGGACGGTGCGGGAGGAGCGGCTGGACGACCGGGTGCAGGAGTTCCCGCGCCTCAACTCGCGCCACACCGGCCGCCCCTACCGCTACGGCTACGCGGCCGCCGTCGAGCTCTACGCGTCGCCGGCCGGCCCCGGGGACGACCGTCCGGACGAGGGCTTCAGCAACGCCCTGCTCAAGCACGACCTGCGCCGGGGGACCGTCGAGGCCCACGAGTTCGGGCGCTACGGGGCGGTCGGCGAGGGGGTGTTCGTCGCCGCCGAGTCGCCGGCGGCGGAGGACGACGGCTACCTGATGGCGTACGTCCTCGACCCGGCCCGGGGCGCGACGGACCTGGTGATCCTCGCCGCCGAGGACTTCACCGGCGAGCCGGTGGCCCGCATCCACCTGCCGGTGCGGGTGCCGCTGGGCCTGCACGGGAACTGGGTGCCGGGCGGCGAGCCGGGCCGCGGCTGAGAGGCCTCCAGGGCGGGCGCGGTGCGGGCGATCGGGCGCGCCCGGGCCGGCAGTCACCTGCCGACCCGGACCGCCCCGGCAGCCCCCGCCGCCGCTGTCGTCGCGGGCTCCGGTCAGACGGTCCCGCCGGGAGCGGGCCGCTGCTTCAGGGCGTCGACGACGGTCCGCTCCAGGACGGCGGTGCGCTCGGTGACCGTCCCGGGCTTGACGTTGTTCACCTGCTTGACCTGGACGCCGCGACTGCCCAGGTAGGCGAAGGTCGTACGGTCGAAGACGAGTTCGATGCGTTCGCCGGTCTTCTCGTCCAGGCGGGCCAGGGCGAGGCCGGTGCGGCCGGCGGCGTCCTGGGAGTTCTGGACGACGACCACACCGGGGATGTCCGCGGCGGCCCGGTAGAGCGCGGCGGCGTTCTGGGCCGGTACGAGCTGCTCGTTGACGACCGCCTTGATCGTCTCGAACGCCTGCTGGTCCCGGTCACGCGGGCCGCCGGTGGTCGCGTAGATCGCCTTCAGCAGCGGCTCCGGGTCGGTCGGCTGGGCCTTGAGCCAGTCGTACGACAGGTTGGGGGCCTCGCCGGGGACGTCCTTGCCGTTCACCGGCTTGGAGTGGGGGTTGTCCTTGCCGAGGCCCAGGCCGCCCTCGGGCAGCTGGCCGGGCTCGTCGACCCAGCCGCTGCGCGCGTCGGGGGACTTCCAGACCTCGCGCTGGTGCAGCGGCTGCACCCACGTCCTGGACTCGTCGTTGTCGGCGTTGTGCGAGTAGGACAGGTAGGAGACCTCGCTCTTGACGTAGATGTACTGGCCGGGCTTGGGCTCCGGGGTCCGCTGCTTGCTCACGGCGGCGGCGATCTGCTGGACGGTCGAGACGAGCTGGAGGGCGCTGCCCTCCTCGACCGGCACGACGGGCGCTTCCACGGAAGCCGACCCCGTCCGCGGTGCGCCGCCGGTCAGCGCGTTGACGGCGACGACGGCGGCGAGCGCGGCGGCGGTGACCGGGAGGGCGATCAGCAGGGCGCGCCGAGCCGGCCGCTTCGCGGTCGGGGGTGCGGGAGTGCGGATCTCGTTCAACAGGTGCTCCTCGAACAGCAGCTGACGGTCGAGCGGCATCGGGGGGATCGACGGGGCCGGCAGCAGCCGGGCGAGCTCCGCGTGGTCCGGATCCGTGGGGTCCAGGGGTTCGGTCCGCTTCCAGAACTTGCGGGTCATCCGTACGTCTCCTCGTGCGACTCGTACGACCGGGCCGCGCAGGTGCGGCCGCCCTGTACTTGTCCGGGACGCGGAAGCGGTTCCCGGTTCTTCCTCAGTTCCTGTCCGGCGAGTCTGCGCAGTCGGGTGCGGGCGCGTGAGAGGCGCGAACGCACGGTGCCGACGGGGACCCCGAGCGCGGCGGCGGCCTCGGCGTACCCCAGTCCGGACCAGACGCACAGGGTGAACACCTCGCGCTCGGAGCGGCGCAGTCGCTTCAGCGCCCGCTGGGCGGCGGCCAGCTGGTCGGCGTCGGCCATCCGCCCGACGAGTTCGTCGGCGAAGTCCGGGACGGTGTCGCGGGCGGGCAGGCGTCCGAGGGCCGCGTGGTGGCGGCGTGCGGCACGGCGGGTGTTGCGCAGCACGTTGACGGCGATGCCCATGAGCCACGGGCGCGGGCCGGCCTCGTGGTCGAGGAGCCGGCCGCGCAGCCGCCAGGCCTCCAGGAAGGTCAGTGAGACGACGTCCTCGGCGAGGTCCCGGTCACCGCTCACGCGGACGGCGTGCCGATGGACCAGGGGGGCATGGTCGCGGAAGAGTTCCCTGAACGCCTCGGGGTCCCCCGCGCGTATCCGGGCGTGCAATGTGTAGTCCACGAAGTGCCTTGTCCGCCACGGGCGCCCGGTTCCGGTGACCTGCCTCACACGGGGCGCCAGGGGGCCAATATGTGCCCCTGAAAATCACCGGGGCCGGGTGGCCCGGAGGGAGTAGGACTGCGGGGCGGGGGAGCCGGCCGGGACGCGGAAGTGGGCGTGGTCGTGCTCGTGGAGGAAGTCCAGGCGGAGTCCGGCGCCGGCCAGGGCGGTGACGACCTCGCCGAGGCCGTGCTGCCACTGGACGGTGACGGTGGAGTCGAGCCGGGCGTCCGGGTCGGCGTAGGTGCCGGGGAAGTCGACGACGATCGGCGTGCGCTCGAAGTAGTCCTCCTCGAAGGTGCGCCCGTCGTCGGCGAGCACGTCGGCCACCGGGTGGTGCTCGGCGAGGTAGAGGAAGCCGCCGGGGGTGAGGAGCGAGGCGACCGTACGGGCCCAGCGGGTGAGGTCGGGGAGCCAGCAGAGGGCGCCGAAGCCGGTGTAGACGATGTCGTACGTCCGGCCGTCGAGCGCCTCGGCGGCGTCGTGGACGTCGGAGGTGACGAACCGGGCGTCGGCGGCGCCGATCCGGGCGGCGAGGTCGGCGGCCGCCGCGACGGCGGGGGCGGAGAAGTCGAGCCCGGTGACGACGGCGCCGCGGCGGGCCCAGGAGAGGGTGTCGAGCCCGATGTGGCACTGGAGGTGGAGCAGCGTGCGGCCGGTGACGTCGCCGACCTCGGCGGGCTCGTAGTCCTGGAGGGTGTCGCGGCCCGCGACGAAGCCGGGCAGGTCGTAGAAGGCTCCGGCGGTGTGGACGGGGACGCGCTCGTCCCAGTTCGCGCGGTTGGCGGTGAGCCAGTCGGGGGTGTCGGGAGTCGCGGTCATGTCGGGCCACGCTAGCCAGTGACCGGAGGGCGGGCAATCGGTTTCCGGACGGGTGACAAGGCGGGGCAGCCGGCTGACGGGGTAGCGCGGACGGGTGACGGCGCCGGGCCCGACGGGTGAAGGCGCCGGGCCGGGACTTCCGGCGATCCCGCCGTCCACGGCCTGGTATGTACGGGGCATGGCCGGGGTTTTCCCTGCTCTTTGTTCCGGATCATGACCGGCTCTGCGACGATCCGGTGATCGTCGCCCCGCGCGGTGGGCGGCGCGTCGCAGGGGAGAGACCGGCATGGCCGTTTGGCCCGCGGACAGGGTCGTCAGGGCGCGGTGGGGCGCCGGCTTCGCCTGGGGCAGGGAGACCTGGCTGGTGGTCTCCGGCGGCGTGCTCGGGGCGATGTTCGCGAGCATGGGGCTGGCGGTCCTGTTCGGCCCGGCGAACGGGTTCGGCGGCGACAGCCTGGCCTACATGGGGATCATCAGCATCCTCGGGCTGATGCCCTGCGGCGCGGGCTTCGTCTGGGCGCTGATCCACCCCAGGGCCGGGTTCCCCTCGGCCGCCGCCGGCGCCCTGCTCGGGCTCGGGATCTTCGTCGCCTTCGCCGGGGACGGCCTCAACGACTCCTGGAAGGTGCCGCCGGACCGGCCGTCCACGATCCGCGCGGTGGGCAGCTGGGCCAGCGGGGACCTGGTGGTGCGGGTCCGCCCGGACCTGGTGGTGGCGTACCGCGCTGCCACCGGGGCCGTCGCCTGGAGCTGGACCCCGCCCGGGGAGGACTCGGTGTGCGCGATGAGCCGCGGGACCGGTCCGGGGGACCAGGGCAGGGCCGGCGCCGTCGGATTGATCGGCCACTCGCCGCACGACCGGCCGTGCTCGGCCGTGACGGCGCTCGACCTCGCCGACGGCAGGGAGGGCTGGACCGCCACCGTGGACGCGCCCGCCAGGGACGGGGACGACGCGACGCCCGACGTGGTCGCCGTGGCAGGACCGCAGGCCCTGCTCCAGGAGCGGAGCGGCTGGCGCGCCGTACGGCTGGCGGACGGCCGGGACGTCTGGCGCAGCACGCCCGACCCCGGCTGCACGCCGTTGCAGGTCGCGGGCGGCGCCGGGGACGCCGTGACGGTCGCGCGGTGCGGCGACGCGGCGCCCGTGCTGCGCTCGCTGGCACCGGCGGACGGGCGGGAGCGGGAGCGGATCGCGCTGCCGGCGGCGGGCGGGCTGCGCAACCTCGCGGTGCTGTCGGTCGACCCGCTGGCGGTCTGGGTGGACGCCGGGGCCGAGCGCGGCACCCACGCGGTGCTCGGCTACGACCGGTCCGGCCGGCAGCGGGCGGCGATACCGGTCGCCGGGGACGAGTACGACCTGGACGTGATGCTGGGCGGGCTGCACGCCTTCGACGAGTTCAGCGCCCGGCCGCTGTTCGGCGGGGTGGTCGTCGGGGACCTGTTCATCGTGCCGGGGGAGAAGCCCGGCGACGTCGGCATCAGCGGCGGCAGGCACCCCGGCAGGACCGCCACCGGGCGGCTGCTGGCGTACTCGCTCGCGGACGGCGGCAAGCGCTGGACGGCGGAGCTCGACGACCAGGTGACCGGCCTGGTGGTGGACGGCGCCTCGGTGTGGGCGATGACCCGGGGCCGGGTGACCAGGGTGGAGGCGGCGACCGGGCGGCGGAGCGCCGTGCTGGACGTCAACGGCACCGCCTCGCTCTACCCGGTGGACCTGTCGCTGTCCGGCCCGGAACGCTTCACCGTGGTGGCCGAGGACGGGACGCGGGACGAGCCGCCGGTGCGGGGGCTGAGCTGATCCGGGGCCGCACCCGGGGCCGCACCCGGGGTCGCCGAGGGGGCGCCCGTGCCCGGGGTGTCCGCTGCGGGCCGTGGGCCTGAGCCTTCCGGGCGGTTGTGTCAGGCTGGTGGAGGAGCACCGCCGACACCGGGAGGCTCGTGATGGCGGAGATCAGGGTGAACGGGGTGGGGCTGCACTACGAGGCCCACGGCGAGGGCCCCGGCGTCGTGCTGGTGCACGGCTCCTGGAGCGACGGGGACTCCTGGGCGCGGGTGCTGCCCGGCCTGGCCGAGTCCACCACCGTGGTCGCCTACGACCGCCGGGGGCACAGCCGCAGCGAGGACCCGCTCACCCAGGGTTCGGTGCACGAGGACGCGGCCGACCTGGCCGGGCTGCTCCACGCGCTGGGCCTCGCCCCCGCCTTCGTCTACGGCGACTCCTACGGCGCGCTGGTCGCCCTCAGGCTCGCCGCCGCCAGGCCCGACCTGCTGAGGGGGATCGCCGTGCACGAGCCGCCGGGCACCGGCATCCTGCTCGCCGACCCGGACCTGCGGCCGATCGGCACCGGCTTCGCCGACCGGATCGCCGCCGTCCGGGAGCTGCTGGAGCAGGCCGAGTCCGCCGCGGCGGCCGAACTGTACGTGGACAGCCTCGCCCTCGGCCCCGGCGCCTGGGAGCAGCTGCCCGCGCCGGTGCGGCACAGCTACATCCGCAACGCGCCCACCTACCTGGACGAGCTGCGCGACCCGGACGCGCTCGACCTCGACCTCACCGGGCTCTCCCGGTTCGGTGAGCCCGCGCTGCTCACCCAGAGCGACGACAGCGCGCCGATGTTCGGCGAGGTGCTGGACCTGATCGACCTCGCCCTGCCCAAGCCGGAACGCCACCTGTACGAGGGCGCCGGGCACGCCCCGCACCTGTCGCAGCCGGAGGAGTGGGTGCGGGTGGTGCTGCCGCGCGCGCTGCGCTGAGGCGGGTGACCCCCACGTGGCCCACGGGTCACCGCGTGGAGGCGCCCCAGCCGTCGTCCGGCGGGCCGCCGTCCGGCTCGGGGCAGTCGACGTGCTCGTAGCCCCACAGCACCGCCTTGTGCAGCACCCACTCAGGGAACGGCGGCTGGTCGTAGCCGTCGCGGTCGGTGAGCACCAGCTCGACCCTGACCTCCTCGGCGGGCGAGAACTCCAGGTTCCGCTGGCCCGGGAGGTTCTCGTACGTCACCGTCCGCCAGCCGTGGCCGGTGGCGGCCAGCGCGGCCATCAGGTCCGGCTCCGCGACGTGGGTGTCGAGCGTCAGCGAACCGCCGCCCGGCTGCGGGAGGTCGAGCTCGCCGTGCCAGACCGGCAGGGAGAGCGCGTGGAGCCGGCGGCAGCGGCAGAACACCGTCTGCACGTCGCCCCAGCCGAAGGCGTGCGGCCAGCGGTGGCCTCGGTGGATGCCGCCGCCGTCCCACGGATCGCCGTAGTGGGCGGCGAGTTCGGGCAGCGAGGCGCCGTAGCGCAGCTCGCCGAGGCCGCCCGTGGTGGCCAGGCCGGTGACGAGGGGGAGGAAGCCCGTCAGCCCAGGCACCCGCGCACCGCCTCGATCAGCCGGTTCGCCCGGGCGTCGCCGTGGCCGATCATCCGGTTGGCGACGTAGCCGAAGCCGACGCCGAACTCGTCGTCCCCGAAGGCGAACTGGCCGCCGGCGCCGTCGTTGCCGAAGCTGCGCGCGCCGAGCAGCGGGCGGAAGGCGGGGGAGTCGAGCAGCAGGCCGGAGCCCCAGCGGGCGCCCAGGTCGAAGCCCAGGAAGCCCGCGCCGGAGGAGACCTCGCGCACCGCGTCCGTCACGGTGTCGGGGGAGAGCAGGCGGGGCGTGCCGCCCAGGCCGGTGGCCGCCGCCGCGTAGAGGCCCGCCAGGCCGGTGGCCGAGGCGACGGCGCCAGCGCCGGGCAGCTCGATCGCGTGCAGGGCCGGGTCGTTCCAGCCGTGCGGCACGTCCAGGCCGGGGAAGACCAGGGCGCCGTTCATGGTGACGATCCTGGTGAGCAGGTGCTCGGGCCCGGGCAGCGGGCGGCGGCCATCGGCCTCCACCAGCCGGGCCAGGAACGGCAGTTCACTCTCCGGCAGACCGATCCAGAGCGGCAGGCCGAGCGGCTCGGCGATCTCCTTGCGCAGGAACCCGCCCGGGGTCAGGCCGGTGATCCGGCGGATCACCTCGCCGACCGCGAAGCCGAACACATGGCCGTGGTACTCGTGGGTGGTGCCCGGCTCCCACAGCGGCTGCTGCGCCTCGATCGCCCGGATCACCGGATCCCAGGCGGCGACCTCCTCGAAGGGGAGCACCGCGTCCAGGGCCGGGAGGCCGGCGCGGTGGCCGAGGACCATCCGGGTGGTCACGGACTGCTTGCCGTTCCGGGCGAACTCCGGCCAGTAGCGGGCCACCGGCGCGTCCAGGTCCAGCCGGCCCTGCTGGGCGAGCAGGTGCGCGCAGATGCTCACCGGGCCCTTGGCACAGGAGAACACCGGCACCACGGTGTCCTGCGTCCAGGCCCGCCCGGTGCGCTCGTCGGCCGTGCCGCCCCACAGCTCGACCACCTTCCGGCCGCCGGCGAACACCGTGACGGCGGCGCCCAGTTCGGGGAAATCGGCGAAGTTGGCGGCGAAGACGTCCGCGACGGCGCCGAAACGCTCGTCGGCCCAGCCCTGGTGCTGCTGCATGATGTGGTGGCCCCGTTCTGCGCTCAAGATCGACCGAACCACGCTACGGGAGCCGGGCGGCCGTGACGAGGGGATTTCACCAGGCCGGGACTGGTGGGACGGATGTGGCAGACTCGCCTGCCGTCGAGGAGGATCGAGAGGATGAGGACAGGGGAAGCCGGGTGGATCGCGAGGCACTGACGGCGCTCTGGGAGCGGCGGTGGCCCGGCACGGAGCCCGTCGGGTACGAGCTCCGCAATCGGACACGCGACGTGTGGGTGCGCTTTCACAGCCTGCCCGAGTCCAAGCGCTACCCCGACGACGAGCGCGAGTACGCGATCGTCCTGGAGCGCTACAACACCGTGCTGGACGAACTGTTCGCCGGTGCCGAGGTGTACGTGCTCACCCCGAGGTGGAGCAACCGGACGAGCGTCCCCCGGATGCGCCGGGACGCGAAGCACTGGCGGACCTGGCTCCAGGAGGACGACCCCGAGCCGGCGTTCCGCACGTACTGCCACGTCTTCGTGGAGCGGCGGCGGTGGCGGCCGGGCAGCCTGGACCGGCTGCTGCGCCGGGTCGCCTACGACCGGGAGGGTGGGGTGATCATCACCGGCACCGGCATGCGGCGGCTGTACCACCCGTACGACGGCGGCGCGGACGTCTACCTGGCCACGACCGAGGAGCGCGACCGGCTGAAGGAGCGGCACGCTGGGTGGCTGTCGAGCCACCCCAACGGTCTGTGAGGGTCCGACCTGCACCAGGGCTTGTCGCCGGGCCCGTTCGTCACGCACAGTGTCCGGAGCGCGTCGACGATCACGCGCCCCGGCAGTCACGGCTGCCGCAGTGAGTGAGGGAGCGAGCCATGGCCGTCAGTCTGAGCAAGGTCGAGCAGAGCGCGCCGGCGTTGGTGAGCCTCTACAAGACGGCCGGCGCCTCGGTGGAGCGGCGCGGGCTCGGAGGCCAGCGGCTGGCGGTGTACCTGGTGATCGACTACTCCGGCTCGATGAGGCCGTACTACAAGGACGGCAGCGTCCAGGCGCTCGCGGACCGGGTGCTGGGGCTGTCGGCACACCTGGACGACGACGGGAGCGTGCCGGTCGTCTTCTTCTCCACCGAGGTCGACGCCGAGGCGGAGATCGTGCTGGAGGAGCACGCGGGCTGGATCGACCGGATCGTCGCGAAGCTCGGGCACATGGGCAAGACCAGTTACCACCTGGCGATGGACGCGGTGGTTCGGCACTACCAGGAGAGCGGTGCCACGGCGCCGGCCCTCGTCCTGTTCCAGACGGACGGCGGGCCGATCAACAAGAAGGCGGCGGAAGCACGCCTGTGCGAGGCGGCGAAGCTGCCGATCTTCTGGCAGTTCATCGGCTTCGGTGACCCGGGCAGCAAGCAGTTCGACTTCCTGCGGAAGCTCACCGGGCTCGCGGTCCCGGAGATGCGCCCCATCGACAACGCGGGCTTCGTCCACCTGGGGCGCGATCCCCGGAAGGTCTCCGACCAGAAGCTGTACGACCAGTTGCTCGCCGACGTCCCCGCGTGGCTGGCGGCCGCCCGGGCCCAGGGCATCGCGCCGGAGGGGCCGGCGTTGCAGGCGCCGGCGGTGGAGGTTGCGGCGACGCCCTCTGAACGCCGGGGCTTCTGGGCGTCGCTGCGGGCGTGGCTGGGGATGGGGAGCCGCTGATTTCTCCGGCCACGCGGTCAGGCCGCGTGGCCGGGAGCGGGGGTCAGGCGGTGAAGCGGGGGTCGCGGGCTTCGATGGCCTGGACGAAGGCGGTCCATTCGCCCTGGTTGAAGGCGAGGTGGGGCCGATTGGGGTTCTTGTCGTCGCCGACCCAGACATCGCCGTTGTCGAAGCGGGCGACAACCACGCAACTGCCGTTGTCGTCAGCGGAGAAGGGGGACTTGACCCACTCGGCGTCGGCGGGGTTGTGGTTGTAGGGGTCGTGTCGGTCGCGCATCTGGGCCTCCCGGGTGGGGTCAGGCGGTGAAGCGGGGGTCGTGGGCTTCGATGGCCTGGACGAAGGCGGTCCATTCGGCTTGGTTGAAGGCGAGGTGTGGGCGGTTGGGGTTCTTGTCGTCGCCGACCCAGATGTCGCCGTTGTCGAAGCGCGCGATGACCACGCAACTGCCGTTGGAATCGGCGGAGAAGGGCGACTTGGCCCACTCGGCGTCGGCGGGGTTGTGGTTGTAGGGGTCGTGTCGGTCGCGCATCTGGGCCTCCCGGGTGGGGTCAGGCGGTGAAGCGGGGGTCGTGG
>NZ_JBIVUM010000010.1:24091-55187 GCF_044757205.1 Kitasatospora sp. NPDC091335 | reverse complement strand
TGGGCTTCGATGGCCTGGACGAAGGCCGCCCACTCGTCCTGGTTGAAGGCGAGGTGGGGCTGGTCGGGGTTCTTGTCGTCGCCGACCCACACGTCCCCGTTGTCGAAGCGCGCAACGACCACGCAGTCGCCGTTGCCTTCGGCGGAGAAGGGGGACTTGACCCACTCGGCCTCGGAGGGGTTGTGGCTGTAAGGGTCGTTCTTCTTGCTCACGTCAGCTCTTCCAACTTGCGCTCAAGGGCGGCGATGGTGTCCGTCGGGGACAGTGAGCACCGCTTGACTCGGGCAAACGCCCTTTCGGCTCGCCGTACTTCGCGCCCCGCTCTACGCGGGAGCATACCTCCGACAGCTTCGACGAAGAGGAAGCCATCGTCAGGGTCATCGGGGAAGCGCATCAGAGTGACTCCAGATGCCAGGATTCCAGTTCTTCCAGCGTTCAGCGGCACCATTCGGAGTGAGACATTCGGGTACTGAGCCACCTTGATTGCGTGGTTGATCTGGCCGGTCAAGACCTCGGGGTCTCCTGCTACGAGCAGTGCAACCTCGCCGAAGTATGCCTCGAAGGTGAGAGTCGGCTCTTTGGTGAGGCGCCGTTGGCGGAGTATGCGAACCTCCGCCCCAGCTTCGACCAACTCCTCGTTCGGGGCATCGACTCCAGCGGCGATCATCTCCTTCGCATAGTCCATCGTCTGGACCAAGCCTGGGAACGCCGAAGGGAAGTAGTTCAGTATGTGCGAGGCATCGGCTTCGAGGGCCAGGTACTCCGCGAAGGCTGGCGTGATGGTCTCGGAGTAGTCCAGATCGCGCCACCACTGCTTCGGAGGTCCAGGGCCGAGCAGCGCTTCGAGTTCTTCCCGCTCTGGACCGGTGACGCCGGCATGTTCGAGCAACGTGGCCAGGTCGGCCGCGTTGATCGACTGCTGGGCTCGTTCGATCCTGCTCAGTCGACCCGGACTCCACCCTTTCAGGCCAGCTGTCATGTCGGCCAGGGTCTTGTTGTTCTCCAGTCGCCAAGCCCGCAGCTCGTCGCCGAGTCGAATCTGCCTGATGGCTGACAGGTCCTTGCTCAAGTGGATCCTCCCTCCGGTGTGTGGCCCAGTCTGGCCACTCTGCTGGCACAGTCTCAAGTCTGATCCATGATCAATTAATTTCTTCGAGCAATGAGGTTGCGTTTTCGATTTTCGATGGCCCACACTCAACGTGACCGCACGAACACGCCACTGAAGGTGTGGGGTGACTCATGTCCACCTTGCGTAACCCGGTCCTCCGAACCTGGGAGACCACCCTCACCGAGCACTCGACCTCGGTCCGTACCGCCCGCCGTCTGATCCGCGAGCAGCTCAACTCCTGGAGCTGGAGCGGCGATCCCGTCGATGACCTCGTCCTCATCACCTCCGAGCTGGTGACGAACGCCGTCGTCCACGCCTGCCGGGGAAGCGACGAAGTCCGCCTCTCCCTCCAGGAGTTCGACGGCGACTGCCGGCTCGAAGTCTGGGACCCGCGCGGCGACCTCCGGCTCCGCCACCCCCACCCCCGCCGCTTCACCGAGGGCGGCCGGGGGATCGATCTGGTCCGTCAGCTCGCCCTCGACTTCGGCGTCATCGTCCGCCGCGACGAGGGCAAGCGGGTGTGGGTCCGCGTCCGGCTCCGGTCGGCCGACAGCCTTCCCCCGCCCGGGAGTTGATCCGCATCAAGCTCGCCCCCACGGCGACGGTCGCCGTCGCCAGCCTCGCCCTCGCCTGTTTCGCCGCGAACCTCGTCCCCCCGCGCGAGCCGGCCACCGCCGACGTCGTCTGGTGGACCACCCTGGCCGCCGCCCTGATGACCGGCATCCACCGCCACGACGACCCCACCGACCCCACCGACGACGACGATTGATCCGAGGTTTTCCCCCATGCCCGACCTGCACCCCGCCGCGATCGCCTTCCGCGACCCGGCCGCCCTCCTGGACCGCTGTGAGATCGGCGGTGTCCGGCGCCTCTTCGGCGAACCCGGCTACGAGTCGGGGGCCGTCGTCCCGGCCGGCGACTGGGCCCCGCTGTCCGACCACCTCCCCGCGCGGTACGCGCCGAGCCTGTTCACCGAGGACAGCGGCCTGGTGGAGTTCTTCCGGCTCCCCGCCACCGTCACCGACCGCGAGTCGACGGCCGCCCTGGTCGGCGAGCTGGGAGACCCGTTCCCCGTCCCGCTCCCCGCGACCGACGACCCGCCCGGCGAACCCGTCACCCACCGCCTGCCGGAGAACGGCCTGCGTCCCGGCCTGCACATCGACAACCGCCAGAACCTCTCCTACGCCGACTGCGGCGGCGCGCGCCGCCGGCTCTGCGTCAACCTGGGCCCCGGCAGCCGTCACCTCCTGCTCGTGACCACCACCATCAAGTCCGTCTGCCGGGCCCTGCACGACCGTTACGAGACCCACCACCCGCACACCTACGACTTCTGGAGCTACCTCGCCGAGCGCAAGCGGGTGAGCGTCCTGCGGATCAGCGTCGACCCGGGGGAGGGCTGGATCGCGCCCACCGCGCTGCTCCCGTACGACGAGTCCACGGAGGACGAGGAGCTGCCGTCGGCCACGGCCTCCTGGCTGGGGCACTGGGAGCGCGGCCTCTTCGGCCCGCTGATCTGACTATCAGTCACTCTCCGCACACGATCGCCGTGGGAGGCGGTCGTGTGCGGCGCCGTTGTGCGATCTGGAGCGCGGCAGAGTCAGGGGGCGCGAACGAGCCACCGCACACCCTCTTCACGCCCCCAACGGAAGGGCGGGCGCGGGCCACCTCGGCCCGCGCCCGCCCTTGCCCGCCCATCGCCCGCGTTCAGGTTCAGCGGTCGTCGCCGAGCTCCTGGTGCATCTGCGGCTGGTCGTCCTGGTCGTGCGTGAGCGCGAACCGCTCGACCTCGTTGAACGCCTTCGACGCGATGCCGATGATCTCCTTGTAGGGATTGACCCCGGTGGCCTTCTTGGCGGCGCCGCCGAGGAGGCCACCGCCCAGGCCGCTGACCACCTCGTGGCCGGCGGCGAGCGGTCCGGCGGCGAGGTCGAGGACGCCCCTGGGTACGCCGGCCATGTCGGCGTACTTGTCGGTGAGCGCCTGGCGGATCATCGCGACGAACGCGTCGTGGGTGGGGCCGGGGAAGAACTGCTTGTAGAACTCCAGCGCCTGCCGGGTCATGAAGACGCCGTCGTCGGTCTTCTTCCACTCGTCGTCGCGCGCCTTGGTCCACAGGCGCGTGGTCTCGTCGGCGTCCTTGGGCAGCTGCCACCGCTCGGGCGTACCGAGGTAGTGGTTGACGTAGTGCCAGGCGGACATGAAGCCGTTGGCGTCGTCCTTGGAGACGTCGATGCCCAGGTTCCTCATGGCCTCCAGGATCTGCACGCTGAACACGCAGGTGGCGCCGGTGGTGTACTTGACGGGTACCGGCTCTCCCCACGTGGCGTAGTCCCACACGCCGCTCTTCTTGTGCAGCTGCCGCACCGAGGCGTGGACCAGGCGGACCTTCGTGACGTTGGCCGCGAGGGTGCCGTCGCGCAGGGCGTTGCCGTCGCCCATGTCGAGGAACAGCCGCGAGGACTGCGACAGCCGCCGGCCCGGCCCCTTGACCCCGCCGAGACGGCCGGTGGACCGCAGGGTGAACGCGCCGGTCGGGGACAGGTAGGTCCCGATCAGGCCGACGGTGCCCTGAAGCATGGACACCTCGCCGTGGTGGTGACGGAAGAAGCCCTCCGCGGCGTCGACGTCCGCCTCGGACCAGCCGGGCGGAGGCGACGCGGCCTCCCGGAGGAAGTCCGCCAGCCGCGCGGGCAACTGCGAGAGGTCCTGGCCGGGCTTGAGCGTGCCGATGGTGCGGAACAGGGCGTTGACCCCGTCGATCTCCTTGTTGTCGATCAGATCGGACACCAGCCGGTCAGCCCGCGGGTCACCCACCTGGGTCGCGGCTTCGAGCTCCTGCGCGATGTTCTGAGGCGTCAAAGTCATCGGAGGTTCCTTCCTCGGTCAAGACGGAGCCCGCCGTCGTACGTGTCGGAGACCGACGACCATCAGGTCGTCCACGCGGAGAACCCGGCGGGCAGCGTGATGCTCTCAGTCCTGACAGGGAGCGACACTTCGATGAAATGGTTAACCGCTCGCCCTCCTCCGAACCGGTGAAGGCGCCTCGGACGGGCGTCTGAGAGCAGGTCACCTGCGCGGCCGTCGGGCACGTGTTTCGGGAGGATGAGGAACGGCGCCACCACCGTCTACCGGGCCCCCGACCGGGGCAGGCTCGGGCGGACAGAGCCAGTGAAAGGGGCCGACCATGGCCGCAGTGCACGAATCCGTCCTCGACGCGATCGGCGGGACGCCGCTGTTCCGCCTCGCCCGGCTGGGCGCCGGCCTCGCCGCGCCGATCTACGCCAAGGCCGAGTTCCTCAACATCGGCGGCAGCGTCAAGGACCGCGCCGCCCTCTCGATGGTGCTGGCCGCCGAGCGGGACGGACTGCTGAAGCCCGGCGGGACGATCATCGAGGCGACCTCGGGCAACACCGGCATCGGCCTGGCCATCGTCGGGCGGCAGCGCGGCTACCGGGTGATCGCCGGCGTTGTCGACAAGTCGTCGCCCGAGAAGGCCGACATCCTGCGGGCGTACGGCGCGGAGGTGGTGCTCGCCCCGACCGCCGTGCCCGCCGAGGACCCGCGGCACCTGTTCAAGGTGATGGAGCGGCTGACCGAGGAGATCCCCGGGGCCTGGCTCGCCAACCAGTACGACAACCTGGCCAACCCCGAGGCCCATCTCCGCACCACCGGCCCCGAGATCTGGGAGCAGACCGGCGGCCGGGTGACCCACTTCGTCGCGGGCGTCGGCACCGGCGGCACCATCACGGGGACGGGCACCCACCTGAAGGAGGCGTCCGGCGGCTCCGTGACGGTGGTCGGCGCGGACCCGGAGTCCTCGACGTACGGGGGCGGCGACGGCAGCCCGTGGTACGTCGAGAGCATCGGGCACTACCTCCACCCCGAAACCGTCGAGGACCGCCAGCCGCTGGCGCTGCGCCCGGAGGTGATCGACTCCTACCAGCGCGTCCCGGACCGTGAGTCGCTGCTGGCGGCACGTCGGCTGGCCCGGGAGGAGGGCATCCTGGCCGGACCGTCCTCGGGCGCGGCGGTGGCGGCCGCGCTGCGGGTGGCGGCCGGGCTCGGCCCGGACGACCTGGTCGTGGTGCTGCTGCCGGACTCGGGGCGCTCCTACCTGTCCAAGGTGCACAGCGACGTGTGGATGCGGGAGTGGGGCTTCCTGGAGGACGGGGACGGCCTGCGGCCGCTGCTGGAGGCCAGCGACCCGCTGGTGACGGTGGCCGCCGACGCCACCGTGGGCGCGGCACTGGAGGCGCTGGGCGGTGCGCCGGTGGCGCCGGTCGTCCTGGTGCGGGCGGCGCGCCCGTACGGGGTGGCCGCCACGGAGGTGGTCGGCTCGGTGTCCCGGGCCGCGCTGGCGGCGGCGCTCGCCGAAGGCGCCGCCAAGCCGGAGGACGGGTTGGGCGGGCTGGTCGGGCCGGCGCTGCCGACGGTCGGCGTCGGGCAGTCGGCGGCCGAGGCGCGGGCGCTGCTCGGCCGCACCCACCGGGCGCTGATGGTGCTGGTGGACGGCCGGGTGGCGGCGGTGCTGCCGCGCGAGGTTCTCCGCTAACTCCCGGGCAGGGGCGCCAGGATGGCCGAGATCACCCGGGCCAGGCTGCGGTCGAAGACCTGGTCCGGGTCACCCGGAGGCCCGGCCGTGGCGAACGCCCGCGCCAGGTGCGGGTATGCGCCGCTCGCCGCGGCCCGGCCGAGGTAACCGACCAGCTCCGCCTGCCACTTGGCGCCCGCCGCGGCCGTCTGCTCGTACTGCGCGAACTGGCAGACGAAGCCGTTGAACAGCGACATCGCCTCCATCCGGGCGCCGCCGTCGAGGCCGGTGGGGGCGGTGACGGCGAGGAAGTGTTCGGTGTAGCGCAGCGCGTTGGGGCCGATGCCGGGCCGGGCCAGCACCAGGGTGGGCAGCCAGGGGTGGCGGCGGAGGATGGCCAGCTGCTGGTGGGCGAGGGCGGCGAGGTCGGCCCGGACGTCGCCGCTCGGCTCGGCCGGCAGCCGGTACTCGCCGGTGGCCGCGTCGAGCATCAGGTCGAGCAGGTGCTCCTTCTTCGGCACGTAGTTGTAGAGCGACATGGTGCCCGCGCCGAGCGCCGCCGCCACCCGCCGCATGGAGGCCGCGTCCAGGCCCTCGGCGTCGGCGATCCCGATGGCCGCCGCGGCGATCGAGTCGCGGCTGTGGGCCGGGCGCGGGCCGCGGCCGGTGCGCTCGGGGCGCAGCCAGATCAGCTCGGGGGCCTCGGGGGGCGTGGGCCTGCCGGGCTGGTCCGGCTGTTCGGCCTGTTCGGCCTGTTCTGCCCGTGCTGCTCGGGTCGGCTGTTCCGGCTGCTCGGAGCCGGTGGGGGAGTTGCTGGACGGCACTGGAAGATCACCTCGCCCACCCATCGTAGATACGTACGCCGTACGTAGTACGATGGCGCCCGAGCGCGCTTCTACGTACGATGTACCTGGAGAGAGGCCGGAGCCATGTCCGACACCGCACGAGCCGCCATCGAGATGGCCGGCGTGGAGAAACGCTTCGGCGCCACCGAGGCCCTGCGCGGCCTCGACCTCGCCGTCCCGGCCGGCACCGTCTGCGGCCTGCTGGGCCCCAACGGCGCCGGCAAGACCACCGCCGTCCGTGTTCTCGCCACCCTGGCCGCCCCCGACCGCGGCACCGCCCGGGTCGCCGGACACGACGTCGTCCGCGAAGCCGAGGACGTCCGGCGCGCCATCGGCCTCGCCGGACAGCACGCCGCCGTGGACGAGGGCATCACCGGCCGCGACAACCTCCACCTGTTCGGCCGGCTGCACAACCTCGGCGCCCGCCGGGCCCGGGAGCGCGCCGACGAACTGCTCACCCGCTTCGGCCTCGCCGACGCCGCCGACCGGCTCGTACGCACCTACTCCGGCGGCATGCGCCGACGCCTCGACCTCGTCGCCAGCCTGGTCACCAGCCCCCCGGTGCTCTTCCTCGACGAACCCACCACCGGGCTCGACCCGCGCAGCCGGCAGGCGATCTGGGACACCGTCAGGGAACTGGCCGGAGGCGGCACCACCGTGCTGCTCACCACCCAGTACCTGGAGGAGGCCGACCGGCTCGCCGACGACATCGTGGTCGTCGACCGCGGCGCCGCCATCGCCACCGGACCGCCGGCCGGGCTCAAGGCCGCGATCGGCAGCCAGGTCTCCGTCACCCTGGCCGACCCCGGGCAACTCGCCGCCACCGCCGTGGTGTTGTCCTCGCTGACCGGCGGCGACGCCCAGGTGGACGTGGCCGAGCGGACGGTCACGGTGCTGACGGCGCCGGGCGTCCCCGTCCTGCTGCCCTCGCTGGTACGGGAGTTGGACGGCATGGCGGTGACCGCGCGGGACGTCGCGGTGCGGGAGCCCTCGCTGGACGACGTGTTCCTCGCGCTCACCCGGGAGCACGCGGACGGACCGGCGGCCGAGGGGAGGGCCGCCTGATGGCCACCACCGCGCACCTCGCCGCCCGCCCGTCCGAGCGTCCGCCCGCCCGTTCGCCTGCCCGTCCGTCCGCCCTCGGCCGGCTCGCCACCGGCACCTGGACGTCGATGCTCCGCGTCCTGCTCAACTACCGCCACTCGCCAGGCCTGTTGGCCGCCTCGCTGGGCGTGCCGGTGGTGATGGTGGTGGTCTTCGGGTACGTCCTCGGCAGCGCCATGCAGGTGCCGGGTGGCGGTGACTACCGGGAGTTCCTGATGCCCGGGCTGTTCGCCATGGTGGCCACCAACGGCATCATGCCCACCATGGTCGGCGCCGCCCGCGACGTCGGGCGCGGAGTCACCGACCGGCTGCGCTCCATGCCGGTCTCCCGCACCGGGCTGCTGCTCGGCCAGGCCCTCGCCGACCTGCTGGTCAGCGTCGTCGTCCTGGCCCTGATGGCGCTGGTCGGACTCCTCACCGGCTGGCGCGCCCGGCACGGACTCGCCGACACCGCCGGGGCGTTCGCCCTGCTGCTGCTCTTCCGCTTCGTGATGACCTGGGTCGGCACCCTGCTCGGCCTGGCCGTCGGCAAGGAGGAGGCGGCCGGACAGCTCTCCGTCGCGGTCTTCCCGCTGGCGATGGTCACCAACGCCTACGTGCCGACCGGCGGCATGCCCGGCTGGCTGCGCGTCCTCGCCGACTGGAACCCGGTCAGCTCCGTCGTCCAGGCCTGCCGGGAACTCTTCGGCAACCCCTCGGCGGCCGGTTCCGCCTGGCCGACGCAGCACGCCACCCTGGCCGCGCTGCTCTGGAGCGCCCTGCTGCTCGCGGTCTGCGTGCCGCTCGCCGTACGGAAGTTCGCCACCCACGGGCGGTGAGCGGCGGGGCTGTGAGCGGTGACCAGCGGGACTGCCGGCAGTGATCCGCAGGGCTCCGGCACACCCGTGAAATGTGCTGGACAGTGACGCCGGTGTGGTCTTGGGTGGGGCGCCATGGAGTACACCCACCTCGGCCGCACCGGCCTGACCGTCTCCCGCCTCTGCCTCGGCACCATGAACTTCGGCCGCCACACCGAGGAAGCCGAGGCCCACCGCCTCATGGACACCGCCCACGAGCGCGGCATCAACTTCTTCGACACCGCCAACGTCTACGGCCGCGACAGCGAAGGCCGGCAGCGGGGGCGCACCGAGGAGATCATCGGCCGCTGGTTCGCCAAGGGCGGCGGCCGCCGCGAGCGCACCGTCCTCGCCACCAAGGTCTACGGCGACATGGGCGACTGGCCCAACGAGGGCAGGCTCTCCGCGCTCGCCGTCCGCAAGGCCGTCGAGGCCAGCCTGCGCCGCCTCCAGACCGACCACATCGACCTGTACCAGATGCACCACATCGACCGGGACACGCCCTGGGAGGAGGTCTGGCAGGCGATGGAGGTCCTGGTCGCCCAGGGCAAGGTCGTCTACGTCGGCTCCAGCAACTTCGCCGGCTGGCACATCGCCCAGGCCCAGGAGACCGCCCGCTCCCGGAACCTCCTCGGCCTGGTCAGCGAGCAGTCCCTCTACAACCTGCTCGACCGCACGATCGAACTCGAAGTGATCCCCGCCCTCCGGCACTACGGCGTCGGCCTGATCCCGTGGTCCCCGCTGCGCGGCGGCCTGCTCGGCGGCATCCTGCGCAAGGAGCGCGAGGGCACCCGGGACCGCAGCGCGCTGCCCTACGCGAGCGAACTCCTGGACAGGCACCGCGACCGGATCCAGGCCTACGAGGACTTCGCCGACGAACTCGGCGCCGACCCGGCCGTCCTCGCCCTCGCCTGGCTGCTCTCCCGCCCCGCCGTCACCGCCCCCATCGTCGGCCCGCGCACCGCGGACCACCTCGACGGCGCCCTCGCGGCGCTCGACCTCACGCTCGACCAGAAGACCCTCGACCACCTCGACGAGCTCTTCCCCGGCCACAAGCCCGCCCCGGAGGACTACGCCTGGTAGGCCGCCGGCACCCGGCCCCGGCCCCGGCCCCGGCCGCCGAACGGCGCCGGGGCCGGGGCCGGTCAGCCGCCCGGGTCCGGCCGCCACGCGGGCACCCCGGGCCGGGGCCAGAGGACGGGCGGGAGCCGATGGCCGGTCGAAGGCCCGACACCGGGAAGGTGGCACAGGGTGCCGGAGTCGAGCACGCAGTAGGCCGACCAGCCCACCGACCACGCCGCGACGGGTTCGACGAGGGTGACGGCCCAGAGCAGGACGTCGTCCTGGCCGAGCAGGCGGTCGACGGCCGTCTGCCGGAGCAGGATGCTCTCCGGGCCCTCGCCGGCGAACCCCGGGTCGGTGAGCACGAGTTCCCCGCTGGACCGGTCGGCGAAGTCGAGCTGTCGGCCGGTCCAGCGGACGTCCAGCCGGTCGGTCAGCCGGCGGGTGGGGACCGGGCGGTCACGGGCGCCGAAGAAGCGGCCGACGGCCGGTGGCGGGACACCGATGTCCTGGGAGGTGACCGCCGTGGGCTCGGGCCCCGACGGCTTCCCGGGGGCGTGGGCGAACTCGGGACGGCCGTAGTACTCCGAGAGGTAGGCCTGTCCGGGCCAGCGCAGGGCCGGCCGCAACCGCTGGAGGGCGGCCGGTGCGGGGAACGCGGAGGCCAGGTCCGAGCGGGGGACCACGAAGGACTCGACCCGCAGGACCGGAGGAAGCCGTTGCGTCCGGTGGGCCGGGGAGGCGGCCCGCCAGGTGTCGGAGAGGCGGAGGATGCCGCTCCTCGGGTCGTGCAGGAGGGGGAGGCCTGGCACGGGCCGCTCGTCCTGCTCGTCCCCCTCGTCGCCCTCGTCGAGCAGGTGGTGGAGCGCGTTCATCAGCAGCCACGGCGTTCCGGACGGGTCCGGCTTCGTCAGAACCGACGTCAGGCTGGTCGGCGGGCCGGTCGGGGACCCTCGCAGCCCGGCAGCCGTGAACGGCGGGGTCCACCAGTTCCCCGGTCGGGAGGAGGTGTTGAGACGGGTGGGCCATCGGGCCCCCAGGGTCGGATCGATGGTTCGCTGGTGGTACCGGGCCGCGCCGTGCTCGCCTGGCACCGGGACGGGCCGCGAATCCCTGACCAGGGTGGCCTGTTCGGCGTACCACTCCTGCTGCGCGCGCTGGAGCGCCTTGGCCACCGACACGTCGGCCGCGTCGAAGGCGGATCCGCCGCGCACCCGGACCGGGTGCCGCGGAGCGCCGAGGGCGAGCAACTGGGCCCGGCGGGCCAGCCAGGCCTGGCGGGGCCTCGGATCGGTCTCCTCGAACGGGCACCAGGACAGCGAGACGGCCTCCTCGGCGATCAGGCCGCCGCAGAACGGGGCCAGCAGACGGGGGCGGCGGAGGGGGACCGCGGGGAAGGTTCCGGCGGCCCCGGGCTCCGGGCCGAGGAGGCCCCGTACCGCGAGGACGGCGTCGTGGATCCGCAGGTGCGGCCGTGTCAGCGCACGGTCGACGGCACCGCGGAACAGCGGGGCGGACGGCAGTTCCGTACTGCGGGCCAGTGCCCCGTAGGCGGCCAGCCAGTACGCCTCCGTGACGAGTTCGTCCCGGTGGCCGCCGAACCTGTCGAGGAGCCGGGCGATCGCCGCGGGCCGGTCGGTCCACAGGTCCGCGAGGGTGCGCACACAGGCGTCGCGCAGGCCGTGGTGGCCCACGCCGGAGAGCCACAGCAGCAGGATGCCGGCCTCGGCGACGGCCTCGTCGCCCCTCGCCCCGGCGGCCCCGGCCGCCTTGACGAGGCGGCGGAGCAGGAGGACCAGGTCCTCGTCGTCGAGGATCTCCAGGACCGGATCGGCGAACCAGCGGGCGTAGCGGCCCCGGCTCCAGGCGGACAGCTGAGCGTCCAGGAACCCCACTCCCAGCGGGTGCCGGGGGCAGGTGGCGTTCACCAGGACGGCGAGCAGTGCGGCCTGGGCGGTGTCCGGGGTACGGAGCCAGCGGGCCAGCAACGCGCGGGAGGACCGGCTGACGCGTGGGGCGGCGCGCCCCTCCAACGACTCCAGCACCATGCCGGAGACGGCCGAGCGGTACCGGCGGGGTACCAGATCCGCCAGTTCGGCGGCTCTGGCCGCGTGCGGCGCGGCCCCGGCGAGCGCCTCCAGCATCCGACGGCGGTCCGTGAGCCGGGCGGACTCCGGTTCGGCGGCGCGCAGCCGCTCGAACTCCTTGACCAGGCGGGTGACGGCGGCCGAGCGGCGGCGGTGGTTGAGCAGGTTCACGGCACGGACGTGCTCGGCGAACCGCTGGACGGCGAACCGGACCCTTCGGGTGTCCGGATCCAGGGCGAGCACGCCCGCGCTCTCCAGCCAGCGCAGCACGACCGCGGGCCGGGCCGCTCCCGGCACACCGGAGAGCACGCGGCCGGCGGTCCCGTAGTCGAGCGATCCCCGCACGCCCATCGCGTCCGCGAGTGCCCGGCAGGCGAGGGTGACCAGGGGCGGCGGGGCCGCGGACGGAGCTGAGCGCAGGTCGTGGACCCGGTCGAGGTAGGCGGCGTGGTCATCGTTGAGGATCGCCAGCCAGGTCTGGAACAGGTCGCCGACGGTGGGCGGGACGATCGCCTCGCCGGGCGGCCGCGGCGTGCGGTGCAGGCACCAGGCCAGGACGGCGAGCATCAGCGGCCGCCGCAGTTCGGAGACGTCCGGCGGCAGCAGCAACTCCGGCAGCCCGTACATGTCCTGGTAGATCCGCCAGGACCGGTCCGGCGAAGCGACTCCCGGGTTCCACAGGAACCCGTGCCCCCGGGTGCTCACGGTGTGGGCGACCTGCTCGGGAACGGCCGGCCTGGCGTCCATCCGGACGGTGCCGACCAGGGTCACCAGCGGGTAGCGGCCGACCACCTCGGCCAGGGACTCGAAGGCCACCCGGAAGTCCCCGCGCAGGCACCGGACCTCGTTCAGCGCGTCGACCGCGAGGACCGCCCGGCGGCCGGTCAGCAGGGCCTGCTGCTGGAGGGCCGCCAGCAGGTCGCGCAGCCCGTGTGCCCGGGTGCCGGGGGCGACGAGGCGGGGCAGCTGCGCTTCGAACGGCTCGTCCGGGCCGAACTCGTGGCCGCAGACGAACGCGGTGGGCGCTCCGACCGCGATGCGCCCCCGCACCCAGCCTCCCAGGCCGTAGGACTTTCCCGTGCCCCAACCGCCGCCGACGAGCAGCGTGCCGGTCTGGCGGGTGGCCAGGGCGGGATCGGCGCACGTCGTGTACAGGGTGCGGGCGCAGGCCAGCAGGTCCTTGAGGACGGCCAGCAGGCGGCCGAGCGCGCCACGTCCGGGGCCCGGCAGCGCCTCGTACGGCTGCGACGCCCGTACGGCGTCCAGTAGTTCGTCGTGTACCTCCCGGACCTCGACGGCGACCCGGCCGCAGAGCCGGAGCGCCTGTGAGATCCGGCGGCGCAGGATCCCGGGGTCGGTGCGGTCCTCCTCACCGAGGAGCCGCGCGATGCCGTCCAGCCCGTCGGCGCACTCCGCCCGACGGCCGGAGGAGGCGGTCCAGCGTTCGGATGCCGCCGAGACGGGCACGACGGACGGAACGGGGAGGCCGTCGGCGGCCGGACGCCATCCGGCCCACAGCCGGAGCCCTGACGCCGTCTCGGTCAGCCGCGAGACGAGCGGCGAAGGGTCGTCGAGTCCGGCCAGGGCCTCGGAGAGGAACGTGGTGAGCTGCGGTGGTTGCGGGCCGGCCGGCCACGGGCGGCGACGGACGGTACGGGCGGCCGCGGCCGCGTGCCGGTGGAGGTCCGACAACCGGAGGTACCGGGCGTCGAAGTAGGCCGGCACGGCCTCCTCCGCGAACGACACCACCGCCCGCTCGATCAGGCTCTTGGTGTAGGGGTGGAAGACGACCGGGTGGCCGGGCCGGACACGGCGGACCATCGCGGCCCAGCGGCTCGAAGCGGTACTCCACTGGCGGGTGCCGGGCGTGCCGGTGCCGCCGGCGGTGAAGTCCTGGGGCAGGAAGACCAGCATGTCGGTGAGGTCGGGATGGTGGGCGAGGGCGGAACCGACGGACTCGTCCATGGAACGCAGCGCCGACTTCAGTGCCGCGTGGTGCTTGACCTGGATTCCGACCACGCGTCCGTCGGCGGTCCTGGCGCACGCCTCCAGCCCGCCGTCCGGCGGCCGGAGCGCCAACAGCGTGCCGTCCAAGACGGGGCCGAAGTCGTGGTCCAGGATCGCCGGGAAGAGATGGACGCAGAGCGACTCGAACATCTGAGCCGGAGTGGCGCCGAGGTCGGTCCTGAGCCGGTCGAGGTCCACGCCGAGGGGCATGCGGTTCCTTTCGAGAGTGTTCCGGTGGGCGGCGGCCGGTGGCCGGTGGCGCTCGGGGCCAGGGGCCTTCCCGAGTGCCACCGGCAGGCGGCGGGTCAGACCAGGGCGCGGGCCCGCCGGTCCCAGCTTTCGATGCGGGCCATGGTCTCGGTGAGGAGGTCGAGTGCCGCGATGATGTCCTCGGCCGGGCCCTGGAGGCCGGGGCGGGCGGAGAGGAGCCACTCCATCGTCATCCGGAAGAGCCGGAGGGTCTTCAGGACCTCCCACGCGGAGTGGGACATGCCGATGAGCCGGAGCAGGGAGTCGTGGGCCGGCGATCCCTCCCACAGGTGCGGCGCCGCCTCGAAGAGGGCGAGCGACCGGTGCACCGTCGGGTCCACACCCGACACCCGCGAGGCGACCTCGGCGGCGCGGCCCCTGAGCTCGGACGCTGGGCCGGCCAGGGAGACGGCCAGCCCCCGGAGCGCGGCGGGTGCCGTCGCCGCCGGGGTGCTCCCCGTACCGGAGGGGCCCTGCGGGACGGGCCCGAAGTCCTCGGCCAGGGTGGCGATGGTGTTCACCAGGTCCGTCATGGTTTCGATGCCCTGGGTCACGACCCGCATCTCCGCCTCGACGGCGGCGAAGCGGTCGATCAGGCCTGGCCCGTCTTCCTGGTCGGCCTGGTGCTCCCCGTGCTCTCTGTGCTCCAGGCGCTCCCGGTCCTCCCGGTCCTCCCGGTCCTCCCGGTCCTCCCGGTCCTCCCGGTCCTTCGGGCCGGAGTCGGGAGGACCGAGAGCGGCGTCGTGGTCCCGTGACCGCAGGCCGAGCAGGATCCGGGCCGGTGCGAGCGGGGAGTAGCCCTCGGTCAGGGCCCGGTCCAGTGCGGTCCGGAGCCTCTCGCGGGCGTCCGCGAGACCGTCGGGGGAGCGTTCGTACAGGATCGTCCGGCCGGGTGAGGCGTCGAAGGGGAGTCGGCCGCGCTCTGCGAGGTGGACGGTCGGACGGCCGGTGGTGTGGCGCAGGCCGAGCTGGTACAGGACGTTCGGCTCTCCGTCGGTCAGGTCGGCGATCACGATGTCGGACTGGAGCACGTGCCGCCAGATCCGCTCGGTGAACTCCCCGCCGTTCCGGATCCCGTCCGCGTGCAGCGGTTCGATTCCCAAGGCCGCGCACGCCGGCAGGATGACCGACTCCAGGAGGTGGAGGTGCGCTTGGCCGGAGGCCCGGCCGGTGTCGTCGGCCCCCGTGTGCCGGCCCCTGACGGGGCCGATCACGAAGCACGTCGTCGGCTCCCCCCGGCCCGCCGGCCGGGGGTCATCGTGCCGGGCGGTCGTCGGCGTCGTCTTCACGAGAGGTCCTTCCAGCCGAGCCCGGGCAGCGGCGGCTCGCTCACCCACGTCTCCGACTCGTCGGCGTACAGCGGGAGTTCCTCGATGCCCAGCGCGGTGAGCAGGCCCGCCGTGGGTACCCGGTAGCGGTGCCCGGCGCGGACCACCGGGCAGGGGAAAGCCTGCCGCCGGACGAGCCGGTAGGCCGTCTGCCGGCAGATCCCGAAGGCCCGGGCGGCGGTGCGCATGTCGACGGCCAGCGGGAGGCCGAACAGTTCGGGAAAGGTCAGCGGCCCGCTCGGGCGCGGGGCGGTCAACGGGCCGTTCCCGCCGCGCGCAGCGAAAGGCTGCCGACCCGCGACCCGCGCGCGGGACGGTGCGTGCGGCGCACCACCTCCCGCAGCCCCAGGTGGTCGGTGAGTTCCGCGAGCCGAACCGCTTCGACCTCCGCGGGGGAACCGGGGTCCGGTACGACCACCGCGCCGCCGGTGTCCGCGGCCGCGGTGCTCGCGGGCACCCGGCCGTTGTCGGCAGCCCTGGCGTCGCGGGCGTCGGCGATCACGACGACGTGCTCGTTCGGGTACTCGTCGGCCGAGCCCCGGGTGAACTTCCGGCCCCGCCGGACGGCGGCGCGCAGCAGCCGGTCACCGACCTCCGGGTCGTCCGGTGAGACCTCGGCCAACTCCTCGACGAAGGCGGCCAGCAGTTCGGACTCCAGGTCCTGCCGGTCGGCCCGGGTCCGGGGCGAGGACTGGCGCACGAACCGTTCGAGCCGTGGTGCGGCAAGCCAGACCAGGGCCTCGACCCAGCCCGTGACCTCGGTCGAGCCGATGGCCGTCGACAGGGTGTCGTGCTGGGCCAACGCGACGGCCCGGCACCAGATCCGGCCGCGCAGCCCGGTGTCCTCCGGCTCCTCCCAGAGCGCCGCGCGCGCCTCGGCGGGTTCGAGGCGGAGGGTCTCGCCTTCGAACTCGACGGCGAGGAACGCCGGTCGGAGGTGGGCGGCGCCGGTCACCCGCGCGTGGATGACGTCGAAGATGCCGTGGTAGGTGATCAGGGCCACGGGTGCGTTCCTTCCGTTGGGCGGAGTCAGTAGCGGTCGAGGAGGCGTCGGATCGTGGAGTGCAGGCGGTCGATCGTGTCCACGAACGTGGTCCACTTCGGTACGTGGAGGCGTTCGCAATCGGGCAGGAAGAGCGGGTTCTCGGCGTGCGCGGGGTCGTAGATCCACGCCCACTCGCTGTAGTCGCGTCCGGGCACGGTCGCCCGGACGCGCTTGAAGAGCCGCGGGGGCAGTCCGGTGTAGAGCTCCCGGACCGATTCCCGGTAGACGTGGTCGGAGAGGATCGCCACCAGGTGGGTGGTCGCCGGGCTGGCGTGCGCCAGGACTTCCTTGACCTGCTCGGAGTCGAGCAGCCGGTGGAGTTCGTTCCGGGCCGGACCGTTGCCTTCGCCGGGGGACCCCTCCGCGGTCACGTGGCCGGCGTGGAGGCTGGCCCGCATCCGGAGCCGGACGCGGTTCGGTGCCGCGTTGTGCCGGGCGAGTTCGTTGCTGAGGCAGCCGAGCCCGGGGTGGATGACGTGGGGCATCAGCTCGGAGGCGAACCCGAGGGCCAGCCCGTCTCCCGAGTGCGACAGGAAGCGCTTCGCCGTCCTCAGCTCGTCGAGCCCGGCGGCGGTGAGCGCCGCGTCGAGGAGCGGTTCGAGGTAGGCGCTGACCGGTGCCTGCACCACGCCCGGCAGGTCGGTGTAGCGCCGTACGTCCAGCCCGAGTAGCCCCTGGTAGGGCGGCAGGGGCCGGCTGGAGGCGCCGGGGAGCTGCGGGGGTTCGGGCATGGCGTTCTCCTGGCGGGATGAGGGGGCGGGTGGCCGGCCTGCTGCGCGGTGGCGGTCACGAGTCTGGGCGCCGGGCGTGGCGGGCAATGGCTTGGCAGGTCCGAAATCCTGTGACCCGCGCCACAGTGGATCCCGCGGGCGGCAGGCGGCGCGGGAGGGTAGCAGGTAACCGGGGGGAGTCCTGGACATTGCTCCAACTGTCGGATGGTCGCGGCTCGTTGGGCGCAGCGGCCTCTAATCTCCCGGCATGAAAAACTGCCACAACTTCTCGGCGGGTTCGCCGACGGCTGCCAACCGGACGGCTCGGCGGCCCGGGCCCGGGGCCTCGCCCGGGCCGCACTGGACGTTCCGTCAGCGCGTGGGTGAGGAGCGGTGGGTCGCGTTCCTCAGGGGTCTTCCGCGGATGACGCGTCCGGCGGGGTGGACGCCGATGCGTGAGGGCGACCCGGGGGCCGACGTGTTCGCCCTGCTGGGCGGTCTGGTGGACGTGTGGCAGAGCGGGGGCGGCCGGGACTGGGAAGCCGAACAGCTGATCACCATCCGGGGGGCCGGCGACCTCCTCGGCGAAATGGCGGCGCTCGAACTGACCTCCCGTACGGCCACCGTGCGGGCGCGCACCGAGTGCGAGGTGGTGATGATCTCCGGCGAACGGTTCAGGAGCGCCGAGTTCCGCCGCGAGTGGTGGAACGACCTCCTGCCGTACGTCTCCGGCCGGGGGCGGGAGGGGGCGATGATCCTGCGGTCCGGCGACGGCGCGGCCCGGGTGGCCCGTCTCGTCCTGCCGCTGCTGGACCACGCGGAGGCGGCGGGGCAGCCGGACGGGCCGATGTGCCTCAGGATCACCCAGCACGAGGTGGCCGAGTGCCTCGGCCTCGGGCGGGACACGGTGCGGCGGCTCACCTCCGATCCTCCCTTCGGGGGCTGGCCGAAGGGGCGCGGGGGCAGCCTCGTGGTCACCGACCCGGCTGCCCTGCGCGTCGCCGCGGCGCGGCTCGGGGGGTGGCACCCGCAGGCCGGGTGAGGCCGGCGGGCGGCGTCAGCGGGCGACGATGAGGGCGGCACAGGTCTCGACGACGTGGTGGAAGGCCTGGTCGAGGATGTAGCCCCCGTTCATGCCGTGGTCGGCGAGGCGCAGGAAGTTCCCGCGGCGGGTGGCTTCGGCCGCCCGCCGCAGGGGTTCCCGGCGGTCGGCGAGGTAGTGGGTGGAGGCGGACAGGGCGAGCGCGGCGATGACCCGGCGCGGCTTCGGGCGCAGGCCGAGGGCACGGCCGCCGAGGACCAGGGCGGCCGCCTGGACCGCGGTGTAGGTCGCGACGTGGGCGGCGCAGGCGCGGCGGCCGTGCGGGGAGCGGTCGGCCTTGGTGCCGGCCTGGTGGTCGGTCTGGATCCAGTGGTCGGCGAGGTCGGCCGAACTGCGGAGCAGGACGTAGGCGGCGGCGAAGGTCGCGGCGCGGCCGGCGGGGCGGGAGGGGCGGGAAGCGGGAGTGGACATCGGGCTCCGTTCGAGGGGTGTGACGCGGATGGGGAATCGCCCCGCTGTGGTAGCAAGGCAGGCATGAGGGAGCGGGAGCAGGCGCGGGTGCGGGGCGGGGAGCGTGGCGGGGGCCGGGGGGCGTACCACCACGGGGCGCTGCCGGAGGCGCTGGTGGCGGCGGCGTTCGAGGTGCTGGACGAGCAGGGGCAGGAGAAGGTGAGCGTGCGGGAGGTGGCGCGCCGGGCGGGGGTGTCGGCGGGGGCGCCGTTCCGCCACTTCGCCGACCGGCAGGCGCTGTTGACCGCACTGGCGGACCGGGTGCTGGCCGACCTCGTGGGCTGGCAGGAGGCGCAGCTGGCGGCCGCCGGGCCGGACGGCGGCTCGGGCATGCGGGCGATCGGGCTGGGGTTCGTCCGGTACGCGCTGCACCATCCGCGCCGGTTCGAGCTGGTGCGCTCGCGGGTGTTCACGGCCGTCAGGGAACCCGAGCTGCGCGAGCAACTGGACGGCATCGACCGGGCGTTGATGGACCTGATCGTCGCCGACCAGGAGGCGGGCCGGCTGCGCCCGGGGGATCCGGCGCTGGTCGGGCTGGCCGGGCAGGCGCTGGTGTACGGGCTGGCGCAGATGATCGTGGACGGCTACCTGCCGGCCGGGAGGGCGGAGGAGCTGGCCGGGCAGGTGCTCGACACCTTCGGCCAGGGCGTCGCCAACCGGCCTGCGCGGTAACCGAATTGTGGTTGCCGCGCGCCTTGACCGGGTCATCCGGCGCTGATGTAATCACCGCTTACATGAGCATGGGTGCGGGGAGGCAGGGATGTCCTTGTTCGCCAGGCCGCAGCCGGGCTACACCACCGCCGCCGCCACCGGCGACACGGTGGTGCTGCTGATCGGCATGCGGATCAACCGGTTCTGGGCCGTGCACCACTGGGGCCCGGTGATGTTCGCGATGTTCCGGATGCTGTACGAGCTGCGCCGGGCCCCCGAACGCGGCCTGCGCGGCCGCATCCTGCTGACCGCCTCGCCGCGCACCTACTACGTCGTCCAGTACTGGGAGTCCAAGGAGAAGCTGTACGGCTACGCGAGTGCGCCGGACGGCTTCCACCACACCGTGTGGGGCATCGCCAACCGCAAACTGCGGGAGGGCAAGGCGCGCGGGCACGTCGGGCTCTGGCACGAGACGTACATCGTGCCGGAGGGCGGGTACGAGTCGATCTACTTCGACATGCCGCCGTTCGGCCTGGCCGGCGCCACCGGCTCGCTGCCGGTGGAGGCGCGCGGCCGGCGCGCGGCGCAGCGGCTGGCCCACCGGGAGCCGGGGGGCGGCGGGGCGGACGAGGCAGGCGGGTAGGCGGGGCGGACGGGGCGGCGGCACGGGAGTGTCGCGAGTTGTCCGGGTCCCCGTGCCGTGAGAGCTTCGGGGGATGGTGGATCAGGGCGGGGCGCGGCCGGAGGCGCCGGTACGGCCGCTGCGGGTGGTGCACGAGGTGCCGTACCGGGCGCAGTGGGAGTCGGCGGAGCTGGTGCGGGAGATCGTCGACGGGCGGCTGGACGCCTCCGCCGACCCGCGCTGGGGCCAGTCCGGCGCGGCCACCCCGGAGGAGTACGCGTGGTGGTCCTGGCGGCTGTGCGGGGTGGCCTGCCTGCGGATGGCGCTGGAGCACTGGTGGGGCGTGGCCCCGGCGGCGATGGCGCTCGCCGCCGAGTGCGTGGCGGCCGGCGGGTACGTACGGGACGGCGACGGCCTGCGCGGGCTGATCCACGCACCGTTCGCCTCCTACGTCCGGAGCCGCTGGGGACTGGCGGCGGACGCAAGGGAGTTGACGCCCGCGGAGGTGTCGGCGGAGGTGGCCGGCGGGCGGCTGGTGATGGTGTCGGTGCACCCGTCGATCCGGGAGCCGCACGGGCCGGAGCCGGTGCGGCGCGGCGGGCACCTGGTGCTGGCGGTGGGCGCCACGGACACGGCGCTGCTGATCCACAACCCGTCCGGTTTCCCGGGGGAGTCGCAGGCCTTCGCGCGCGTGCCGTGGCGGTCGTTCGGGCGGTTCTACGCCGGGCGGGGGATCGTGCTCGGCCCGCCCGGGGCGTCCCCGGCCGGCTGACCTCGCCCGACTGACCTTGCCGGTTGACCTCGCCGGCCGGTCACCGGGGTCCGGTCACCGGCCGACCGGTCACTGGTTGTCCGGCAGTCCCATCGGGTTGATCGGCAGCCGGCTGCGACAGAGTGCCGAGATCGGCTTCAACGCGGCCGCCAGCCGGTCGAGTTCGGTCCGCGGGTAGTCCTCCCAGACCCGGGCGGCGGCCAGGTCGGTGGCGGCCTCCAGGGCCTGGTGGCCGATCCGGCCGAGCTCGGTGACCGCACCTTCGGCGGTCAGCCAGCCGCGCTCGACCAGGCGCTCGGCGGCCGCCTCCCACTCGGCGTCCCTCCATCCGCGCAGCGGCTGGAGGTCCTCGCGCCGCAGGTCCATCGCGCAGCGGACCACCAGCGCCTCGCAGCCGTCCAGCCCGGCCGCCACCAGCGCGGCCACGTGGCCGTCGCCGCGGTGCTCGCGCATCACGGTGGCGCTCTGCCAGAGCCGCTCGTACAGGCCGCTCGGGCGGGGCAGCGCCGCGTTGGCCGCGGCCAGCACCCGGCCGGCGCAGTCCAGCCGGGCGGCGGCCTGCTCCAGCGTCCCGGCGACCAGTTCGACCTGGTCCCTGTCCACGTGCTCCAGCAGCCCGCCCAGGATCGCCGCCGAGCCCTTCAGCCGGGCGGCCAGCGCCTCGTCCGGGCTCGCGTGGTTCCACACCTCCGGCAGGGCGCGCTCGACCATCGACGGGGAGAAGCTGAAGAACGCGGCGGTCACCGGCGGGGCGTCCACCGCGCCGAGCGGGGCCGCGCGGCTGGCGAAGTAGCCGTGCAGGCGGCCGTGCAGACCGGCCTCCTCGAAGGCGGCGCGGCCCTCGGGCAGGAAGTAGGTGACGGTGTGCACCGGCTCGAAGAGCCACCACAGCGCGCGGGCGGGATGGACGAGATCGGCCATCGGGAGACCTTCCTCGGACGGAGCTCCCGGCGGGGCGGGAACTCGACTGGTCGGGACGGCCTCCGGCAGGCGCCGCGGCGGCGAGTCCCCGCCCTCGGAAGTGCCCGGGTGCCCTGGAGATACCGGGACGAACTCGGACGTGCCGGGACGTACTCGGGCCGCCGGGGTGGGTGCGTGGACCGCTCCAGGGCTGATGACCACGGCGACGGCCCCGGTAACCCCGAAACGGGTGTGACGACGGTCACGTGGCAGCCGCGGAGTGCGGTCGGCGGCGGTGCGGCGCGGGATGATGGGATGAGGTGCCCGCTCCGGGGCGCCCAGCCCTCGCAAGCCCACGCACGAAGGTAGTCGGCCATGGCCCAGATCAACCCCAGCATCCTGTCCGCCGACTTCGCCCGGCTCGCCGACGAGGCCGAGGCCGCCCGGGGTTCCGACTGGCTGCACGTGGACGTCATGGACAACCACTTCGTGCCCAACCTCACCCTCGGCGTCCCGGTGGTCGAGTCGCTCGCCCGCGCCACCGACATCCCGCTCGACTGCCACCTGATGATCGAGGACCCGGACCGCTGGGCCCCGCAGTACGTCGAGGCCGGCGCGGGCTCCGTCACCTTCCACGTCGAGGCCGCCGCCGCGCCCGTCCGGCTCGCCCGCGAGATCCGCGCCAAGGGCGCCCGCGCCTCGATGGCGCTCAAGCCCGGCACCCCGATCGAGCCCTACGAGGACCTGCTGCCCGAGCTCGACATGGTGCTGATCATGACCGTCGAGCCCGGCTTCGGCGGCCAGGCGTTCCTGGACATCATGCTGCCGAAGATCCGCCGCACCCGGGAGCTGATCGCCAGGCACGACCTGGAACTGTGGCTCCAGGTGGACGGCGGCGTCTCGGCCGGCACGATCGAGCGCTGCGCGGAGGCGGGCGCGGACGTGTTCGTGGCCGGCTCGGCGGTGTACGGGGCCGAGGACCCGGCCGAGGCGGTCCGCAACCTGCGGGAACTCGCCGACAAGGCGGCGGCGGACGCCTGGTGGGCCTGCGGGCACTGAGGCCCGTCCGCCGGCCCCGGCTGCCGCCCCGGTGTGCCGGTGCCGCCGGATGGCCGGGCGCGGGTGGAGGAACACCGCACCGTGACGGATGATCGGTGGCGGCGCCCTCCGGGGCCCCGCCCGGCCCTCTCCGTACGGTGGTGGAACCGCGATGAGCAACCTCGACCTCGAGCCCGCCCCGACCAGCTGCGGCCGCGAGGCCAGCACCGGCCCGGTCCGTGATCTGCTGACGGCCCGTCAGTTCCCGCTCGGTGGGAGCACGGTGGTCCGCCGGCTGCTGCCCAACCTGGGTCGCCGGATGGTCGGCGCCTGGTGCTTCGTGGACCACTACGGACCCGACGACATCGCCGACGAGCCGGGCATGCAGGTCCCGCCGCACCCCCACATGGGCCTCCAGACGGTCAGCTGGCTCCACCAGGGCGAGGTGCTGCACCGCGACAGCCTCGGCAGCCTCCAGACCGTCCGGCCGTACGAACTGGGCCTGATGACCTCGGGCCGGGCCATCTCGCACTCCGAGGAGTCCCCGCGCCCGCACGCCCGCCACCTGCACGGCGCCCAGCTCTGGGTCGCCCTCCCGGAGGGCAGCCGGCACACCGCCCCCGCCTTCGAGCACCACCCCGACCTGCCCGTGCTCACCCGCCCGGGCCTGCGCGCCACCGTCATCCTCGGCACCCTCGACACCGCCACCTCGCCGGGCACCACCCACACCCCGCTGGTCGGCGCCGACCTCGCCCTCACCGACGGCGCCGAGCTCCGCCTCCCGCTCGTCCCCGACTTCGAGTACGCCGTCCTCGCCATGACCGGCCGCGTCGACGCCGACGGCGTCCCGGTCGAACCCGGCTCCATGCTCTACCTCGGCTGCGGCCGCCCCGACCTCCCCCTCCGCGCCCACGGCGACGCCGCCGTCCTGCTGCTCGGCGGCGAGCCCTTCGACGAGAAGATCGTCATGTGGTGGAACTTCATCGGGCGCTCCACCGAGGACATCGCGCGGGCGCGGGAGGACTGGGAGTCCGGCACCCGCTTCGGCGAGGTGCACGGCTACGCCGGCGACCGGCTGGCGGCCCCGGCGCTGCCCGACATCCCGCTGAAGGCGCGGGGGAGAGTGCGCTGACCTGCGGAGACGTGGTACGGGTGGTGTCCGGCTGAACGCTGTCGGCTAGCTGGGGCCGGGGAGGATCTCGGTGGTGTAGTGCCCCATCAGATGATGACGTGCTGGCCCCGCCAAGCGAACTGAACCCGCAAACCACAGTCGGCAGCAGCCTGCGGCGGCCCGCGGCGGGCCTTGAAGATCTCCTACGGCCAGGCCCGCGCGCTGCTCGACCAGCACACCGCCCTGGCTTGGACGGATCCGGATGCGATCTCACGTTCTGCGGGTGCCGTGCGTCTACCTGCCAGGAGAAGGGAGAGGCAGATGAATACTCGGCATGTCGAGATCGAGACGTACCTTGGGCCGATCACGATCGTCGCCAGGTTCGAGGCGGTCACCGGCCTGTACTTCGGGCAGCACATGCGCCGGCCCCCGCAGGAGGCGTTCGGCCCCGAGGTCGGTGACGCGACGGACCCGTTGCTGAACGAAGCGGTCCGTCAGCTGGGCGACTACCTGGCGGGGCGCCGCAGGCAGTTCGATCTTCCGCTCGCGGCCGAGGGCGACTCGTTCCAGCACGCCGTCTGGGACATCGTGAAGAGCATCCAGTGCGGCGACACGACCACCTACGGCCGTATCGCCGAGCAGGTCGGGGGCCGTGGTCTCGCGCAGCAGGTCGGACAGGCCGTGGGCGCGAACCCGCTGTGCATCTTCGTCCCGTGCCACCGCGTCGTCGGCTCCACCGGGGCTCTGACCGGGTACGCCGGCGGGCTGAAGCGCAAGCAGGCGCTGCTGGAGCTCGAGGAGCCGCCCGCGGGCGACGCCGGACGATTGTTCTGAAGCGGAATCTCACGATTATCACCTCACGTACGTCTTCACTGGGATGGACATGAAACAACCGTTCGAGAGCGTGGTTGTGCGGCATGGCGCGACCGTGCTGCGCGTCTGCCGGGTCGTCCTCGGCCCGCACGATGCGGACGACGCGTGGTCGGAGACCTTCCTGGCCGCCATGCGTGCCTATCCCGATCTGCCGGAGACGGCGAACGTGGAGGCGTGGCTCGTGACGATCGCGCACCGCAAGGCGATCGACGTGCTGCGCGCCGCGAAGCGGAACCCCCTGCCGGTCGAGGAGGTACCGGAAGCGTCGGGAGGACAGGGCGTCCCGGATGCCGAGGACACCGGCCTGTGGGCCGCGGTGAAGGAACTGCCCGGCAAGCAGCGTCAGGCCATCGCCTACCGGTATGTGGCGGGGCTGGCGTACGCCGAGATCGCGGAGATCCTCGGCGGCACCGTCGAGGCGGCTCGCAGGGCCGCTGCGGACGGGCTGAAGAATCTCAGGAAACACTATCCGGGAGCGATCACGAAAGGAGCATCGTCGTGAGCGACATGCGCAACGATGACGACACGGCCGTCCTGCTGGCGACACCCGTGGACGCCGACGCTCTTCGCCGACTCCACCTCCGTCTGGAGCAGGCCGCCGAGCAGGCCGACCTGATCGATGTCGCCTACACGACCATCGACTCGCCCGTCGGCAGGCTGCTGCTCGCCGCCACCCCGAAGGGGCTGGTCCGCGTGGCGTTCGACGGTGAGGACCACGACCAGGTTCTGGAAGCCCTCAGCCACAAGCTCAGCCCGCGGATCCTGCGCGCGCCCAGGCGGCTGGAGAGGGCGGCTCGCGAGATCGACGAGTACTTCTCCCGCAGCCGCCGGGTCTTCGACGTGCCGCTGGACCTGTCCCTGTCGCGCGGGTTCCGGCGCCTGGTGCAGACGCATCTGCCCGAGATCGGGTACGGGCAGACCCGCAGCTACCGCGACATGGCCGAACTCGTCGGCAACCCCAAGGCCGTCCGGGCGGTGGGCACGGCCTGTGCGACCAACCCGCTGCCGATCGTCGTCCCGTGCCACCGCGTGCTGCGCACCGACGGCACCCTCGGCGGCTACATCGGCGGAGTCGAGGCCAAGACCGCGCTGCTGGACCTGGAGGCCGCGGCATGAGCGGCACCGAGGCGAACGGAGGGGCCGGAGACATCGCCCCGGGCGCCACCCACATCCCGAACCGGCTGCCCATGGGAGAGCAGAAGTGGATCACGGACCGGTTCCACGAGTGGGTGCGAGGCCCGGTCCCCCTGCGCGCCGCGACGGTCCGCGGCCACCAGATGTCCGTGCGCACCGCATGCCTGGGCTGGCACTGGCAGCCGTACCGGTACACGCGGCAGGCCATCGACGTGAACGGCGCCCGTGTCCTCGCGTTCCCCGACTGGATGGTCCGTCTGCGACGCAGCGCCTTCGGGCCGCCGGGTACGACACGGCCACGGCCGCCTCGTACCCGCCCGACACCGCGCTGGTGAACCATTACGACGCCCAGGCCCGCCTGGGAATGCACCAGGACAAGGACGAGGCGGGCGACCGATCGTTGCTCAGGAAACGGGGCAGGCTGCGATGAGCTGTGTGGCTAGGCCCGACCGAGGTCGCTCCGGGAGGCCGGAGGTGGTGCTGCCGGTGATCGCGGCGGTGGCCACGGGGTGGTTTGCCCCTTGGACACGTGTCGCGGAAGGCGATGGTTCACAGCTCGCCGGAACGTCCGTAGCGGTAGAAGAAGGGGCCCAGCTGTCCGGCCAGCGCACGGGTGAGTGCTGAGCTGTCTTCGAGCAGGCGGGCGCCGGGATCGAGGTCGCCGACGAAGACGGGGTCGTAGCCGGCATCCCGGATCAACTGCTCGGTCGTCTCCCGCGCGGACGCTTCGGCGGCGTAGAGGTTGCCCGGGCGAACGCGCTGCGCCTCGATCCGGTCGTA
Organism: Kitasatospora sp. NPDC091335; assembly: GCF_044757205.1. Classification (NCBI taxonomy): domain Bacteria; kingdom Bacillati; phylum Actinomycetota; class Actinomycetes; order Kitasatosporales; family Streptomycetaceae; genus Kitasatospora; species Kitasatospora sp. NPDC091335. The sequence goes on along the minus strand of NZ_JBIVUM010000010.1, from coordinate 28,842 downwards.
CATCGAGGCGAAGTTCGTCGAGAACGACTTCGCGGTCGGTCCGCCGACGATCGACTTCACCTGGTGGGACAGAGAAGGGAAGGAGTCGTCCCGCGGACCGTAGAGGTTGCAGGCGTCGATGGTCACCTGCCCGGCCAGCCCCGACACCCGCGCCAGCGCGTCGGCGATCGCCGAGCCCGGCACCGCGACCACCAGGACGTCGGCACCGGCCGCGTCGCCGCCGGCGCGGCCAAGACCGGTCACCTCATGGCCGGCCTTCTCCCACAGACTGGCCAGGCCGCCTCCGACACGGCCTCGCCCCACAACGGTGATCCTCATCCCGACTCCTCACTCAGGTCTGTCACAGCCGATCCTCGCAGTGTCCCGGCCGACTCGCATCGGTGACGGTCGCCTATGCGGCGGGGTTGCGCGGGCTCTGCCGGCGGCGCGATCCGGTGCGGCGCCGTGCGGCGTGTGCGGGAACCGCGTCGTGATCAGCCAGGTGAGGGGGCGGCCGGAGGAACGTCAGTCCGCCTCGCGTGAAAGTGAGCCGAGGAGCCGGTCGAGGAGTACGCCCAGCGTTTCGACTTCGTCGTGGGAGAGCGGGTCGAAGAAGTAGCGGCGGACGGTCTCGACGTGCTGCGGCGCGGCGGCCTCGATCGCGGCCCGGCCCTGGGCGGTCATCCGCACCATCGAGCCGCGTGCGTCGTTCTCGCACGGCTCGCGGGCGACCATGCCGCGCGTCTCCATGCGGCTTATCTGATGCGACAGCCGACTCCGTTCCCAGCCCAGCTCGACCTGGAGCTCCCGGGCCCGTAGGACGTCGCCCGGCGACTCGGACAGGGGGACGAGCACCGCGTAGTCGGCTCCGGACAACACGGAGTCGTGGGCGAGCTGCCGGTCCAGAGCGCTCTGCAGTTGGCGCTGAAGGTCCCGGTACTTCTTCCAGACAGCCGCCTCACGCACGTCGAGCCAGCGTGGTTCGTTCATGAGGTCACTCTTCTGGGTGTGTGTCCACTGGTTCGGAAATCGTAGCCGGAGGCCCTCAAGCGGCTTCGCGCGGTGTCCGAGGGAAGGGCCGGCCGGACCGGAGCACGTCTACAGGACCCGGCGCAGCCGGGCCGCGCGGGCGGTTTGGGACAGTGCCGCTTCCGGCGCCATGGCGTCGAAGCCATGGAATCCGCCCGGCCACAGGTGGGTGAAGTACACGGCCGGTCTGGGGAAGTCGGCGGTACGCGGGCGGCAGATCAGCGGTGAGACGTCAGGTGCGCCGGGCGGGCCCGGGATCCGGTGCTCCCGCACCTCGATCGCTCCGCCGCGCGCCAGGTCTTCGTCCGACGGCCGCCGGCCGGCGATGGAATGACGCACGGAGGAGATCATGGACGGCAGGATCGCCGGCGGCAGGACCGCCGCCAGAGGCGCGAGCGCCGGGGCGAGCTCGGGGTCGAAGGGCGGCGGCGGGCCGGGGTTCGTGGTCTGGGGTTCGCGGGGTGCGGGTGGCGTCATCGGTTCTCCTGGAGATGGGCTGGGCGGCCCTGGCCCGGTAGCCGGGGTGTGGGTCTTCGGAGCGGGGCACGGGATGCCGGAGCGTCTGTGGGGCTAGGCACAGGCAGGGCCATCGCTACTTGTTGACATGTCAACAAGACCGGTGGGACTCTCAAGACGCGTCGGCTCGCGTCGGCTCGCGTCGCATTCGGGAGCGAAAGGGAGTTCTATGGCCAAACCCGCAGGCGGAGCCCGTGTTCGCGTCGGCAGAACCCACTTGGACGGCCGACACCGTGCTGCACCGGTACGTGTCGGCACCTGGGCCGAGAGGACGTGTACACCGTCGGTTGCGCCGTCGGCCGACATCGACGTGTGCACCGAACGGGCCCTCTGATGAGGGGATCCCGCCCGGGAATCGGCCATCCGGGGCTCCTCGGCCGACGCGGCGAGTCGGACGCCTTGGATCGGCTGCTCGACGGCGTTCGGTCCCGGCGCGGCGGCGCCTTGGTGGTGCGGGGAGAGCCGGGCATCGGGAAGACCGCGCTCATCGACCATGCCCCGACGGCACCGGGCCTGAAGGTGTTGCGCGCCGTCGGCGCCGAATTCGAGTCGGAACTCGCGTTCGCCGCGCTTCACCAGCTCTGCAAGCCGGCTCTGCACTGGCAGGAACGGCTGCCCGCGCCGCAACGCGAGGCACTCGACGGGGCGTTCGGACGGTCCACGGACTGCGTACCCAACCGCTTCCACGTGGGCTTGGCGGTGCTCAACCTCCTCTCCGAGGCCGCGGCCGAGCAGCCTGTGCTGTGCGTCGTCGACGACGCGCACTGGCTCGACCAGGCATCCGCGCAGGCCCTGGCCTTCGTCGCGCGCCGGCTCCAGGACGAACCCGTGGCACTGTTGTTCGCCGAGCGCGACGCGAGCGAACGCCACGAACTCGCGGGCCTGCCCGAACTGACGCTCCGCGGACTGGCCGACGACGACGCCCGCCGGCTCCTCGCGTCGCAGATCCACGCGCCTCTCGACGGTGCCGTGTGCGACCGCATCATCGCCGAGGCGCGCGGCAATCCGCTCGCCCTCCTCGAACTGCCCCGCACCGCCGAGCTCGCCGGTGGGTTCGCGCTGCCCGCGGCGTCGCCCACCTCGGGGAAGGTCGAGGCGAGCTACCGGGCGAGACTGGCCGAACTCCCGGCCGGGACACGGACCCTGCTGTTGATCGCGGCGGCCGATCCGACCGGCAGCCCGGTGCTTCTGGACGCGGCGGCGGAGCAACTCGGCGTACCCGATGACGCGGTGACGCACGCCGAGGAGTCCGGCCTGGTGGCCATCGGCGGCCGGGTGCGATTCCACCATCCGCTGGCGCGTTCGACTGTCTACCGGTCCGCTGCCCTCGACGAGCGCCGCACGGTACATCGTGCGTTGGCCGAGGCCATCACGGACACCGAGCCCGACCGCAAGGCGTGGCACTGCGCGCAGGCTGCGTGCAGGCCGGACGAGGACGTCGCCGCGGCGCTGGAACGATCGGCCGACCGGGCCCGGGCCCGCGGCGGCGTCGCCGCCGCGGCGGCCTTCCTGGAGAAGGCCGCGAATCTGACGCCGGATCCCGCCCGCCGCGCTGTGCGAGCCGTCGTCGCCGCGTGTGCCAAGCGTGACAGCGGCGCCGCGGACTCCGCGTTGTCCCTGCTGTCCATGGCGGAAGCCGGACCGCTCGACGGCCTCCAGCGTGCCACGGTGGCCATGCTGCGCGCGCGGATGGCGTTCGACAGGAACCGGGACGACGCCGCGGTCGAGAAGCTGCTTCGAGCGGCCAGGTTCATGGCACCGCTCGACACCTTGTCGGCCCGCGAGGTATTCCTCGAGTCCCTTGCGGCAGCGGTGTTCGTCGGCCGGTTCACCACCGCTGACCGTATGCTCGACATCGCCGAGACCGCCCGTGCCATGAGCCCCACCCCATCGGATCCGCGCCCGCTCGACCGGCTGCTCGACGGATTGACCACCCAGGTCAGGGACGGGTACACGGAGGCGGTTCCCGAACTGCGCCAGGCCGTGGACATCTACCGGCGCGGTGCGGGACGCGACGCGTACGACGTGGGCCAGTTGTGGGCGGCCTGCGGTCCCGCGATGGACTTGTGGGACGACGCGGCATGGCGGGAGCTGGCCTCCCGTCAGCTCGAACTGGTGCGCAGCGCGGGCATGCTCGCCGAACTGCCCGTGGCCTTGAGCTACCGGGCCCTCGCGCATGTCCACGCGGGCGAGTTCGCCAACGCCGCCGCGCTGGTCGACGAGGCGCACGCGATCGCGGCGGAACTCGGCACCCCGGCCATGATCCACGTCGACGTCACCGTGGCGGCCTGGCGCGGCGACGAGAGGCGCACCGCCCGGCTTGCCGACATCGCCGCCCGTGACGCCGAAACGCGCGGCGAGGGACGGCTCCTCAGCGCCACTGAGTACGCCCGGACCGTACTGCTCAACGGCCTGGGCCGCTACGACGCTGCCCTGGAGGCGTGCCGAGCAGCAGCCGACCTCGATGAGATCAGCTTCCACTCCTGGATACCCGTGGAGTTCATCGAGGCCGCGACGCACGCCGGACGCCCTGATCTCGCGGAGCCCGTCATGGAGCTTCTGTCCGAGCGCACGGCCGCGAGCGGCTCCGAGTGGGCGCTCGGGACCGAGCTGCGCTCACGGGCCCTGCTCACCAAGGGGCCGACCGCCGAGAAGCTGTACCAGGAGGCGATCGAGCGTCTCGGCCGCTGCGACGGCGCCCCGCACGTCGCGCGAGCCCGACTGGTCTACGGCGAATGGCTGCGCCGCGAAGGCCGACGGTCCGAAGCGCGGGTGGAGCTACAGGCGGCGTACGAGCAGTTGTCCGTGCTCGGGGCGGCGGCGTTCGCGGGACGGGCCGCCCGTGAGCTCGCCGCGACCGGCGCCCGCGCGCGGAAGCGGGTCGGTGACGCGCCGACCCGCCTCACTGCTCAGGAGTTCCAGATCGCCCGGCTGGTCGCCACGGGGGCGACATCGAAGGAGGTGGGCACGGCGCTCTTCCTGAGCCCGCGCACCATCGACGCCCATCTGCGGAACATCTTCCGCAAGCTCGGCATCACCTCTCGCCGCCAACTGCGCGATCTGCCGCTGACCACATGACCACATGACCACGTGGACGCGGGGGGGGGGCCCCCGGGGCCCCCCCCCCCGGGCCCGGGTGGTTGGTCACGGCTTTGCCCGGAGGGGAAGCTCCCAAGCCCGGGGGGTGGCGACAAGGCCCCCCGGGGAGGAAAAGATCTGTGTGATTG
>NZ_JBIVUM010000010.1:0-24081 GCF_044757205.1 Kitasatospora sp. NPDC091335 | reverse complement strand
ATGCGGCCCAACATATCCCCAACCCGCGCAACCCCCCCCCCCCCCAACCTGGCCGGGGCCCCGCCCCCCCCCGCCCCCCCCCCCCCGGGGGCGGGGGGGGGCGCCCCCGCGCCCCCCCCCCCCGCGTCCACGTGTGAGTCGTCAGTCCTTGCCGAGGAGCTGAAGCTCCCAGGCCAGGCTGGTGCCGAAGCTGCCGCCGTGGTCGAACATGATCTGGCTGATGCCGGGGACGGTCGCCTCGCGTGCCCAGTCGCGCTGCCACTCTCCGAGGACGGTCCCGGCGGTCGTCGGGATGACGCCCGCCTGGATCATGCGCTGCACGCCGCGTTCATGCGCCTCGACCGTCGTCGCGCCGGACGCGTCCGTCACCGCGAACACCCGGTAGCCGTCGGCCATGGCGTGGATCGCGGGGAAGGCGAGACAGATGTCCGTCCACAGGCCGGCTATGAGGAGGTCCTTGCGGCCGGTGGCGGCGACGGCGTCCACCACCCGCTGGTCCTCCCAGGTGTTGATCGTGGTGCGGTCGATCGGCTTCTGCTCGGGGAACACGTCCTGGATCTGCCGGATGATCCGGCCACCGCGGTCCTCGACGACCGTGGTCAGGATCGTCGGTACGTCGAACAGCTTGGCGCCCTTCGCCAGAGCGGTCACGTTGTTGACCACGAGGTTGGGGTCCATGCTGTGCGTCCCGGCGAACTGCGCGCCCTGGTGGTCGATCAGCAGGAGGACCGACCTCTCGGGCGCGAGCAGTGCGTCCAGGCCGGTGTAGGTGATGCCATTGGCTGCCATGTGAGTCTCCGGTATCGCGGGTTCCCCGAGAGGCCGGCCGGCCCTCGTCGAATCGAAAGCTCCCATCGCGGCGTGCGGCCTCGCATCGGTGACGGCCGCCTAACCTCCGGGGTCCAGTTGCGGCGGCGTCCGGATCCTGATCGGACACCGCCGTGACGATCGCGGTGGCGGCACCGAGCCAGGCGAGGAATCCACAGGCCGGCGGAGCGAAGGACGAGCGCGGCAGGGGCGGTCGTTCACGGGGGAGCGATCCCTTCCAGGGCACGCTGCGGCCGGACGTTGCCGCCGATGCCGTGCGCGGCCCGGTAGTTCACCCTGCCGACCCCACCCGGGCCCGGCAGGGCGAACAGCCGGGCCACCACCATCCGGCGGGCGCCGCGGGACCACCGGCTGCTGCTGGTGTGGTTCGCGATGATCGGCGCGAGCTGGTGGCAGCTGCTCCTCGCGCCCCTGTTCGCCTTCGTGCTGGGCCAGTTGGCGTTGCTCGGGCACGATGTCGCCCATCGCGCGGTGTTCGCCGGCCGCCGGGCGGCCGATCTGGCGGGCATCCTGCTGGGGAACCTCGTGGTCGGGATGAGCTGCGGATGGCGGGTGGACGACCACAACCGGCACCACGCGCATCCGAAGGTCCGTGATGGGGAGATCGACGCGGCCGTGGTCGCGGGACCGCCGGACGGCGAACCCGCAGGGGTGGCCCCGCGGGTGCTTCTGGAGGACCGGATCGTCGCGGTCCTCCCCGCCGGGAGCCGGCCCTCGAACCGTCCGATGGCCCTCTGCGAGGCGGTCGGCGGCCCGGTCATCAGCTACGGTCCCGACAGCGGAGCGCACGCGTTCGTCCGCGAGGCGTTCGCCACGGCGGGGCTGCGGCTGGACATCGCCTGCGCGACGAACGATGTCGCCCTCCAGCTCGCCCTGGTCGCCGAGGGGATCGGCATCGCCCTGACCTCCAGGGCGAGTCCGGTCCTCGCCGCCGACCGGCGCTTCACCGTGGTGCCGCTGGAGCCCGCCATCCGGTTGCGAAAGGTGTTCGTGTGGCGAGCCGGTACCCGGCCCAGCGTGCCGCTGCGGGCCTTTCTCGACCTGTGGACGGAGCTGTCCGACCGGCCGGCGCCTGACGGTCCGGCGGCCGGGGCCACCATCGGTGGATGACGTCCGCAAGGGCGGGGCGGTCGCGGGTCGAAGTGCTTCGGCGCACCGCCGGACCGGGCGCGAAGGGGCTACGGCCCGAAGGGCGATGACGGTTCGGCGCACCCTCTCGGATCACGCGGCGGCAGTGGAACGGGGCCATTTCCGGTGACGCGCTTGAAGGCGTTCTCCGAGGAGTACCCGAGGGCGGCGGCCAGGGCGGCGACCGGTCTGCCGTCGTGCCGAAGGCCGTGCCGGCCGTATGCGCCAGTGGCAGGGCTGGTACGGGTGGGTCGAGACGGTGCGTGGTGAGAGGAAGACGTCGTCGGCGACGATGTTGTCGATGCTGACGGCGAGGGCCTCGCCGTTGCGCATGCCGCAGCCGCTCATCAGGTCGGTGACGAGGCAGAAGGTGTCGTCGCCGGCGGTGCGTATGTCCCGGACCTGGGCGGGGGAGGGGATGACGGCTCGCTCGGGGTCGTCCTGGGGTGGCGGCCAGGTGGCGGCCAGGTGGTGGCGGAGTGCGGCGGGGTCAGGCGTGGGTGGGGTGGACGAGGCGGCCGTGGTGGATGAGTGAGACGGACTGCTTGAGGCGGCGCACCCGGATGCTGATCTCGTAGCCCCTGATGCCCTCGATGCGGGCGACGCGGCTGCTGAGGTAGCGGTAGAAGTCGGGGGTGTCCTTGCAGATGACGATGGCCATGATGTTGTGCCGGCCGCTGACGGCGAAGGCGCAGGCGCACTCCACGTGCCGGCTGATCTCCTCGCCGATGCGGTGCAGCTGCGACAAGTCGACCTGGAGCCACAGGGCGGCGTTGAGCTCGTAGCCGAGGCGTTCGGGCATCGCGTCGACGTCGTAGGTGAGGGAGCCGGTGGCTTCCAGCGCCTCCAGCCGTCGGGCGACGCGCGGCTTGGACCAGCCGGTGAGCTCGGCCAGGCGGGTGTGCGAGGCCCGGCCGTCCTCCGCCAGGGCTTCGAGGAGGGGGAGGTCCTCGTCGCCCGGGGCGAGCGGGGGCCTGCCGGGGACGGGGCGGTCCTCGGTCAGCCGTCGTACCTGGTCGTCGGTGAGGGAGCCTTCCGCGCCGGTCCAGCCTGCCGTGTCCGGGCTGCCGAAGGCGTGGACGACGAGGTCGACGCTCAGGTCGAGGACGGAGGCGGCCCTGGGGAGCTGCCGCAGGAGGATGTCGTCGCGGGCGGTGCCCGCGGGTGAGCGGATGATGCAGACGATCTCCCCGCCGGAGACGACGCCGACGTAGGCGACCTCGGGCCTGCGGGCGAGGGATTCCGCGAGAGGGCCCACGGCGTCCGGGCGGCAGCGCAGCCGGGCGATCCACTCGGCCTGGCCGTGGGCGGCCGGGTTGCCCAGCCCGACGACCCGCAGGACGCCGCTGCGGCGCAGGGCGTTGTAGCGGCGCGCCACGGTCTGCTCGGACACCCCGACGACCTCGCCGAGGCGGCGGAAGGAGACGCGCGGGGCGCAGTGGAGTCCGTGGATGATTTTGCGGTCCAGATCGTCGGGCATGGAGGAATCCTGCCACGGTGTACCGGCCGGATGGAGGCTTGGCAACGCCGGGCCGGATCGCCTGGGGGGTTCGGCGGCCCCGGGGCGAAGCTGGTCGGCGGCTCCGCGGGTGATCGGTGGACGGCGCGGACAGCGGCGGCTCCGCCGGTGTGCCCGCTCCCGGAGCAGGGCGCGCGCCGGACGGCGGCGCTCATCCAGCACAGGGGTGCCCGCGCGGCACCCTCCGCAGCCGAAGGAACGTCCTCGTGAACTCCGCAACGGTGCAGGACCCCAGGGCCGGACGGGCCGTCACGCTCGTCCTGGCCTGCCTGGGCGTCTTCGTCGCCTACCTTCCCGTGACCACCGTGTCGGTGAGCCTGCCGGCGATCCAGCGGGCCCTGGGCGCCACGACGGCCCAACTGTCCTGGGTGCCGGACGCGTTCGTCCTGCCGATGGCCGCGCTCATCCTGACCACCGGCGTGTGGGGCGACGTCCACGGCCGCAAGCGGGTCTTCCAGGCCGGCATGGCCTTCTGCGCGCTCGGCGCGGCGATCGCGCTGACCGCGGACTCGGTGCAGGTGGTGTGGGCCGGGCAGGCGCTCTCCGGCCTGGGGGCGGCGGCGCTGCTGCCCACCACGCTCGCCCTGATCAGCCACGCGGTGCCGGACCACCGGGAGCGGGGCAGGTTCATCGGGCTGTGGGCGACGTCCCTGCTGGCCTCGCTCGCCGTCGGTCCGCTGATCGCCGGCGTGCTGCTCGACCACGTCGCCTGGCGCTGGATCTACCTGCTGCCCATCCCGGTGTCGTTGACCGTGCTGGTCGTCGCGGCGTTCCTGCTGCCCGACTCGCGCGCGCCGCACGGCCGCCGGCTCGACTGGCCCGGGCAGATCACCGCGGCCGTCGCGGTCACCGCCGTCGTGTACGGCGTCATCGAGGGCGGCGCCGACGGCTTCGGCGAGCCCGCCGTGGTGGCGGCCCTGGTGCTCGGCGCGCTCGGCGCGGTCGCCTTCGTCCTCGTCGAGCGCCGCAGCACCAGCCCGATGCTCGACCTGGCCCTGTTCCGCAGTCCGGCCTTCACCGCCACCGCCCTGGTCGCCATGATCAGCTTCCTCGGGCTGATCGGCTTCTTCTTCGTGCTGAGCCTGTACTTCGGCCTGGTCCAGCACCTGAGCACGCTCGAAGCCGGACTGCGGATGGTCCTGGTGTCCGGGACCTCCCTCCTGGTCGGCATCCCCGTCGGACGGCTGATGCACCGGGTCTCCGCCCGCGTCCTGATCACCACCGGCCTGGTCCTGACGGCGACCGCGCTGCTCACGCTGACCAGCCTCGACGCCCACACCTCGTACGGCTCCCTCGCCTGGCGACTCGTCCTGCTCGGTCTCGGCCTCGGCGCCGTCTTCGCCCCCATGACCGCCTCCGCCGTCTCCTCCGTCCCCCACCACCTGGCCGGCATGGCGGCGGCCGGGAACAACGCCTTCCGCCAGGTCGGCGGCGCCCTCGGCCCCGCCGTCCTCGGCGCCCTCCTCACCACCCGCGCCCTCGACGCCCTGCCCGGACACCTCGCGGACGCCGGCCTCCCGGCCGAGACCGGCAGCCTCGTCCTCGGCACCGCCCGCGACCAGGGGCTCGGCGCCGTCGCCGGACTCGACCTCGGCGCCGCCACCGGACCGGCCCTCGGCGCCCTCGGCGACTCCTTCCTCGACGGCCTGCGGCTCTGCCTCGTCGTCTCCGCCTCGCTCGTCCTGCTCGCCGCCCTCGCCTGCGCGGTCCTGCTGCGCCCGGCCAAGCCGGTCGGCAGGCCCTCGCCGACGGCCGCCGACTCCGCGACGTCGGCACCGGCACCGACACCGGCGCGCCGCCTCGCGACCGCCTCGGCCGGCGGCGTCGCGGCGCCGGACGCCGTGACGGAACGGACCCAGTGACGGTACGCACCCCGTGACCCGGGCCGGGCCCGGCCCACCACCGGTGCCCGGCGGAACCCCGCCGGGCACCTGACGGCCCCGCCCGCGAGGCGGTGGAGCACGGCCCGCGGGGCGGGCGGGTCGACGGCCCGGCCGTATCGTTGGCCCGGTGTGCCGAGGTGGCGGCGCGACGACGAGTCGCCGGAGCCCCGGGGTGCGGGGCCGGAGCGGACGAGGGGAAGAGGGACTCATGACCGAACGGGTACGCGTGGGCCTGGTCGGGGTCGGCGTCATCGCCGGGACCCATCTCGACGTCCTCGCCGAACGGCCTGACGTGGAGCTGGAGTTCACGGTCGATCCGCGCTCCGTGACGCCCGTCGCGTTCCGGGGCTCGGCGCCGCGCCACTACGGCCACCTCGCCACGGCGCTCGACGAGCACCAGCCGGACCTGCTGGTCCTCGCGACACCCACCGAGACGCACGCCGAGCTGACGGAGCTGTCCCTGCTCCGCTCCACGGCCCGGGTGCTGGTGGAGAAGCCGCTGGTGCACGATCGCGCCGCCCTCGGCGCGCTGCGCGCGCTGGACGGCAGGGCCGACGTGCGGGGCAGGGTGTTCACCGCCCACCACTTCGCGTTCTCTCCGGAGGTCGACTGGGCGGCGGAGCTGATCGCCGCGAACCCGGACTGGGGGCCGGTCACGGCCATCACCTCGGCCTTCTACGACCCCTACGTGCTGCGGAGCGAGGCGGCCTTCGCCTCGTACGTCTCCAGCTGGACGGACTCGGGGGTGAACCAGCTGAGCATGCTCACCCGCTTCGTCGAACTCACCGGACTCACCGGCCTCAGCCAGACGGACGGCGGTGCGAGCGCGTGGTGCACCGTGGGGTTCCGCTCCCGGGGCGAGGCGGGCACCGCCCGGCTGCGCAGCAGCTGGCTGACGGGATCCAGCAGCAAGGAGAGCAGCCTGGTGCTCGGCCGGTCCGGTGTGGAGATCTGGATCGACCACACGGCCATGACCGGATTCGCCGCCCGGGAGGGGGAGTTGCTGGCGACCTTCGGCACCGACGGCCGGACCGGGCGGAAGGTCGCCCACTACCGCCCGCTCTACGCGGGCCTCCTGTCCGGCCGGCCCGACCCGGTGCTCGGCTTCGACGCCGCAGCGACGATCACCGCGATCCACCACTCGGTGCCCGGAGCGCGGTAGCCGTTCGGCCGGCGGGATGCCGGGGGGGGGAACGCGAAAGGGCGCCGGATCGACGGGGGAGCGATCCGGCGCCCGGCTCGGGGGCGGGGGCGCGGCATCGCCGCGGCACCCGGTGCGGGCCGCCAGGGACCGCGCCGGAGGCGGCGGGCCCGGATCTGTCGGTCCGTCAGGAGGATGCTACCGACGGTGGCTTGAGCTGTCCATGGTCAGTTCGAGGGGCGGGTGTGCCGGGCCCCGGAGTGGGGTCGGAGTGCGGTCGGAGGTCAACCGGGTTCCGGCGCGGGGCCGTTCGGCCTGCCCGAAGACGCGGCCCCAGCGGAGCGGCGGGGACCTACTGGCCCTCGGCGGAGCCGGTCTCGGCGGAGTCGTCCTTCGGCGCGGCCTCCGGCGCGGCGGCCGGGGCGGCCTCCATCGCGGTCATCCGCGGGAGCAGGAACAGCACCGCGACCAGCAGGACCAGCAGCAGGCCGCCACCGACGAAGAGCGGGGTGCGGATGCTGACGGTGGAGGCGATCCAGCCGCTGAGGGCGGCGCCGGCCATGATGCCGAGGCGGGTCAGCAGCATGTAGCAGCTGTTGACCCGGCCGAGCAGTTCCTTCGGCACGGCCTGCTGGCGCAGCGAGATCGCCTGGATGTTCCAGGTGACGATGCCGAAGCCGATCACGCCGTACAGCGCGGCCACCTCGGCCACCGAGGTGCTCAGGCCCATCAGGATCAGTGAGACGCCCATCAGCAGGAAGGCGACGGCGATCCGGGTGCCCCGGCCGAGCAGGCGGCTGAGCCGGCCCGCCAGGGTGCTGGCGGCGGTGCCGCCGATCGCGCCGGCCGCGAGGACGATGCCGTAGGAGGCGGCGGGGGCGTGGATGACCTTGGTGACCATCAGGACCATCATCGTGGTGCCCATGAAGCAGGTCAGCGCGCCGAGGGTGGAGAGCACGGCGAGCATCCGCACCTCGCGGTGGCGGGCCAGCCAGTCGACACCCTCGCGGATCTCGGTGAGCACCGAGCGGTCCGTCCGGGTGCGCGGGGTGGTGGAGCGGCCGGTGGCGGCGACCAGGACGGCGGCGAGCGCGAAGGAGAGGCCGTCCACCGCGAAGGGAGAGGCGACGGCGACGGCGAACAGCGCCGAGCCGAGCAGCGGGCCGATCAGGTTCCCGCCGACCAGCATGTTGGCCTGCATCCGGCCGTTGGCGGCGTCGAGCTGGTCGGGGCGGACCAGTTCGGGGACGGCCGAGGTGGCGGCGTTGGAGAAGACCGTCTCGCCGCAGCCGAGCACGAAGGCCAGCGCGGCGAGCGCGACCAGTGGCGGGTCGGCGAGGAGGACCCAGCCGGCGAAGGCGAGGACGACGACCGCGCGCAGGGCGTCGATCGTCCACATCAGCCGCCGCCGGTCGGCCCGGTCGGCGAGCACCCCGCCGTACAGCGACATCACCAGGAAGGGCAGGGATGCCGCGACGGAGACCACGGAGACCGCGCCGGGGGAGTCGGAGACGGCGACGGCCAGCAGCGGCAGGGCCGAGTCGCGCATGCCGTCGCCGACCGAGGAGATCGCTGACGCGGACCACAACAGGTGGAACTTCCGACCCAGTTGAGGGCGGCTTTTGGACGGTTTTGCGGCCAGGTCAGCTGAGGTCACCGACGCAGTATGTCATGTCCGCGGAGTACTGTTCGGGCGGATTCCGAACTGTCGCTGGTATCCCGAACTGCCCGTGTCGGCACGGGTGTCGGGCTCGTCCGGTGCCGTCCGGAGTGTCGGGTGGGGTTTCGGTCGGTTCGGGCGGGTTTCCGGGCGGACGGGCCGGCGGCGGCGGATGCCGGCGGCCGCGGGCCGGCGCGGTCAGCCGAGCCCGGAGAAGCCCTTGGCGAGGGTGGTCAGCCCGCCCGCGAGCGCCAGGCCCAGCACCACCTGCCGGGCGCGGGTCTCCGGCACCCGGGCGGCGAGCAGCCGGCCGGCCGCCGCGCCGCCCGCGAGTGCCGCGGCCACCAGCCACCAGGCCGCCCCGGACAGCACCGGGAGGTCCTTGGCGGCCAGCGAGAAGGCGTTCACCAGTACGCCGTAGAACTGGGCGTTGGGCAGGAACTCCCGGGCCGTCCAGCCGGTGTTGACGGCGTACAGGGAGACGGCCGGGCCGCCCACCCCGGCGGCCGAGTTCATGAACCCGCTGGTGGCGCCCGCGACCAGGGCCCCGCCCACCCCGCGCAGCGCGGCCGCCCGCACCCCGCGCAGCACCAGCGCCGAGGCCAGGGTGACCAGGACGCCGATGCCGATCAGCAGCGCGGGGGCCGGCACCCGCGCCGCGACCCAGGCTCCGGCCGGCACCGTGCAGGCCGCGGCGAGGACCAGCGGCAGCATCGCCGTCAGCCGGACCTGCCGCCAACTGCCCAGCAGCCCGGCGGCGCTGATGGCGCCGGCGGCGAGGTTCGACAGCGTGACGCCGTCGCCGGGACCGAGCAGCAGGACCAGGACGGGCGCGGCGACCAGGGCGAAGCCGATGCCGGCGAGTCGCTGGACGGAGGCGCCGAGCAGGACGGCGCAGCCCAGGACGAGGTCGGTGGTCCAGGCCTCGGACATCGGATGCGGCCCCCTCCCCGTGGCGGATGACCGGATCGTCCGACGGTCGCACCGATCATGCCGCACGGCCGGGTTGCGGGGTGGGCACGGGCAATGCCCGTCAGTGCCCGTCAGTGCCCGTCAGTGCCCGTCAGTGCTTCGGCAGGGCGTCCGCGGACTCCGGCAGCGGGTAGGCGCCGGCGTCGACCGGACCGGGGAGGTCGGTGGCCGGCCGCCCCGGCGCGCTCGGATCCGGCAGCGACGGCTGGGCGGGCGGCGCCGGGACCTGGCTGAACGGGACGCCGGGCGGCGACTGGACGGGGCTGGTACGGCCGAACGGCGGGGCGGTCCGGCCCTGGACGGCGCAGCCCGCCAGCGTCTCCAGGCCGTCCGGGCTCTGGACGGCGGGCTGGTTGCCGGTGAAGCAGTTGCCCGGGTCGACGGAGGCCAGCACCAGGTCGGTGCCGTTCCCGGTGACCCGGTTGCCCTCGATCCGGTTGCCGCTCGCCGGGTGGCCGGGCGGGTCGGTGACGGCGACGCCGGCCGCGCGGTTGCCCTGGACCAGGTTGCGCTGCACCTGGTTGGCGGTGCCGCCGCCGATCCCGATGCCGATGCCCCAGGCGCCGTCGGCCTGCTGGGGGGTGTCGGCGGCGTTGTTGTCGGTGACGACGTTACCCGCGATCACCGCGCCGTGCTGCGGGGCGAGGGCTTCGAGGTCGTTGGAGTTGACGGTGACGCCGACCCGGTTGCCGGTGATCCGGTTGCCGACCACGGTGAGGTTGTCGGAGGCGTTGGTGATCTCGACGCCGACGGCGTTGCGCTCGACGGTGTTGTTCCGCACCAGGGTGTCGCAGGGCTTGCACTGGCCGACGTAGATGCCGGAGTCGGCGCCCCCGGAGGCGTACGAGTCCTCGATGACGCCGCCGCGGGCGTCGAAGGCGTAGATGCCGTACAGGCCGTTGTTGTACGCGGTGACGTTGCCCGCGCGGAAGCCCTGGAGGGGCGGGAAGCGGACGGTGTCCAGCGGGTCGTAGGCGGAGCCGCCGGCGCCGTGCTGCTGGAGCTTCTCGTCGGTGACGCCGGTGAACAGCACGCCGTTGGCGAGGTAGCCGTGGACGGTGAGGTTCTCCACCACCGAGCCCGGGCCGGAGGCCGTGATGCCGTTGACCAGCTTCAGGCCGCCGTCCAGGACGACGGTGTTGCGGTCGGTGCCGCGCAGCACGACCCGGGGCTTGGTGAGGCGCACGCTCTCCCGGTACGTGCCCGGGTCGACCAGGACGGTGTCGCCCTCGCGGGCGACGTCCACGGCCTGCTGGATGGTCGGGAAGTTCTGCGGGACCCGGACGACCGTGCCGCCGGGGTGCCTGGCGTCGGAGGAGGACGAGCCGCCGGAGGAACAGCCGGAGAGGGCGAGGACGGCGGCGGCGAGCAGGACGGGCAGGCGCTTGACGGCCGGGGTCCCGCGTGAGGGCGTCGTGGCGGAACGAAAGTGACGTGTGGTCAAAAGTTGCATACGGCGTGTTCTATCGTCTCCAATGTGCTCCATGCATGCCGAAGCCGCAAAGGAGCCGGACCAGCCACCGACCGCGGGGGGCGGGGTGGGGCGCCGAGGACTGCTCGCGGGCGGGGCGGTGGCGGCCGCCGGGCTCGGCGCCGGGGCCGCCGCGCTGGCCCTGGGCGGCGGGAGCGCGAGGGGCGACGGATCGGGCCGGGCGGCGCCGCCGCCGTCGGAGCCCTCGATCGTGCCGTTCCACGGTGAGCGGCAGGCCGGGGTGATCGCCCCGCAGCAGCCGGCCACCCAGCTGCTGGCCCTCGACCTGGCACCCGCCGCGACCTCGGACGGCCGGGCCGCGCTGCGCGCCCTGCTCGGGGAGCTGACCAGGGTGCTGGCCGCCGCGGCGGGCGCCGGGGTGGCGGATCCGCGGCTGCGGGACGGGCGGCCCGCCGGGTTCAACAGCGTGCTGGGGGTCGGTCCCGGGCTGGCCGCCCGGCTGGGGCTGAACGTTCCGGCAGGGCTGCTGACCGAGCTGCCCGCCTTCCCCGGGGACCGGCTGGACCCGGCGCGCGGCGGCGGCGACCTGGTGGTCCAGCTGTGCGCGTCGGACCGCTGGCCGCTGTCCGTGGCCGCCGAGCAGGCGGTCGCGGCGGCCCGTACGGCGGGCGCGACGGTGCGGTGGACGCAGTCCGGCTTCCTGCCCAGGACGGCCGGGGGCGCCACCCCGCGCAACCTGTTCGGCTTCAAGGACGGCACGGCGAACCCGGTCGAGCCGGAGGCCGGGCAGTGGGTCTGGGGCCCGCCCGGGCCGCACGAGCACGGAACGGTGCTGGTCTACCGCCGGATCCGGATGGACACCGCCGCCTTCGCCGCCCTCCCCGGAGACCGGCAGGAGCAGGTGATGGGTCGCCGTCTCGGCGACGGCGCCCCGCTGACCGGTACGGCGGAGCACGACGAGCCGGACATCTACACCAAGAACCCGGACGGCTCGTACGTCCTCCCGGCCACCGCGCACGTCCGCCTCTCCAGCCCCCGGCTGGACGGCGGCGCCCGGATGCTGCGGCGGGGCTACAGCTACGACGACGGCCCGGACGACCGAGGGCTGCTGTTCTGCGCCTTCGTGCGCGACCCGGCCCAGTTCACCCGCGTCCAGAACCGGCTGGCCGCGCGCGACTCCCTGAACGCCTTCATCGAGCACACGGCCTCGGCGGTGGCGTACGTGCTGCCGGGCGTGCCGGCGGGCGGGACGCTGGGGGAGGGTCTGTTCGGATGAGCGGGGGAGAGGGGCCGGCCGGGGCGGGCCGCGAGGACGAACTGCCGCTGAGCGGCGGGAACATGAACACCGGAGTGGTCCGGGTCGGGGACACCGTGCGGCGCCCGGCCGGGCCGTGGACGCCCGCGGTGCACGCGCTGCTGGAGCACCTGCACGCGGCCGGGTTCCGGGCGGCGCCGCGCCCGCTCGGCCTGGACGGGCAGGGGCGCGAGGTGCTGACGTACCAGCCGGGCCGGGTGGTCTGGCCCGACCGCTTCGACCTGCTGGACCCGGCCGAGCGGCTGGCCGGGGTGGCCCGGCTGATCCGCGGGTTCCACGACGCGGTACGGGACTTCACGCCCCCGCCGGACGCCCGCTGGCAGGTGCTGATGCCGCCCGACGGCCCCGCCGACATCATCGCCCACAACGACCTGGCCCCGTGGAACCTGGTGGGCGGGGATGGGCACCGGTGGTCCTTCATCGACTGGGACACGGCGGCCCCCGGCACCCGGCTCTGGGACCTCGCGTACGCGCTGCACGGGTTCCTGCCGCTGTCGGCGCAGCCGGGCCTGCGGCGCACCGATGCCGTGGCGGCGGCCCGGCTGCGGGTCTTCGTCGACGCCTACGGGCTGGACGAGGGCGAACGGCGGGCCCTGGTGCCCCTGTTGGGGCCGCGGACGCTGGCCATGCACGACTTCCTGCGGGACCGGGCCGGCCGTGGCGTCCAGCCTTGGGCGAGGTTGTGGGCGGAGGGGCACGGGGAGGTCTGGCGCACCGACGCCGAGTACGTCGAGGAGCGTCGGGAGGCGTGGGAGCGCGCGCTGCTGGACGGCTGACGCCGGGTGCGCGAGCGGCGACGGGGGTGTCCGTCAGCGGTTTCGGGGGCGCCCCGCCCGACGGCTGACGCCGGGCGGGGCGCTGACCGCGTTCGCGGGGGCGGCTACCAGTCCACCGGGAGGCGGGCCGGGCTGCGGGTGGTGCCGCCGAGCTGCCAGGTCAGCTCCGAGACCGGGGTGGTGAGGCGTAGGCCGGGGAGGGCGGTGGCCAGACGGAGCAGTGACTCGCGCATCTCCAGGCGGACCCGCCAGGCGCCGATGCAGTAGTGCGGGCCCGCGCTGAAGGCGAGGGTGGGGGCGGGGAGCGGGAGGCCGAGGTCGGCTTCGAGACCGTCCGGGTGGACGGCCGGGTCGCGGTTGGCGCTGCCGAGGCTGACGGCGACCACCGAGCCGGCCGGGATGGTGACGCCACCGACCTCGACCGGTGCGGTGGTACGGCGGATGGTGGCCTCGTCGTCGCCCAGCGGGATGTAGTGCAGCAGGCGTTCGGCGGTGCGCTCGGCGATGCCCGGGTCGGCGAGCCGCGGCCAGTGGCCGGGGCGTTCGCCGAGCACGTAGACCAGGGCGTTGGCGAGGGCTCCGGCGACGCTCTCGTTGCCGCTGGCGGTGAGTCCGGCGACCAGGAAGACGAGAGAGTCCTCGGGGACGCCGCCGTCCTGGTCGGCGGCCAGGACCAGCCGGCTGACCAGGTCGTCGCCGGGCTCGCGGCGCCGACGGGCCACCAACTCGCCCATGAAGGAACCGAATTCGGCGAGGGTGTCGGTGTGGTCGGGCTCGGCTTCGGACTGGGCGTCCGCGGCCGGTGCGGTGCCCGCGGGCGATTCGGTGTCCGCGGCCGGTTCGCCGCCCTGGGCGAGCAGCGCGCGGGTCCAGCGGAGCAGCCGGTCCTCGTCCAGGTGGTCAGGACCGTCCCCGTCGAGCCCCATCAGCCGGGTGGTGACGGCGAACGGTACCGGCCGGGCGAACGCGGGGACCAGGTCGGCGGGCGGGCCCGCGGCGACCAGCCGGTCCACGGACTGCTGGACGGCGGCCGCGACCCAGGGCTGCCAGCCGGCGATGGCGCGCGGGGTGAAGGCCCGTTGGACGGTGCCGCGCAGCCGGCGGTGGGCGGGCCCGTCCTGGTTGAACAGCGACGCCGGGTTGGCGGCCACGTCGGCGGTGGCGCCCGCGGTGCCGACGTCATGCAGGTCGGCTCGGGTGACCCGGGGGTCGCCGAGGACCTGCCGGACGTCGTGGTAGCGGGTGACGAGCCACGCGGGGGTGCCGTCCGGGAGGGTGGTGGGGTGCGGAGGCTGGGCGGGGGTGGTGGGGAGCCGGTGGAGTGGGGGGAGGGTGGTCCTGGTGTCGGCTGCGGCGGAGTCCATGGGTCCCTTCGCGGGGTCGGAGGTCCGGCTGGGCGAGGAGAGTCAGAGCATCCAATTGTGTTATTTTCACAGTACTTTGGGCGCTTGTGCTGCTTCTCCCGTTACGCGCCGATGATATGCCCTCGATGCCCCGGGCCGCCCGGCAGACGCAGGTGCCGGCCCGGGCGGTGCGGTGGCTGGCGGCGGTGTTCCTGCTGGGCGGCCTCGGGCGGGTGCTGGCGATCGTGGTGGCCGGGCGCCCGCACTGGTTCCAGCTGGTGCTGATGGCGATCGAACTCGGGCTGGGGGCGGTCTACTTGTGGCTCGCCGACGCGGACGAGCGGGCCCGGGGCTGAGGTTCCGCCGTCGGTGCGGGCGCCCTCGGCGGGGTGGCCGGTGAGGGGCGAGGATACCCCCGACCCGTACCCGTGGGCGGCGAAGACGCCCGGGGCCCAGCAGAGTTGTCCACCGGGCCCCGGGCGTGCGGTCGGGCTGCCGTGTCGTCCCGGGGTCAGGAACGGACGAGGCGGGCGATGGCCTGGTTGGCCTCGCGGATCTTGGTGCCCGCCTCCTGGCCGCCCTCGGCGATCGCGTCGCGGACGCAGCATTCGATGTGCTCGTCCAGGAGTTGGAGGGCGAAGGACTGGAGGGCGCGGCTGGCGGCGGAGACCTGGGTGAGGACGTCGATGCAGTAGGTGTCCTGCTCGACCATGCGCTGGAGACCACGGATCTGGCCCTCGATGCGGCGGAGCCGCTTGAGGAAGTCGTCCTTGTGGGAGCTGTAGCTGGCCATGGCCGCCTCCGGTTCCTGTGCGGTGAGGAGTGGCCTCACTCTACCGGCGGCGCGGACGGGGGAGTCGGCCCGGACGGGCGGGATGGTGCCCGCCCGTCCGGGCCGACTCGGGGGGTCAGCCGGCGAGGCGGCCGACCAGCTCGTAGCCGGCCTCGTCGATGGCGGCGGCGATGTCGGAGTCGGCGAGCGGCAGGGTGCTGCCGACGGTGACCTCGCCGGTGGCGAGGTCCACGGCGACCTCGGTGACGCCGTCGAGCTGCTTCAGCTCGGCGGTCACCGAGGAGACGCAGTGGCCGCAGGTCATGCCCTTCACCTGGAAGACCGAGGTCAGGGCGGACTCGGCGGCGGGCGCCGGGCCGGCGTCAGTGCCGCACGAGCCGCAGCAGGAGGAGGCCTCGGTGGCGGCGGACTCGACGGTGACGGTGGTCTCGCTCATGGGTGTGCTCCTGTCGTGAGGGTCCGGCGCCGGCCGGACTGCCCGGGCGGCTGCTTCACTTCAGAACATACCATACCCCCCCAGGGTAATAGCGGGGGTTCGCCGTGGCCCGGGTGGGCGGGGGTTCGTGGCGGTCAACACCGTTCTGTGGCAGTCCTGTTGCGGGTATCCGGGCAGAGTGGAGAGGGCCGGCCACCCGCCGGGTGACCTCCAGGAGGGGACCGGCCTCAGGCGTCCGCCGCCGTCACCGGGCGCGAGGGCGTCGCAGTGGCCCGTACGGCGCACGGGCAGCAGACCCAGTGGATCTTCGACCGGACCACGTACGCGTTCCTCGGCGAACGCACGGTCCTCGCCGAGGCCGGTGACGCGGGGCCGGCCGGGACGGTGGTCGGCACCTCGGCGGTCCTCGCCAAGGCCGCCGTCGACCGGGCCGGTGAGCTCCCGCCGGAGCGGCCGGGCGGCTGACCCCGGCCCCGAAGGAGCCGGAAGGCCCACGGGGCAGAGGATCAGAAGGTCACGACGATCTTCCCGTCCGGGCCGCCCGCGCGGAATCGCTCGTGGGCGGCCCGGACCTCCTGGAGGCCGTACGCGGCGTGTACCCGCAGCCGCAGGGCGCCGGAGTCGACCAGCCCGGCGAGTTCTGCCAGCCCGGCGCCGTCCTCGCGCACCTGGTGGACGGTGGTGCGCACGCCCCGGGCGGAGAGGTCGGGGACGGGCCGGCCTGGGTGGCGATCGACGCGTACCGGCCGCCGTCCGCGACCGCCTCGGTGAGGAAGGCCCCGAAGGTGTCGAAGACCGCGTCGTAGCCGCGGCGCGGGAAGTCGGCGGGGTCGGTGGAGACGCGCTGCGCCCCGTGCTCGCGGGCGAAGGCGATCTGGGCGTCCCGGGAGACCAGGGCGTCGACCTCGGCGCCCCGCGCCCGGGCGATCTGCGGGGCCAGTCCGCCGACCGCACCGGCGGCACCGGCGATCAGCAGCCGTTCCCCGGCGGACACCGCGAGCGGCTCTCTGACGCGCGGTGAAACCCCTTCGGTGAGCACGGAATTCCCGCCGGCCCCTTCATAGATAAACCTTACCCCCCTAGGGTATGTTCAGGGCGTCCTCACCGGGGTCGTCCCGCCGGGTGCATTCGCCATGCCCGTGCTGGAGTTGACGACCACCGATCGCGCCGAGGCCGCCCCGGCCTCGACCTATACCCCCAACGGGTAGGGAGTAAGAGATGGCAACCGACAGCACCGGGCCGAACCCCCGGAGGTGGCGCGCGCTCGCGCTGATCGCCGCCGCACAGTTCGTCGTGATCATGGACACCTCGATCATCGGGGTGGCCCTGCCCAAGATGAAGGACGAACTCGGCTTCGGCCAGGAGGGCCTGTCCTGGGTGTTCAACGCCTACGTGGTGGCCTTCGGCGGGCTGCTGCTCCTCGGCGGCCGCCTGTCCGACCTGCTCGGCGCCCGCCGCCTGTTCAGCGCCGGCTGGGCGATCCTCGGCGCGGGCTCGCTGCTCGCGGGCCTCGCCCAGAACGTCCCGACCGAACTGGCCGGCCGCGGCGTCCAGGGCCTCGGCGCCGCACTGATCGCCCCCTCGGCGCTCACCCTGCTGATGACGCTCTTCGGCGGCAACCCGAAGGAGCTGACCAAGGCCTTCGCCCTGTACGGCGCGGCGGCCCCGGCCGGCGGCACCGCGGGCGTCTTTCTCGGAGGCCTGATCACCCAGTACGTCAGCTGGCCGTGGGTGTTCTACATCAACATCCCGGTCGCCCTGGTCGCGCTGCTCGCCACCCCCGCGCTGATGCCCTCCGCGCCCCGGCGCAGCGGCGGCATCGACGTCATCGGCGCGCTCACCGTCACCGCCGGCCTGGCCGCCGCGGTGTACGCCGTCGTCCGTGCCCCGGAGGCCGGCTGGGCCTCGGCGCCGACCCTGCTGACGCTGGCCGGGGCGGTCCTGCTGCTGGCGGCCTTCCTGGTCATCCAGGGCCGGCGCCGCGAGCCGCTGATGCGGCTGGGCATCTTCCGGGTGCCGAACCTCGGGGCCGCCAACCTCGCCCAGTTCCTGCTGGCCGCGGCCTGGGTGCCGATGTGGTTCTTCCTGAACCTCTACCTCCAGCAGGTGCTCCACCTCGGCGCCTTCGCCGGCGGCGCGGCCCTGCTGCCGATGACCGTCGCCATCATGGCCGTCATGATCACCGCGGCGCCCCGGCTGATCGTCCGCTTCGGCCCCAAGGCCCTGGTCGTCACCGGCATGCTGGCCCTCGGCGCCGGCCTGGCCGGGCTCTCGCTGGCCCGCCCGGACGGCAACTTCTGGACCGACGTGCTGCCCGCCTCGCTGCTCGCCGCGATCGGCATGGCGCTCGCCTTCATCCCCTCCCTCGGCACCGCGATCTCCAGCGCGCCCCCGGAGGACGGCGGCCTCGCCTCCGGCATCGTCAACACCGGCTACCAGGTCGGCTCGGCGCTCGGCCTGGCCGCGATGACCGCCCTGGCCGGCGCGCGGACCTCTGACACCACCGTCGAGGGCCTGACCTCGGGGTTCTCGGCGGCCTTCATCGGCGCCGCGGCGATCGCGGTGGCCGGCGCACTGCTCGCGGTGGCCACCCTGCGCACCCCGCGGCCGGGGGCCCCGGCCGCGTGAGGCCGTCCACCGTCCCGTCCGTTCCGTCGGGGGCCACGTCGACCGACGCGGCCCCCGACGGCCGTACCCCCTCGCGTGAAGGAGCCCCGATGACCCGCCCCGAAGCAACAGCCGCCCTGCTGCGCGCCGTTCGCCACCCCGTCACCCGCTGCCTGATCGCCTGCCTGGCAGCAGCCGCCGCTGCGACGGCCGCCGAACCGGCGCGGAGCCCCGCGCGAAGAGGCTGCCCGGGGCGGTGACCGCGTGAGAAGTCGGCCAGGCCGACTTCTCACGCGGACCTGATCAGGTGTCGGGGAGTCCGACGTCCTCCGGCCCCCGGACGTCACCAGGTGACCGGCATGCTCCGCAGGCCGAAGACGATGTCGTTGTGCTTGAACGCGGACGGCGCCAACGGCTCCGCCGGCCGTAGCCCCGGCAGACGGCGCAGCAGTGTGGTGAGCGCGACCCGGAGCTCCATCCGGGCCAGCTGCTGGCCGATGCACTGGTGCGGACCGAATCCGAACGCCAGGTGGGCGCGGGACGGTCGGCGCAGGTCGACGGTGTCCGGGGCGGGGAACACGCCCTCGTCCCGGTTGCCGGACGGGATCGCGGCGACCAGCCAGCTGCCCGCCGCCACCGGGGTGCCGCCGACGGTGACGTCCTCGGTGGCGTACCGCAACAGTCCGAACTGGATCACCGACAGGTAGCGCAGCAGCTCCTCCACGGCGGTGCCGATGGTCTCCGGAGCGGCCCGCAGGGCGGCCGTCCGGTCCGGGTCCGCCGTCAGCACCAGGGCGCTGAGCGTGATCATGCTGGCGGTCGTCTCGTGCCCGGCGACCAGCAGCAGCACGCCGAGCGTGGCCAACTCCGGTACGGTCGGCGGCCTTTCGCTCTCCTGGCCGCGGACGATCAGCCGGCTCAGCAGGTCGTCCTGCGGCTCGGCCAGGCGCCGGGTGATCAGCTCACCGAGGTAGCCCTCCAGCCGGCGGGTGGCCGCGTCGCGGGTGGCCTCGTCGGCCTCGAAGCCGATCAGCACCTCGCTGTCGCGCTGGAAGGCCTCGTGGTCGTCGTAGGGCACGCCGAGCAGTTCGCAGATCACCAGCGACGACATCGGCAGCGCGAAGTCCCGTACCAGGTCGGCGCTCGACCCGGCGAGCATCGCGTCGATGCGCCGGTCGGTGATCCGCTGGACGGACGGTCGCAGCGCCTCGACCCGTCGCACCGTGAACTCGCCGATCAGGAGTCGTCGCAGCCGTGCGTGCTCTTCCCCGTCCAGCTGGATCATCGAGCCCGGAGGCGGGTCGCGCCGGTCGTAGGAGGGCAGCATGTGCATCGACCCCGCGCCGCGGGAGCTCAGCCGTGGATCCGCGAGCACGGCGCGGATGTCCTCGTACCGGCTGACCAGCAAGGCATCCATCCCGGCCGGGCAGCGCACCGGTGACACGGGCGCGTGGGCGCGCAGCCGGGCGTAGGTCTCGTCGGGGTCGAGGGGGCGGGAATCCGGCCGGGCGACCGGGAAACAGGGTAATTCGGACGCCGGATCAGGACGGCGTTTCGTCATGGGTGACGGCTCCAGGGAGGCTGTGGGAGGGCGCATCGCGCCGAGGCGTACGGGGCCGGCCCTCCTCGCGGACCCGGGCGGGGTCCGCGAGGCCCGCGGGGTTCACTGAGTCCGCGAGGTCCGTGGGGTCCGCGAGGTCCGTGCGGCGGCCTCGCGGCCGGCTGAAGCGCCGGACCGCCGGGCGTTCGACCAGCGTGTAGAGGGCCGCCGCGAGGACGAGGCTGATCGCGACGGTGAGCAGGATGTGCGCCAGCCTCGTCGCCGGGGAGGCGGTCGCCGTCCCGCCGGTGGCGTGCGCGGCATCGATCGGGCCGTACTGGATGACGAGGTAGTGCACGAGGTAGAGGGCGAAGGAGATCTCGCCGAGCCACACCATGGTCCGTCCGCTGAAGGGCGTGCGTGCCGTGCGTACGTCGGCGGCGGCGCCGGCGGCGATCACCAGGGCGAGTGCGAACGCGGTCGGTCCGGCGCAGAGCCGGAACACGCCGGGCAGGTGGGACTGGAGCACCACACAGGCGACGGTGAGGAGGAAGGCCGGTGTCATGCCGAGGCGGATCCACTTTCCCGACACCACGATCCGGGCCGTCAGGATGCCGAGGACGAATTCGAGCATCCTGGTGAAGGGCAGGCTGTAGGCGAACCAGGACTGGAGCTCCGCGATCGCCGGGTCCCAGGATGTGGCCGGCCGCGCCGGCAGCAGCTGGGCGGCGAACGGGACGGCGATGACCGCGGCGGCGACGCCTGTTGCCCACGGCCACAGCCGGGGCGGTGGGATGCGCCTGATGAGGCGGATGAGCCAGGGGAACGCGAAGTAGAAGACCAGCTCGCAGCCGAGGGTCCAACTCGGCACGTTGATACCGGTCAGCCCGCCGAGGGCGTCGAAGTTGGGGATCCAGGGCTCGACCAGCAGGAGCGGCGGGATCGTGTTGATCGCCATGATGGGGATGCCCGCGGCGGCCATCAGCGCCACGGCGGCCGCGAAGGTCGTCAGGTGGTTCGGGAAGATCTTCACCAGGCGTCGGCGCCAGAACAGGACGGCGGTGTCGTCCGGGTCGGCGACCCAGGTGAGGATGAAGCCGCTGAGCACGAAGAAGAACGCCACTCCGACCGGCCCGAGAGTGGTGATCAGGTAGGGGAGGCCGGGGTGGATCGATCCGACGAGCTGGCCGGCCAGGTGGGACACGAGGACGGCGAACGCCGCGACGAACCGCATGCCGGTCAGCGACGGTAATCGGCTCGGCCGAGCGGATGGTTCCGGCGTCTGCATGACCGCTTCCCGTCTGACGTGGAATCCGAACAGGTGCGTGGGCGTCGGACCACTATCGGCCGCCCGGTCGGCACGGTCAAGAATGCCTCTCCGACGCACCGCTTCGCTTGCTGCGGTGCTGTGCGCGAGAAGTCGGCCGGGCCGACTTCTCGCGCAGTGTCGGTCAGGTGCTGGGGAGTTCGCCGGTCTTGATGGCGGTGACGAAGGACGCCCATGCGTCGGTGGGGAAGGCGAGTGCCGGCCCCTCGGGGTCCTTGGAGTCGCGGACGGGAATGATGCCGTTGTTGAGGAAGGCGACCTCAACGCAGGCGGATTGTGCATTGCTGCGGCTGGACTTGAACCACACCGCTTCGGTCAGGTCAGTCGTTTTCATAGCTTCCTGCCACTTCGGAGATCAGCAGCTTCGACGCCTGCTCACTGAGCGCTGTCTCCCAGATGTTCGTGAACGCGGCGTCGTAGCGTTCCACTTCGTTGGGCTTGTCCAGGTACAGGTCGCCGGTGAATCCGTCCGCATAGACGGTCGGCGGTTCCGTCTCGGAGCCGTCGCCGTTGAGCGGGAAGCGCAGAATCCCGAACGGGCCCGACGTGACGCCCAGATGCAGCCCCGCGCTGAACGGGACGACCTTGATGGTGACGTTGGGAAGCTCGCCCATCTCCAGCAGATGGGTGAGCTGTGCGGCAATGACCTCGCCGCCGCCGACGGGACGCCGCAGTACTGCCTCGTTGAGTGCGACATCGAAGATCGGCGGATCGGTGAACCTGGTGAGAAGAACCTGGCGGGTCGAACGAAGGTGAACTCGCCGTTCGATCTCGGCATCGTCTTCGTGTGGCAGGCCTGCCCGCATGATCACCCGCGAGTAGTCCTCGGTCTGCAACAGCCCGGGAATCAACTCGCTCTCGTACCAGGCGATCTTCGAAGCCGCCTCCTCCAGTCCGATGAAGAGATCGAACCCCTCGGGGATCACATCCCCGTAGGCGTGCCACCAGCCCCGGGCCTTGGTCTCCTTCGCCAGCCCCATCAGGGCCTCGGTCAGTTCGGCGGGCGCGCCGTAGACCTTGCACATGGCCTCGACATCGAGGCTTCGCAGGGACGTTTGCCCCGTCTCGATGCGCCACATCTTCGCTTCCGACCACTCCAGCCGGCGCGCTGCCGCCCGCACGGTGAGCCGTGATCGGTTGCGCAGATCACGCAGGTACCGCCCGAGTTGCCTGCGCGGCACCGTTGATCCAGTTGACCCCTCCGGCATGGCCTTCCCCTTCCTGGCATCCAGTATGAAGCACCGTCAGCGCTCGAAATGAAAGCACCTGCGTGCTCGCTTCGCAATGAACGTCAACCAGACGAGTGAATGCATTCGAATACCCCAAAATGAAGTCTTGCAGATTATGGAGAGCCCTGCGCAGACTACGGGTAGTAGTCCGTTGCTCGCGCACGGCGATCGTGACGGGTGGCCACCCGGGCATTCCCATGCCACTTCCGGGCCATCGTGTTCGCTGCGAGCCGAAGTTGGAGGGGGCGCTGTCGTGCCCGAAATGCCGGAGAAGCCGTCCATCCCCGCGGGCGAGTGCTCGTGGTGGCTGCCCAAGCAGTACAAGTCCGCCGGCGCCGCGCGCCGATTGCTCCGCACCTTCCTCGCCGGACACCCCGGCAGCGAACGGTTCGTCGACAGCGGCGAGTTGGTGCTCGGCGAACTCGTCGCCAACGCCGTGCTCCACGCCAAGACCCCGCCGGGGCGGCTCGTCCTCGTCCGGTTCGACCTCCAGCCCGAATCGCTCCGGATCGAGGTGCACGACGCCGACGCCAGCCGGCCCTCCCTCTCGCACTCCACCGCGGAGTTCGAGGAGACCGGGCGCGGGCTCCTGCTCGTCTCCCTCCTCGCCTCCGACTGGGGCTGCTGCCCGCGTGAGGGTGGTATCGGCAAGGCGATGTGGGCGCTCATCGAAGGGGGCGCGAAGTGAACGTCGAGCTCCCCTTCCCGATCTCGGCCGAGATCAAGGGCGTCACGGAAGTCGCCACCTTCACCAGGCTCACCGACGCCCTCGGTGCCATCCGCACCGGCCTCGCCCGGCTCCCGCTGGACGACGACCAGGCCGGATACCTCGCCGACTACTTCAGCGAGGCCTCCGCCGCCCGGATCGCCCACCAGCTGGTCGAGTTCGGCGCGGTCCGCGCGATGGCCTACATCGGCGTCGAGTCCGCCCACCCGGTCTATCTTCGTGTGGCGGACCCCGCGTGACCGGGCTGCGCCTGACCTGGGCCCGTATCGAGATGTGGTGGTGCCTCAGCGCCCAGTTCTCCCGTCCGGTCCGCGCCATCAGTCCGCGCCGCCAGGCCGCCCACGCCGAGATGCGGCTCTGGGCGGCCACCCCGGGCAGCGCGGAAGCTCTCCTGCGAGCGGTGCTCCGGCAGGCCGCCGGGCACCCGTCCGGATGAGCAAGGCTGCCGGGCGATCCCACCCGGATCGCCCGGCACCTCCTGTCCACGACTGCCGCCTGCTCGCGGACTTGGTCCGGGTCGAGAATGCCGTGGCCCTGCGTCGAGCACTTCCGGAAGTCCTGTCGTGGAGCAGCTTTCTGCCCGACGAGGACATCGAAACCCTGCTCGCGGAGCTGATCGAAGCGGTGCGCAACGCGGTGACCCCGGACAAGCTCGTCCCGATCGCGCTCCTGCTCACCCAGTGGAAGCACAGCGCCGAGGTCTACGCGGACCCGGCCCTGCTCGCCGTCCTCACCCGCGAGCCCGAGGGTGACCACGGTCCCGTTCGTCGCCCCTGACGCTCACTGCGCCTCAAGTGCGTCGGCGCGCTGCTTCAGCTCCTCGGCGATGTCGTCCCAGTCCGGGCCGTGCAGGTGGAGGCTGTCGGCCGCCTCGCGGATCAGCTCCGGATCGTCGGGGCGCTGGAGCAGGAGCAGCCGGTAGGCGAGATTGCGGAGCCGGACAGGCAGGTAGCCGTCCACGAGGTGCGGGCAGAGCGTGCGCGGCATCGTGAGGATCTCCTCCGCGTCGGCGAAGGTCAGCCGTGCGATGAAGTGGAACTCCTCGTGCTCCCGGCTGAGTTCGCAGGCGGGGGTGGGGCCGTACTCGTCGCCGTAGAGGCAGCGGGCGAGGTCGGTCAGGGTGCGGTGCATGCCGGGATCCTACGGAGCGCGGGAACGGCAGTGGGGGGGGGGGGGCCGCGCCCCCCCCCCCCCCCCCCCCCCCCCCCCCCCCCCTGGTGGGCGCCCCCCCCCACCCCCGGGTGGTGGGGGGGGGGGGGGGGGGCGCCCCCCCGGGGGGGGGGGCGGGGGGGGGGGGGGGGGGGGGGGGGGGGGGGGGGGGGGGGGGGGGGCCCGCCGGTGGAGTGGGGGGAGGGTGGTCCTGGTGTCGGCTGCGGCGGAGTCCATGGGTCCCTTCGCGGGGTCGGAGGTCCGGCTGGGCGAGGA
>NZ_JBIVUM010000009.1:0-343298 GCF_044757205.1 Kitasatospora sp. NPDC091335 | reverse complement strand
CCGGCGGTGGCTTCCGTCGCGACGACCGCCCCTCCGGTGGCTACGGCCGTGACCGTGACGACCGCGGCGGCGACCGTGGCGGCTTCCGCCGCGACGACCGTCCCTCCGGTGGTGGCTTCAATCGCGACCGTGGTGGCGACCGTCCCTCCGGCGGCGGTTTCAACCGCGACCGTGACGACCGCGGCGGCTTCCGCCGCGATGACCGCCCGAGCGGTTTCCGTCGTGACGATCGTGGCGACCGCCCCTCCGGCGGTGGCTTCCGTCGCGACGACCGCCCCTCCGGTGGCTACGGCCGTGACCGTGACGACCGCGGCGGCGACCGTGGCGGCTTCCGCCGCGACGACCGCCCCTCCGGCGGTGGCTTCAACCGCGACCGCGGCGACCACCGGGATGACCGCCGCGACGACCGCGGCCAGCGGGACTACGACGACCGCCGGGGCAACTACGAGCCCGTCAAGCGCCTGCCGATCCCGGAGGACGTCACCGGCTTCGAGCTGGACGCGGACGTGCGCCAGGAGCTCAAGAGCCTGCCCAAGACCCTCGCGGACGATGTCGCCCGCAACCTGGTGATGGTGGCCCGCCTGCTCGACGGCGAGCCGGAGGAGGCCTACCAGTACTCGCGCGTCGCGCTCCGCCTGGCCTCCCGCGTCCCCGCCGTCCGTGAGGCGGCCGGTTTCGCCTCGTACATGACGCAGCGTTACTCCGAGGCGCTGACCGAGTTCCGCGCCGCCCGTCGGATGACCGGTCGGGCGGACCTGTGGCCGGTGATGGCCGACTGCGAGCGCGGTCTGGGCCGTCCGGAGCGGGCGCTGGCGATGGCCGGTGAGCCCGAGGTGAAGCAGCTGGACAAGGCCGGCCAGGTCGAGATGCGCCTGGTGGCGGCCGGTGCCCGCAGCGACATGGAGCAGTTCGAAGCCGCCGTGGTGACGCTGCAGAGCCCGGAGCTGGCCTCCAGCGCCGTGCACCCGTGGACCGCCCGTCTGCGGTACGCCTACGCCGAGGCCCTGATCGCGGCCGGCCGGGGCGACGAGGCCCGTGACTGGTTCGCCAAGGCGGCCGAGGCCGACACCGACGGCACCACCAACGCCTCGGAGCGGCTGGCCGAGATCGACGGCGTCGAGTTCACCGACGCGCTCGACCCGGAGCTGGCCGAGGACGAGACCGAGTCGGACGAGGCCCCGGCGAAGAAGCGTGGTGGCGACAACGCCGAGGACCGCGTGATCTTCGAGGACGACGAGGACGTCGAGGAGTACTACGACGAGGACGACCTCGAGATCGACGACGATTTCGACGGTGTGGTCCCCGAGCGTTCCCAGAAGGCCGTGGACAAGGCCCGGGACGCCGAGGCTGAGGGCACCGAGGCCGAGGACGCCGAGGAGACCAAGGCGGTCAAGGCGGTCGACGCCGACGCCGACAAGGGCTGAGCAGCCCGCCGGTAGAACCCCCTGCAACACCGTGAGGCCCTGCCGTTCCCCGGAAAATCGGGGAACGGCAGGGCCTCGCGGCGTCCGGGGCCTGGGGCGTTGTCAGCCCAGCGTGAGGTTGCGCAGCACCAGTCCGGTGGCCGGCTTCGGCCCGAACGAGGTGGACTTGCGCGGCATGGTGACGCCCTGCTCGGCCAGCCGCCGCACCACGGACTCCCGGACCGGGTGCAACAGGACGGCGGTGCCACCGGTGCGGGCGGCCTCCCGCTCGGCGGCCGCGGCGGTGTGCAGGTAGCCGATGTCGTCCGGGCCGTCGGGGACGTGCCAGGTGTGGTCGAGCAGGGTGGCATGCAGGACGGTGGCGTCCAGGTGGCGCCACTCCTCCGGCCGGTCGTGCGGCACGGTGGCGTCGAGCAGGGACTCCTCGGGTTCGCCGACCAGCCAGTAGACGCCGTCGCCGCCGGTCAGCACGTAGCCGTTGCCGCCGTGCCGCTTCTGTTCGGCGAGCGCCTGGAGTGCCGCGGCCAGTGGGCCGGGGACCTCCTTGACCTTCCACTGGTCGCCGAGCCGCTCCAGCGCCTCCCCGACCGGCAGCCGGTACAGCACCCGGTGGATGGCACGCACCCGCAGCGGGTAGCGGGCGGTGTCCACCAGGAGCACCAGGCCGCGGTCCCAGGGGCTGCGCGGCAGGTGGCGGTGTTCGCGCTGGAGGCGCAGGTACATCTCCCAGCGGTGGTGGCCGTCGGCGATCAGGGCCCGGCAGGTGGCGAGGTCGCGGCCGATCTCGGCGATCTCGGCCGGGTCGGTGACCGCCCACAGGCGGTGATGGGTGCCGTCGCTGGTCGCGGTGGAGAGCAGCGGTTCGGCCTCGACCGTCCGCTCGATCACGCCGGAGGCGCCGCCGTCGCCCCGGTAGGTGAGCAGCAGCGGTTCCAGGTTGGCCCGGGTGGTGCGCATCAGGCCGACCCGGTCGGCGACCGGCCGCGGCATCACGTCCTCGTGCGGGAGCACCACGCCGCCCTCGCGTCCGCTTACCGCGAGGGCGCCGATCAGGCCGCGCTGGAGCAGCTCGGGGGAGTCGTCGGTGGCCGGCACCCGCTGCTCGTAGACGTAGAGCGCGGGCTCCGGATCGGCGGCGAGGACGCCGTCGCGCTGCCAGGAGGCCAGCAGCCGGGCGGCGTGCCGGTAGCGGGTGTCGCGGTCGGGACGGTCGCCGGCGTCCTCGGGCTCGGGCCTGGGCAGGATCAGCCGGACCACGTTGTGCGGGTCCGCGGTCTCCAGGTCGAGCCGGCGGCCAGGGTCGACGACGTCGTACGGCGGGGACATCACCGCGGCCAGCGCGCCGACCCGGTCGGGGACGTAGCGCAGTCCGCGGAAAGGGGACAGGGACAGGCCGGCGGTGGCGACGTGCCCGGGATCGCCGGGGCCGCCCACGGGAGTCTCGACTCCGTCATCTGCACTGGGTGTGCTCATTCTGGGCATCGTAACCGGGTACGCGTTGTTGAGAGATCGGAACGCCCGTGCCGAGCGGTGGGACGGGTGTGTGACCGAGGGCGAGGTACGGCATGGACGACGGGCAGGAACGGGTGGGCGGCGTCCCGGTCGAGTCGGGCGGGCCGGTCGGTGCCACCGGCGGGGGCGCCCCGGCCGGCGACGTGCCGGGTGACGCACCCGGCGACGTACTGAGCGCCGCACCGGGCGGCGGCGCGGCGAACGGCGGGGTACCGCGGCAGAGCCGCGCCGGGGAGCCCGTCGGGGACGTGTACGACTGGTTCCGCCGGGGCGCGCGGCTGCTGGCGCAGGGGCATCCGGCGGCCGCCGAGCAGCTGCTGGCCCGGGCGGCGGCGGCCGAACCGCACTCGCGCAGCATCCGGGAGGCGCTGGCGCGCGCCCAGTTCGACGCGGGTTCGTACGCGGCGGCGCTGGAGAACTTCAGGGCCGTGGCGCTGGCCGACCCGGCGGACGACTACGCTCAGTTCGGGTGGGGGGTCGCGGCGGCCCGGCTGGGCGACTTCGAGACCTCCGCCGAGCACCTGGCGCTGGCCGTGGCGATGCGGCCGGAGGCCGACCACTACCGGAAGGCCCTGCGGCAGACCCGGGCGACCCTGGCGGCCCGTGCCGGGGCGTACGGCCCGCTGCTGCCGGGCGCACCCGGGTACCTGGCGCCCCCGGCGGGAGCCGGGGAGCAGGCTCGGGAAGCGGCGGACGGCGCGGGGGGCGACGGCGGCGCCTGACCGGACGGCGTGACGACCGGTCGGTCGCCGAGAAGGACGACGCGACGGCACCGGCTCAGTGAACGACTGCGCAGTGAACGACTGCGCAGTGAACGACGACGCAGCGAACGACGACGTAGTGAATGAGGTAGCGCGACCATGACCGAGACGGCCACCACCGGGCGACGGACCACCCCCGAGGGCAGCGAGCGGCCGCTGACCGAGGCGTACGACACCGCGCTGCTGGACCTGGACGGTGTGGTCTACGCGGGCGCGCACGCGATCGAACACGCGGTGGAAGCGCTGGACGCCGCCCGGACGGCCGGGATGCGGCTCGCCTACGTGACCAACAACGCCTCCCGTCCGCCGCGGGTGGTGGCCGAGCACCTCACCGAGCTGGGCGTCCCGGCCGAGCCGGCCGACGTGATCAACTCGGCCCAGGCCGCCGCCCGGCTGGTCGCGGAGAAGGTGCCGGCCGGATCGAAGGTGCTGGTCGTGGGCGGTCTCGGACTGGAGGAGGCGCTGGCCGAGCGGGGGCTGGTCGCGGTCCGTTCACTGGCCGACGGTCCGCTCGCCGTGGTCCAGGGCTTCGACCCCTCGGTGGGGTGGACGGACCTGGCGGAGGCCTCGTACGCGGTGCAGAGCGGCCTGCCGTGGGTGGCGTCCAACCTGGACCTGACGGTGCCGAGGGCCCGCGGTATCGCGCCCGGCAACGGCACCCTGGTGGCGGCGGTGCGGGCGGCGACCGGGGTGGAGCCGGAGGTGGCGGGCAAGCCGCTGCCGCCGATGCACCGGGAGACCGTCCTGCGCACCGGCGCGGAGCGGCCGCTGGTGGTCGGGGACCGGCTGGACACCGACATCGAGGGCGCGTTCAACGGCGGGGTGGACAGCCTGCTGGTGTTCACCGGGGTGACCACCCCCGAGCTGCTGCTGGCGGCCCCGGTCGAGCACCGGCCGACCTACCTGGCGGCGGACCTGCGCGGACTGCTCGTCCCGCACCCGGCGGTTTCGGCCACCGGTGACGGCTTCGCGTGCGGCGGCTGGGTCGCGGGCGTCGAGGCCGGCGTGCTGCGGCTGTCCGGGTCGGGGGACCGCTGGGACGGCCTGCGGGCGCTGTGCGCGGCGGCGTGGACCGTGCTGGACGCGGGCGGCGCGCCGGTGGACGGACGGAAGGCGCTCGCCGACCTGGGGTTCTGAGGACGGGCGGCGCACGGCCGGCGGCCCACCGTCGGCGGCCGGGCTCGGAGCATCAGGCCCGGAGCACCGGGATCAGAGCAGGGTGCGCAGCCGCAGCAGGTCGCGGAAGCCCGCCTCCAGCCTGACCCGGCCGCTCGCCCACGCGGAGGCGAAGTTGAGCCGGCCGCCGACCAGGGCGAGCAGGTCGTCGCTGCTCATGGTGAGCCGGATCTCCGCCTTCTCGGCCGGGGCGCCGGGGGCGGTCACCACGCCCTGGATCCGGCCGTCGCGCAGTTGCCCGGTGAAGGTCAGGTCGAGGTCGGTGATCCGGCAGCTGACCGAGCGGTCGAGGGTGGTGGCCTTGCGGACGTCGCCGGTGGACTTCGCCATGTTCCGGCTGAGCTGCTCCAGTGCCTCCCGGCACTCCTCGGTGTTCGCCACGGGGCGGCTCCCTCCCCCGGTCGCTGCGGTGCTGACTGCGGGCCACGGTACCTCAGGAGGGTTTTGGCGGTAGCGTCGTCGGTGGGGTGCTCGGCACGGCCAGGGCACCGAGGGCGACGGAGCGACGCGCGTAGGCGATTGGGAGGCACCCGGATGCTGCCGAGGACGGTTCGGGGAGTGGTGGAGACCGCGGCCGGGGTGGCCGAGGAGGTCGGCAGGCTCGTCGTCGGGACGGCGGCCTCGATCCTGGAGAAGGCCGGGGTCGACGTCGCCGAGGTCGAGCGCCGGCTGGGCGGTCGGTTCCCGCCGTCGGCGGAGACCTTGCAGACCCTGGCCGGGGAAGCGGTCACCGCCGGGCGGGCCGGGGTGGACCTGGCGGTCGGCGTGGCGCGCGACGAGGCGGAGAAGGTCTTCGAGAAGGTCGGCGACCAGGTGACCAAGGTCGGTGTGGTGCTGGCGTACCTGGAGACCAAGCTGCGCGAGGTCGAGGAGGAGCCTGCGGCGGCGAAGGCCGGGCCGGGGGAGTCCGAGGACGAGGAGCCGGTCCCGGCGCCGCGGGCCGGGGACCTGTTCGGGCGTGGCTGGGAGTTCGAGGACGAGCGGTCGGCGGTACGGCCCTCGGGTGAGCCGATAGTCGCGGAGCGGGTGGAGGTGGACGAGCCGGTCGAGGTCGATCCGCCCGTTCCGCCGGTGTCCGTGGTCTCTCCGGCACCGCCGGAGGAGCCCGCCGTCGAGAGCGGGACGGTGCCGGCCGGGAAGCCGGCGGCGAAGAAGAGCGCCGCCAAGAAGGCGGCGGCGAAGAAGACCGCGGGGAAGAAGGCGGCGGCCGGGAAGACCGCGGCCGGGAAGGCCACCGCGAAGAAGACGACCGCCGTCAGGAAGACGACCGTCAAGAAGACCGCCACCGCCCGGCCGGCCGAGGGCCAGCCCAAGGCCGACGGGCGGAGCGGGACTCCCGCGAAGCGTGCGGCGGCGACCAGGAAGACCACCGTCCGCAAGGCCACCAGTACGAAGAAGCCCGATGCCCGAGACGAGTGAACCGACCGAGTCCCGCCCACCGGCCGTGCCCTGTCCACCGGCCGAACGCCCTTCGCCGGCCGGGCCGCCAGGCGTCGAACCGGTGCTCACCGGACACCTCGGGGTGGACGCCGGGCTGGCCCTGCTGGAGGCCCTGGACGGGGTCCCGGCCGAGGCCCACGTCGCCGTGTACGAAGATGTTCACCAGCGGCTCGTCGACACGCTGGCCGCGCTCGACCGGGAATGACCCGCAGGATCCGTAGGAGCTGAAACACCAGTGGCAGTGGCACGACGCCGACTCGACGCGGAACTGGTCCGCCGCAAGCTGGCCCGGTCGCGTGAGCACGCGTCCGAGCTGATCGCAGCCGGTCGGGTGACCGTCGGCGGCGCCACCGCGACCAAGCCGGCCACCCAGGTGGAGACCTCGGCGGCGGTCGTGGTGGCCAAGGACGAGAACGACCCCGACTACGTCTCGCGCGGCGGCCACAAGCTCGCCGGCGCGTTCGCGGCGTTCGTGCCGCAGGGCCTGGTGGTCGAGGGCCGCCGGGCGCTGGACGCGGGTGCCTCCACCGGCGGGTTCACCGACGTGCTGTTGCGGTCCGGGGCCGCGCACGTGCTGGCGGTGGACGTCGGCTACGGGCAGCTCGCCTGGTCGTTGCAGAGCGACGAGCGGGTCACCGTGATGGACCGCACCAACGTGCGCGAGCTGACCCCGGACCTGATCGGCGACACCCCGGTCGACCTGGTGGTGGGCGACCTGTCGTTCATCTCACTGGGCCTGGTGCTCCCGGCCCTCGCCTCCTGCGCGGCCGAGGACGCGGACCTGGTGCTGATGGTCAAGCCGCAGTTCGAGATCGGCAAGGAGCGCCTGGGCAGCGGCGGGGTGGTGCGCAGCCCGGAACTGCGCGCCGAGATGGTGCGCCAGGTCGCCGGGCAGGCGTGGGAGCTCGGGCTGGGCGTGCGCGCGGTCACCGCGAGCCCCCTGCCGGGGCCGTCCGGCAACGTCGAGTACTTCCTCTGGTTGCGCCGGGACGCCGAGCGGCTGGACCCCGCGGAGGCGGACCGGGCCGTGGCGGAGGGGCCCCGGTAGGGTGCCTTGCGAGCGTCCGGCCCGTCGTGTTGTATGGCGCGGCCGCACCGGGGCCGAGGGCGACCCGGCAGGCGTTAGGGAGAGGGCAGCGGCATGAGCGATGAAGCACGTACGGTCTTCCTGATCGCGCACACCGGCCGGGAGGCGGCGCTGCGCAGCGTCGAGGGGCTGGTGCACGGGCTGCTGAAGGCGGGGCTCCGGATCAGACTGCTGGAGACCGAGGCGGTGGACCTGGACCTGCCGGAAGGCGTCGAGAAGGTGGCCGAGGGCCCCGGGGCGGCGGACGGCTGCGAGCTGATCCTGGTGGCCGGCGGGGACGGGACGCTGCTGCGCGGTGCGGAGCTGGCGCGCTCGCACGGGCTGCCGATGCTCGGGATCAACCTGGGCCGGGTGGGCTTCCTCGCCGAGGCCGAGCGGGACGACCTGGCCGTCGTGGTCGACCGGGTGGTGGACGCCGACTACGAGGTCGAGGAGCGGATGACGATCGACGTCATCGTCCGCACCAACGGCGATGTGGTGCACGAGGACTGGGCGTTGAACGAGGCCTCGATCGAGAAGGCGTCCCGGGAGCGGATGCTGGAGGTGGTGACCGAGGTGGACGGCCGTCCGGTCTCCAACTTCGGCTGTGACGGCGTGGTGTGCGCGACGCCGACCGGTTCCACCGCGTACGCGTTCTCCGGTGGCGGGCCGGTGGTGTGGCCGGAGGTGGAGGCGCTGCTGATGGTGCCGATCTCCGCGCACGCGCTGTTCGCCCGTCCGCTGGTGACCTCGCCGGAGTCGGTGCTGGCGGTCGAGGTGCAGCCCAAGACCCCGCACGGCGTGCTCTGGTGCGACGGGCGGCGTTCGGTCGAACTGCCCGCCGGGGCCCGGGTGGAGGTCCGCCGGGGCCGGACGCCGGTGCGGCTGGCCAGGCTGCACCGGGCGCCCTTCACCGATCGGCTGGTGGCCAAGTTCGCGCTGCCGGTGACGGGTTGGCGCGGCCGGGCCGACCACCACTAGGCGGCCGGCTGTCCGGCGGTCGCGCGCGGGTGCGAAAGCCCGTACGGGGCAAGGGCCTTCCGCGGCACAGGTGCGCACCTTTCGTTGACGCTCCGTCAGACTGCCAGCGGCTGGGCCTCCTCGGCCGGTTCGAGCCGTCCGCCGGCCGCCGCCTGGGCGGCCACGGCGGCGAGGCGTTCGACGGCGGCGGGGACGGCCGCGGCGGGCACGGTGAGCGGGATGCGGATGTGGTGCTCGAAGGCGCCGTCCGAGCCGAAGCGGTTGCCCGAGGCGATCCTGACTCCGCCGCGCTCCCCGGCCCGGGCCAGTGCCGCGCCGGACAGGCCGTCGGTGGAGACCCACAGCGCGAGCCCGCCGGGCGGCATCGTGAAGCTCCAGCCGGGCAGCCGTTCGGGCAGGGCGGCGGCGAAGGCCTGCGCGCCGGCCCGCAGCCTGGCCAGTTGGTGCTCCCGTACGGCGGGCAGCGGGTCGCCCAGCAGTTCGGCGGCGATCAGTTGCTCCAGCACCGGGGTGCCGACGTCGCTGTGGACCCGCTCGTTGGCCAGCCGGCGCACCAGCGCGGGCGCGGCCCTGACCCAGCCGATCCGCAGGCCGCCCCAGAGCAGCTTGCCGGCCGAGCCGACGGTGACCACCTGGGCGGAGCGGTCCAGGGCCGCCATCGGGCGCGGCAGCGGTGTGGACGCCGGTACGCCCCAGCCGAGTTCGGCGGTGGTCTCGTCGGTCAGCACGATGCTCCCGGCGGCCCGGGCGGCGGCCAGCAGCTCGCGGCGCTGTTCCTCGTCGACCAGCGCGCCGGTCGGGTTGTGGAAGTCCGGGATCACGTAGGCGACCCGGGGCCCGGCGCCGCGCAGCACCCGCCGCCACTCGTCGAGGTCCCAGGCGGGCCGCGGTGTCCAGGCGTACGGCACCGGCACCAGGCGCGCGCCGTTCAGCCGGAGTGCCGACAGGGTGTGGGCGTAGCTGGGCGCCTCCACGGCGACCCGGTCGCCGCGGCCGATCAGCGCTCGCTGGACGAGGTGCAGGCCGCCCATCGCGCCGGTGGTGATCAGGATCTGGTCGGGTGTGGTGGGCAGTCCGCGGTCGGTGAAGCGGCGGGCGACGGCCTCGCGCAGCACCGGGACGCCGGTGGGGTAGTGGCCGTGCCCGGCGGCGTAGTACGGCAGCTGCTCGACGGCCCGGGCGGCGGCCTGGCCGACCCAGGGCTGGGGGGCGGGCGGGGCGGCGACGCCGAGGTCCAGGGTGCGGCCCTGTTCGTCCGGCGGGACGGGGTGCAGGGCCTCGCCGGGCGGCGGGGCGCCCTCGGGCAGGGCGGTCCAGCTGCCCGCTCCGCGCCGGCTGTGCAGGTAGCCGTCGCCGCGCAGCGTCTCGTACGCGGTGGCGACGGTGGTGCGGCTCATCGCGAGGGCGGTGGCCAGTTCGCGTTCGGCGGGCAGCCGGGCGCCGACCGGCAGCCGGCCCTCGGTGACCAGCAGCCGGATCTGTCCGGCCAGGGTGCGGTAGGCGGGGCGGCGGGTGGCGGCCGGCTCGGGGAGCCGGGCGGTGGCGAGCAGCCGGGCCAGTGCGGGCGGGGTGACGGTGGTGTGCCAGTCGGCCAAGGCAATCAGTCCACTTGCTCGGAATTGGCCCTGGAGCGGGCCGTTTTGGCCTGGCCATCATGGCAGGGTGGCCATACCGGCCGCCACCGCTGGGCCTGCCCCGCGGTGCAGCACCACCGCAGGAGCACCATTGGCCACCACGGCCCCGTCCACCACGCCCTCGTCCACCCCCTCCATGCCGTCCGGTACGACCCCGGCACCGGCCGCCGCCGGGCCCGTCCCGGCCGCCGGGCGCGCCGGCCTCGCCGTCCGCGTCCTCGGCGACACCCACGCCCTGGGCCGTCGGATCCCGCAACTGTTCGTCGGCCTCGCCCTGTACGGCGCGAGCGCGGCGCTGATGCTCCGCTCCGGCCTCGGCCTCGATCCCTGGGACGTCCTGCACCAGGGCCTGCAACGCACCGTCGGACTCTCGGTCGGCGCCTGGTCGATCATCTGCGGTGCCCTCGTACTGCTGTTGTGGATACCGATGCGCCAGCGTCCGGGCCTGGGCACCGTCGCCAACGTGGTGGTGATCGGCGTGGCCATGGACCTCACCCTGCGGGTGACCGACGGCCCCGGCACCCTGCCGGCCCGGATCGCGCTGTCGGTCGCGGCGATCGTGCTCAACGGGCTGGCCGGCGGCCTCTACATCGGTGCCCGGCTCGGCCCCGGCCCGCGCGACGGCCTGATGACCGGCCTGCACCGGCGCACCGGCCGTTCGCTGCGGCTGATCAGAACCGGCATCGAGGTGACGGTACTCGCCACCGGTCTGCTGCTCGGCGGCACCGCAGGGGTCGGCACCGTCGTGTACGCGCTGGCCATCGGCCCGCTGGTGCAGTTCTTCCTGCCCCGCTGCACGGCGCCGGCACCGGCGCAGGACTCCCGGAAGGGATGAACTTCGGGGCACGGAGTTGCCGCGCGCCGTTGCCGCTCGTCGCGCGCCGGGGGCGGAACCTCGTAAGGTCGTCTCCGTGTTGGACGAGATGCGGATACGGGATCTTGGGGTCATCGACGACGCGGTGGTCGAACTCGCCCCCGGCTTCACCGCCGTGACCGGTGAGACCGGCGCCGGAAAGACCATGGTCGTGACCAGCCTGGGCCTGCTGCTCGGCGGCCGCGCCGACCCGGGCCTGGTGCGCAACGGCACCGGACGCGCCGTCGTGGAGGGCCGGCTGCAACTGCCCGCCGACTCCCCGGCGGCGGCCCGCGCGATCGAGGCCGGGGCCGAACTGGACGACGGAGCGCTGCTGATCAGCCGGACGGTCTCGGCCGAGGGCCGCTCCCGGGCGCACGTCGGCGGCCGGTCGGTGCCGGTCGGGCTGCTCGCCGAACTCGGCGAGGACCTGATCGCCGTGCACGGCCAGACCGACCAGCAGCGCCTGCTGCGCCCGGCCCGCCAGCGCGGCGCGCTGGACCGGTTCGCGGGCGCCTCGGTGGCCGAGCCGCTGGCCCGCTACCGGGAGACCTACCGCATCCTGCGCGAGGTCTCCGCGACCCTGGAGGAGCTGACCACCCGGGCCCGTGAGCGCGCCCAGGAGGCCGACCTGCTGCGCTTCGGCCTGGACGAGATCGCCGCCGCCGAGCCGGTGGCCGACGAGGACGTGGACCTGGCCGCCGAGGCCGAGCGCCTCGGCCACGCCGACGCGCTGTCCTCCGCCGCGACCCTCGCCCACGCCGCCCTGGCCGGCGACCCGGCCGACCCCGAGGCGCTGGACGCGGGCACCCTGCTCGCCCAGTCCCGCCGCGCCCTGGACGCGGTGCGCCAGCACGACGAGCGGCTGGCCGCCCTGGCCGACCGCCTCAACGAGGTCGGCTACCTGCTCGCCGACGTGGCCGGCGACCTGGCCGGCTACGCGGACGACCTGGACGCCGACCCGGTGCGCCTGGCCGCCGTCGAGGACCGCAGGGCCGTGCTGGCCCAGCTGCTGCGCAAGTACGGCGGCGAGGACAACTCGCTCGCCGAGGTGATCGCCTGGGCCGCGGCCGGGTCGGCGCGCCTGACCGAGCTGGACGGCGACGACGACCGGATCGACGAGCTCGGCGCCAGGGAGACCGAGCTGCGGGCCGAGCTGGCCGAGCTGGCCGCCGAGGTGTCGCGGGTCCGGCACGCCGCGGCCGGGCGGTTCGCCGAGGCGGTCTCCGCCGAACTCGCCGAACTGGCCATGCCGCACGCCCGGGTCACCTTCTCGCTGGCCCAGGTCGACGACCTGTCCGGGATCGAGGTCGGCGGGCGCACCGTCGCGTACGGTCCGCACGGCGTGGACGAGGTCGAGGTGCTGCTCGCCCCGCACCCGGGCGCCCAGCCCCGGCCGATCGCCAAGGGCGCCTCCGGCGGTGAGCTGTCCCGGGTGATGCTCGCCGTCGAGGTGGTCTTCGCGGGCGCCGATCCCGTCCCCACCTACCTGTTCGACGAGGTGGACGCGGGCGTCGGCGGCAAGGCCGCGGTGGAGATCGGCCGCCGGCTGGCGAAGCTGGCCGAGTCCGCCCAGGTCGTGGTGGTCACCCATCTCCCGCAGGTCGCCGCGTTCGCCGACCGGCACCTGGTGGTGGAGAAGACCAACGACGGCACCGTCACCCGCAGTGGTGTCAAGGTGCTGAACGACGAGGAGCGGGTGCGCGAACTCTCCCGGATGCTGGCCGGCCTGGAGGACTCCGAGCTGGGCCGTGCCCACGCCGAGGAACTGCTGGCCGCGGCCCGGGCCCCGCGCCACCGCTAGCCGGCGCCGGTGGCCCCCTCGGACCTCGGCGACGCGCCCCCGGTGGCGCCGACTGTCCAAGAGGGCCGCCGACCTGGCATGGTGGCGGCTGGACACTGGCTTCCCAGCCCCGAGCGCCGCCCGGCGGGCAATCCTCGCGAAGCGGCGCGCGAAACTGATCGAGTCGGATGCGAGACGACGTGGACCATTCCGCCGCCCGTGCCACCGCGGCCGCCCCGGAACCGGGGCAGCTGCACGCGGTACTCGTCCTGGCCGCCAGTACCGGCGGCATCGGTGCGCACGTGCGCTCCCTGGCCCAGGGCCTGGTCGCGCACGGGGTGATCGTCACGGTCTGCGCGCCGGCCGCCGCGGACGCGCTGTTCGGCTTCTCCCGTACGGGCGCCGGGTTCCACACCGTCGACATCACCCCCACCGCGGGAGCCCGCAGCGACGCCACCGCGATCGGCGAGCTGCGCCGGGCCTTCACCGGCGCCGACGTGGTGCACGCCCACGGTCTGCGCGCCGGGCTGCTGTCCGACCTCGCGCTGCGCACCGCGGGCCGTTTCCCCGGACTGCGCCCGGAGACCCCGTTGGTGGTCACCTCGCACCACGCACTGCTGGCCACCGGTATGGAGCGCCGGCTGCAACGGCTGATGGAACGCCGGGTGGCGCGGGCGGCCGACCTGGTCCTCGGGGCCTCCTCCGACCTGGTCGCCCGGGCCCGTGAGCTGGGCGCCACCGACGCCCGGCTGGGCCCGGTGGCCGCCCCGCCGATGCCCGAGGGCCGGCTCGGCCGGGCCGAGGCGCGCGCCTCGCTGCTCGGCGACGGCCCCGACCGCCCGCTGGTGCTGGCGGTCGGCCGGCTCGTCCCGCAGAAGGCCTTCGGGCTGCTGCTGGACGCCACCGGGGAGCTGTCCGAACTCGACCCCGAACCGCTGGTGCTGCTCGCCGGGGACGGCCCGGAGGCGGGCGCGCTGCGTGAGCGGGCGGCCGCCGAGAAGCTGCCGGTGCGGCTGCTCGGCTACCGCACCGACGTGCCCGACCTGCTGGCCGCCGCCGACCTCGTGGTGCTCTCCAGCCGCTGGGAGGCCCGCTCGCTGGTGGTGCAGGAGGCGATGCGGGCCGGTGTGCCGGTGGTCGCCACCGCCGTCGGCGGCATCCCCGAACTGGTCGGCGACGCCGCCGTGCTGGTGCCCCCGGGGGACCCGGTCGCGATCGGCCGCGCGGTGCGCGCCCTGCTGGCGGAACCGGCCCGCCGTGAGCAGCTGGCGGCGGCCGGCCGGCAGCAGGCCGAGACCTGGCCGGACGAGGCCGCCACCGTCGCCCAGGTGCTCAGCACCTACGACGAGCTGGTGCAGCGCGGCTGACGCGGGCCTTCGCCGGTCTCCGCGGATCTCTCAAGGTCTCTCCGGGCCGCCGCGGATCCCCGTCGGATCCGCGGCGACCCGCGGGACCGGCCCCGGTCAGACGGTGGCCTGCTCGACCCGGTCGGCGGCCAGGCCGTCCGGCTGGGCGGACAGGTACGCGGCGCCGCAGGCGGTGAGCCGCAGCGCGGTGTCGATCAGCGGGACGTGACTGAACGCCTGGGGGAA
Organism: Kitasatospora sp. NPDC091335; assembly: GCF_044757205.1. Taxonomy (NCBI): domain Bacteria; kingdom Bacillati; phylum Actinomycetota; class Actinomycetes; order Kitasatosporales; family Streptomycetaceae; genus Kitasatospora; species Kitasatospora sp. NPDC091335. The sequence continues at coordinate 329,076 of NZ_JBIVUM010000009.1, read as the reverse complement.
GTTGCCGACCTGGCGCTTGAGCCGCGGGTCCCACTCCTCGGCGAGCAGGCCGAGGTCGTTGCGCAGCGCGAGCAGCCGGTCGAACAGCTCGCGGGCCTCCTGCACCCGGCCGATCATGGCGAGGTCGTCGGCCAGCCAGAACGAGCAGGCCAGGAAGGCACCCTCGTGGCCGGAGAGGCCGTCGACGTTGTTGCCGGACTCGTCGTGGGTCGGGTAGCGCAGCACGAACCCGTCCTCGGTGGACAGTTCGCGCTGGATCGCCTCGATGGTGCCGATGACGCGCTTGTCGTCCGGCGGCAGGAAGCCGACCTGGGGGATCAGCAGCAGCGAGGCGTCCAGTTCCCTGCCGCCGTAGTACTGGGTGAAGGTGTTGCGCTCCGGGTCGTAGCCCCGCTCGCAGACGTCCCGGTGGATGGTGTCGCGCAGCTCGCGCCAGCGCTCCAGGTGGCCGCCGGTGGGCTCGTCCTCGGGGGTCTGCTCCAGCAGCTTGATGGTGCGGTCGACGGCGACCCAGGCCATCACCTTGGAGTGGACGAAGTGCCGGCGCGGGCCGCGCACCTCCCAGATGCCCTCGTCCGGCTCCTGCCAGTGGTCCTCCAGGTACTCGATCAGGCGCAGCTGGAGGTGGTGGGCGTGGTCGTTGCGGACCAGGCCGGTCATGTGGGCCAGGTGCAGGGCCTCGACGACCTCGCCGTAGACGTCGAGCTGGAGCTGCCCGGCGGCGCCGTTGCCGACCCGGACGGGCTGCGAGCCCTCGTAGCCGGGCAGCCAGTCCAGCGAGGACTCGGTGAGCTCGCGCTCGCCCGCGATGCCGTACATGATCTGGAGGTTCTCCGGGTCGCCGGCGACGGCCCGCAGCAGCCACTCGCGCCAGGCGCGGGCCTCGTCGCGGTAGCCGGTGCGCAGTAGCGAGGAGAGGGTGATCGCGGCGTCGCGAAGCCAGGTGTAGCGGTAGTCCCAGTTGCGCTCGCCGCCGATGTCCTCGGGCAGGGAGGTGGTGGGGGCGGCGACGATCCCGCCGGTGGGGGCGTAGGTGAGGCCCTTGAGGGTGATCAGGGAGCGGACCACGGCCTCGCGGTAGGGGCCCTGGTAGGTGCACTGGTCGGCCCACTCGTGCCAGAAGTCGGCGGTGGCGTCGAGCATCTCCTCGGCGTCCGGGGCCCTGGGCGGGTCGAGGTGGGAGGCCTGCCAGGTGAGGGCGAAGGCGATCCGCTCGCCGGCGCCGACGGTGAAGTCGGCGTAGGTGGTGAGGTCGCGCCCGTAGGTCTCGGCCTCGCCGTCCAGCCAGACCGAGTCGGGCCCGGCGACGGCGACGGTGCGGTGGCCGCCGTCGGGCTGCTCGACGCGGTGCACCCAGGGCACCACCCGGCCGTAGGAGAAGCGCATCCGGACCGCGGAGCGCATCCGTACGGTGCCGGAGACGCCCTCGACGATCCGGATCACCTGGGGGACGGCGTCCTTGCCGGCCAGCGGGCGCGGCGGCATGAAGTCGATCACCCGGACGGTGCCGCCCTGGGCGTCCCACTCCTGCTCCAGGATCAGCGAGTCGCCCCGGTAGCGGCGGCGGTCGGCGGGCACCGCGGGGGCGGCGGCGCTGGGCGGGGGCACCCGCTGGCCGGTGGTGTCGGCGATGCGGGCCCGGTCGGCCGTGGTGGGGGGCGTGGCGGCGGCCGATGCGGGGATTCCGGCCGGGACGGCCTCGGCCGGTCCGATCCGCCAGAAGCCGTGTTCATCGGTGCCGAGCAGGCCGGCGAACACGGCCGGCGAGTCGAAGCGGGGCAGACAGAGCCAGTCCACCGCCCCGTCCCTGCTGACCAGGGCGGCGGTCTGCATGTCTCCGATGAGTGCGTAGTCCTCGATACGGCCGGCCACGTGGATCTCCAGTTCGCAATGTGGTCAGGGCATCGGCGAGCGGAGGGAGCGAGCGGTCTGCGGGGCCGGAGGCCCACCCCGGGACGTCCGGCCTGCCGGGGGTGGTGGCAGGCCCTGCTGGAGTGTCCGCGGGGCTCGGTCGAGCCCCTGGAGTGGGTGGGGATGGGCTGGAATACGGGGAGGTCCGGTCGCGCATCGGGGACCGGGAGTGTCCTGACCCTCCCACGCCCTCCGCGTGCTCGTGCTGTCGGCGATGCGTCCGAGCAGCTTACGACGGACGAAAGGGGCGAAGCACGCGGGCGCAGCCCGGTGTGGCGCCGCAATTCGGCGGAAATGCCGTGCATCGCGAGGGCGCGGCGCAGGATGGTCCGGAAGGATCACCTCCGGCTGGTCCGGCCGGAGGATCCGGCATGGTCCGGCCGGACGGCCCGCTCTGGCCCGGTCCGGCCGGTGGTGCGACCGGTGTGACGAATGCGGCGCATGATGCGCCGGTTGTGCGCCCCGGCGTGCGCTCCCGGCGCGGCGCGCGCGGCCGGACCGGCGTCCGGGCCGGGTCACTGTTACCCTGGTATCCCGTGGACCGGCGGGATAAAACGCCCCGGACCAGCCGAACCGACGACCCTACGAGCGCCGCGCACCGAGCCGGCCTCCGTCGCCCGGCGAACCCCGAGCTCCCGCCCACGTCACCTTCGACACGCGACCCACGGGAGCCCCCTCTTGGCACAGCCCCATTCCGGCAAGGCAGCGAACAGCCGAGCCGTGACGACCAAGCACCTCTTCGTCACCGGGGGTGTCGCCTCCTCGCTCGGCAAGGGGCTCACCGCCTCCAGCCTGGGCGCGCTGCTCAAGGCCCGCGGCCTGCGCGTGACGATGCAGAAGCTCGACCCGTACCTCAACGTGGACCCGGGCACCATGAACCCGTTCCAGCACGGTGAGGTGTTCGTCACCGACGACGGCGCCGAGACCGACCTGGACATCGGCCACTACGAGCGGTTCCTGGACACCAACCTGCACGGCTCGGCGAACGTCACCACCGGCCAGGTGTACTCGACCGTCATCGCCAAGGAGCGCCGCGGCGAGTACCTGGGCGACACCGTCCAGGTCATCCCGCACATCACCAACGAGATCAAGTCCCGGATCCGCCGGATGGCGACCGAGGACGTCGACGTGGTGATCACCGAGGTCGGCGGGACCGTCGGCGACATCGAGTCGCTGCCGTTCCTGGAGGCCGTCCGCCAGGTCCGCCACGAGGTCGGCCGGGACAACGTGTTCTTCGTGCACGTCTCCCTGCTGCCCTACATCGGCCCCTCGGGCGAGCTGAAGACCAAGCCCACCCAGCACTCCGTCGCCGCCCTGCGCAACATCGGCATCCAGCCCGACGCGATCGTGCTGCGCGCCGACCGCGAGGTCCCGCAGGCGATCAAGCGCAAGATCTCCCTGATGTGCGACGTGGACGAGGAGGCCGTGGTCGCGGCCATCGACGCCAAGTCGATCTACGACATCCCCAAGGTGCTGCACGGCGAGGGCCTGGACGCCTACGTGGTGCGCCGCCTGGACCTGCCGTTCCGCGACGTCGACTGGACGACCTGGGACGACCTGCTGCGCCGCGTCCACGAGCCGCAGCACATCGTCAAGGTCGCCCTGGTCGGCAAGTACATCGACCTCCCGGACGCCTACCTGTCGGTGACCGAGGCGCTGCGCGCCGGCGGCTTCGCCAACAACGCCCGGGTCGAGATCAAGTGGGTCACCTCGGACGACTGCGAGACCCCCGAGGGCGCCCGGGAGCAGCTCGGCGACGTCGACGCGATCTGCATCCCCGGCGGCTTCGGCGACCGCGGCGTCAACGGCAAGGTGGGCGCCATCACCTACGCCCGCGAGAACAAGGTCCCGCTGCTGGGCCTGTGCCTGGGCCTCCAGTGCGTCGTCATCGAGGCGGCCCGCAACCTGGCCGGCCTGCCGGAGGCCAACTCCACCGAGTTCGACTCCGCCGCCAAGCACCCGGTCGTCTCCACCATGGCCGAGCAGCTGGCCATCGTCGACGGCAAGGGCGACCTGGGCGGCACCATGCGCCTGGGCCTGTACCCGGCCAAGCTCGCCGAGGGCTCGATCGTCCGTGAGGTCTACGGCGGCGAGCAGTACGTCGAGGAGCGCCACCGCCACCGCTACGAGGTCAACAACGCCTACCGCGCGGACCTGGAGAAGACCGGTCTGGAGTTCTCCGGCCTCTCGCCCAAGGGCGACCTGGTCGAGTACGTCGAGTACCCGCGCGAGGTGCACCCCTACCTGGTGGCCACCCAGGCCCACCCGGAGCTGAAGTCCCGCCCGACCCGCCCGCACCCGCTGTTCGCGGGCCTGGTCAAGGCGGCCATCGAGATCAAGACCGCGGCCTCGGAGTAGTCCCGGTCGTCGTAGTCAGCGGTCGTTCACCGGACGGCGGTCCCGCGATTCCCGCGGGGCCGCCGTCCGGCGTTAGATTGTGTCGTACTGACGAAAAGGGGAGAGCGATGGACGAGCAGAGCGGCCGGGGGATCTTCGACGTGGCCGAGGAGTGGGAGGTCAGGGAGAGCGGTACGCCGTTCCAGGGCAAGGTCACCGGGGTGCGCAGCGAGGAGGTCCGGATGCCCGACGGCAGCTGGGCCCGCCGCGACTACCAGACCCACCCGGGATCGGTCTCGGTGCTCGCCCTGGACGACGAGCAACGGGTGCTGGTCCTGCGCCAGTACCGCCACCCGGTGCGCCAGCGGCTGTGGGAGCTGCCGGCAGGCCTGCTCGACGTGCCCGGCGAGAACCCGTGGCGCGCCGCGCAGCGCGAGCTGTACGAAGAGGCCCACTGCAAGGCCGGTACCTGGCGGATCCTCGCCGACTACTACACCTCCCCGGGCGGCACCGACGAGGCGCTGCGGATGTTCCTGGCCACCGACCTGGCGCCGGCCGAGGGCGACCGCTACGCGGCCGAGGGCGAGGAGCAGGAGATCGAGGTGGCCTGGGTACCGGTGCCGGAGCTGATCGGGCTGATCCAGGCGGGGAAGCTGCACAACCCGACCCTGGTCACCGGCACGCTCGCCGTGCACGCCGCACTCACCGGCCCGGACGGGCTGGACGCGCTGCGCCCGGCGGACGCGCCCTGGCCCGCCCGGCCCTTCGAGGGCTGAGCCGGGCCCGCCGGGCGTGTGCGGTCCTCGTCGGCGTGTGCGCCCCTGCCGGGGTGTGTGATCCGCGCAGACGGTGCGTGGCGCCCCGTGCGTTGAGTCGTTGGGGTGATTTGCCGATTCGTACGACCGGATGTCACCTCGGCTGAGCCGGACGGTCGAACTACGCTTCGCAGACAGGGCGCCCGTCCCGGGCCGCCTCCGCTGAGCTCCGGAGGCCGAGTTCCGGAGGTCGGGCACCGGATGCCGAGCGCCGGATGCCGAGCGCGGGACGACGTCGGGAGTGGCACGGGTGGCGAGGAAGACGGCGACGATGGAACCCGGCCCCGGCGCGCCCGCCGGGGCCGTCCCCGGCCTGGAGCGGCTGCCGGCCGGGCCCACGCTCTTCGTCGGGCGGCGCGCCGAACTGGCGGCGCTGCGGGCGGCCGCCGCCCGTCCGGCGAGCGGGCGGTGCCCGGTGCTGGTGCTGGCCGGGCGCCCCGGCTCGGGACGGACCGTGCTGGCCGCCCGCTTCGCCCGTACCGTCGCCGCCGACTATCCGGACGGGGTGCTGTTCGTACGGCTGTCCGCCCCGGACGGCGGCCGGGTGCCGCCCGCCCGGGCCGCCCGGCTGCTGCTGGAGCAGCTCGACCCGCAGAGCGCGGTGCCGCTGCCGGGGGCGGGTGAGGACGGCCGGGACGAGCCGGGCTGCGTGGCGCTGCGCGAGGCGCTCGCGGGCCTGCGGGTGCTGCTCGTGCTGGACGACGTCAGGGATGCCGGGCAGGTGTGGCCGCTGCTCGCCGACGAGCCCGGCTGCCTGGTGCTCGCCACCACGGCCGGGCCGCTCACCGGGATCGAGGACATCGACCCGGTGATCCTCGGGGGGCTGGACCGGCAGGCCTCCGGTGAGCTGCTGGCCGATCTGGTCGGCGGCACCCGGATCTCCTGCGACCCGGTCGGCGGGGCCGACCTGGCCGAGGCCTGCGCCGCCCGGCCCGCCGCGCTGCGGCTGATGGCGGGATGGCTGCGCGCGAACCCGAAGATCGCGGTCACGGACGCGGCGCGGGAGCTCAACCGGGTGGTGGGGGAGGAGACGGGGGCCACGGGGGCTGCCGCGGAGACGGCCGCGGGGGCGGCCACGGGCGGCGTGGCTGCTGAGGGGAAGACGGCTCCGGGGAAGACGGCCGCGGGAAAGGCCGCTGCGGAGAAGGCCGCTGTGGGGAAGGCCGCCGTGGGGAAGGCCGCTGTCGGGAAGGAGAAGGAGCAGGACAGGGCGGCGAAGAAGAAAGGAGAGGAGCGCGGGGTGAAGTCCCCCGGCGTTCCCTCGGCGGGGGCTGCTGGGGCTGCCGGGGCTGCCGGAGCCGCCGAGGCCGCCGGTGTCGGCGCGGCGAGCGGGTCGGCGGGCGATCCGGCGGCCTGGGTGAAGCCGGGACCGGAGCCGGCCGAGCCGGTGCCGGTACCCGACAACGACCCGCTGCTCGGCGCGTTCACCCTGCTGTACCGCGGGCTGCCGGCCGCCCAGGCTCGGATGCTGCGCACGCTCACCCTGGCCCCGGCGCAGACCGCGGACCCGCGCACCGCCTCCGCCCTGGTCGGCTGCCCGGTGCCGGACGCGGCCGTGACGCTGGCCGCGCTCGCCGAGCGGGAGCTGCTCGGCGAGGAGGCCCCGGCCGCCGACGGCAGCCCGCGCTACCGGGTGCCGGGGCGGCTCTACCCCCGATTGGTCCGGCTGCGTGAGCACGATGACCGGCCCGCCGAGACCGAGCTCGCCCGGGCCCGGCTGCTGGAGCGGCTGGTCCGGCTCACCGAGTCGGCCCGCGCGCTGCTCGACCCGGCGGCCGCCCCCGGCCCCGATCCGCTGCCGGCCCCGCTGCGGCTGCGCTCGGCCGCGCACGCCCGCGAATGGCTGCTCGGCGAGCGGGAGCTGCTGCTCGGGGCGGTGGCCGACGCGATCGGCCAGGGCGACCTGGACGGGTCGGCCGGGCGGTTGGTCACCTCGCTGCTGCGGACGCTGCCGCTGACCGGCGTCGCCGCCCCCACCGACCTCTACCGGCTGCACGAGCTGGTGCTGACCGTCGCCGAGCGCAGCCGCCGGCCCCGCCGGGCCTCGGCCGCGCTGCTCAACCTGGGCGACCTCCAGGCCTCGGCGGGCCGCTGGGAGCCGGCCGCCGCCCACTACCGCTCGGCCCTGGAACACGCCCGCGCGGCCGACGACGAACCGCTCTGCGCCCGGGCCCTGGAGAGTGCGGCCAACTGCCACCGGGCGCTCGGCGACCCGGTGCGGGCCGCCGACTGGTACGGGCGGGCGCTCGGCCTGCGGCAGGCGCTCGGCGACCACGCGGCCGAGGCCCGGCTGCTGGCACGGGTGGCCGAGGCCCACACCGCCCAGCGCCGTTTCGACGAGGCCGACCGGGAGTACCGGGCCTCGCTCGCCGTGCTGCGCCGGCTGGGCGACGAACGCGGCAGGGAGGCCGTCGGAGCCGCCCTCACGGACCTGCGGGAACGGGCCGACGCCGAGTGGTGACGGACGGTTCGGGAGTATTGTCGAAGATGCCTGGTTGCGACGTCTTTGGTGGGTAAGTCGCTGGGGAAGCCTACGAACCTGCCAATGCGCGCGGGAAATTTATTCACTTTGGAAGGCTGACACGCCGACTGGGCTTCATTACACTCGGACTAAGTCGCGCAGCGATCCCCGCCCCGGGCTGCCCGGAGGCTTCCCCACGTGCGCGTCGCCCACCGGTCTTCTCCGGTCGGGACCCCCATGGCAAGAGGACGTGTTCACCCGTGAAGGTCGGCATCCCCCGCGAGGTCAAGAACCACGAGTACCGCGTGGCCATCACGCCCGCCGGCGTGCATGAGCTGGTCCGCAACGGACACGAGGTCTACATCGAGGACAACGCCGGTGCCGGCTCCTCGATCCCCAACGAGGAGTACGTGGCCGCCGGCGCCGCGATCCTCCCCACCGCCGACGAGGTGTGGGCCACCGCCGACCTGCTGCTGAAGGTCAAGGAGCCCATCGCTTCCGAGTACCACCGGCTGCGCAAGGGGCAGACCCTCTTCACGTACCTGCACCTGGCGGCCGACCGGCCCGGTACCGACGCGCTGATCGCCTCGGGCACCACCGCCATCGCGTACGAGACCGTGCAGCAGTCGAACGGCGCGCTGCCGCTGCTCGCCCCGATGTCCGAGGTCGCGGGCCGGCTGGCCCCGCAGGTCGGCTCGTACCACCTGATGCGTCCGGCCGGCGGCCGTGGCACCCTGCCCGGCGGCGTGCCCGGCACCCACCCGGCCAAGGCCGTCGTCATCGGTGGCGGCGTCTCCGGCTGGCACGCGGCCACCATCGCCGTCGGCATGGGTTACGAGGTGACCCTGCTGGACCGCGACATCAACAAGCTGCGCGAGGCCGACCGCATCTTCGGCACCAAGGTCAAGACCATCGTGTCGAACTCCTTCGAGCTGGAGAAGGCCGTCCTGGAGGCCGACCTGGTCGTCGGTGCCGTGCTGATCCCGGGCGCCAAGGCCCCGAAGCTGGTCACCAACGAGCTGGTCTCCCGGATGAAGCCGGGCTCCGTGCTGGTCGACATCGCCATCGACCAGGGCGGCTGCTTCGAGGACTCGCACGCCACCACGCACGACGACCCGACCTTCAAGGTCCACAACTCGGTCTTCTACTGCGTGGCCAACATGCCGGGCGCCGTCCCGAACACCTCCACCTACGCGCTGACCAACGCCACCCTGCCGTACGTGCTGGAGCTGGCCAACCGTGGGTGGAAGGAGGCGCTGCGCCGCGACGCCGCGCTCGCCAAGGGCCTGAACGTGCACGAGGGCCAGATCACCTTCCCGGCCGTGGCCGAGGCCTTCGGCCTGGAGTCGGTCTCCCTGGAGAGCGTGCTCGCCTGAACCCCCTGACCGCACGGCGGTCGTTCGCCCCCGACCCGATCCCTTCGGGCCGGGGGCTTCGCCGTGCCCGTGAACGGTGGGTGGACCGGGCGGGTCGCTCTGTCGTCAATATCCGTCGGTCACGTCACCCGCCCGCAGAAACGTCGGGGCCGGTGACCCTCTCATCCCTTGACAGCAGCCCGCTCGATAGTCGACACATCCTGCCCACTACCGTGGATTGTGTTGCTGCGAACGCCTTGAACGGCCTAGAGTCGCAAACCGTCGGCATGCTGCCACGCTGACGAATCGACATAGAGTCCTGGATGCCCAAGGAGGTAAGACGACTTGTGAATGAGTCGACAATTGCTCCCGGGGGTGGTCAGCCAGGACTGGCGGAACTCACCGCCGGCCAGCCGAGTGAGGAGCCCGGGGCCCGGCAGCCCTCCGTGGGCTCGGCCGAGGTCGGCTCGGTCGCACTCCGCACTTTCGAAGCACGCCAGAACACAGCACAGGTGACCACGGTGACCGATCACGACGCCGACTTGGCGGCCTACGGCCTGGCCTACGGCGAGTTCGCCTACGGCGCCTACGACGACCCGGACGCCGAGTACGAGCCGGACCCGGAGTACGCCGCCACGCTGGCCCCCGACGCCGCGCGCCAGCGGCGCGAGCGGGTCGGCCCGACCGGCCGTCCGCTGCCGTACTTCCCGATCCCCGCGCCGGTCGCCGAGCACGGCCCCGCCCAGATCATCGCCATGTGCAACCAGAAGGGCGGCGTCGGCAAGACCACGTCGACCATCAACCTGGGCGCGGCGCTGGCCGAGTACGGCCGCCGGGTGCTGCTCGTCGACTTCGACCCGCAGGGAGCCCTCTCGGTCGGCCTCGGCGTCAACCCGATGGAGCTCGACGTCACCGTCTACAACCTGCTCATGGAGCGGGGACTGACGGCCGATGAGGTGCTGCTGAAGACGGCGGTCCCGGGGATGGACCTGCTGCCGTCCAACATCGACCTCTCCGCGGCCGAGGTGCAGCTGGTCAGCGAGGTGGCCCGGGAGTCCGCGCTGGCACGCGCCCTGAAGCCGCTGCTGCCCGACTACGACTACGTCATCATCGACTGCCAGCCCTCGCTGGGCCTGCTGACGGTCAATGCGCTGACCGCGGCTCACAGCGTGATCGTCCCGCTGGAGTGCGAGTTCTTCGCGCTGCGCGGCGTCGCACTGCTGACCGAGACCATCGAGAAGGTGTGCGAGCGGCTCAACCCCGAGCTGCGCCTGGACGGCATCCTGGCCACCATGTACGACTCGCGCACGGTGCACAGCCGTGAGGTGCTGGCCCGCGTCGTCGAGGCGTTCGGCGAGCACGTCTTCCACACCGTCATCGGGCGGACCGTGCGCTTCCCGGAGACCACCGTCGCCGGCGAGCCCATCACGACGTACGCGACCAACTCGGTCGGCGCCGCCGCCTACCGCCAGCTCGCCAGGGAGGTGCTCGACCGGTGCCGCCCCGCCGAGTGAGTCTCCCGGGTGCCGACGAGCTGTTCCGGACCACCGGAGGGATGGCGCTGTCGCCCTCCCTCGCGCCGCGTCCGGCCGCCGAGGCATCCAGACCGGAGACCGCGCGGACCGTCAACGGCCAACCGGACGGCGCCGAGGGCGGCGAGTCCGCCCAGGGCGCCCAGGACGACCGGCAGGTGACGCCGGAGCACCAGGCGGGCGCCACGGTGCCGGCGCCCGCCCAGCGGCCCGGCACGGCCGTCGGGCCCGCCGCCGCGGCAGGGAAGGCCGTCCAGGGCGGCCGCGGAGCCGGTTCCGCCCCGGCACCCCGGACCCACCAGAGCGTCGCTGAGGAACAGCCCGGCGCCGCCGGGCGCGCCCGGCCGCGCGGCCGGGCGCCGCGCCGGCCCAGCGGGCGCGAGCGGCACGACGAGAAGATCACGGTGTACGTGTCCGCCGAGGAGCTCATGGACCTGGAGCACGCCCGGCTGGTGCTGCGCGGTGAGCACGGCCTCGCCGTGGACCGCGGGCGGATCGTCCGGGAGGCCATCGCGGTCGTCCTGGCGGACCTGGAGCAGCGTGGCGAGGCCTCGATCCTGGTCCGGCGGCTGCGCGGCCGGTAGACGGCGCGGCAGGGCGTGGCAGGGCGTGGCAGGGCGGCCGGCTGTTCGAGCCGGGCGTCGTGGGGGGCCGTGGGCCCGGAGCGGGGCCGGCGTGGGGAGACCGCCGGCCGGTGACAGGCCTCGAAGGGGCTCGGAGGGGCTAAGACAGGGCGTCGAGGGGCTCTGGCCGGGGTCGGGCGGCGTCCCGGGGTTCCTTGGTCGTGGCGGGCGTCGGAGGGCCGTTCCCTGGGTGTTGTGGGCTCTGTCGGCATGGCCGTGGCCGGTTCGGCAGGACGGGCCGGGGCCGTCGGGCGGGCGCGCGGGTCTCGTGCGGGTCCGGGGCTCTGGTGGGACGCGGAGGGCGCGCGGAGGGCGCCGTACGGGCTCACGGGGCGCTCCTGGGGACGCCGGGAGGGCGTCCGGGGCGTCGGTCGAGGGCAACGGTGGGCGGCGTGTCGGGTGGCCCGGGGGCCGGGCCGAGGGCGGGGACGGGTGAAGATGGACCGTCATGCCCAGTACCGCCGAACCAGCCGCCACCGCCGAGAGCGCGACCGAGAACGAGTCGCGGGGCGGCTTCCGGGTACGGCTGGACAACTTCGAAGGCCCCTTCGACCTGCTGCTCAGCCTGATCGCCAAGCACAAGCTGGACGTCACCGAGGTGGCGCTGGCCACCGTCACGGACGAGTTCATGGCACACATCCGGGCGATGGGCCCGGACTGGGACCTGGACGCGGCGACGGAGTTCCTGGTGGTCGCCGCCACCCTGCTCGATCTCAAGGCCGCCAGGCTGCTGCCCGCGGCGGAGGTCGAGGACGAGGCGGACCTGGCCCTGCTGGAGGCCCGTGACCTGCTGTTCGCACGGCTGCTCCAGTACCGGGCGTACAAGCGGGCGGCGGCGCTGTTCGGCGAACGCTGGGCGGCCGAGCTGCTGCGCCGGCCCCGGACCGCCGCCCTGGAGCCCCGGCACGCGGAACTGCTGCCGGAGGTGGTCCTCGGCGTCGGAACGGAGCGGTTCGCCGAGCTGGCGGCCAGGGCGATGGAACCCAGGCCTGCGCCGGTCGTGTACGTGGACCACATCCACACCCCACCGGTGAGCGTGCGCGAGCAGGCCGGACTGGTGGTCGGGCTGCTCACCGAACTCGGCGAGGCCTCGTTCCGGCGGCTGGTCGAGGACGCACCCGACGACCTGGTGGTGGTCGCCCGCTTCCTGGCGCTGCTGGAGCTGTACCGGGAGCGGGTGCTCGCCTTCGAGCAGCCGGAGGCGCTCGGCGAGCTGCTGGTGCGCTGGGTGGCCGAGGAGGGCCGGGACGCGGTCGAGGTGACGGACGAGTTCGACCGGCCGGCGGGCGAGGCCGTGAAAGAACCGGCGGGCGAGCTCAGGGAAGAAGGCGAGCGGCGATGAGCGGCGGGAACGAGGGCGGGCGGCGGTGAACGACGGGAACGAGGCGGCACCGCCGGTGCGGCGCCCGCTGGGGCTGCCGGGGCGGACGCGGGCCGAGGAGTGGCTGGAACCGGTCTTCGAGCTGCTCCCGGACCCGGTGGAGCCCGCCGGAGGGGGCGAGCCGGCCGGGGGCGGGGAGGCGGTGGAGGCGCGTGTCGCGCACCGGAAGCTCGTGCACCAGAAGTCGGCCCCGTCGACTTCCGGTGCCGAGGAGGCCGCCGACGCCGGGCTGCGGGCCGAGCTGGAGGCCGTCCTGATGGTCGTCGACGAGCCGGTGGCGGAGGAACGGCTGGCCGGGGTGCTGGAGCGGCCCCGGGCCGAGGTCGCGGCGGCGCTGCGCGAGCTGTCCGCCGAGTACACGGCCCAGGGCCGGGGTTTCGACCTGCGGCCGGTCGCGGGCGGCTGGCGGTTCTACAGCCGGGAGACCTGCTCCGAGGCCGTCGACCGCTTCCTCCTGGACGGCCGCCAGGCCCGGCTCACCCAGGCCGCGCTGGAGACCCTGGCGGTGGTCGCCTACCGGCAACCGGTGTCCAGATCGCGGGTTTCCGCCGTCCGCGGTGTGAACTGTGACGGCGTGATGCGTACCCTGGTACAGCGAGGACTGGTGGAAGAGGCCGGATCCGAGCCCGAAACAGGTGCGATCCTGTATCGGACGACGAACTACTTCCTGGAACGGATGGGGCTCCGCGGCCTGGACGAGCTGCCGGAGCTTGCTCCCTTCCTGCCCGAGGTCGACGACGTGGAAGCGGAGTCCCTGGAGGGCACGATGATCGCGGAGGCGGTCGCCGCCGCTGCCGCGCAGGCCGCGGACGGCAGTGGCGAGGCCGGTCGGGCCGGGCCCGATCGGTAGGGGGCGGTGAGGTCGGCCGAAACGACCGCACATCCCAGACGGAACGACGTACGGACACTTTGATGCGTAGCAGTGGCAACGGCAGGAACAGCAGCGGCGGCGGGAGCAGTCGCGGCGGACAGGGCGGGGGCCGGGGCGGCGGCTCCTACGGCGGCGGCAGCGGCCGCGGCGGCTCGGGTGCGGGCTCGGGTTCGGGCTCGCGCGGGGGTTCGTACGGCGGTGGCAGTGGCCGTGGCGGACAGGGCGGCGGCTCCTACGGTGGCGGCAGCGGCCGTGGCGGCTCGGGTTCGGGCGGGGGTTCGTACGGCGGTGGGAGTGGCCGCGGCGGCTCGGGTTCGGGCTCGCGCGGCGGTTCCTACGGCCGTGACGACCGACGCGACGACCGCCGGGACGACCGGCGCGATGACCGCCGCTACCCGGACCGCCCGCTGCGGCCCGAGGAGCGCCGGTACGACCGCCCCGAGTACGGCGGCGGCCCCAACGCCACCCCGGCCCGCGGTGGCTACAGCGGCCGGCGCCCCGGCCCGGCCCCGCGCCCGCGCCGTGAGGGCCAGGGTGCCCCGGGCGATCCGCGCCGCCAGCCGCAGCGCTCCCGCGAGCTCCAGGCCAAGATCGAGGACGCCGTCCTCGCCCGGCACGACAAGCCGGCCGTGAAGCTGCCCAAGACCTTCGGCGAGCCCGAGGGCGAGCGCCTCCAGAAGGTGCTGGCCCGGGCCGGCATCGGCAGCCGCCGCGCCTGCGAGGAGCTGATCGAGCAGGGCCGGGTCGAGGTCAACGGGAAGCGCGTCACCGAGCAGGGCAAGCGGGTCGACCCGCAGAAGGACGAGATCAAGGTGGACGGCCTGACCGTCGCCACCCAGTCCTACCTGTTCTTCGCGCTGAACAAGCCGGCCGGCGTGGTCTCCACGATGGAGGACCCGGACGGCCGCCAGTGCCTGGGCGACTACGTGACCAACCGGGAGACCCGGCTGTTCCACGTCGGCCGCCTGGACACCGAGACCGAGGGCATCATCCTGCTCACCAACCACGGCGAGCTGGCCCACCGCCTCACCCACCCGCGGTACGGCGTCACCAAGACCTACCTGGCCGCGATCCAGGGCCCGATCCCGCGGGACCTGGGCAAGCAGCTGGCCCAGGGCGTGGAGCTGGAGGACGGCTACGCCCGCGCCGACAGCTTCAAGGTGATCTCCAACGTCGGCAAGAACTACCTGGTCGAGGTGACCCTGCACGAGGGTCGCAAGCACATCGTCCGCCGGATGCTGTCCGAGGCCGGCTTCCCGGTCGAGAAGCTGGTGCGCACCCACTTCGGCCCGATCGCCCTGGGTGACCAGAAGTCGGGCTGGCTGCGTCGCCTGACCAACCCCGAGGTCGGTCAGCTGATGCGCGAGGTCGGCCTGTAGGCCCGCCCGCTTCCGATCCACCGGAGCCCCCTGCCGCAGCACGTGCCGCGGCAGGGGGCTCCGGCGTTCCGGTGCCCGGCGTACTGGTGTCCGGTGTTTCGGCGTCCGGCGATTCCGGGGGACGGGGAGGGGGTGTGGTGGAGCGGATGTCCACGTTTCGGACGGGTCGTGTGAGCCGGGACGCAACCGCTGGTCACGGCCTTGTCAGCGTCATGAGCCGTGGCCGAGGATGGCCACCGGACGGCCACCCGGCCGGGTGGCGGGACTGCGCCGGCACGGGCGCGCGGGTCGGGCGGAATCGGGCGAACAGGGGGAGTGGGCGTCGTGTCCGATGCAGCACTGGGGCGGGCCGGCGGACAGGCCCTCGGCGCGCTGGGACTGGCGGAGCCGGACGGGCAGGTCTACG
Source organism: Kitasatospora sp. NPDC091335 (assembly GCF_044757205.1). Classification (NCBI taxonomy): domain Bacteria; kingdom Bacillati; phylum Actinomycetota; class Actinomycetes; order Kitasatosporales; family Streptomycetaceae; genus Kitasatospora; species Kitasatospora sp. NPDC091335. The sequence continues at coordinate 314,005 of NZ_JBIVUM010000009.1, read as the reverse complement.
CGGCGCTGGTGGCCAACCCGCAGTCCACGGCGGAGGAGCTGGCGGAGAGCTGCGGACTGACGTTCCAGCAGAGCGTGCGCGCGCTGGACCGGTTGGCGCAGCAGGGCATGGCGACCCGGGCGCCGGTGGACCGGCACCGCTACCTGCCGGTGCCGCCGGACGTCGCCATCGGCACCCTGATCGGCCACCGGGAGTCGGAGCTGCGCTACGCCAGGGCCGAGATGCACCGGCTGATGGACGCCTTCCGGGAGGCATCGCGGTACACCGATCCGGCGCACTCGGTGGAGGTGCTGACCGGCGGCGAGGCGATCGCCCAGCGGCTGGAGCACATCACCGAGACCAGCCAGTACCAGGTGCGCGGCTTCGACCGCCCGCCGTACATCCAGGACCCGGTGGCGCCGATGCCCCTGCAACGGCGACGGCTGCGCGAGGGCGTGAAGTTCCGGACGGTCTACGACCGGGAGGCGGTGGCCTGGCCGGGGCGGCTGGAGAAGAACATCCTGGTCGGCGTCGCGGACGGTGAGGAGGCGCGGGTCCGGCCGACGCTGCCGATGAAGATGATCATCTCGGACGACCGGATGGCGATCATTCCGATCAGCGTCGGCGACAGCGTGCTGGACGCCGCGTACGTGATCCACCCCTCGGCGCTGCTCCAGGCCCTGGACATGCTGTTCGAGGCGGAGTGGGAGCGGGCCGTCCGGTTGCAGGCGGCGGTCGACAGCGGGGACGCGGGGCCGGGGCCGGACGCGGACCACCGCAAGCTGCTGGGGTTGCTGGCGGCGGGGCTGACCGACGAGTCGATCGCCCGTTCGCTGGGCTGGAGCGCCCGGACCACTCAGCGCAGGCTCCAGAGCCTGATGCGTTCGCTGGGCGCCACCACCCGCTTCCAGGCCGGCATGGCGGCCCGGGAGCGGGGGTGGCTGTAGGGAATGTTGTGACAATTCACGGGGGTGTGACGAGTCGGGTGCCCGGTGGGGGCGGCGGCTTCGGGGACTTCTGGGACTTCGGGGACTTCGGGAGCAGCGGGTGCCACGGAGGTTGCGGGAACTGCGAGAGCTACGAGAGCCATGAGAACCACGGGAATTGTCATAAAACTCCGCGGTCGCGCCCTCGTCAGCTCCAGGGGCTGAGTGAGGCCCAGCGGCCGTCCGGGCCGCGCTCGACCTTCTGTAGACCGACCACGGCGGTACGGTTCAGCCGTCCGTAGATGTGCGGGAACAGCACGCCGGGAGTGGCCCCGGGCGGCGGGGCGCCGTGCGGGTCCTCCCACTTGACCATCGGCTCCACCAGGGACTCCTCGATCAGCAGCACCATCAGTGGGTCGGGGGTGTCGGAGAAGAAGGCGTTGGCCACCGCGAGCGCCGTCTGCTCGTCCGCCGAGCAGTGGATGAACCCGTCGGTGAGCAGCGACGTGGTGGCGTACGGGCGGCCGGGGTCGGCCAGCCAGTCGTCCAGGGGGGCGAGGTGGAGGATCATGGTTCCTTTTCTACCCGTTGTCTCCGGTTTGGGCCTGAGCGGTCGTCATCGGCACGGTGGTGTCCGCGCCGGCCGCCGGCAGGCGGTCAGAGCCCGGCCACCTTCGCGGAGGCGGACACCTCGTACACCAGCGTGAGGGTGCGGCGGGCGCCCGGGGCGAGCGGGACGTCCCAGCGGACGATGCCCTCGGCGTCGAAGGAGTCCGGCGCCGGGTCGCACTCCTCCTTGCGCAGCCGCACCTCGACCGCGGACACCTCGGAGACCGGCACCCGCTCGCGCACCGTGACGATCCGCTCGTCGCGCTCCTGCGGGCCGGAGAAGCGGGACAGGTGCAGCCGGACCGTCCGGGTGGTGGTCTGGCGGCCGGTGAGGCCCGCGGTGGCCTGGCGTTCCTCGGTTTCGCGGACCACCCGGTACCCGTCCGAGCTGCCGAAGGACAGCTCGGCCTCGGCGCCGGCGGCGGTGAAGCGCAGCTCGCCGCGGCCCGTGAAGCCGCTGCCGCGGACCAGCTCGACCGGGCCGGACAGCAGTGGGTGCCCGGCCGTGTTGCGGAACCGGACCACCTCGGTGACCAGCGGCGACAGCTCCGGTGCGCTGGCGTACTCGCTGCTCGCCGGGCCGCTGAAGAAACCCAGCGGCACCCGGTGCGCGCGGCCGTCGGAGGGCACGTTCGCGGGGGCGGGTGCCGGCAGCACCCGGACCTCGCCGCCGTCGTCCACCCCCGGTACCAGGGAGGCCGGCCCGAGGGCGGCGACCGCCTCCTCACGCAGTTCGACCTCGACCGTGCGACGCTCCTCGTCGGTGCGCTCGCGCAGCACCAGGACGTCCTCGGCGACCGCGGGCGGGGCGGTGGCGAGTGTGGAGCGGGCGGTGGAGAAGGTGAGCCGGGCGTCCGTCCAGTCCTCACCGGTGCGCTGCCACACCACCGCCTCCGATTCCAGGCGCAGGCCGGCACCGTCCAGGGTCGCCCGGTAGGAGGGGCGCCACAGCGCGCAGGGCACCAGGTGGGAGACGGTCAGTTCGGCCGGGCCCGGCCGCGCGGCCTCGACGGTCAGCTCCAGGTGGGCGGTCAGTTCGGCCGGGTCCTCCTCGGCCTCGTCCAGGGCGGTCAGCGCCTGCGAGCGCTCCTGCTCCAGGCGGCGCAGCCTGGAGTGGGTGGTGCGCAGCTCCTCGCCGTGGCGTTCGCGCTCGGCGTCCACCCGGCCGAGTTCCCGGGCCCAGCGGGTGGGTTCGAGCTCGCCGATACCGGCGCCCTCGCCGATCTCGCGCAGCAGGTCGGCGGCGAGCTGGGCGAGCAGGGCCAGCCGGGCCTCCAGCCGGGCCCGGGTCTGCTCGGCCAGCCGGGTCTCGGCGTCCAGCCGGTGCAGCCGGTGGCGCAGCTCGGAGTCCTCAGGGCCGGGGGGCAGCGGGGCGCGCGGCGCCCAGCCGCGTACCAGCCGGGCGTCCAGCACACGGACGCCGCCGGTGGCCGACTCGGCGCGCAGGGTGCGGTCGACGGCGAGGGCGGTGAGCGGGCCGAGGCGCAGTCGTTGCACGCCCGCGGCGAGTGGGACGGTGGTGGTGCGCTCGACCTGGCTGCGGTCCTCCAGACAGGTCACGGCGGTGACGGGGAGGGGAAGGGTTTCGACGGTCATCGCTCAGTTCCTCCGGTTTCCGCCGACGATGGCCTTTCCGGCCGGGATCTTGATCAGGTAGCCGCCGTCCAGCTCGGTGCGTCCGCCCGGCGGCAGGTCGACCCGCCAGAGCCGGGTACTGGGCGGGCAGTCCGGGGTGGGGACGGTCGGGGCCTGCCAGCCGGCCCGCTCCTCGATCCGGATCTCGGCGTCGGAGGCGACCGGCACCCGTTCGCGGACCTCCACCGTGACGCCGCGTCCGAGCCGGTTCACCAACTGGACGTGCACCCGGTGGTCGAGGACGGTGCTGTTGCCCTTCAGCTTGCCGGTGGTGGACTCGTGCAGCTCGGTGCGGCGCGCCACCTCGATGCTCTCGGCGACGCCGATGCCCAGCCGCCGGGTGCCGCCGGGCGCGAGGGTGGGCAGGGCGGCGGTGAGCAGGAACTCGTCGTCCACGGTGACCTCGACCGGGCCGGCCAGGACGGCCTGGTCGGTGCGGTTGGCGAGCACCAGCGTCGCGTACACCTTCTCCTCGACGGCGGGGACGGTGACGTACTCGGGGCGGACGGCGAGCGGGATCTCGCCGACGGTGACGGTGTGCCAGGTGCCGTCGGACGGGATGTCGGCGGGGGCGGCGGCGTCGAACCGGTGGTCGAAGGAGCCGGCCGATTCGCGGGGCGGTACGGCGTGGCGGGGCAGGGCGAGGGCGCCCACCCGGGGGTCGCCGCTGCCGCCGGGCAGCGTCCAGGCCCGTTCCTCGCGCTCGATCCGTTCGGGGCGCGGGTGCAGGGTGCCGCGCCGGGCGGCGGGTTCGTCGGGACCGGCCAGGACGAGGTCGGGGTAGTCGAGGAGGGTGGCGTCCGGAGTGAAACCGGCAGGCGGGGGCGGTGCGGCGAGGCCGACGCGGCGGCGGGCTTCCGTGGGTGGGAGGCCGCCCGGGTCCGGTGGCAGCGACGCCGCGGCGACGACGGGGGCCGGGACCGGGGTGGGAGCCGGCGGTGGGGCGCCGTAGCCGGCGAAGGCGGCCGGGGCGACCGGGCCTCCCGGGGACGTGGGCATCGGGTAGTCGGCGTTGAGCAGGCCGCCGCCGTACGGGCCGGGGGCGGCGAGGGCGATCGGCTCCTCGGCGGCGAAGGCCTCGGCCCGGGGGCCGCCCGGACGGACGCCGCCGAGGTGTGCGGCATAGGGCGGGGCGGGGGCGGTGGCTCGGTGACGTGCGTCGAGGTGGGGGCCGCGGTGTGCGGCGGGGCGGTCGGCGCCGGCCGCGTCGTAGCCGGTGAAGAGGTCGGTCAGGCCGGCCGGGGGCTCGCGCCAGCCGGACGGGGCCGGGGCGGGCTGGCTGCGGCCGATCCGCAGCGAGGCGAGCCGGGGCAGGTCGGTGTGGCGGTCGAGGTCCGCGGTGGACAGGGCGAGGCGCACGCCCGTCCAGTCCTCGCCGGTGCGCTGGGCGACGGCGGCGCGCAGGACCAGGTGGGCGGTGTCGGCGCCGGTCCGGTAGGACAGGCGGTAGGCGGGCACCCAGCGGGCGGTGGGGACGCCGTACTCCAGTTCCAGTTCCAGGTCGGGGTGGGTGCCGCCGGAGGTGTTCTCGGGGCTGTCCCCGGCGTTGTCCTCGGCGTTGTCCCCGGCGTTGTCCTCGATGTTGTCTTCGAGGCTGCGTTCCGGGGTGCTTCCGGTGGTGAGGGTGAGCAGGACGGTGGTGCTGGTCCCGATCGGCTCGGCCGGGTCGGCGGTGGACGCCCGCTCCAGTCGGTCGGCGGCCAAGTCTCGTTCGTGGTCTGCCAGTTCGAGCTGCTGGGTGAGCTCTTCGGCGCGCTCCTGGAGCCGGGTCAGCCGCTCGTCGACGAAGTCGGCGAGCTCCAGCCAGGCGTCGGCGGGCGTGCGGCGCAGCGGCTCCTCGCGGCGGCGCTGCGGCGGGACGGCGCGCAGCGCGGTGGTCTCGGCGATCGCGGCCAGGACCAGCCGGTGGCGCTCGGCGAGCGTGCTGCGGTGCTCGGTGGTCTCGTCCAGCGCCCGCTTCAGGTCGTGGAGTTCCTCCGGCTCACGGAGTTCGGCGAGCAGCTCCAGCCGGGCCTCGGTGACCGCGGTTCCGGCCGGTCCGGTGAGCACTCGGGCACGCAGCGAGTGGCCGTCCACGGCGGCGGGCAGACCGGTCAGCCGGAGTCGTCCCCCGGGCGGGACCGGGACGGTGGCCCGTCGTCGGCACACCGCGCCTTCGGCGTACACCACGACGGACTCCAGGACCGACGGGTGGGCCGGTACGGCCGGTGGTTTCGACTGCCCGTTCCGGCCGCTGTGCTGTTCGTCCATGCGCAACCCCTTCGTTCGTGTGGCGCCCGCTGTGCGGTGCGTGCCGCGTCCCACCCGCTGTACGGCGCTGGTGGTGCCGGTACTTCGTGGGCTTCCGGTGCGCCCGCGCGTCTCTGCTCCGTTGGCCCGACTGTCGGGTCCGCTCGCCTGCCGTGTGCCGCTTGTCGTGTGTCGCGCTGCCGCGCCTTCCCCGTTCCCGGGCGGCCAGTCTGCCCGGATTCGGGGCGGGCGTCCCCGGATTCGCGGGTGCGGCGTGTGCACTGTGTGGGACGGGGGCGGGCCCGGCGCGGTTGCCGGCGCCGGAATCTGCCGGAGGTGTCGTTCCGGTTGCCGGGTGAGAGGTGGGGACTTGGGCCGGGCGGATGAGGGAGGATGGGGCGCGGGTGCTCCCGGACGGTCCCGGCACCTGTCGAGAATCGTGATGAGGAGAGCGACCCGCCATGCGCACTGCCGTCGTCGTCGGCACCGGACTGATCGGCACCTCCGCCGCGCTCGCGTTGACCGCCCGCGGGCTGACCGTCCACCTGGAGGACGCGGACCCGGACGCCGCCCGCACCGCCGAGTCGCTCGGCGCGGGTATCACCGACCCGGTCGACGGCCAGGTGGATCTGGCGATCATCGCCGTCCCGCCCGCTCTGGTCGGCAAGGTGCTGGCCGACTGCCAGCGCCGCAACCTGGCGCACTGGTACACCGACGTCGCCAGCGTGAAGGCCGGCCCCGGCAGCGAGATCGCCGAACTCGGCTGCGACACCGTCCACTACATCGGTAGTCACCCGATGGCCGGCCGCGAGCGCTCCGGCCCGCTGGCCGCCCGAGCCGACATCTTCGAGGGCCGACCCTGGGTGCTCACCCCGACCGCGGACACCGACACCGAGACGCTCAACGCGGCGCTGGAGCTGGTCGCGCTCTGCGGCGCGGTCCCGATCGTGATGAACGCCGCCGAACACGACCGGGCCGTCGCCCTGGTCTCGCACGCCCCCCAGCTGGTGTCCTCGCTGGTCGCGGCCCGACTGGAGAACGCCGACGAGACCGCCATAAGGCTCTCCGGCCAGGGCGTGCGCGACGTCACCAGGATCGCCGCCTCCAATCCCGGCATGTGGGTCGACATCCTCTCCGCCAACGCCGGTGCGGTCGCCGACGTCCTGGAGGCGGTCGCCCGCGACCTCGGCGAGACCGTCACCGCGCTGCGCGCCATGGAGGCCGTGGAGGAGGACGAGCGCCGGGTGGGCGCGGCCGGGATCGAGGCGGTCATGCGGCGCGGCAACACCGGCCAGTCCCGCATCCCCGGCAAGCACGGCGCGCCGCCCACCCGGTACGAGACCGTGGCGGTCGTGCTGGGCGACCAGCCGGGCGAGCTGGGCCGGCTGTTCGGGGAGGTCGGCGAGGCCGGGGTCAACATCGAGGACGTCGTCATCGAGCACTCGACCGGGCAGCAGGTCGGCTTCGTCCAGCTGTCGGTGGCGCCGACGGCGGTGAAGCGACTGACCAAGGCGCTGCGGGCGAGCGGCTGGAGCGTCCGGGACTGAGGTCCGAGGGGGGCCTGGGCCGAGGCCCCGGGCGGCGGTCCGGGCGGGCGGCCAGGGGAGGGGGCGGGTGTGATCATCGACTTGCCGCTGGGGGAGACCCGGCACGGGTTCGCTGGTGATCCGGTGGACTTCGGGAACGAGCGGTTCCTGCGGGCGGTGCTGGGCGAGCGCTTCCTGCTCCGCCACCGCAGCGTCGAGGCGATGTACGAGCGGCCCAGGCCCGTACCGCTGTACCCGGAGTTCGCCGAGCCCGAGCCGACCGTCAGCCTGCTGCTGCGGGCGGCCCGTGCCGCCTTCGCCGAGCACCTGCCGTTGAGCCTGTCCCCGGACGTGCTCTGGTACGCGGTGGTGCACGAGGTCGCGGTGCACGTCCGGATGTACCCGCCGCGGTACCGGGCGCTGTTCCGCGCGGTCGGCGGGCGCCGGGCGCCGATCGTGGTGCGGGACGACGGCCTGGCGGGGCCGGCGGCGGTCTGGTCGGGACCGGTCGGGGCGGGGCCGGACTGGTCGGGGCCGGCGGCCGGGGCGGGGCCGGACTGGTCGCGCTCGGTCCGGCTGGTGCGGGAGCCGCTCGTGGCGGCCGTCGGCGCGGAACTGGTCGACCTCTTCCGGCCGGACTTCTCCACCACGACGCCGGACGACGTCTCCTCGGCGCTGGTGGCGCTGATGGACGTGGTCAGCCCGTACTACGACTTCCGCTGGGAGACCCGCTGCGGCATCCCGAGAGTCCGGCTGGAGGGCACGGCCGGGGACTGGGCGCGGCTGGCGGCCGGGGTGGGTGCACTGGCACAGCGGTTCGGCTGGTTGGCGCCGTGGTTCGCGCAGCTGCGGCCGGTGGTGGACGAGATCGCCGCGACGGCGGCCGGCGGGCCGGTGGACGAGGACTTCTGGCGCTCGCTGTTCAAGTGGCGCTCGATGTCCGGCGGGCCCCGGGTGACCGGCTGGCTCACCGCCTTCCTCGCCCACACCCAGACGCCGGACGGTCCCAGGCTGCGGCGCTCCTTCGACTGGCGGGAGGCGGCGGGCCGCGAGTACCACCAGGAGGCGTTCGAGGTGAACGACTTCCCCTCGCACGTGTCCAAGGTGCCGTTCGTGTGGGAGGTACTCGGACGGGAGGTGCCGATGGTGCTGGTCGGCGGGGTGCTCGGGATCGAGCGGGACGGGGAGTATCTGAGGCCGCGGCTGGGGACCGCGGTGCTGGAGATGGTGGAGTAGCGGCGGGGCGGGGCGGAAGAGGCGCCGCGCCGGGCGGATGGTCAGTGGCAATTGGTCGATGTCGACTAGTCGGAATCAACCAGTCGAGACTGACTGTTCGGGACCGACTGATCAGGATCGACTGGTCGGGCCGGACGGCGCGGAATGTGTCACGTCGGCGGTCCATTAACCTTGAGGGAGACACTCCCCGGCCGCTCGCCTGCCCAGGCTCCGGCTTCCATGCTCAGAGAGAGGTTCGCCCGTGGACACTGCCGACCGAGCGCACGCCCCGGTCGTCGTCGCCATCGACGGACCCTCCGGCTCCGGCAAGTCGACCGTCTCGCGGGCGGTCGCCGCCCGGCTGGGCCTGAGCTTCCTGGACACCGGCGCCATGTACCGGGCGATGACCTGGTGGATGCTGGCCAACGAGGTCGACATCGACGACGCGGAGGCGGTGGCCGTCGCGTGCGGCAAGCCGGTGATCGTCTCGGGCACCGACGCCGACGGCCCCACCATCACGGTGGACGGCCAGGACGTGTCCGGCCCGATCCGCGGCCCCGAGGTGACCTCGCAGGTCAGCGCCGTGGCCGCGGTGCCGGCCGTACGGTCCCGGCTGGTGGAGCTGCAGCGCGGCTGCGCCGAGGTCGCCGAGCGCGGCATCGTCGCCGAGGGCCGGGACATGGGGACCGTGGTGTTCCCGGACGCCACCGTCAAGGTCTTCCTGACCGCCTCCGAGGAAGCCAGGGCCGCGCGCCGGGCGACCGAGTTGCGCGCCAAGGGCGTGGACGAGGCGACCATCACCGCGATGGCCGCCGACCTCGCCCGCCGCGACGCCGCCGACTCCTCCCGGAAGACGGCCCCGCTGACCCAGGCCGCGGACGCGGTCCTGGTGGACACCAGTGCCCTTACCCTGGAGCAGGTGATCGACCGGATCGCCGGCCTTGTGGAGGAGCGGGCCGGGCTGTCCTCGGTCTGACCGCCGTGGATCAGGCCGGAGCCGGTGCGACCGGCGTCGGGCCGTCCGGGCGGGTTCGACCGCAGCCGGACGGGCCACAGCCGGGCCGGCCGTAGCCGAATCGGCAGAACAGGTCCGACCGCCGGTCGGGCCGACCATCGAGTGAACCGCGGGCCGTCGAGGTGCCGCGGAGACAACCATCGCGCTGCCCCGAGCGGGGCAGGTACGCACGGCACGCCCCTGGGAAGGGCCGGGCCGGGAAACGGAACAGACGAACATGACCGCAGAGCACTCCGCCGCCGACCACGGTGAGCTGGACGCCGCCGACTACGCCGAGTTCATGGCGCTCGCCGCCGAAGAGGGCTTCGACCTCGACGGCATCGACGGCGCGGACGGCGCCGAGCACGTCCGGCTGCCGGTGCTGGCCGTCGTCGGCCGCCCGAACGTCGGCAAGTCGACCCTGGTGAACCGCATCATCGGCCGTCGCGAGGCCGTCGTCGAGGACAAGCCGGGCGTCACCCGCGACCGGGTCACCTACGAGGCCACCTGGAACGGCCGCCGCTTCAAGGTGGTCGACACCGGCGGCTGGGAGATCGACGTCCTCGGCATCGACGCCATGGTCGCCGCCCAGGCCGAGCTGGGCATCGAGCAGGCCGACGCGGTGATGTTCGTGGTGGACGCCACGGTCGGCGCCACCGACACCGACGAAGCCCTGATCAAGATCATCCGCCGGGCGGGCAAGCCGACCGTCCTGTGCGCCAACAAGGTCGACGGCCCGTCCACCGAGGCCGAGGCCGCCTACCTGTGGTCGCTCGGCCTCGGCGAGCCGTTCCCGGTCTCCGCCCTGCACGGCCGCGGCTCGGGTGACCTGCTGGACGCCGTCATGGACGCGCTGCCCGAGGCCCCGCCGCAGACCTTCGGCGACGCCGCCCCCGGCGGCCCGCGCCGCGTCGCGCTGATCGGCCGGCCGAACGTCGGCAAGTCCAGCCTGCTGAACAAGGTCGCCGGCGAGGAGCGCGTCGTCGTCAACGAGCTGGCCGGCACCACCCGCGACCCGGTCGACGAGATGATCGAACTCGGCGGCAAGACCTGGAAGTTCGTGGACACCGCCGGTATCCGCCGCCGGGTCCACCTGACCGCCGGCGCGGACTACTACGCCTCGCTGCGCACCTCGGCCGCGCTGGACAAGGCGGAGATCGCGGTCGTCCTGATCGACGCCAGCGAGACCCTCGCCGAGCAGGACACCCGGATCATCTCGATGGCCGTCGAGGCCGGGCGCGCCGTCGTCATCGCCTACAACAAGTGGGACCAGATGGACGAGGAGCGCCGCTACTACCTGGAGCGCGAGATCGAGCGCGACCTCGTCCAGGTGCAGTGGGCCCCGCGGGTCAACGTCTCGGCCATGACCGGCCGGCACATGGAGAAGCTCGTCCCGGCGATCGAGACCGCGCTGGAGGGCTGGGAGACCCGTATCCCGACCGCGCGCCTGAACGCCTTCCTCGGCGAGCTGGTCGCCGCCCACCCGCACCCGATCCGGGGCGGCAAGCAGCCGCGCATCCTGTTCGGCACCCAGGCGGGCATCCGTCCGCCGCGCTTCGTGCTGTTCGCCTCGGGCTTCCTGGAGGCCGGCTACCGGCGCTTCGTCGAGCGCCGGCTGCGTGAGGAGTTCGGCTTCGTGGGGACGCCGATCTCGATCTCGGTGCGGGTCCGGGAGAAGCGCAAGAAGAAGTAGACAGGAGCGGCCGGTTCTCTGACCGGCGACCGGAGGGCCTCGCCACCATGGCGGGGCCCTCCCTGCGTTCGGCGGGGGCGCCGGTGGTCGCCCGAGGGGTCAGCGGTGGTCGCCGGTCGGGCCCGGAGGCAGGGAGAGCATCTGGCGGTGGCGGCCGCCGGTGGACCGGGTGGTGGTGAGACCGGTGACCGTACCCATCACCGGGGAGGGCGCGGGTGGCGCGGGCGGTGCGGGCGCGGGTACCGGCATCGGGTGCGGGGCGGCGCCGAGGTAGCCGGCCGCCACCCAGCCGTGGCCGTTGGTGAACTGGGCGGCTGGGACCGCGGGCTGGGCCGGGGAAGGGGCCGCGGTGCCGTGGCCGAGGGCGTCGCCGGTGGAGGCGACGGGCTCGGCGTGGCCGGCGGTGTGACCGCGGTGGTGACCGGCTCCGTGCGAACCGGCGCTGTGCGTTCCTCCGCCGTGCGGCCCTCCGGTGTGCGCCCCTCCGCCGTGGGCCCCGGCGGCGTGACTGCCGGTGTGGGCGCCGGCATGGGCCCCGAGGTGGTTGCCGGCATGGGCCCCGAGGTGGCTGCCGGAATGGCCGTGCTGTTGGACGCCGGTGGGGCCGGTGCCATGGTGCTGGGAGCCAGGCATGAACTGGGGGAGCCCCGGCACCTGGCCCGCGAGGGTGTGGAACGCCTGCTGCTGGGGCGGGTACGGGCGCTGCTCGCCGGGCAGCGGGTAGCCGTCGCGGACCGCGAAGCCCGTGAACTTCAGGTCCTCCTCACCCGAGCGGTCGCCGGGCAGGGCGCGGAAGAGGCGCCGGTACTCCGAGTACAGCTCGTCGTAGATCGGCGTGGCCGAGTGCGGGTGTTCGGCGTCGTACGACGGACGCATGCCCGGGATCGAGCGGGAAGCGGTGGCGGACCGGCCGGGGGACGCGGAGACGTCGTAGCTGTACACGTAGGGGCCAACGAGCGAGAGGGGCGGGGGATGCGGGGCGTGGGGGCGCGGGCGCGTCGACGCGCCGGAGCGCGAGGCGGGCGGGCGCGCCTGGCGGAGGCGCCGGCACGCCGGGGTGTGGTCGATGTGTGACGCCGGGGCAGGGGCCGACGCGGGACGCCGGAAGGCGGCCGTGGGGTGGGCGGCCGCCTTCCGGCGCGTCGTGGGCACGGAGGCGGATCAGGTGCCGGCGAGCGGCAGGGACGCGGCGACCACCTGGCCCAGTGCCACCGCCCGCTCCAGGGCCTGGCGCAGCAGGTCCTCGCGCGGTTGGCGTCCGACCAGCCCGGCCGGCACGGCGTACATCGTCACCTCGGAGAGCTGGCTCGCCGCCATTCGCCAGGCGTCCGTGACCTGGAGCGGCTGGTGTGCCTGCCACCAGCCGGTGCTGCCGCCGGTCGCGGAGGGCTGGAGGACCGCGTGCAGCTTGCCCATCGCGACCAGGACCGACCAGCCGGGCAGCTGCTCCGGGGTCTCGTCCAGGTCGGTGACGGGCTGGAAGCCGGCGTCCTGGAGCAGGTCGAGGAACTCGTCCTCACCCGAGGTGCTGCCGGGACGGCCGACCGGTCCGGTGGGCTCGACCACCAGCGAGGCGTGCCCGGCCTTGCCGTGCAGGACCAGCCCGCAGGTGATGCCGAGGATGGCGGCCTGGCCGGGGGCGGTCGGCTGGGTGGGGGCGGGGCCGGCGGGGGTGGCGGGCGATGGAGCCGGGGCCGCCGGCGAGGCGGTGGGGACGGCGAGGTCCGGGGCGCCGGACTGGGACTGGCTGATGCTTCGGACGGCGCCGACCAGTTGCTCCTCGGAGACCGGTACGACCTGGGAGGGGATGCAGCGGGCGTGGGCGAAGGCGAGGACGGCGGTCTCCTCGCCGACGAACAGCACGGTGCTGGTGGGCTCCACGTGCGTGTCGCCGGGAGTCCGGCAGGAGGTGCACTCGTAGCTGTCGGGGGCGCGGTCACCGCCGAGCAGGCGGTCGGCCTCGTCGTCGCCGATCTCGGACCGGACCTCGTCGCTGACGTCGAGCATGCGCGGCACAGGGGTCTCCTCGGATGGGTGCGGATGGGGTTCGGGGGCGGACGCGGGAGGTCGCCATGCCCAACGGGCACCTGTGTCAGGCGTCACGGGTGCCCGTCGATGCTGACGGTAATTGCCCCGGATCCGACCGCGAGGCGTGTTCTCGTGGTCGCAATCTGTCGATGTTCGTGTCGGGACTGCCGGATTGGAACGGTGAGGTGAGTCACGTGAACTGGATGTTTGATCTAGGAATCGATGTCCAAGTCCGACATTTCGGACATGATTATGTGGGTCTTACCGCCGGTAACCCTTGGCTGAGCTGGGCGGACCGCCGGAGTTTTGGCTTCGCCGCCGAACGGCTCGTAGCTTCTTGGTCGGCGCAACGAGCGCCACCCGGGCTCACCCCCGACGCACCACCCCCCGGCCCGCCGGGTGTGGCAGGTGCCCGCCGACGCGATCGCTCGAACAGGTCGTCGGCGAGCGGCTGGGTGGCCAGGGGCGGCAGCGGCACGTCCGACACGTGCACGGCCGCCCGACGGACGCGGCAAGCGATCGCGGTCCTTTCCAGGGCCTGGTTCCGCATGTCCGCCCGGGGCTGTCGAGAGGAACCTCATGACCTTCCGTAACGAGAACGCCGCTGCCACCACCTCCACCGCCACCAAGCGCAACCGCGTCCGGATGGCTGTCGTGGCGGGCGCCGCTGTCGCGGCCCTGCCGGTGGCCGGCCTCGTCACGGCCACCTCGGCCTCCGCCGCGTCCGTCTCCACCTGGGACGCCGTCGCCCAGTGCGAGAGCGGCGGCAACTGGGCCATCAACACCGGCAACGGTTTCTACGGCGGTCTCCAGTTCACCTCCAGCACCTGGGCCGCCTTCGGTGGCACCGCCTACGCCCAGCAGGCCAACCAGGCCACCAAGGCGCAGCAGATCGCCGTCGCCGAGAAGGTCCTCGCCTCGCAGGGCCCGGGCGCCTGGCCCGTCTGCTCCGTCAAGGCCGGCCTGACCAAGGGCGGCACCCCGGCCGCCGTCGACACCTCGGCGGGCTCCACCGCCGGTGCCGGCACCGGTTCGACCGCCGCCAAGCCGGCGCAGACCCCGAAGCCCGCCGCTCCGGCCGCGAAGCCGGCCGAGGCCCCGAAGGCCGCCCCCAAGGCCCAGGCCGCGCCGAAGAACGACGCCGCGCCCAAGGCCGCCGCGCCGAAGACCGATGTCCAGAAGAAGGCCGACGCCCAGAAGTCCGCGCCGAAGGCCGACCAGGGCGCCAAGTCCTGGAACCGCTCGAACGACGCCAAGCCGGCCGCCAAGGGCGACTACACCGTCAAGGCCGGTGACACCCTGAGCTCCATCGCCGCCGCGCAGGGCCTGGACTGGCACGACCTGTACCAGAACAACGCCAAGGTCATCGGTGGCAACCCGGACCTGATCCTCCCGGGCCAGACCCTCAGCATCTGAGGTTCCCCGGACGCCCGAGGCTCCCTGCGCAGCTGACATCGGCTGCTCGGCCCTCACCGTTCCGGTGCCCCGAGCGGGCACCGACGTGCTCGGCTGCCACGGACGCTCCACCGTCACGCGGGTTTCCGCCGGACGGGGGAGCGGCCGTCGGCGTTTTCGCAGTGATCCGCAGTGATCCGCGGCGATCCGCGGCGTTCGGCCGGGTGCCCGGAGTGCCGTTCGCTCGCGGCGGTGGGCTGGGCCCGGGGCAGGGCGGTGCGCGAGGATGGTGGGGTGATCCAGGGAGAGCTGTTCGGTGACCCGAGCGGGTCCGCGGGTGCGCGCGAGCGCTCCGAGCCGGCCCCCGGCGCCGTCCTGCTCCCCGGCTGGCTGGACCTCGACGCGCAACGCCGCCTGGTCGCCGCCTGCCGGGAGTGGGCCCGCCCGCCGGCCGGCCTGCACACCGTGCGGATGCCCACCGGCGGGATGATGTCCGTACGGATGGTGAGCCTCGGCCTGCACTGGTACCCGTACGGGTACCGGCGGATCGCCGAGGACGGTGCGCCGGTCAAGCCGTTCCCGTCGTTGCTCGGGACGCTTGCGCACCGGGCCGTCGCCGAGGCGTACGGGCCCGCGCTGGGGGAGGTCGCGGGCGCGGCGTCGTACGAGCCGGACATCGCGATCGTCAACCACTACGCGCACGGCGCGAAGATGGGCCTCCACCAGGACCGCGACGAGCGGGCGGACGCGCCGGTGGTCTCGCTCTCGCTCGGTGACGGCTGTGTCTTCCGGCTCGGGAACACCGAGACCAGGACCAGGCCGTGGACCGACCTGGAACTGCGCAGCGGCGACCTGCTGGTGTTCGGCGGACCGGCCCGGTTCGCGTACCACGGGGTGGTGCGGACGCTGCCGGGGACGGCGGACCCGGCGCTGGGGCTGGTCGGGCGGCTCAACATCACGGTGCGGGAGTCGGGGCTGGGCGCGTAGCCGGAGGCGCCCTCCGCCGGGCTCGGTCATCCGGTGCCGCTTCGTCCTTTCCGCTGCTGCCTCCCCGTCCGTCGCCGCTCTTTCGTCCGTCGCCGTGCTCTCGTTCCGTCCGTCATCTGTTCGCTGACTCGACTACTCGTTCGAGTGAACTAGGAGTTCCGGCGTGCTGCGCGGGAATGACCCGGGTCGCCAGAGGATTCGAGTGAGCTGGAGAATTCGTTCGGAGTCCGGAGAGGAAGCGTGCGCATGGGTACCCCCGTCGACGACCTTGTCGATCTGCTCGACCTTGAGCAGATCGAACTCAACATCTTCCGTGGGCGAAGCCCCGAGGAAGCGCTGCAACGGACGTTCGGCGGCCAGGTCGCGGGGCAGGCGCTGGTCGCGGCGGGGCGCACGGTGGACGATGCGCGCCCTGTCCACTCGCTGCACGCGTACTTCCTGCGCCCCGGGACGCCGGGCCTGCCGATCGTCTACCAGGTCGACCGGATCAGGGACGGCCGCTCCTTCACCACCCGTCGGGTACTCGGGATCCAGGGCGGCCGGTCGATCTTCGCGCTCACCGCCGACTTCCACCGGCCCGAGGAGGGCGGCATCGAGCACCAGTTCCCGATGCCGTCCGTCGCCGCCCCCGAAGACCTGCCCAGTGCCCTGGACGAGGTCGGCTCCCGACTCGGCGAGCTGCCCCCGTTCATCAGCCGCCGCCAGCCCTTCGACATCCGCTACGTCGACCGGCTGCGCTGGACGAAGGAGGAACTGGCGGGCGTCGAGGCGCGCAGCGGCGTGTGGCTACGCACCAACGGCTCGCTGCCGGACGACCCGCTGATCCACGTGTGCGCACTCACCTACGCCAGCGACATGACGCTGCTGGACGCCGTCCGCGCCCCGGTCGAGCCGCTGTGGGGCGAGCGCAACTTCGACATGGCCTCGCTCGACCACGCGATGTGGTTCCACCAGCCGTTCCGGACGGACGACTGGCTGCTCTACCAGCAGGAGTCCCCGATCGCCCACGGCGCGCGCGGTCTGGCGCGTGGGCAGATCTTCGACCGGAACGGGCAGCTGGTGGTGTCGGTGGTGCAGGAGGGCCTCTTCCGGCCGCTGAAGCGGCGCGACGGGTAGGCGAGTCCGTGGCCCGTGGTGTGCCCAGTGTTGTGTCCCGTGTCGGCGCGTTGCCGCCGTGTGGCAGTTTCGGCGGCTTCGGGCCGACGGGAATGATCCGTCCGCGTGGACGGCGTTGTGGATGATCGAGACGGGCGGTCCGAACGGCGGGCCGTCCGCGGACAGACCGGGAGGGTGGACCGATGACGGCGACGGCCGCGGAGGACTGGAAGCACTGGAGTGACGGCCGGGCGGCGTCGGTGAGCGCGCCGCACGGCCAGCTCGCACTCACCGGCACGCACTGGCTGGAGCCCGAGCCCACCGAGGTCCCCGGCCTGCCCGGGCGTTGGTGGGCCGACGCCGAGGGCGTCCGGGTCCGGGCGGCGGCTGGTGACGGCATCACGGTCGACGGTGCCGGCACACCGGTGGACGGGGACGTGCTGCTCCGTCCGGACAGTGACCCGGCCGCCGACACGGCCACCCTGGGCGACCTGCTGCTCGTCCCGATCGAGCGCGAGGGCGAGCTGGCCCTGCGGGTCTTCGACCCGGCCGCGCCGCGCCGGGGTGCCTTCGCGGGCATCTCCGCCTACCCGTACGCGCCCGAGTGGGCCGTTCCCGCCGTCTTCACCCCGTTCGAGGACGGCGACACGCAGTCCGTCGTGGTTCCGAACGCCGACGGCCGGGATCGCCCGTTGGTCGTCACCGGGCAGGTCGCCTTCACCGTGGCGGGCGAGCACCGCACGCTGACCGTCAGCCGGTCGGGCGAGCTGCTCAGCGGCGTGATCGCGGACAGGACCAGCGGCATCGACACCTACCGCTTCCGCTTCATCACCCTGCCGGCGCCGGACGCGGAGGGCCGCACCGTCCTCGACCTCAACCGGGCCTACCTGCCGCCGTGCGCCTTCTCGGACTTCTTCATCTGCCCGTTCCCGCCGCCGGGCAACCGGCTGGACTTCGCGGTGGAGGCGGGGGAGAAGCAGGTGCTGAGCCGGTAGCGGCTGCGGGCGCGGTCCCCCTGCGGGGGGACTGCGGCCCGGTCACGCGGCGAAGGGCGCAGGGCGAAGGGCGCCGGGCGGGTGGTCGGCGGGAGGCCGGCCGGAGGTCCCGGTGCCGGGGCCGGTGCGAGGCGGGTCGGGGGTGGAGCGGAGCATGGGGGACTATGTCGAACAATCAACATTCCACCCCGTCCCCCGCATCCACCCCGTCCGCCGTCCCTTCGCCGTCCACGCCTCCTTCGCCCTCCGCCCTCCCCGCATCCTCCTCCGCCGAGCCCGAATCCGATCCCGGACCGGGGGACGGGTCAGAACCGGGGGCCGTCCCCGACTCACCCTGGTACCGCCGGGCGTTCGCCGACCTCAGCCCGCTGCGCGACCACCCCGACTACCGTCGGGTCTGGGCCGGGCAGGCCGTCTCCTCCGTAGGCCAGCAGATGACGGCCGTCGCCGTCTCCGTCCAGGTCTACGACCTGACCGGCTCCGCCTTCGCGACCGGCCTGGTCGGCATCTTCTCGCTCGTCCCACTCGTCGTCTTCGGCCTCTACGGCGGTGCGATCGCCGACACCGTCGACCGACGCCGGCTGGGCCTGATCGGCTCCGCCGGTCTGGCAGCCGTCTCGGCCGTCCTGGCCGCGCAGGCGCTCGCCGGCCTCGGCCTGGTCGCCGTCCTGTACGCCGCCGTCGCCGTCCAGGCCGGCTTCTTCGCCCTCAGCTCGCCCGCCCGCTCCGCGATGATCCCCAGGCTGGTGCCGAGCCACCAGCTCCCGGCGGCGAACGCCCTGAACACCGTCAGCATGAACCTCGGCCTCACCGTGGGCCCGATGCTCGGCGGCGTCCTCATCGGCGCGTACGGCGTCCAGGCCGCCTACCTGATCGACACCGTCGCCTTCACCGCCACCCTCTACGCGATGTGGCGCCTGCCCGCCATGCGGCCGCTCGGCGATCGCAAGGGCCGCGCCTCCGTCCTCGACGGCCTCCGCTTCCTGCGCGAACAGCCCAACCTGCGCACCAGCTTCCTCGCCGACCTGGCCGCGATGGTCTTCGGCATGCCGCGCGCCCTCTTCCCGGCCATCGCGGTCACCTTCTACGGCGGCGACGCCGGCACCGTCGGCCTGCTGGTCTCCGCCCCGGCCGTCGGCGCCCTGGTCGGAGCGCTGTTCTCCGGCTGGGTCGGCCGCGTGCGCCGCCAGGGCATCGCCATCCTCGCCGCGGTCGCCGCCTGGGGCCTGGCCATCGCCGCCTTCGGCGCCCTCCACAACCTCTGGCTCGGCCTCCTGCTGCTCGCGGTCGCGGGCTGCGCCGACACCGTCAGCATGATCTTCCGCAACACGATGATGCAGGTCGCGGCCCCCGACGAGATGCGCGGACGCCTCCAGGGGATCTTCATCGTCGTGGTCGCGGGCGGCCCCCGCCTCGGCGACTTCGAGTCCGGCACCGTCGCCGCCCTCTCCAACCCCGCCACCTCCGTGATCACCGGCGGCCTCGCCTGCGTCGCCGCCGTCCTCCTCCTCGCCGCCCGCCGCCCCGCCTTCCTCGCCTACGACGCCCGCCACCCGACCCCCTGACCCACCACCCCGAACCTGGCAGCGAGCACCCCCCGACGTGCTGTATTGTTTTCCACGTCGCCGGGACAACCGGAGACAAGGTCGAGAAGCCCACAGCGAAGCCCCCCAGGCCATCGCTTCGGGTACCGAGACCACGGGACGTGGCGCAGCTTGGTAGCGCACTTGACTGGGGGTCAAGGGGTCGCAGGTTCAAATCCTGTCGTCCCGACGTGAGTCGGAAAGGCCGTTGGCCGGGTTAACGCCCAGGTCAACGGCCTTTTGCATGACGCGGCGTCAGCTTCGGCGAACATTCGTTCGTATGCGCCTGGGGACCAGATGGGGACCAAGTGGTCCCGAAGCGGTCGAATCCGGGGGGCGAGGTGCCCTCGAAGGGGCGTTCCCGGCCCCGAAATTGACTACCCACAGTGACCGATATCGAATCGTGACCAACGATTTTTCGACACCCTATGATGCAATCCGGCCATGTTTTCAGGCAGTTGGGCGACCGCCCTCGAATCTGTCAAGACGTCAGCCGGTTTCGTGACCTTGTGTCGGAGGCGTCGCGCAGATCCCCTGGACGCGTCCGGGGGCCCGTCGGGGGTCTGCCTGCCACCCGTGATCATCTACGCCCAGTAATCATCGCTGAGACGGTGCGGGTGGGAGAAGTGGCCGACGACCACGAGGAGGCAAACGCCCGCCGCGCAGGGCGGACAGGCAGGCGATGTGCTCGCCAGCTGTCGGCTTAGGCACACCCCCGGCCGCGCGGGGCGGACTCGGCGTCGTGGCCGGTGCGGTGGACGATGATGGGCACACCCCCGGCCGCGCGGGGCGGACCCACCAGCACGACGCGGGGGAGTTCACGCGCGCGGGCACACCCCCGGCCGCGCGGGGTGGAGTACGGGCCCATCGGGATACGGAAGTCACCGATCGGTACACCCCCAGGGGTGCGGGGCGAACTGGGGAGTCCAATGGTTCGAGATGCTGCTCGGCGGTACACCACCGGCTGCGCCGGGGCGGACGGCGCACTCATGCTGCCGGTCTGCGATGTCGCGGGCACACCCCCGGCCGCGCGGGGCGGACCGGCCCCACCTGATCCGCGCTGATCTGGTCGAGGGCACACCCCCGGCCGCGCGGGGCGTACTTCATGCTGCAGATGACGACCGTGTCGGCCATCGGCTCACCCCCGGCTGCGAAGGGCGGGCTGCTGGGGCAAGGCGGAATGCCTGCTGTGCCGCGGCACACCCCTGGCCGCGCAGGGCGGATTCCCAATCACATGTTCAAGCACTGGACTAGCGAGGGCGCACCCCCGGCCGCGCGGGGCGGACTGCGCAGCGCCCCCTCTCCCGCGCGCCTTTGACGGCACACCCCCGACCGCGCAGGGAATACCTCACGATCCGTGAATGTCCAACCGGTCTGAGGCCCGCCCCTGGCAGCCGGAGGCGGGCGAGGCGAGGAAGTGCCGACCGGGTTCCGTGACCTGGGCACACCCCCGGCCTCGCGGGGCAGGCACGCTCCTGGTGGGCGAGGAGGCGGGTCAGCGGGGCACACCCCCGGCCGCGCGGGGCGGACAGTTCGGCCATCGACTGGGCGGTCGCCTCCACCGGCACACCCCCGGCCGCCGCGGGGCGGACCTGTCCACTCGAAACCGCCCCTGACCTGCCCTTGGCACACCCCCGGCCGCGCGGGGCGGACTCGGGGTTGAGCTGCACCCAGTGGTACTTGGGTGGCACACCCCCGGCCGCGCGGGGCGGACGCATCCCGTCCACCTGCACGGGTCCTTGGTCAGGGCACACCCCCGGCCGCGCGGGGCGGACCTTGTCGTCCATGCCGCCCCACACGCACTGCTCGGGCACACCCCCGGCCGCGCGGGGTGGACACGCCGTCGATGGTGACGGCGGGCGGGTGGTGGGGCACACCCCCGACCGCGCGGGGCGGACGACCGCGACGACCAGGCCCGGTACGACGACGAGGGCACACCCCCGGCCGCGCGGGGCGGACACCGACCGGGCCGACGCCCTGGAGGCGTTCTCGGGCACACCCCCGGCCGCGCGGGGCGGACGTGAACGCGATGATGTCGGCTGCGTCGATCCCCGGCACACCCCCGGCCGCGCGGGGCGGACGTCATGCGGACCCGCTCACCGTGGGTCTGGGCGGGCACACCCCCGGCCGCGCGGGGCGGACATCTGCGACAACGTCACCATCGGCGAGGTGCCGGGCACACCCCCGGCCGCGCGGGGCGGACCCTTCGTGAGCTGCGGCGTTTCGGGCGGGTTGGCGCTTTTCTGTTCAGTTGTCAAGGAGCGAGAGGAGTCGGTCAGTTGGGCGGGGCGAGGGTGAGGAGACCGGCGCCGAAGGCTTTGGAGCGTCCGATGCCGTGGAGGATGGCGGTGCGCAGTTGGGCGGGGTCGGTGATGGTGGCGAGGCCGTCGTAGCGGGTGAGGGGGAGCCGCATTCGGGGGTTGTGGTCGGCGACTCCGGTGACGGGGGTGAGTTGGAAGGTGGTGGTGGTGTAGGGGGCGAGGCCGAGTTCGGGGGCGCGGCGGGTCCACCAGCGGGTGATGTCGGGGCCGGTGCAGGGGATGCGGTTGCGCAGGGGTTTGCCGGTGGTCTTGTCGCGGGCCCAGTGGACCGGGCTGGCGGTGAGGCGGTAGTGGACGTGTTGGCCGGTGGAGAGGTGGTCGAGGTAGGGGCCGAGTTCGGTGGTGCGGGCGGTGCCGTAGTGGTCGGGGAGGGGGGTGAGATCGGGTGGGTCGGTGGACTGGATGAGGAGACGCAGGCCGGTGCGGGTGGTGTCGAGGCGCCAGAGGAGTCCGAGGCTGGGGCGGGGGCCGGTGCTGCTGGTCCTGGGGGCGATGTAGCCGTCGGGCAGGAAGAGGCGTTCGGTGCGGCGGTGGAAGCCGAGTCCGCCGTGGCGCAGGTCGGCTTGGACGTCTCGGGAGGCGGTGTTGAGTCGGATCTCGGTGAGGTGGGCGGTGGTCATGATCGTGCCTCTCGGGGGTCGGGTTGGGGGCTGTAGCGGTATGCGTGGAGTCGGGTGTAGCGGGTGGTGGCGTCGCGGCCGGTGCAGAGTGCGGCGGGCAGGGTGAGGGTGGAGCGGGCGACGGTTCGTTCGGCGAAGTGGCGGGCGCCGTGGGGGTCGTCGTTGAGGGTGTGGGTGGCGCGCGGGTCGCCGGGGGCGATGGTGGTGATGACGTCGACGGTCACGGGTTCGCCGGTGTGTGGGGGTTCCTGGTCGAGGGGGACGGTTTTGAGGATGTGGGTGACGCTGCCGTGCTGGATGCCAAGGTTGTAGGGGGTTGTCGGTGGGCAGGCGCGGCGGCCGAGGTAGGGCGGGTGGACGGGGTGGTCGAGGGCGTCGGAGGCCTTGCGCAGGAGGGCTGCCGGGCCGGTGAGGACTACGGTGAAGGAGGCATCGGCGAGGTAGGCGCGGTGGGTGATGACGGCTCCGGCACGTCGTCCGCCGTCCGCGCAGGGGACGACCTCGGTGGGGCTCTGGCCGCCGATGGTGTGGTAGTCCTCCATGGGGCTTCCGGGCCGGTCGACGCGGACGGCGATGTCGAGGGCGGAGAGTGGGCCGGGGGCTTCGTCGCGGGGTTGGCCCAGGGCGGCGCCCAGGAAGCCGATCACACCGGAGCGGGTGGGGTGGGAGGCGGTGTCGCGGTAGTCGGTGAAGCCTCCGCGGACTCCCCAGGACTGCATGGGGGCGGTGAGGCGCAGGACGAGGGCCTGACGGGTGCTCATGGCGCGGTCCCGAAGGCGGCGTCGAGGGCGGATTCGATGGCCTGGTCGAAGGTGTCGACGCGGGTGCCGAGGCCGGGGAGTTTGGTGGTGCCGGTGTAGGCGTGGAGGGAGTGGAGCAGGCCGCGGTCGGCGGTCAGGCGCTGGATGGTCTTGGCGTAGTCGGACAGCCGGGCGATGGACGGGTCGGCGTGGCCCTGGCGGCCGGTGACGGGGTTGTCGAAGGCGGTGGAGAGGTTGACGGGCCGGTCGGTGCGTACGGCGAGGTGGACGAGGTCGGGCAGGGTCCAGGCGGCCGAGGCGGTCTGGCCGGTCTTCGGCATGGTGTGGATGAACCCGTCGATGTAGGCGCGGCAGACCGCGCGTGCGAGGACCAGGTCGTTGTCGATGGCGTCGGCGAAGGACCGCACGGCGATGGTGGAGAACATGTAGAACGTGCCGGCGACGAGGCGCTGGTCGCCGATCAGGCCGACGTTGGGTACGCCCTGGGTCTTGGCGGCGTAGTCGTCGACCGCGACGAAGAAGTCGATCTCGATGTTGGCCTCGTGAGTGGTGAAGGCGGAGGCGACCTGGACGCAGGCGTCGCGTTCGGCGCCGTCGATCTCCATGAGGGTCCGGCCGAGCAGGGCGATCGCGGCGTTGGCGCCGGCGAGCAGGCCGTGGACGTCGGCCGGGTCGGTGACGGTACGGCCTTCCTCTTCCTGATCCTTGTCCTTCTTCTTTGAGGCTCGGCCGTTGCGCGGCTTCGCGGCGCCCGTTTCGGCTTCCTTGAGGGCGATCTCGTAGTCGTGCTTGCGGTGGGCGGCGGTGGCCGCCATGCGCTGGGCCGTGGTGGTGGGGGTGTAGATGAGGGCAGCGGTGGCCAGGGGGTCCTTGGCCTGGATGTCGTCGGCGGAACTGCCCAGGGACATCTGGCCGCCGGTGGCGGCGGTGAAGACGTCGAGCGCGGTGAACGTGGCGAGTTCCTCGCTCCAGCCCTCCTCGCCGATGAGCAGGTCGCGGACCTCGTGGACGAGGCGGCGGGTGCGCGCGGATGCCTGGTCGGGGAGGGATTCCTCGATGTGCAGCCGCACGGGGCGCTTCTTGGAATAGGCGCTGATGCGCCCGCGGGTCGCTCCGCCGAGGACGACGGACTTCGGGCAGCCGTCGCCGTCGAGGTTCAGCCCGGACAGCGGGATGGTCTGCAGGACGTGGATGTCGACGAAGGTCGCGGGTACCGGGGTGTCAGTCATGATCGTCACTTCTCTCGTGGCGAGCGATGGTGCGGAAGTAGTCCTGTTGCCAGGTGGTGCAGGTGCGCGGGCCGTCGAAGTACCAGCTGTCGAGTTCGGCGAGCAGGCGGGCCCAGTCGAGAGGGACGCCCGCGTTGTCGGTGAGGCGTACCGCGCCGCGCAGGTCCTCGTATGGGCCGTCGGGGTTCGGCCGGACGAGCCGGTTCAGCTGGTGCCTCGTGGTGGCGGAGGACATGTGGGTCGAGGCGTGACCGAGGGCCGTGCCGATGCTGGTCCGTGAGCCGGTGCCGGAGCGGTTCGCACTGCTCATCAGGGCGGCTACGGTGTAGTAGGCACGCTGGCGGCGGGGGTGCAGGTCCGGGGGCAGCCAGGGGGCGACGTACTGGTGCATCGGACTAGGGGGTTGTTGGTCGGGCCAGGGGCCGAGTCCGCTGGCCAGTGCCCGGCGGGCGGCGCGGTCGGTGGCGATGGCGTGGGCGATGTGGTCGACGAACTTCGCGGCGCGGGTGCGGCGCGAGGTGGGCGCGGTGGTGGTCATGGCGTGGCCTTCCTCGAGGGAAGGGGCAGGTGGGCGCGGGCTCGGGCGATGCGCTCGCCGGCCGAAGGGTTGCGGGCGAGGTCGGCGGTGAGCTGGTCGAAGGTGTCCAGCGCGGCCACGCGCATGCGGTGCGTGGCGTCATCGAGCCGGCCGGTGTCGTAGAGGTTCCAGAAGATGGTGTCGGCGCGTGGCCAGAATCGCAGGGCTATGCGGGCTTTGCGGGCCCGCGCGTCGGCGGGGCGGTCGTCGAAGGCCGCGGCCAGGGCGTTGTCGAGGTGCCATTCGGCGAGGTCGGCTTCGTGGACGGCGTCGCTGATGCGCTGGGCGCCGTCCGGGTCGCGCGCGGCGGTGTGGGTGAGCAGCGGTGGTGTGGTGGTGGTCCACCACTGGTGGTCGTTGCTTTTCTCCCGGTCCTGCTCGGCACCGACCACGCGCAGGCGCAGGGTGTCCACCACCTCGTCGGGGATCTGGTCGCAGGAGGCCAGGACCTGGGGGCGGGTCGGTGCGCGTCGTGCCCGTTGCGGCTCGGTGGCCGGGTCGTTGAGCAGGACATCGAGGTCGCGGAACAACTGCCGTCCGCCGTCGGCCCTCACCGCGGAGGAAGGGGCTCCGCTCTCACGGGCGCGTTGGTAGGACAGGAAGGGGTCCGGGAACGGCTCGACGTGCCCGCCCGCCTCCCTGCCGGGCTTGTGGGGCGGGTTGCGCGCTCCCCAGGTCAGGTACCAGTCGGTGGCGAACCGGCCGTCAGCGCTCGGTACGAGGAGGATCGCGTGCCGGGTGCGGGCGGTGAGCAGGGAGACCGGGCCTGCGGGGGAGGGGGGAGGCCGGGTCGGGTCAGCGGACGTCGGGTTCTCCCAGGGCGCGAGATCGCCCTGGCCGCCGTCGACGCCGGGCGGTGTCAGGTGGGCGAGGAGCGTGGTGTGCAGGTCGGGGCCGATCGGGTGGTAGCCGACGGTGCCGCGCAGCACTGCGGCCATGCAGCCGGCGTGCGCGTTCACCGTGCCGTGGGAGCGGGTGCTCAGGGCTCCGCCGCTTCCGTAGTAGGCCCACATCAGGGTCTGCAGCGCCGCTTCGGGCGAGTCCACCGGGGCTGCGTGGCGCTGGCTCGCGGTGTCGGAGAACCATGGTCTGGCGTTGCCGGCGGGGCGTCCGATCACCAGCTTTCCGATGCCCGAGGTGCGGGGGCACTCCTCGGCCAGCCGCGGGTCCTGGAGGAACGGGCAGCGTCGGTGGTAGAGGCGCAGGTGGGCGGCGTGTTTGTGGAAGTAGCGGTCGACGGCGCGCTGGTCGAAGCCAGTGGAGAAGCGGGAGTTGCGACGCCGGTACCAGCCGGCGGCGGTTTCGCCGGGACGCAGGTGGTCCAGACCGGTGACGCGATAGGTGATGGCCGCGGCGATCCGGTAGAGGGCGCCGTAGGCGATCGGGTAGGGCAGGGTGAGGTCCGCGATCGCGGACGCGTCGGAGATCATCTCGTGCAGGCCGAGGCGGCGGGTGGTGCCGTCGCGGTATCGGCAGTCGATCCAGGCCCCGTGTGCCAGGTCGAAGTCGTCGGCCGGGGCGTTCATCGCTCACTCCTTCGGTGTCGGAGGGCGGGCCACCAGGCCCAGGTAGCGGTCGTAGAAGACGGTCCACCCGGAGGTGTGCACCGGCTTCCCGGGGGCTGGGTGCACGAGCAGGACGAGCGGTCCCAGGCGCTTGTCGCTCGCCCAGCCGGCCGGGGGCTGGGCGTCGGCGCCGAGGTGCTTCTGCCAGGTGGCATGCCGGGTGGAGACCAGGCGCTCGCGGATCGGCTCCAGGTCGTGCGGCAGGCGGGCGGGGAGCGGGAGGTAGGTGTCGGGCTCCATGGAGAGCCCCTCGGGCCGGCGCCACAGCGGGAGGATCTGGACGCTGTCGAGCCGGTAGCGTGTGGCGGCTTCCTCGTCCGTCCCGGACAGGTCCGTGAGGTCGAACAGGTCGACCAGCTCCCGCGGGTGGGGGATGACCACCGGGCGGGCCGCGTTCGCCATCGCCTGCTCGCCCTCCAGATGGGCCAGCACGTCCTCGTCCGGACTGTCGCCGCCCAGGCGCTCTTCGAGCGACTCCAGCAGGGGCTGGACGTCATCGGGCTCCGTGACCACCCCGTGGCCTTCCAGCAGTTCGCGGCTGATCCGGACCACGGCGGTGCTGTAGATCGCTTCCCACCGGCCGTCGTCGGGAAGACCGTCGTGCGTCTGCGGCACGAGCACGGTGACCGGTACCCGGACACGGGACAGTTCGGTGTGGCGCCGCCCCCGGCCGGCCCGCTGGATGATCGTCGGCAGTGGTGCCAGATCGGTGACCACGTGATCCAGATCCAGGTCCAGCGACTGCTCGCAAATTTGGGTTGTCACGAGCACCGCGCGCTGGGGACGGTGGGTGCGGTCCTTGCCGAAGGCCGTCTCCACGCTCGTGGTGACGCCCGCGCGGTCCATCTCACGGTAGTGCGCGTGGACCAGGAGCACCTCGACGTCCGCCGGCAGAACGGCCCGCAGCGCCAGCGCGGTGTGCTGCGCGGAGGCCACCGTGTTGCAGACCGCGAGCACGCACAGCTGCTGATTGTGCTCGAACAGCTTCGCCACGACCCGGGCGCGGGCCTTGTCGCAGACCGGAACCGCGTCACGGCGCGTCGCCCGGTGTGATCCGGGCAGGCCGGTCAACCGCACGTCCAGGACTCTCCTCCGCTTGGTGCGCACCGATTGCACTGTGGGGTGGCCAGTGGCTCCGTCCAGGTGGAACCACCCCGGGTAGGCGGGACGGAAGTCCGGCAGCTGCACACCCGGAGCGGACCCCGACAGGTAGGCCGCGGCTAGCGAGCGGGCCACCGAGCGCGGCAGCGTGGCGGACATCAGCACGACCGGCACGCCGAGCGCACCCCACCAGGCCAGCACGGTCCGCAACAGGCTCTGCATATAGGGGTCGTAGGCGTGACACTCGTCCACCACCAGCACCTTGCGGGTCAGACCGCCGATTCGCAGGACGTTGTGCCGGATCCTCAGGCCGGCCAGCAGCACCTGGTCGATCGTGGAAACCGTCACCCCCGCCAACACCGGCCGCCCGCGCCCCTGGAGGAACTCCGGCGCGGCCTCCAAGGCCACCCCCTTGCCGTCGTCGTGACTGAGTACCGCGCCCTGCCCGCTCCGTCCGGCCCGGCTGTGCGCCAGCGTCACCGGAGACGACGCGGCCAGAGCCCGCCGTGCCCACCGCCAGACACGCCAGTACACCGAGTCGGTGGTGGCCACCGACGGCAAGGCCAGGTGGACACCCATACGGGGCCCGCCCATCCACCGCGCCGACCACAGGCCCCCCTCGGTCTTCCCGCTCCCGGTCGGCCACATCAGCACCAACAACCCCGCCTTGCCCGGAACCGCGCACCCGCGCAGCCACTTCAACAGCGACTGCTGCAAGGCGTTCGGCTCGAAGTCGAACCAGTTGACGAACCTCATGACACCGGAGTCTCCTTCCACACCGGCAGACCAAGGCCTGCGTCCTCCACCAGGCCGGGGCCGGCCGCCACAGCCTGCTCCCAGTGACGAACCACGAGGGCCGGGTCTCCCGGTTCGGACAGGTGCTCCAACTGATCGATGACGAAGGGGAGCTGGGATGCCAGCCAGTCCGCGAGCACCACCATCTCCCCGGCCAGTACCGCGGCCTCCACCGACAGCACTTCCGGCGGATCCGGATCGCCCACGGCTTGGGCAACCGCGGTCAGGTGGGCAAGCCGCTGCTCTTCCCACCGTCCCTCTCCCAACATTCTGATGACGAGGGACGGATGGCGAAGGCGGTTGCGGTTCGGCTGCGGGAAGACGCGGCCGTGATGGCCGCCGAGCAGCTGGGCGAGCCGGCGCGCGGGCGAGGCCGCAGGAAGGCCATCGCCGCCGTCGTAGCCGTGCGAGGGGAGCCGTACGGCCAGGTAAAGCTGGGTGGCCTCACCATGTGACAGGCCTCGAGCCTCGGACGAAAGAGGAGGGTAGCCTCTCAACTGGGCAAATTCCGCAGGCACTTTGACCTGGAAGTAGGCGCCGATCTTCCCGAGATCGTGCCAACCTGCCCAGCAGGCGAGGAGTGATCCGGCGCGCTCCCGGTCGGTATCGGAGTCGGGCTCCAGGCCCAGTCCGGCGGTGAACATCCGCTGCTGGCCCTCGGACATGTACAGGTCCCAGAGAGCTAGGCAGACGGCCGCCGTGTCCAGCAGATGAGCGAAGAGGGGATAGGTCAGGCCATCCGGCAGTCCGTCCTCTTTCGACCACAGTACGCCGTCTAGTGCCCACTTTGAAGTGAAGTCGGGTACAAAGTCACCAATGTTCATATTTCGAGCATAGGAGCGTATGCCGACGCCCGGGGCGGCCTCGAAGCTGCAGAGTCTCATCGCGCGGCGCTGGCGCTGCCTGTGCGGCGCGCGCCGCCGAGCGGACGGCGCGCGTCGGAAACGCCCAGGTCTGGCATGCGTCGCTGGCTGGTGAGGCGGTCCACTCGGTGGACCGCCTGGCCGCGGCTCGCCCCGCCGTGAGCGGGTATCGTTCAAGGCCTTCCGGCTGGCGGGAAGACAGCCTGCAACAGTGCCGCAGGTCACCGGCGGAAGCCGCGCCTCGGGTCGCGGGCTTGGACGTTGTCGAAGGGCGTGAACCAGGCGGCGGGGCGCATGTCGCCGATGCCCATGGCTTGGTTGGCGTCGTCGTCGGGGTCTTCGATGCCGTCCAGGTGCGCGCTGAAGAGCATCAGGATGTCGGTGTCCTGGAAGAGGAGGTCGATGCAGGCATCCCAGTCGTAGTCGTCGCCGTGGCGGGGCAGCGCCTGGTGCTTGGGGAGGTCTTCGAGGAGTTCCCGGGTGGAGGGGGCGTCGGCAAGGGCGAGGTGGAGTGCCATCTCCTCGGCGGGGCAGGCTGGTTCGGGCTGCTGGCCGGTTTCGATGTCGGTGGCGAGGTCGTCGCAGGCACGCGCGAAGGCGCGCCGCCACTGGTGGTCCTGCTTCCAGGTCAGGCGGGGGAGTCGGCCGAAGACTCCCCAGGTTCCGTCCTCGTCAGTCTGGATGGCGTCGTCGCCGAGTTCGTCGGCATCGTCGTACGCCTGGTCGGTGAGGACCGACAGCGCCGAGTGGAGGATTGCTGCGGTGCGAGGGGTGAGCTGCCAGTCGTCGTCCTCCTCCTCGCCGTCGGCAGGGGTGAGCGGGAACAGAGCGGCATAGTCGCGCAGTTCCTCGGCAGCCGGGGCCGGTTCAGGGCGAGGAGCGGGAGTTCCCGCGCGGTAGCCGGTGCCGAAGTCTGCGGTCACGGGGGTGGTGGTCCAGTCGGCGACCTCGTCGCCGGCGGCCGGGTCGAGCATGCTGCCCATGGCATTGTCAGCCAGTTCGTCCGTCCCAGGGATGAAGACGGTGCTGGTGGCGAGGTGCATCAGCGCGCCGGTGAGGTCTCGGGGATCGTCGTCGGGCAACTCGTTGACGGGCAGGGGCTCCCAGCCGTCGTTCTCGGCTTCGGATAGGACGGCGTCCGGGTCGGTGATGTGGAACTCCCTGAGGTGGATGACCCGAACGACGCGACCGGGCAGGTCGGCCAGTCGACGGTCGCTGGCGAGAGCTCCATCCTCGGGCTCCTCCTGGTCGTCGTCGGCAGGTTCCTCCGTGAGGGGCCGCGGCGAGCTGCTCGTGAGCGTGTGGGAGCGGCCTGGCCACCAGCCCTGCAGGGCCTGCTGGAAGGCGCGGCGCACGGCCTCGGCGTCGGGCAGCGCGGCAGTCGCTGTGGCGAGCTGGGACTCGGTTGTCGGCCCGGCGCCGTGGATGGCGGCGCGCAGGAGCTCGGCTGCGTGTTCGGCCTGCTCCGCCTCGTCGAAGGACAGGACGTGCTGGGCGGCCGGAGGCGTGTCCGGCAGGGAAGTGACGACGAGCAGGCGGCTCAGGTGCTCCTGGTGCTCGCAGACGAAGTCTCGGATTGCGGACTTGGCGGGGGAGGAAGACATGAACTCTCCGGTCAGGAGGCTGGACGCTCTACGTGGTGGTCCACGGGAGGACGGTACTGGGCCGTGGACGGTGTGTGGTGGCGCCCCCCCCCGCGGCGGGCCCCCACCCCCCCACGGGGGGGCCCCCGAACCGGGGCGGGGGGGTGGCGGTCCAGGCCCACGGGGTAGGGCAGGGGGGGGCGGCGGGGGGGGGGGCCCCCCCCCCGGGGGGGGGGGGGGGGGGGGGGGGGGGCGGGGTGGGGGGGGGGGGGGGGGGGGGGGGTGGGGGGGGGGGGGGGGGGGGGGGGCCCCCCCCCCCGCGCCCCCCCACCACACACCGTCTCGGAGGATCCCGCTACCTGGGCCGGTGAGGTCCGGAGCGAGGCACTGCGGATAGGTCAGGAGGTCAGGGCGAGTTGGCGGATCTGCTCGACTTCGACCTTGGGGCCGGGCAGGCCGCGGGTGGCGTTGATGTAGGCGGTGAGTTGGGCTCCGGCGCGCTGAATGGAACGGAGGTCGGGGTGGAGGTAGTGCTGGGTGGTGGTGAGCTGGCCGTGGCCGGCGATGCGCATGAGGACGTGGGGCGGGACGCCTGCGTCGGCGAACCACGTCAGGGCGGTGTGGCGGAGGTCGTGTCGGCGCAGGTGCTCCAGGCCGAGTTGGAGGACGACGTCGTCCCAGTGGGTGGCGTCGCGCAGGATGGCGGTGGTGACCCGGCCGCCGAGCGGGCCGGTGAACAGTCGGGCGTCGGGCCGGTTTCCGACGCGGGAGATGCGCCAGGCGATGTTGGGGCGGAGCTCGGGGATGATGGGGACGTCCCGGGCTCGCTTGCCCTTGGTGCCCTTGTCGAGGAGGCCGCCGGGGCCCGGGGTGGTCTGCCGGCAGACCCTCCAGATCCAGTTGTGCGTGTCGATGTCGCCCGCGCGGACACCGGAGACCTCTCCGATCCGGGCGCCGGTGCCGCCGGCGAAGCGGACGATGTCGCCCCAGCCTTCGTAGTTGCCGAAGGAGGCCTCGACCAGGGCCTCGGCCAGGCGGTCGAGCATGTCCCAGTCGCGCAGGGCCAGACCGCGCGGCTCGAACTCCTCGTCCTCGACCTTCTTGATCAGCTTCTGCCAGCCGTGCAGGCGGGCGGGGTTGATCTCGATGATCCCGTCGCGGATCGCCTGTTCCATGACCCGTACCCACACCGCGATGGTGCATTTGAGGGTGGAGATGCCGGCGCCGTCGGCGATCCATGAGTTGAGGGCGCGGTCGGCGATGCCGGCCGAGATGCTGGCGATCTGTAGGTGGCCGACGGTGGGCTTCACCCGCAGGCGCCAGCCGGCCAGGTAGGGGTCGTGCGTTTTGAGTTCGAGGCCGCGCATGGCGAGGTCCATGACGGAGTCGCCGTAGTCACCGAGTTCGGTGGTGGCCAGTGCGATGCTGACGCCGCGGTTGTTCGCCTTGATGATGCGGTCGAGCCACGCCTGGGCCTCCGGCTCGGTGGAGAAGCCGCTGGAGCGCGAGGGGCGTCTGGTCGGGTCGGTCGGGTCGGCCCAGCGTACACGGGCGCGGTAGGGCGAGAGGCGGTCCGGTCGGTGCTCGATGTCGGTGTAGAGCTTGACGCCGACCGGTGCGTCGATCCGCTCGGGCGCACTCATCACGCTGCCACCCCCGGTATGACGCGGCGGTCGGTCAGGTAGTCGGCCAGGTCCTGGTGCCGGTAGGAGATCCGGGCGCCGATGCGTACGTAGGCGGGGCCCTGCGACGGCTGCTGGGTGCGCCAGCGGCGAAGTGTCGCCGGACTGACCTTGAGGATCTTCGCAGCCTCCGCCTGGGTGTAGAGGAGGCTGGGTGAGCCTGCGTCCGTGCAGATGCATACCGGTGCGGCGGAAGGCGTGCGCGGGGTGCGGACGGAGTTCTTGGCAGTGCGGTTGGGCAGGGTCGGGGCGTGCGGCATTATGGTGTCGGCCTACTCCGGTCGAAGGCTGGGGAGGTCGGGTCTCCGGGGCGGGCAGAAGCTGGCAGGCGGATGCCGTCTCGGAGGCCGTGATGGCCGGGGTGGGCCCGGCGGGGAGTCGTCGGTCAGGTGCCCTCGCGGTCGATGTGGGAGAGCTCGGCGGGCAGGGGGGGCGGGAAGAAGTCCTGATCGCGCAGCGCCCGGCGGGCGGTGAGAAGATCACTCCGGTCCGTCTGCGCGACCTGCTCCAGTTGGGCGGCAGCGGTGCTGGCCCGCTCGTACTCGTCCGGCGGTGCCAGCTGGGCGTCCCGGCGGCGCTCGGCGGCCATCCGGGTGGACAGCAGCGCGGTGCGGACGAGCCGGTCATGGCGGCGGAAGGCGTCAAGGACGGCCTGGGGCGAGCCGGCTTCCGGAGGCTCCGGAAGGGCCGCACGGTCTTCGCCGGTGAACCAGGCGACTGCCTGCCACGGAGTGGACTCCGTGCGAGGCGTCGGACGGGCCGTCGGCCCCTGACCGAGCGGCAGGATCAGGCTGACGGGCGGCATCTCCAACGCGCGTGCCAGAATGAGTAGTTCTGCTGGAGTGGGCCCGTTCCGGGCGCCGGATTCCAGCTTGGCGATCACCTGTCGGGTCATCGGATAGCCGAGGTCGGCACATCGGCCCCCCAAGGCCTCGGCGGACAGCCCGAGCTCCGTTCGCCGGCGTTTGATCTCGCGAGCGATGGCCGCGTCCACGGCGGCCGACCATGTTTTCTGATCCATATGAGAACAGTACCTTATGTATCTCGATCTAGATCGGATCATATGGCAGGGTGTTCTCCGAAAGGGAACATCTTTGTTCTAGTGGGAGCGTCCTATGTCGCGCAACGTTGTCCAGGCCCGATCCGGCATGACCATCGCCCAGCTGCTCGAACTCCCCACCGTGGTCGATCTTGCGACTGCGAACCGTGCTCTCGGCCTCAGCCGCACCCACGGGTACGAACTGGCGCGGCAGGGCGACTATCCCGTACCGCTCCGGCGCGACGGGCGCTCGTACCGCGTGCCCAGCGCGCTGCTCGCGCTGGAGCTCGGCATCGCCGTTCGAGGCGGCCGATGATGCTGCCGATGCCGCGGCAGCTGGGCCGGACACCGGTCCCGAGCGCGCGGTAGCCTGCGTTGAAGGGCTGGCTGAGTGCCCTGTCTGAGGAAGCGACAGCTCCTGGGTCGGATCCTTGGCCGGTCTGGGCGCTGCGTTTGGGGTGAGCAGCGTGTTCCGGCCGTAAGCCCGGGGCAGCTGGAGAGGAGCGGATCAGACGTGGCGGACGGCGCGTTGTTCGGCCAACTGGCCGTCGATGACGGTTTCGGTCAGTGCCAGGAGTGGGCGGAGTGCCTGACAGCTTGGGCAGAGCAGCGGATCGGTGGCGTACAGGGCCGCGAGGAGGCAGTCCGGTTGCTCGCGGACGCCTTGTACCGCTTCCCGGGAACGCCGCTCGGGTTCGGCGCGCCGTTGGTGACGGCGTCGTTGGAAGAAGTGGCGGCGTCAGTCGGGGGCGGGAGTGCGGCGGCTCGGCAGGTGGGGCGCGTGCTTGCCTGTCACCGTGAGGCCGTGAGATCTGGATCGTCGTCGGCGGTCGGTGTGCGCCGGCATGCGTTGGCGGAGATGCTGCGGGAGCGACCCGACCGCGGGTTGGGGGTAGCGCTGAGGGGGGAGCGCCGTGCTCGGTGGCAGAGCTGGAGCGTGGGCCAGGGCCGTGGTGGACGACCGGGGACCTTCCGCACCCCCGAGCGTCAGTCTGTCGCTGTACCGCGATCACGGTGATTCGCCGTACACCCGTGACGACAACGTCCTCGACACCGGTGTGTACGCGGCCGGTCCTGGGGCCTGCGAGGGACGCCAGGGCGAGGGTGGGGGCGCTGTCGTCGTGGGGCCGGACCGCCTGGCAGTCCAGGCCGGTGTCGTCCGCGAGTCGGCGCAGCACGGTTGCGGCGGCTTCGGGTGTCCGGCCGATGATCTCCTGAACGGCCAGGACGTCGGGGTCCAGGTCGCGGATCACCTGGACGAGCAGGTCGTAGCGGTCCTGTTCTTGGCGGCTCTTCACCGATCCGAGGTTGAAGAGGTTGTACGTCGCGAAGCGCAGCATGTGGTTGGTCCTTCGTTGTTGGCCGGGCGCGTTCGGGCGGCGGTCGAGCCGGATGTTCGCGGGTCGGGGCCGGCGGGGTCAGGCGGCGGTGCTGTCCACGGTGTCGAGCAGGGCCAGCAGCGGCTGCTCGTCGCCGACCGCTTTCGGTGCCTGCTCGGACAGCAGACAGTGCAGGACGTGGGTGTGGAAGCGGATGGCGGAGGTGATGGCCGGTGGGCTGTAGGGCTGGGGTGCGGCGGCCAGCCGGTGGCCCAGGAGTCCCAGGAGGTGCCGCCGTGGCGGTGGTGGTTGGTGCCGGTGTCGCGGTCACGCAGGATCATCGCCGCGACCAGGAGGTGCCTGGGTAGCTGGAGGGCCAGGTGGGAGCCGATCAGCACGTCGCCGCGGGCGGCCTTGACCGCCGCCAGGACGGCATCGAACCGGTAGGCGTTCACCAGCTCGTCCAGTACTTCCTGGGTCTCGCGCGGCGGAACCGCCGGGGCCGGCTCCCGCACGGTGGCCGAGCGAACGGTCAGATCGATGCGGCGTAGGTCGCGCAGGACCAGGCGGATCCCGACACTGTGCTCATCGCCGTTGCGGCTGCTGGTGTAGATCGGGCCGAGCGAGCCGCCGGCCAGGCCGGCGAAGTCGTCGGCGAGCGCCTGCGGGTCGCTGCTGCTGGTCACGGCGAGGTCGAGGTCGGACCAGCGGTCCAGCCCCTCGGCGCCCTCGGCCGCCGAGCCGTGTACCCGCAGGTCGCGAATGCGCGGCTCGGCGGCGGCCCACGCTCGAAGCAGCGGTAAGGCGTCATGCTGCCAGCCGACCGGCGGCAGCCCCTGCGCGGTGGGCGCCGTCACCGGGCCTCCACGCGGAGCAGCCGGTCGGCCAGGAGGATCGCCGCCACGCTGCCGGCCTCGTGGATCGCGCTGGCGGCGACCAGGTCCACCGCGCCCGAAAGCGGCTCCCAGTGCACGGTCATTCCGGCTTCGGTCCCGTCCCGGTGCAGCTGGCCGCGCTCCAGGGCGGTGCCGAGTAGCAGGTGGGTGGTGGCGCGGGTGGAGCTGGGCAGCGGAGTGATCGAACCGATCCTGCGTAGCCGGCCGGCGCGCCAGCCCGCTTCCTCTTCCAGCTCCCGCCGCGCAGCCGCCTCGATCTCCTCCCCGGCTTCCATCCCGCCACCGGGCAGGTGGACCACCCGGCGTCCCTGGAGATAGAAGTCGTCCTCGACCAGGGCGACTTCGCTCCGCGCGTTGAGCGCGACGATCCGCACCGCGTCCCGCACGTCGATGTAGTCGTAGATCCCCGGCCCGCCGTTGGGCTCGACGACCTGGTCACGGTGCAGCGTCAGACGCGGCCCTCGGTGCAGGACCTGGCTGCCGAGCGTCTGCCAACCGGCGCTGGGCTCGGTACGGGCGGCCTCCTTCAGCGCCTCGTAGGCCCGGTACAGCACCGGGAAGGTCACCTCGAACGCCTGCGCCAGGTCGGGGTGCAGCGGCCAGGCGAAGTCCGCTCCGCCGACCGCGTGCGTCGTTGGCCGCGTGGCTTGCCACTGCTCGAACTGCTTCGCCAGCGCGAGGGCGGGAGCCAATTGTTCGAGGGCACCGTTGATGATGCGGGCCAGCAGCGCGGGCGGCCCGACGGCGGCCACCGCGGTCAGCTGCCTGGTGAGCGTCAGCGCGTCCTGCGAGATCTGCCCCGGAGCCTCGGCGGTCGGCGTCCGGGGGGCGATCGGCGGGCGGGTCTCCATCTCCGCGCACGCTGACCACGCGGCCTGGCGAAGCGTGTCACTGGTCCAACTCATATGTAGCCCCTACTCGGTGGGGTGCGGAGTTCGGTGGGCCCGAGGCTAGCCGCCGCCCCACCGGCACAGGGGGGCAGCGACCGGCTTCGCGGTGGCGGTGCCGGACGGCCGGGCGAGGGGCGCCACCTCGCCCGGCGGTCCGGCGGCGCGGGCCTCGCCGTGGTCATGGCTGTCCGAGATGCAGGTCGTGGACGCGTTCGAAGGTGTAGCGGACCGGGTCGGTGTGCTGGTGTTCCCACGCCAGCCAGACTGTCGAAACGGTGGCGCTGGTGCGGATGCCCGGCCGGATCGCCCGGCCCAGATCGGAGGCCAGGCGGTCGGAGCGGGCGGCCAGCTCGGGCGTGTCGGTGTCCTGGACGCCGTATCCGCAGCTCATGTGACACCAGAAGTGCGTTTCTGCCGGCGGGAGTTGCAGCCCCGCAGCGGTGAGGCCGGCGCGCACCTGGCGGTACAGCTCGGTCGGCTGCTGCTCGGGCCAGATCTCCACGATTCCCGCGGATCCGGACGCGCGGGCCGGGCCGATTTCGATGGTGAACGGCTGCAGGTCGGCCAGCTCCCGCTGCACCGCGACGGCCGCCTCCTTGAGTACGTCGTCATCCACCCGCTGCCCGGCGGCGGTGTGCGGGTCGATCTTCTGGACCGTCATGTGCAGGTCGTCGGGGT
This sequence comes from Kitasatospora sp. NPDC091335, assembly GCF_044757205.1. NCBI lineage: Bacteria > Bacillati > Actinomycetota > Actinomycetes > Kitasatosporales > Streptomycetaceae > Kitasatospora > Kitasatospora sp. NPDC091335. Next base: position 277,197 of record NZ_JBIVUM010000009.1, on the reverse strand, counting down.
TCACCGAGGAGATCACGTCCGGGCAGCGGGCGGTGATCTGCCGAAGGCGTTCGAAGTACCCGAGGACCTGGGGCTGGTCCTGCGGCAGCCACAGTACGTGCGGGCGCACGCAGTCCTCGTTGGAGCCGCCCTCGCGGCCCCAACGGCGCCCCGGTGTCATGAACCGCCTCACCGGTCGGCCTCTCCCCCGCTCGAAGCCGCCGTCTCCGTCAGGCCCGGCCCGGCAGGCTCCCGCAGCGGCCAGAAGACGAGGGCCTTGTCGTCGCTGACCTTGTAGCGGGGCCAGAGCTGCCCAGTGGGGTCTTCGTGCTCGGCGCGCGCGATGGCGTCGGCGACTGCCTGCGGCCCGTCCTGCCGGCACGCGCGGGCGAGTTCCTGCCACGAGCACAGCCCGTACTCCTCGACGCCGGCGGTGATGCCGTCGGTGGCGACCACGACCTCGGCCAGGTCGTCGGCCGGCCACGAGGCCGTGACCGCGTGGAGGCCCGCCTCGGGCACGGCCTCGGCGATCCAGTATCCGTCCTGGCGGTTGACCACGCCGCCCTGGAAGTCGCGCAGCTCCTGGAGGATCAGGCGGTGCCGGTCGCCGAAGCCGTGCCCGGCACTCTGGAGATCGCGGTACTCCCGCGCTTCGGGTCGGGCGTCGACCAGCCGGGCGAGGCGGTCGTCGCGCACCGCGTGCACCGTGCCGTCGCGGCCGATGGCGACGACGGGGCTGTCTCCCAGGACGGCCGCCTCGATCTGATCCGCCCTCCGCCGCACGACCGCTGCGGTGGACGCCGGCGAGGAACCCGCGACGAGGCCGTGGGCGTCGGCGACGACCCGGATCGCGGAGGCGAGGATCTGGCGCAGGTCCGTATCCGCCTCGCGGGTGAGGAGTTCGGCGATGGCCGTGCCGAGGGTGTCGGCGTACCAGGCGCCTCGGGGCCGGTCGTCGGTGACGGTGGAGACGCCGTCCAGGACGATCAGGGCATCGGTCGTGGTGAACACCCGGTCCTCGCTGGGGCGGCCGTGGCCGGCGAGTTCGCCGATCCGGACGGTGGAGCCGCTCACCATGGCTGTGCGCGCGGTGCTGGCCGGTTCGGTCTGCACGGTGAACTCCGTTCTGGTCTGGGTAGGTTGGAGGGGGCTGGTTCTGCGGTGCGTGGTCAGGCAGTGGTGGGGGCATGGTTCGGCTGGCGGGGCAGGCGCTCGCCGACGTCGTACTGGGCGGCCTGGAGGAGGTAGGACTCGCGGTAGCGGGTGGCGGGTTCCTGGGCCATCAGCTCTGTGTGGGTGCCCTGTTCTACGAGGATTCCGTGGGCGAGGACGAAGATGTGGTCGGCTTTGGCGGTGGCGCCGAGGCGGTGGGTGATGAGGACGACGGTGACGCCGAGGGCGGTGAGCTGGCGGATCTGTTCGAACGTCTCGACTTCGGTTTCGGGGTCCATGGCGGAGGTCGGTTCGTCGACGACCACGAGGGCGGGAAGCCGGCCGTGGGCGTCGGGGGTGGTCAGGCGCAGGTAGGTTCGGCCGAGGGCGGCCTTCTGCCACTGGCCGCCCGACAGGCCCGCTCCGCCTTCGAGCCCCTTGGCGATGAGGGTGTCCCAGCCGCGGGGCAGTTCCTCGATGACCGGGTTGAGGTCGGCGTACTCGGCGGCGGCCTCCAGCTGCTGCTGGCCGCAGGCGACTTCGGGACGGCCCAGGAGCAGGTTGGCGCGCAGGGTGAAGGACCAGCGCTGGAAGTTCTGGGCGAGCAGGGCGACGCTGCTGAAGAGCTGGTCGCGGTCGGCGGTCGCGGTGTCGATGCCGTCCCACCGGACGCGGCCCTGGTGGGGCTGGTAGACGCCGCACAGGATGTTGGCCAGGGTCGACTTGCCCGAACCGTTCGCACCCACCAGGGCGATGACCTTGCCCCGGGGGATGGTGAGGGTGACCTTGTCGAGGGCGGGAGTGTCGCGGCCGTCATAGGTGAAGGAGACGTCCTCGACGGTGATCGTCTCGGGGCGTTCGGGCAGCGGGGTGCCGCCGGTGGGAATCGCGCGGCGGTGGCCCTCACGGCGCAGCCGGTCGAGGTCGCGGACGAACAGCGACTCCTCGTACAGGCCGTTGATCTGGGAGACGAGGCCGCCGATGCTCGCCGAGCCGGTGCGGATGGCCACCACGGCGGTGCCGGCGGTGGCGAGGGGGATCGCACCGTTCATGACGAGCGAGCCCAGGAGGGCGAACGCGCCGACGGTGGCGGCGCCGGCCAGCGCTGCGGAGAGCAGGTCGGTGCGTGCCCGGGCCCCGGCGAGGCGGGCCTGTTCCTTCTCGGCCGCGCGGGCCATCTGCTCGTAGTGGTGGAGGATGAACGGCCCGGCGGCGTGCACCCGCAGCTCGGCCGCGGAGTACGGGCGGACCAGCATGTCCGCGAGCAGGGTGCTGGCCCGGTTGTGCTGGAGCCAGGCCCGGGTGGAGGCGTAGTGGCGGCGGGCGGTGCGTACGGCGCCCCAGCCCCGCGGGGCGGCGATCAGCAGCAGCATGGGCAGCAGGGCGGGGTGGAGGACGGACAGGACCCCGGCGGCGGAGGCGAGGCCGAAGACGGCGGTGAGGACGGAGGTGGCCTGGCCGATGATGTTCTGAAGGGACATGGCGCCCCAGCGGGTGCTGTCCACCTCGGCGAGGAACGCCGGGTCCTCGATGGCCTCCAGTTCGGAGCGGCTGACGATGCCCAGGAAGTCGAGGGTGGCCTGGCGGAAGACCGCGGGCTTGAGCCGGTCGCCGGCCCACCCGGAGGCGGCGGACAGGCCGGAGGACAGGCCCGCGATCACCCCGACGGCCACGATCGCAGGCAGCGCCGCGCGCAGCACGGCGGCGACATCGCCGGGGGCGAGCAGCGCGGCCAGCGCGTGGTTGGTGGCGATCAGCGCCACGGCCGCGGCGAGGCCGCGCAGTACCTCGGCGCCGACCAGGGTCACCAGGGCGACGCGGTCGGCGTGCCATGCCATCCGCCCGGCCAGGCGCAGGAAGTGCGGCATCTGCCGCGCCACCGCCCAGAACGTGACCTTGCCGCTGGCCAGCTCGTGCTTGGCCCAGCCGTAGTCGTAGCGCATCGGCCCGCCGAACAGCAGTTGCTCGCTGTTCGGGGCCGAGTCCGTGGGGGGCGTGGGTGCGCTGGTCACATACTCCCTTTCGTTGAGGCGGTGGGACGTGCTGCTCGGTGTCGGCGGGCCGGGAAGCACTTGGGATCGGCCGGTGCGGGTGCGGGCGGTCGGCGAGCGAAGGTTCCCGTGCCGGATGGTGCCGGGTCACGTCCCGGCGAGGCGCCGCTGTCCGGAGCCGGGGCCGAACCCGTGGGTGGAGAACGCGGGTTCGCCGGCCAGGTACGCCTCCACCGCCGCCTTGGAGGTCGGGAACATCGGGCTGGGCAGGACGGCGGTGGTGGGGTGCCAGCGCACCTCCAGGTGCTTGTCCGGCTCGACATTGACCAGCGTGCCCGTGAACTCGCTGGTGGCGAAGACGAACAGCAGGAACCCGCCGAGCCCGTCCCAGCCCTCCTTGGCCTGGATCGTGTGGACCAGACGCAGATCGCACGGGCGGGCGATGAGGCCGGCCTCCTCACGCAGTTCCCGGGCGGCGGCGTCGGGGATCTCCTCCCCGGGATCGACCTTCCCGCCGGGGACCGTCCATGCGGGGTGCGGGGTCCAACTGCGCTGGGCGTAGTGGACGGTGGCGATCCGGTTGGTGATCAGATCGTGGGCGATGACGCCGACCGACAGCCTGCTCGTCTCGTGCATCGGGACTCCGTAGTCGTCGAGGGAAAGGCGGGTGGAGCCGGGACTACTCGGCCGCCCGGGGAGGTGGGGAGCAAGGCCATGAAGCCGTCGACGGGCTTGAAACCGAGGCTTCGGTAGAGGGGGACGCCGGCTTCGGTGGCGCGCAGTTCGATGGAGCAGCCGTGCTGAGTGATCGCGGCGACCAGGGCGCTGGTGACTGCGCGGGCCAGGCCCTGGCGGCGGTGGGCGGGGTCGGTGACCACCGTGTGGATCCTGGCCCACCGGCCGGTCGGGTAGGCGGGGCCGCAGTAGCCGCGGTAGACGATGCCGATGGCGCAGGCGGCGAGGCCGCCGCCTGGTGCGTCGGCGACGTAGGCGAACAGGTCCGGGTCGGTGCCCAGTCGTCGGCGTACGTCGTCGCGGAAGGTCGCTCGCCACTGGTCGGTGACCGGTTGGCCGGTCAGGACCGCGACGCGCAGCCGCAGCAGCTCGTCGGCGTCGTGCGGCGTGGCGGCGCGGGCACGCGGATCGGGTGCGGGCACTCGGGTGCTCCTTGTCAGGGGGAGGCCGGCGGCGCGAACGCGGCGGCCGGGCGCTGGCCTCAGTCGTCCAGCGTGGGCAGACCCGTGAGACCGGTGTCGTGCATCACGCGGTCGACCGTGTCGTGGAGGGGGCTGTCACAGCCGACGACGGTCTCGATGCCGCCGGGCAGGAGGTCGTGCTCGCGGTACCAGTCCCGCAGCTCCCGCTCGGTGACCCGCGTGAGGTACTCGGCATCGGTCTTCGAGGCATGCCGCGCGAGGGTCTCGTGGAACGGGACGTCGAGGTAGTAGCAGCGGGAGACACCGCGGTGGTCGCCCACCAGGCCCGTGAGCATGTCCCCGTAGTGGTCGGCGTACAGGATGCCTTCGATGATGACGTGGTAGCCGGCATCGAGCGCGTAGCGTGCCACGGTGTCGATCAGGCCGATGTTCGCGCCGCCGGGCCGGTCGCGTTCGCGCAGCACGGTCCGGCGGAGGTTGTCCTGCGCGACCAGGGCCAGGCCGCGACCGAACCGCTGCCGGATCCCGGCGGCCACCGACGACTTGCCGCTGGCGGAGTTTCCCCGGACGACAACGAGGCGGGTCTCCTTGCTTCCCGCCATCACGCGGCCGGCAGCAGGTGCCGGGTGGCTCGGGGTGTTCATGTCGGCCGGCCGCCCGGGTGGACTTTCACAACCAGCCTGTGAGCCATCGGATTTCTTCCTCTCGAAGCGGCGGAGAGCGGATATGAAGGGTCGCGCGGCCGGATCAGGGCGCGGCGAAGCCGCGATCGGGCATGTGATCGCTTGTCGTATGTGAGTGCGTCGACAGGTGTTCCACCGTAGGCGGCTGGGCGGGGCCGTGTCGGCGTGTCGCGTCGGATGACACACGATCCGGTGAACGACCCCAACTCGCAGGACTGATTGGGATGTTGTTGATCGCCTCGGACGCTGCGCCGGGGCTGCGCCGAGCCCGGCGGGCCGCGGGGCAGGTGAGCGCTGGTCACTGGTGCAGCAGGGCGAGGAGCCGGTTGTGGAGGCGTTCCTCGTCGCGGGTGGCGCCCAGGTTCCGGTACTGGTCCTGGCTGGCGGTGTACCAGTTGACGGCGGCTTTGGTCTGTCCGGCGCGTTCGGCGGCCTGTCCGAGGTACTCGATGGCGTGGGCCGACCAGTGGCGGTGGCCGAGGTGCGCGAACTCCTGCACGGCGATGCTGATGGTCCAGTTCGCGGGGTCGTGCTGACCGGCGAGGGACTGGGCTTCTCCCAGGAACACCCGCGCCCTGGCCACGTTCAGTGGGTCGGGCGGGGTGAGCGATTCGAGGTCGGTGAGGGCCTGTTGGAGCAGCGGGAGCGCGAGGTCCGTGTTGCCCTGGCGGGCGGCGGCGGAGCCGAGGAGGATCTCGGCGAGGCCGGTGCCGCGCCGGTCGCCGAGGTCGGCGTAGAGCGTGATCGCACGGGTGAGTTCGGGTTCGGCTGCGGCGTACTGCTCGGCGTCGTAGAGGGTGGCGCCGATGCCGGCTGTGCACTGGGCGATGCGGCTGGTGTCCTGGTCCTCGGTGGCGAGGGTGCGGCCCTCCTCGTAGAGCCGCAGCGCCTCTTCGTGGGCTCCGGTGCGCTTGTGCGAGATGGCCAGGGTGGTGGTCATCTCGTAGATGGCCAGGCGGTGGCCCCAGAGCCGGGCGAAGCCGAGCCCGAGCTTGTGGCAGGGGACGCTCAGGTCGGTGCGCCGCAGGCGGTGGAAGAGCGGCCACAGGTCGTGGACCAGGACCACGGCCGCCTGGTGCTCGCCGAGTTCGCGGGCGGCGGCGAGGGCGGGCATGACCGCGGGGGCGATGGCCTCCAGCCAGTCCTGCGCGGCGCGGTCGCCGGTGATCGGGACCGGCTCGGCGGGGTGGTGGCGGTGCTGGCGCGGCAGGACGCGGTGGTGCGGGGTGAGGCGCTGGACGGTGTCCTGGGCGGTGGCGATCAGGTGGTCGAGGTAGCACTGCACGACGCGCCGGCGCGCGTCGGCCGGGTTGCGGATCAGTTCCCGGACCTCGGGGCGGATGCGGTAGACGTCGCCGCGCGCGCTCTGCCGGTCGGTGTGCTCCAGCAGGTGGCGGGCCGCGAGTTCGTGCATCAGGTGAAGGGTCTGTCCGGCGGGGGTGGCGGTGGCGGCGGCCACGGCGAAGTGGTCGAGGTCGGGGGCGGGGATCAGCGTGGCGAGCCGGAGAAGGCGGGCTTCTGGCTCGGGCAGTGCGGCGAAGGCGACGGCGGTGGTCATCGGGACGCTCTCCAAGGTGGTGGTGGTCAGGGCGGGGTGGGAGACGAGAGGGCGCGAGGGGGTGAGGACGGCCTCGCCGGCGGCCAGGCCAAGGGCCAGAGGGTTGCCCTCGCAGGCGCGGACGAGGGCCTCGGCGGCCTCCGGCTCCGCGTGCACCCGGTCCTCGCCGACGATGCGAGCGAGCAGCCGGACGGCGTGGGCGGGCGTGAGCGGGGCCAGACGGTGGTGGTGCGCGCCGTGGGCGGCGAGTGCGGGCATCGGCGACCGGCTGGTGACGACGACCAGGCAGGCGGCGCTGGCGGGGACCAGCGGCAGGACCTGCTCGGCGTCGGCGGCGTCCTCCATCATCACGAACAGCCGCCGGGTGGCCGCGATGGAACGCCACAGTGCCTGCAAGTCGGCTTCCTGCCAGGGAAGATGCCCTCCGCCTTCCCCGAGAGCGCGCAGCAACGAGCGGGCGGTCTCGGCGGCTGGCGCCGGGCCGCCGACGCTTTCGGCGCGCAGATGGACGAGGAGCTGTCCGTCCGGGTACCGCTCGGCATGCCGATGGCCCCAACGGGCGGCAAGAGTGCGCTTGCCGACCCCACCGCCCCCGGTGATCACGATCACCGGGGCGGTTCCCTCCGGCAGGTCATCGAGCAGCCCGTCCAGGGTGGCCACATCGTGCTCGCGGTCGGTGAACACCCTTGGGATCGAGGCGAGTTGCCGCGGCACCGGCCGGGGCGGTGCGCCAGGGTGGAAATGGACATCGCCGACCTGGCCGGCCTGGACGACAGGGCCTGTCCGGGCATCGGTGATGCGGTTGGACACGAACGGCACAGGGGCGGCCATCAGCAGCCCCTCTGTCGCACACCCGCCACCGTGAGCGTCCCCTGCTCCCGCTCGGAGGGAGCCCCGGCGGGAACGGCGCGCTGGGCCGGCAGACGGGCGCCGCCGCAGGCGGCCAGCCGCAACGCCGTGCCGACCAGGGCGAGGTGGGAGAAAGCCTGGGGGAAGTTGCCGACCTGGCGCCCCAGCCGCGGGTCCCACTCCTCGGCGAGCAGGCCCAGGTCGCTGCGCAGCGCCAGCAGCCGGTCGAACAGCTCGCGGGCCTCCTGCACCCGGCCGATCATGGCGAGGTCGTCGGCGAGCCAGAACGAGCAGGCCAGGAAGGCACCCTCGTGGCCGGAGAGGCCGTCCACGTTGTTGCCCGACTCGTCGTGGGTCGGGTAGCGCAGCACGAACCCGTCCTCGGTGGACAGCTCGCGCTGGATCGCCTCGATGGTGCCGATGACGCGCTTGTCGTCCGGCGGCAGGAAGCCGACCTGGGGGATCAGCAGCAGCGAGGCGTCCAGCTCCCGGCCGCCGTAGTACTGGGTGAAGGTGTTGCGCTCCGGGTCGTAGCCCCGTTCGCAGACGTCCGCGTGGATCTTCGCGCGCAGCTGTTCCCAGTGGGCGAGTTCGTCGGCGGTGGTGGAGGCGCGGCGGCGCAGGAGGGTGATGGTGCGGTCGATCGCGACCCAGGCCATGACCTTGGAGTGGACGAAGTGCCGGCGCGGGCCGCGGACCTCCCAGATGCCCTCGTCCGGTTCCTGCCAGCGGTTCTCGGTCCAGCGGGCGAGGGCGCGCAGCAGGGTGTCGGCGCCGTTGGAGGGGCCGAGGCCGGCATCCTCGGCGACGAGGAGGGCGTCGGTGACCTCACCGGCGACGTCGAGCTGGAGCTGGCCGGCTGCGCCGTTGCCGATGCGGACCGGTCGGGAGTTCTCGTAGCCGGGAAGGTGGTCCAACTCCTGCTCTTCGAGGGCGCGTTCGCCGGACAGGCCGTACATGATCTGCATCCGGGCGGCGTTGCGGCCCAGGGTTCCGAGCAGCCAGATGAGCCAGGTCTCGGCTTCCGAGGTGTAGCCGAGGCGCGCGAGCGAGGTGATGGTCAGGGCGGCGTCGCGCAGCCAGGTGTAGCGGTAGTCCCAGTTGCGCTCGCCGCCGATCTGCTCGGGCAGGGAGGTGGTCGGCGCGGCGACGATCCCCCCGCCCGGGTGGCACAAGGCCTTGAGGACGAGCGCGGAGCGCACGACCGCCTCACGGTAGGGGCCCTGGTAGGCACAGCGGGACGCCCAGTCGGTCCAGAACGCGGTGGTGCGGGCGAGTGCCGAGCGGGGACTGCGCAGGTCGGGCGCCGGGTGGTAGGAGGTGCACCAGGTGAGGGTGAAGGTGACGACCTCGCCGGCGGTGATGGTGAATTCGGAGTGCGCACCGGCCTTGGCGACGGCGTGGAAGGGGCCGTCGAGCCAGTAGGAGCCGGGATGGGCGGTGGCGCACAGGCGCGCTGCACCGTTGTGCGAGGTGCGGGTGAACAGCGGAGTGACGGCGCCGTAGCCGGGGCGGGCCCGGAGCATCGAGGTCATCGCGACGGCGCCGCTCAGGCCTTCGACGATCCGAACGACCTGGGGCGACCGGATGGTCTCGGACGCCCCGGTGCCGATGGGCATGAAGTCGACCACCCGCACCGTGCCGCCCGGGGTGTCCCACTCGTGTTCCACGACCATGGTGTCGCCGCGGTAGCGGCGCCGGTCGGCTGCCGGGTGAGCGCCGTCGGCGGTGGGGCCCAGGCGCCAGAGGCCGTGCTCCTCGGTACCCAGCAGGGCGGCGAAGACGGCGGGGGAATCGAACCGGGGCAGGCACAGCCAGTTAATGGTGCCGTCGTCGCGGACGAGGGCGCCGGTGGCGGTGCTGCCGATCAGGCCGTGGTCCTCGATGAGGGACCGCGAGCGAGGCGGGAAGACGGGGGTGGGCATGGCGATCCTGACGGGGTGAGTCGGTGAAGCTCAGACCCGGGTGGCGGCCGGGGCACTGAGATGGTCGAGGGCCGCGCGAACGGTGGCGGCGAGGCTGGTGGCAACGGCCAGCCGGGGCATCGTGCCCAGCAACTCGGCGTGGACGAACCGCTGCGCGCGCTCCTCCCGGTCGCAGCCGACGACCAGCGCGGTGCGCGAGCGGTGGAGAACGTGCTGCTGGACGTCGCGCGCGTGCTGCGCGCCGGTGGGGCACCACAGGAGGACGGCGCCGAAGCGCCTCAGGTTGTGCTCCTGCCAGCCGAACGGCGCTGTCGGCCAGACGGCGGGCTGGGGGTTGAGGACGGTGCCGGTGAAGCCGGCCGCGTCCAGCAGGGCGACGGCGTCGCCCTGCCAGCCCGGGCGCCCGGCGCCCGAAGGGTCCAGGTACAGCGTGGGGCTGCCGTCGGGGGTGAAGTGCTGTGGGTACTCGACCAGCTTCATCGGGCACCGTCGGCGGCGACGGGGCCGGGGCGGCCGAGCAGGAGGACCATGACGACGGCATGGGTGCGGGTCTTGGCGCCGAGGGCGTGGGTGGCCCGGAGGATGACGCGGCCGATGGTGTCCGGGTTGAGGCCGGTCATCCTCGCGACGGCGCGCACCTCGTGGCTGGCGAGCAGGGCGAGCACCTCGTGGCCGATCGGGTCGAGTTCCGGGAGCCGGTCGGGCAGGGCCGCGCGCAGCACCGCGGCGTCAAGGCTTCCGGAGGTGATGAGGTCGACGATGGCGCGGGTACGGTCGGTGCGGCCTCGGCGGCGCATCACCTGCGACATGTGGTTGGAGGCGGTGCTGGCAGAGCAGCCGAGCAGGGCCGCGACGCCGTCGTAGGTGTTCCCGAGGGCGAGCTGCAGGGCCACGTCGTGCTGGCGCTGGCTGAGCCCGTTGACGGTCTTGGAGACTGTGCGGAGGGAGCCGAATTCGGCCAGCAGCACACGGCGTGCGCTGCTGGCCCGGGCCTCGCGCAGGGTCAGTTCGGCCGCGATGACCAGGCAGCCCTCAACCGGGAGCCTGAGAGCGCGGGCCGCCGCCCGGTAGGGGTTGGTTCCCCGGTCCCGGTGCTCGGCCGCGCCGACGGAGGCGGACCACACAGGGGGGACGCGCTGGGCGGTGAGCATGTCGCTCACGTGGCGGCCGAGCCGTTCGGTGACCAGGGCGCAGGGAACGGCCATCGAGCCGGCGCGCATCAGCAGCCGCACAAGCGGGGCGGGAACGGTGGCTGAAACGGGGGCGCCGCTGGCCAGGAGGAACGGATCGGCGCCGCAGCGGCGACCGGCAGGCAGCTGGACGAGGGCGCCGGCGTCGACGATGACGCCCGAGCGGCCGATCAGATGGCGATCCAGGTCGCGGGTCGCGATTCCGTCGGCGGGGTGTACGTCGGCAGGTCGTAAGGTGCTCATTTTCCGTCTGGGGTTGTCGGGGTGCGGCCCTGGCCCGTAACGGCCGCCATGGGGTGGTGCGGTGGAACGGGTACTCAGCCGGCTGGCCGACGCGGGCCCAGCGAAGAGGGACCGGTCCGGCGTTTCGGCGCGGAACGCGCGGCGATCAGGCGGTCGGCGGCGCCGACCTGGGCTCCGAGGAGGCCGCAGACGAGGCCGATCGCGGCCCGGCCGCCGGTGCGGCGGGGGTTCACGCGGCTTGTCCGCGGGGCTCGGTGCGCAGGAGCGGTTCGGCGGGCCACGTCGGGTCGACGTCGCTGAGGAGGACCAGACCGGCCAGCACGGCAGCGATGCTCCCCTGGATCTGGGTCCGCACTCCCAGCCAGGCGCGCAGGTCCCGGCCGTAGCCGCGCACGGTGGCGGCCGTGACGCCGAAGTCGGCCGCGAGTTCCGGGGCGGTACTCCCGCCGACCCAGCCCACCAGGACACGGCGGAGCCGCTGGGGGAACTGGATGCTGACGGCGAGCGCGGTGCAGGGCTCCGAGGTCTCGGTGATGATGCGCTGGGCGGCGCCCCAGGCGACGAGCTGGGACGCGGTGCGGGTCCCGGTGGCCGTCAGCAGGTCCTTGACCGCGGCGTCGACCTCAGTGCGCTCCCAGGAGAGTTCGGGATCGGCCGTGATCGTGCGGACGGTGGACTCGGCGCCGAGGTGACGGAGCAGACGGACTTGTTGCCCGGTGAGGCTGTGGGCGGGAAGGGCGGCGGTGGCCATGATGCTTTCTCCGGTGGTCGGCGGACGGTTCACGGGTGGTTGGCGTCCGGAACGCCGCTCTGGCCGAGGCGGTCCAGCAGGTGGGGCCCGAGACCCTCGGCTCGGCCGGTGCCGACGACCAGCACGAGGTCGCCCTCGGCGGCCGTCTCGACGAGCCGCCGTGCGGGGTCGGGTTCACCCGGGCCGGACCGGACGCGGTGGACCGCGCTGCGTCCGAGAACTCGGACGGCCGCCCGCTCGACGGCATCCAGCGGGTCCGGTCCGTCGTGCTCGGCCAGCGGGGTGCTGACCGGCAGGAGCAGCACGCGATCGGCACCGCCGAGAGCTGCGCCGAGATCGTCGGCGTGGGCACTGGTTCGGGCGATGCCGTCCGGCTCCAGGACGACCACCACATCCCCTTCAGTGAGCATCCGGACGGCCGTGACGTCCTGGGCGATCTCGTGCGGGTGCCGGGCACGGGAATCCGCCACGGTGATGCCGGACCGGGTGCCGAGCACGGAGAGCGAGCGCTCGACGCCCCGGAAAGAGGCAAGACGCTCCGCCACAGCCTCCGGGCTCTCGCCGGCGACGAGGGCGGTGGCGATGGCGGCACACACCGCCAGGGCATGATGGCGACCGGTGACCTGGACCGTGAACTGGTGCCTAGCGCCCTGGTGGTGGAGAGTGAGGAGGTGCTCGCCGCCGAGCCACCGGGGCGGGAGGACCCACACGTCGGCGCTCTCGTCGAGGCCGACGGTCACCACGATGGGGCCGGGCCGGTCCGTGAGTCTCTCGTGCACGATCTTGGCACCCTTGTCCCACAGCGGCAGCACCACCGTGCCCGACGAACGGGCCAGGTTGGTGGCGTCGTTCAGCGCCTCGATGGTGTCCTCGAAGTGCGGCGCGTTCCGGGTGGCGCTGGTGATCAGCGTGACCGCGGGTCGCGGCCGCCGGTACCGGTGCGCGGTGCCGGGGCGGTAGCTCCAGGGACCGAGGGGAGCGGCCTCGTGAGTGGTGGTGTCCGGGCACAGGTCCACCACCAGCCGCCGGTCGCCGCCGTGCCCCGGCGGGCCGCCCTGGGCGGGGGCGTTGAGGATCCAGCCGGTGCGTCCGTCGTCCAGCGCGGCGGCGAGCACCGCCGCCGCCGTAGCGGTGCCATGGCTGCCACCGACGGCCACCAGCTGACCGCCGAACCCGGCGGCCAGCACCGCGAGCGCGTGCGCGCGGGCGAGCACCGGCAGCTTCAGCTCCTGGGCGCGGTCGAGTTCGGGGTGCGCAGCGGCCACCACCCCCGACCACACCACACAGGTCCGGTCCTCCTGGACGTTGCGGGCGTCGAAGCCGACCTCGACATTGACCCCGGCCTCGCGCAGCCGGGCAGCGGCGCTGTCCTGATCGGCGGGGCCGATGCTGCCGGTGACGTCCAGGCCGCGGGAGGCCAGCCACAACGCCAGAACCTCCATGCCGGGCGCCGTGACGTCGACCAGGTGCGCCTTGGCCAGCAGGTCGGGGGCGGGTTTCGTCCTACCCTTCGCGCGGGGTCGGACGGAAACGGCGTCCATGCTCTCCATGAAGTCCTCCAGCAGGGTGAGGGTGAGGGGTGGAACCGGGCCGGTCGCGGGTCCGGGGGTGTGGCGCCGCGACCGGCCCGGGGCTCATGCCTGGGTGAGACCGCGCTCCAGCTCCGCGTCGGTGACGCGGGCGGCGTGGTACTCCAGGTCCAGGTGGGCGACGCGGGCCAGGTGCGCGACCACCGGCTCGCCGAGCAGCTCACCGGCCGGCTCGCTGGCCTCGAAGACAGCAAGCGCCTCGGCCAGGGACTGCGGCACGGGCGACGCCTCACGGTTCAGGTAGGCGTCGCCGCAGGTGGCGGGCGGGGGTTTGAGGCCGGCCTCGACGCCGTGCCGGACACCGGCCAGGACGGCAGCCAGCGCGAGCATCGGGTTGGCGTCCGCACCGGGCAGCCGCACCTCCAGCCGCAGACTGGGGCCGTGCCCGACCACCCGCACCGCACACGACCTGTTGTCCCGGCCCCAGGCGAAGCGGGCCGGCGCGAAGGAATGGTCGCCGAGTCGCTTGTAGCTGTTCACGTACGGCGCCCACAGCGGGCCGGTCTGCGGCAGCACCGTCAGCAGCCCGGCCACCGCCTGCTCGCCCAGCTCCGACAGTTCGGTCCCGTCCTGCGGGTCGGCGGCCAGGACCGGCCGACCGTCGACATCGTGCAGCGAGACGTGCAGGTGCAGGCCGCTGCCGACCCCAGTGGCCGGAGCCGCCATGAACGACGCCACCATGCCCTGCTCGTCCGCGACCGTCTTCGCGGCGTGCTTGAACAGCACGTGCCGCTCGCACACCTCGCGGACCGGGCCGTACGGGAAGGTCACCTCCAACTGGCCACACGCGCCCTCGCCCTTGACCGCCTCCACCGGCAGGGCGGCGGCGGCCAGGACCTGCCGGAGCCTGCGTCCGAACTCCCGCACCGCCGACGGCTGGTCGAGGGCATAGTCGCGGTTGTCCCAGGTGACGGGCCGAAGCCCGCGCCAGCCGGCCGCCGCCGCGTCCCGGGCGGTCCCCTCGTGGAGCACGAACTCCGTCTCGACCCCCACCATCGCCGTCAGGCCGACACCGGCCAGGCGCTCCTGCTGCTCGGCCAGCACGGTGACCGGGGCCAGCGGGTGCGACCACCCCTTGCTGACCGGATCGGCGAGCACCACCGCCGTGGACGGCAGCCACGGCAGCACGCGGGCACCCTTGGTGTCGGGCAGCAGCCCGACGTCGCCGAAGCCGGACCCCCACGAGAACGCCCCGGTGCGCGGGGCGGTCATCCCGAGGTCGGTGCCGATCACGTACCCGCACATCTCCGGAGCCAGGCGGCCCGACCGCAGCCGCTCCACCAGAGCGGCCGCGTCGTACTCCTTGCCCTTGAGACGGCCCTGCACATCGACAGCCGCAAGCAGCACCGTCTCGATCCCGAAGCCGGCCACCAGCCGGTGCAACGGCCCGACCGGCGAAGCCGCCACCGGCGAGCTTCCGGTCCCGCGGTACCGGGCTGCCCGCATTGCCCCCTTCGGACGACCCGAGCGGCGGCTGGTCACACGACCTCCTCGGTCAGCTCCACCAGCTCGGCCGACCGCTGGACAGGCGGCGCGTACGAGCGCCCCGCCTTGAGCCACCACGCCCACGCCAGCACCATCACCGCCAGGAGCGCGACGGGAGCGTAGTTGAACGTGTCGACGGTCACCGGATAGCTCTGGGGCAGGCACACCAGCACGCTCACCACCGCCACCCAGCCCACCGCGATCCACCCGATCAGCGGCCCACGGCGGCCCAGGTTCCACGGCCCGGGCCGGAACTTCCGGCCCCTGCGAAGCCGCAGGTAGATCGGCACCGCGTACGCCGGCGTCATCCCCACCACGTTGACGGCGGTCACCGCCCCGTACGCGGTCGTGCTGTACAGCGACGGCAGCGCCAGCACCGCGGCTGCCCCCACCGACAACCACACCCCGGCCACCGGCGTCCCGGTGCGCTCCGACACCCGGCTCCACAGGCCCGAGGCGGGGAGCGCGCCGTCCCGGGAGAAGGCGAAGACCATTCGCGCCGACGCGGCGGTCTCCGCGTTCCCGCAGAACAGCTGCGCCACGATCACCACGACCAGGAGCACCTTCCCCCCGGTTGTCCCGAGCGCGTCGATGAAGATCTGGGCGGGCGGCACACCGGTGGCGGTCGTGAGGACGGCGTCGTAGTCCTGGACGGCGAAGAGCATGCCGGCGAGGAGGACGGCGCCGGCGATCCAGCTCACCCAGATCGAACGGACGATCCCGCGCGGTGCGGACACCGCCGCCTTGGTGGTCTCCTCGGCCATGTGCGCGGAGGCGTCGTAGCCCGAGAAGGTGTACTGCGCCAGCAGCAGCCCGATCGCGCTCACGTAGATCGGGTTGCTCCAGCCGGTGTTGTTGACGAAGTGCCCGACGACCCAGCCGGCCTCCTGGTGGTGGCTGGGCACGATCGCGAGCGCGCCGACGATCAGCACGACGCCGCCGATGTGCCACCACACCGAGACGCTGTTGAGGAAGGCGACCCGGCGCACGTTCGGCAGGTTCAGCAGCGCGTGGAGCAGCAGGACGGCCGCGAAGATCCCGAACAGGCCGACGGGCGTGGGCTCGTATCCGAACTGGAGGTTGAGGAAGGCTCCGATGAAGGAGGCGGCGCCGTAGTCGATGCCGCAGATGCCGCCGATCAGACCGAGCAGGTTGAGCCAGCCGACCAGCCAGCCCCACCGCGGGCCACCGAGCTGGTGCGCCATGAAGTACAGGCCCCCGCTGGTCGGGTAGGCCGAGGTCACCTCGGCGAGCGCCAGGCCGACGAAGAGGACCGTCGCACCGACGCCGATCCAGCCCCAGAACATCACCGCCGGACCGCCGGTGTTCAGGCCGAACGCGAACATCGTCATGCACCCGGACAGGATGCTGATGACGGAGAACGAGCTGGCGAAGTTGCCGAACTCGCCCATCCGCCTGCTCAGCTTGGGCTCGTAGCCGAGCTGACGGAGCCGATCCTCGTCGGACAGCTCAGCGGCGTGGACGGGGGACATCGAAGTCGACCTCCGTGGGGAGAAGGTGGGCAGGGACGGGGTAGTCAGGCCAGGGCGGTCGCCCGGCCGGCGAAGGCCTGCTGGCGCGCGGTCAGCAGCAGGTTCTCCGCCTTCTCCGGCGAGTCGGCGACCAGGCTCCACGGGGCCCTGGAAGCGAACTGTCCGAGCGCGGTGAAGACCTCAGCGGCGGTGTCCATCTGGGCCGACGCCCACAGAGCGTGGGCGAGGTAGCTGAGATCGGCGACCGGCCATGATCCGGGCTCCGAAGCGGACCAGCTCTCGTAGGCGCGCTGAGCACGGGAGAAGTGCGGCTCCCGTAGCCACTGCCGGAGCACCACCGCGTTCCGCCTGGGCTCGTTGCGGTGGTGCTCGACCGACAAGTACAGCGGCAGGGCGGCGAGTGCCGAACCGACCGGCACCCTCGGCACGACGACGTTCACGAAGTCCGCCGCCGCTGGCCGGTAGACCTGCTGCCAGTAGCGGAGCATGCGGTGATGGGCCTCCCGGTTGCCCGGATCGCGCCTTTGCGCTTCGTCGAGCAGCCCCCACGGGCCGGGCGGCAGCATCGGGTCCGACGAGCGTTGTTGGTGCTCGGGCCGTGCCCTGGGCCGGTCCAACACGGCCAGGGCGAGGAGGCAGACCCACGGCACGGGGTCCGAGGGCACGGCGTCGGCGGCGGCCCAGCACGACTCGCGCGCTGCCTGTTCCAGGCGCCCGGCCTCCGGTGAACCGGCCTCGGCCGCGGTCAGGGCGTGCTCGACCGCGACCCGAGTCCGCAGGATGGCCAGCTCCGGGTTGACCGGGTCCTCACGTCCCCAGTCGGCGAGCACGGTCGACCTGGCGGCCACCAGCGCCAGCACCTGCGTCCGGGAGGCGCGACGCCCCCAGTCCTGCCCGGTCGCCGCCAGCAGCCGTTGCGTCGAAAGCCAGCGTCCGGCCCGCAGATCGTCCACTGCGGTCCGTAGCGCATCGTCGAACCCGGCGGGGTGGTACACCGGCCGAGCGGGCGGCACGGCGTTCATGGGACCGTCCTTCCAGACATGTCGTGAGCGGTGGACATGGCCGCCGTGGGCACCGACGCCGGGCCGCGCTCACTGCGGGCAGGGCGCGGTCGGCCTGGCGAGCTTTGGCCGTAGAACCCCGCTGGCGAGGTTCCTACTTGGTGGCGACGGGTTGCGCCTTCTGTTTCCCCTGCGTCAGATGGTGGCGGCGGTTCGCCGGACGACGCGACCCCACCGGGGGACGCGTGCGGGACGTCCTGGGACGCAGAGTGATCGAATTCCGCCATGGTCAACTGTTCGCCGCAGTAAGGTGCCTGAGAGTGTTTGACGGCGACCATTCGCGTAGTCATATTCGCGCTGAAATATGATCACGGGGCCGCCTGTGGGAGGCCAAGGCTCCTGCGGACGGGAGGGGCGGTATGGGGGTGCGGCGATGCGAGCGTTGTGGGTGCGCGCTCAGCCGGTACAACGACAGCGCCAGTGTGTGCGGCCCGTGCGCGCGGACGGTCGCCGAGACACCGGCCGAGCCCGTTCCCGCGTGGGTGTGGCGAGACGCCCTGGTGCGCGACAGCCTTGCCGAACTGGACTTCGGCAAGCTGAGCAAGCGCATTCGGGAGATCGTTCCGCTTCGCCAGGACGATCTGGCGGGGATCACCGGACTGACCCAGGGCTACTTGTCCCGACTGGAGGCCCGACGGGTGCAGTTGACCCACATTGACCGGATC
This sequence comes from Kitasatospora sp. NPDC091335, assembly GCF_044757205.1. Taxonomy (NCBI): domain Bacteria; kingdom Bacillati; phylum Actinomycetota; class Actinomycetes; order Kitasatosporales; family Streptomycetaceae; genus Kitasatospora; species Kitasatospora sp. NPDC091335. The sequence goes on along the minus strand of NZ_JBIVUM010000009.1, from coordinate 259,426 downwards.
ATCGAGTTCCTCGACACGGTTGGTGCCCCGGCCGATCTGGTGAGGCTCCCGCTGCGCACGACTGCGGACCCGTCTGCCCCAGGACGAAACGCCAGTTCACTCCCTGCTCATGACGACACCGCCGGGCCGTGGACGGCCCGCCGTATGGTGGCGGCATTGCACGACGCGATGCGAGGGGAGCCTGCTGCCATGCCCATGCGTCCGAGTCGCCGTCACTTCCTACTCTTAGCCGGAACCGCCCTCTCCGCCTACATCCACCAGTGGGGAATCGCCGACGTAGAGCCCCTTGAACGCGCGCTCGGTGGAGCGCAGGTGACCCAAGCGCTCGTCGATAGCCTCCAGGGGACGATCGACAGCCTGCGCACCATGGACGCCAGCTCCGGCAGCGGCCTGGTCGCGGGCCTTGCCCGTGCCCATCTCAGCGTCCTGTACGAGACGTTGAACTCGGCCAGCTACACCGAGGAGATCGGGCAGCGCCTGGCCGGCATCGCCGCCGACACCGCGACCCAGCTCGGATGGTTCCACTTCGATGCCGGACACCACGTACTGGCCCAACGAGCCCTCCTCGCAGCACTTCGACCTGCCCATGCCTCCGGGGATCCCCGGTACGGCGCCGGCGCTCTGTCCTACCTGGCCATCCAGAGCTACTCGATCGGCGACCCCCGCGACGCCGTGACCGCGATGCAGGCCGCCAGAGAGAAGGTCCGCACCCTCGGCTCCTCGCACCTTGAGGCCATGCTCCTGACCCGTCAGGCGCGGGGGCATGCCAAGCTCGGGGAGCGACAGGCATGTTTGCGGGCGCTCGGACTGGCTGCCGAACTGGAGCAGCTCGGCCCGGCCGAGCATGACCCGGGCTGGCTCTACTGGATGAACTGGGGCGAGATCCTCGGCCAGGCCGGCAGCTGCTACCTCCAACTCGGCGAGCACAAGACCGCGGCAGACCACTTCGAGCAGGCCGCCTCCACCCTGAACCCCGCGGATCTGCGGACGCGGGCGTTGTTCGCATCGCGGGCCGCCTCCGCCCACCTTCTCGCCGACGATCGGGACGGAGGCTTCATGGCCGCAGATGCCGCTTTCACCCTCGCGTCGAAGGTCCAGTCGGCCAGGCTGACCGAGCACCTGGAGCAGACCGTGGAGCACCTCCAGGCCATCCCCGGCCCGCAGTCGAATGAGCTGATAGAACGGTCACGACAAGTGATGGCGGCCAAGGAGTCGTGACCGTGACCAGCACCGTGCTCGTTCTGTGGGACATCGACCGTACCCTGGTGTACGTCGGCGAGACCGACCGCGCCGTCTACCGCGAGGCGTTCCGCCAGGTCGTCGGACGCGACGCGGTGAAGCTTCCCGAACGCGGCACCGGCCGCACGATGCCGCTGGCGGTACGGGAACTGCTCACGGCCAACGACGTCGACCACCGGGACTTGGAGCTGTTCGAAGAGCAGATCGTCGAGCTCCTGCCCAGGCTCCTCGCCGCGAAAGCCGAGCAGCTGCACGCAGGAGGCCAGCTCATGCCTGGTGCCACCGCCGCACTCGCAGCAGTCGACGCCCACCCGGGCCTCGTGCCCACCGTGGTCACCGGCAACTTGCAGCAGAGCGCGGAGATCAAACTCCGCGCCTTCGGCCTCGATCAGTACGTCGACCTCACCGTTGGCGGCTTCGCCTCCGACGACTCCCACCGGCCGGCCTTGGTCGGCGTCGCCCAGCGTCGAGCCGCCGCCCGCCATGGGAAGACCTTCGGCCGATCGAACACGGTCATCATCGGGGACTCGCTCGAAGACGTGCGGACCGGAGCGGAAGGCGGAGCAGGCGTGGTTGCTGTCGCCTCCGGCACCACCACGGCCGACCAGCTCGCCGACGCCGGGGCGGACCGTGTCCTCGACAGCCTGCGCGACCCGCAGGCGGTACTCCGCGCCATCGCAGAACTCACGGTCTTCCGTCAGTAGTTGGCAGCGGCGCCAACCGCACGGCCGCCCCCGTCTGCCTGCTACCGTCACCACCATGACGCTCTCCGTAGCAGGTGGCCGCGCGCTGGACCTCCGGAAGGAGCCGGTCGACTGCATCCTCGAACTGGTCGAGCAACGCCTCGGCACAGCACTCGACCGGACCAGCGTCGTCAGGAAGCGTCGGTCGGTCGGAGCGAGAACCGATCGGGACACCTGGGTCCGCATCGAGCGTCGCCAGTGGAAGAGGGCCAGAGAGCAGGGCTGGGCCGGCACCGAAACCGCTGCCGTGCTGACCGGCGTGGCGATGCCCCGCTGGGTGAGTTCAGTGGCGTGGCACGACACAGGTGACGGGGCGATCTGGCGAGCGGACGAGACGTCGCGCATTCCGGGCAGTCCGATCGGCACAGCCGTCCTGGCCACCGATCCCGAGCTTGCGGACGGCTGGTGGAAGGCCCTGAACGCGTCCCTGGACGCGCTCGCCGCCCAGCCCACGCCCAGGGTGGCGACGCCGGACACCGAGCCGATCACCCAGCAGCTGGTCGATCAGGTGATCCGCACCGCCTTCCCCCTGGCGGTGAACACCCAGGTGCTCTCGTGGTCTGCGGCGCACGCCGACCTGAACTGGGCGAACGTCACCGGCCCCGAGTTCTGCCTGTTCGACTGGGAGGACTGGGGGATGGCGCCGCACGGCCTGGACTCCGCGTCGCTGCTGGCCGCCTCCCTCGCCGTCCCGGCGCTCGCGGACCGCGTACGCCGCGAGCGCCGGGCGGACCTTGAGAGTCGCGACGGCATGGTGATGCGCCTCTTCGTGCTGGCGAAGATCGCCGGCCCGCACGCCCACCCGGACGACCCGCGGGTAGTCCTGGCCCGGACCGAGGCCGAGGAGCTGATCCACGCGCTTCAACCACTCTGACGAGCGGCCCGCTCAGCCAGCAGACGCCGGTACCCGTCGATGAGTTCGGCGTTGACCGCCAGCCCGGCGGCATCGACCAGCTCGCGCAGATGATCCGGCCTGTCGGTGCCGACCGCGACCGCGCCCACCAGCGGCAGCTCGAAGGCAACCCGGAAGGCCGCCTGCACCGGAGTCGACTCACCCGCGTCACCGGCCAGGAAGAGACGCGGGTCGCTCCGACGCCAGGGCGGGCTGGCAGGGTTCCCGCCGAACGGGCTCATGCCCCATCGGCGTTCAGCCGGAATACCCCATCCCCGGGCGAGGACTTCACCAGTGGCCAGGACCTCGTGGCCGACGAGCAGCCCGGATCGGACCATCAGGACGTCCGGCGCGACCGGAAGCCGGGCATCGAGCGTGGCGACGGCGCGCGGATTCCACGTCGCGATCCCCCACGCCCCACAAGACCCGGCCGTCACCGCTTCGGCCAGGACAGCGCAGGCGGCGGCCAACTGCTCCTCGCCTCGTTCCCCGGCCGTGAGCGAGGCTTCCGGGTTGTGCAGGAGCACCACATCCGGTGCTCGTCCCAGGTCCCGAACCGTCTGCTCCAGCGCGGCGCGAAGCTCCACCGGATCGAGGCTGTGCCGCGCCCGGCCGCCGGCGGCCGGGAAGTAGCCGACCTTGGTGGAGACCGTGACACCGGACAGCAGGTCCCCGCCCACGTTGGCGAGCATGGCGTGCGAGGTGAAGCCCAGGTAGTTGAACGCGGTGTCGATCGCGGTCACTCCGTGATCCAGCGCCGCCGTCAGGAGGTGGCGTTCGTGACGAGACCGGTGTAGCCCGAGAACAACTCGTCGGTCAGCGGCGCGCACAAACCCTCCTTCACCAGCAGGCCGGCCACCGCATGTACTTCGCTGCCAACAGCGGCCTCGGCCTCCGCCAGGACCACGGGGTGTCCGCTGAGCAGCAGTCGCAGCGCGGGCTCCGCCTTCGCGACGAAGCTGAGACGCCGACCGGCCGCGGTCACCTCCACCACGCTGTCACCCGGACGGATTTCCGGGCGGAAGTTCGTGGTGCAGACCGCCGTCGTGAGTGGGCCGAGTACGTCCAGGTGCGGCACCTGCCGAGCCGGCGCGGCGGTCCGCTGGTAGTCGCTGAGGAACGCGGCCGGAGGCCGCGACTCCACCAGCTCCCGCGCCGCGGCGATCAACTGGCTGGCGTCGGCACCCGGAGCGCGGTCGAGATCGTGCCGGAAGACCTCCTGCTCGCGGCACCAGTCGCCGAGCCAGGCCATCCAACTGGCCCCGGTCCGCCTGGTGATGCCGAAGGTGACGTGCAGCGAGTGACCGGCGTCCCCGTGGCCGACACGAGTAGCCCGGTGCCAGTGGCCCCGCGGGATGTGCATCACCTCGCCGGCGCGAAGCAGTCCCGACCAGATCACCTCCTCGCTCGGCGTGGAGTTCGGGTCGGCGTCCCGGTACATCGGCGCGGTTCGCGAAGTACCACGGACCTCCCAGCCCTTCTCGCCCGCCAGTTGGACGACGATCACATCGTGGTCATCCCAGTGCAGCGGGAACCCCTCCGCCTCGCCGGTAGTCCAGTAGACGTTCACCTGGACCCGCTCCTGGCTCCACCACTGCAACGCGCGGCAGGCTACCTCCAACGTCGGATCGGCGACGTTCGCCTGGTCGAGGATCAGCGTCGCGCCCTCGCTGAGCAGCCGCCCCAGGGCGTTCATGTTGACCAAGGAGATGCTCTGGCCCCTGGGGCTGACGCTGTCCGTGAAATAGACCGCCGGGTGGACCTCCACACCTTCCTGGAACACCCGGAACTGCGGGCGGGCGAGACTGCGCCGCATCACCAGGTCGAGCAGCCGTTGCGGGGTGAGCAACCGCCTCGACAGGTCTTCGACCCCCGTGTGTCCCCTCGCGAACCGATCACCGACCCGTTCCGGTCCCGCCCAGCCCAGAGCCGACTCCACGGCCCTGATCAACTTGTGCTCCACACGAACCTCCCCTGAACCCAATCACCAGGCCGTACCGGCTGGCGGGCGTCCGGATACCGGTACGCCCACCAGCCGGCTCACTCACTCGCTGTCGTGCAGATTGCCGTCGCCTCCGGGCCACGGGTCGTCGCCGCCGGAACCGGCGTTGTCCGAGCGGAGACTGTCGTATCGGTCGTGCACCGCCCCCAGCTCATCGACCGCGATCAACAGTTCCTCATCCGGTTGACCTGCCATTTTTCGCTCCTCTCATGCCCCCGGGCTAGCGGAGGCGGACGGCGCACAAGGCGTCGCCTACCGGCGGCCTCGCGCTGGTTGCTCATCATCAAGCGGTCGTTACCTGGGGTCATATTTCCCCGCGAATGCGGAAGTTCGACCTCCAGGCGTAGCGTCATCGAGCCCTGCTGACGCAACCCGCTAGTCAGGCTGGGCAGCACGCATCTCCGCGCCAGGACCCTTGATCCAGTCCCCCGCTGCTCGCAGCAGTGGGGCCCTGGCCCTGCGCTGCCACCTCCGAAGGATAGGACAGGCGGGTACGCCAAGGGCGGCCCCCAGCGGATACGTCTCGGGACGTCCCTGGAACGTCCCGGAACGTGGTTGGAAGAAACCCATTAGGCCCGCCAGAATCGGGGGGGTTCTCGGTTTTGACGGCGCGAGGAAATCGAAACCTGAGATACGGCGCCAGCTTCTGGAGCTGATTTCAATCTGCGCAGCACTCCTCCTGGACTTCACTTTCTCTTGAAAGGCAGATGCCCGTGGAAAACGAGATCAGGCAGAATCCCCTGAAGGTCATGGGAAGCCGGTACTCGCCCGGCATGCGCAAATGGAACCTCCGGTTCGGCATTACGTCCCGCTGCAACATCCGCTGCCAGTACTGCCTGCCGGAGGGGAAGCAAGGGGTCATCGTCCAGCCTTCGCTGGAGGAGGCGATCGAGGTCCTCCAGGCCGGCTACGACATCGGCCTCCGGAGGGTCCACTACACCGGCGGGGAACCGACGGTACGCAGGGACTTCGTGGATCTGCTGCGCGCCGGCAAGGCGATCGGCTACGAGCAGCAGATCGTCACGACCAACGGCTACCGCCTGCACCACTTCATCGAGGAGGCGGTCGACGCCGGCCTGACCCGGGCCATCGTCAGCATCGACACCCTGGACGAGCAGCGCAACCTGCTGATCACCCGGAGGGGCTTTCACAGCGACACGCTGCGCAGCATCGAGCGTTCGGTCGAGTTGCTGCCGACCCTGACGAAGATCTCGTGCGTGACGATGCGCGACACCCTTCACGAACTGCCCGCCTTCATCGACTACGCCCGTGAGCTGAACAACAGCGGAGGGGCGGGCCAGCTGGCGATCAAGCTGAACCAGTTCTTCCCCTCCAACCCCGCCCAGCTCGGTGCCGAGGGCGAGGCGTTCTGGAAGAACCAGTTCGTGGAGGAGTCGGCGATCCTCGACGCGCTCGCCAGGGCGGGTGAACTGCGGCCGGTGCGGCGGGAGTCGATCGAGGGAGACAACCCGAGCTACAACTACTACGAGATCGGCGAGACCGGGGTGAAGGTCGCGGTGCTCGCGATGTTCTCCTGGGACTACCCGTGCGGCGGCTGCTGGAAGCTGCGGATCAGCCCGAACGGGATGACGACGGTCTGTATCAGCCAGAAGAACCCTCCGGTCCTGTGGGGGATGTCGCTGGACGAGAAGCGGGAGACGTTCAAGCGGCTGACGGGCTACCGCGACAGCGAGCAGTTCGACATCGACAACCCGAACCGCAAGCACTACCGCGACCAGCTCGGCGAGCTGCGGTTCGACAAGGTCGTCGGCGAGCAGAAGTCGATCGCGCACTTCCGCACCATCTTGACCCGCGAGGCGCTGGAAGCACGGGGTGAGATGTGACGGGCCTGGAACGCCTGTGCTTCGGCACCTCGACGTTCGTGGCCGGACGTCTGCGGCCTGGCAAGGACTCGCAGCCCGGCCTGGACGCTCTGCGCACCGCGCTGGCCGCCGGGGTGCGCACGATCCACTCCAACCCGCACCTCGGCACGCAGTGGGCGGTGCGGGAGGTGCTGGACGAGGTCGGCCCGGTCGTCGGGCTCCGTCACCTGGTCAAGGCGGAGTGCCCGCTGCGGGGGGACCTGGAGGCTCGCGTCAACACGGCCATCGAGATGTCCGCAGGGCAGCTGGGCATCGGCCGGATCGATGCCGTGGTGCTCCAAGTAGATCTCAAGCGCACCGGACAAACTGAACTGCTCAACGATCAGCGGGCGTTGAGGGAGTTCTACCGGTACGGCGCCCAGGTGGCGTTCGCCTCCGGCCGGGTCGGCGCGGTCTACGCCTACTGCCACGGCCCCACCTCCGTCCGCGCCGCCCTGCGGGAGGAGCCGATCACGGCCGTCGCGGCCCAGTACCACGTCGCGTCCTCCTGGCCGATTTCCTATCTGTCCCAGATCTCGCAGGCCGGCCGAGGCTTCGTCGGGATGTCGCCTCTCAACCGCGGCGCTCTGATCGACCCGCGTGCCGGCAGCGCCAGCAGCAGACTCCGCCCGCTTGCCTGGGTGCTCCGTGAGCCGCGGGTGGAGACCATCGCCATCACCATGTCCTCACCGGACCATGTCCATGAGGTGATCGACACCTTCCGGAACTCGCCACGATCAAGGTTGCCCGGTCCCCGTACCGCCGGCACCGGGCTCAAGGAGACCGCGCCGTGATCGACCTCGCCCTGCCACGAACGGTCCCCGAGAGCCTGCGCCCGTGTGCGGGAGGCCGTGAGCGGATCGGCGTGCGCTGTTGACTCTGACCCTGGGGCTGAACTTCGGGACCCACGACGCGGCGGCGGCCATCGTTCACGACGGGACGGTGGTCGCCGCCGTCGAAGAGGAACGCCTGAACCGGATCAAGAACACGAAGGTGTTCCCCGAGCAGGCGATCCGGGCCTGCCTGAGCCTGACCGGCGCCCACCCGCGGGACCTCGACCAGGCAGCGTTGTTCGTCGACCCGAAGCTCCACCTTCTCCTGGCGCCGTCGAACCTGCGCTACGGCACACCGGCGTCGATCGGTTCGTTGCTGTCGGACCTGGGCAAGTACCGCACGCGCCGCCGCCTGCACGACACGGTTCGCCGCAGCGGCCTGCTACCGGACCGTCTGCCGCTCATGCCCGTGCCGCACCACCGTGCGCACGCCGCCAGCGCCTACCTGACCTCGCCCTTCGATGACGCCCTGGTCGTCACCCTCGACGGCCGCGGCGAGTACGAGACCGCCGCGATCTACGACGGCAGCAACGGCCGGATGACACGGCGCCATCACATCCTGTACCCGCACTCGTTCGGATACCTGTACAGCGCCCTGACCCGGTACCTCGGCTTCCGGCCGCAGAGTGACGAGTACAAGGTGATGGGCCTGGCAGCCTACGGAGGCCCGCGGTACCTCGACCAGATCCAGCGCCTTGCCCGGTTCGACCAGCGCACCGGCCGACTGCACCTGGACCTGCGCTACTTCGACCACCACCGTCGGCCCAGCGCCCGCCGCAGCCTGTTCAGCCCGGCCCTGGTCGAACTCCTCGGCCCGCCCCGGCGCGCCGAGGACGAGATCACCGATCGACACCGCGACATCGCCCGCGCCCTCCAGTATCTCCTGGAGCAGTTGGTCGGCTCCTACCTCGCCTTCGCCCAGCGCCTCGTGCCGAAACGATCGCTCTGCCTGGCCGGCGGCGTCGCACTCAACTGCGTCGCCAACGCCACCGTGATCGCCTCGGGCCGGTTCGACCGGATCTTCATCCAGCCCGCAGCAGGCGACGCCGGCGCCTCCATCGGCGCGGCGCTGGCCGCAGCGGCCAGCCCGGTCCGGCACCCGCTTCGGCATGCCTTCCTCGGCCCGTCCTACGACGAAGGGACCATCCGTTCAGCGCTGAGCGGCGTCCCCGTCGGCCGGTACCAGGTGCGGCGCACGGCCGAGCCGCACCGGGACGCCGCGCGGCTGCTGAGCGCGGAGAAGGTGATCGGCTGGTTCCAGGGCCGCATGGAGTTCGGACCGCGGGCACTGGGAGCCCGCAGCATCCTGGCCTCTCCCCAGCACGCCACGACCGCCGCCCGGATCAACGCCATGATCAAACAGCGGGAGGCGTTCCGCCCGTTCGCACCGGCCGTACTGGCGGAGCGCGCCGACGACTTCTTCGCCCTGCCGTCGGACGGCGCACTCGTCTACCCGTACATGCTGGCAACCGCCGCCGTACACCGGCACCAGCGAGATCGCCTCCCAGCCGTGGTCCATGTGGACGGCTCTGCCCGCGTTCAGACGGTGAACCGGGACACAAACCCTCTGCTGTGGAACGTCATTGACGCCTACCGCCAGCTCTCGGGCCTGCCCGTCGTGCTGAACACCTCGTTCAACGGCGCGGACGAGCCGATCGTCTGCACCCCGAGCGATGCGGTCGCGACCTTCCTGAGGTGCGGCCTGGACGCACTCGTGGTCGGCCCGTTCGTCGTCGAGGAGAGCACCCGTTGAACCACTCCGACCTCCCTTGTACAGAGCGGTGAAACGAGAGCCCCGCCCAGGAAGGTCATGCACCCGACATCAGCGCCGCCCTCGCCCTGACCCGTCGATGCGGCTGCGGAGCCGGCGCGGCACCTGCCCGCGCCGATCGCCCGGCCGACACTCAGGGTGATCAGCCGAATCTGGACAGCGATTCGGCGTTGCTCGCGGCCCCCGGGCGTTCTATCCTCTGGGCAACGCGCTGACGGAGACAAGTAGCCGCAGGGCACGCGAGCCGAGAGAGCTGCCGGCAGCTGGGAAGGCAGCCTCGCGTCCTGTGGCGAATCCCCTCCCGAGTGCGGGGAGGAACGGCCGGCTTCGGCCCAATGCCCCGCCGGTTCGCTCCCGTTATCGAGCTGTCGAGGCCGTCCCCCTGGGGGCGGCGAAGGCGTGGTGGCACCGCGAGTTCCCTTCTCGCCCACGCTCCCAAGGGATCATGTCGGACTCCGACTGATCGATGGGACCCGAAATGCTGGACATCACCGTCATCCGCGAGCACCCCCGGCGCGTCGAACGCGCGCTGGCGAAGCGAGCCGTTCACATCGACCTCGGCGACTTCCTCGCCCTGGACGAGAAGTACCGGCACGGCATGACAGAGGTCGAGACGCTACGCGCCGAGCGCAAGCAGATCTCCCGCGAGATCGCGCGGCTCAACCAGGCGGACCCGGCCGCCGTCGCCAAGCGCACCGAGGCAACCGAACTCGGTACCCGTCTTGACGCCCTGGAGGAGCAGCTCGCCACCCTGGCCGGCGAGCGCCAGGCCTTCCTCGACCAACTGCCCAACCTGCTCGACGAGGACGTGTCGGCCGGAGGCAAGGAGCAGAACCAGGTCGTCCGCGAGCACGGTGCCCGGCCGGTCTTCGACTTCGAGCCGCACAACCACGTCGAACTGGCTCGCCGGCTCGGCCTGATCGACTACGAGCGCGGCGTCAAGCTCGGCGGCACCGGCAACTGGGTCTACCGCGGCAACGGCGCCCTGCTCGAATGGGCGCTGCTCAACTTCTTCATCGAGACCCACGTTCAGGACGGCTACGAGCTGATCCTGCCGCCCCACCTGCTGACCTACCAGGCCGGCTACACCGCAGGCCAGTTCCCCAAGTTCGCCGAGGACGTCTTCGCAGTCGAACAGGGTCCGGCCGGGCCGCAGCGATTCCTGCTGCCGACCTCGGAGACCGCCCTGGTCAACCTGCACCGTGACGAGATCCTGCCGGAGGCCGATCTGCCCCGCAAGTACGTCGCCTACTCGCCGTGCTACCGGCGCGAGGCCGGCAGCTACCGCGCCGCCGACCGCGGGACCCTTCGCGGCCACCAGTTCAACAAGGTCGAGATGTTCCAGTTCGCACACCCCGACCACTCCGACACCGCCCACCAGGAACTCCTGGCCAAGGCAGCCGACTTGGTCGAGGCGCTCGGCCTGCACCACCGCATCACCCGCCTCGCCGCCGAGGACACCAGCGCCTCGATGGCCAAGACCTTCGACGTCGAGGTCTGGCTGCCCAGCATCGACGGCTACGTCGAAGTGAGCTCGGTGTCCAACGCCCGGGACTACCAGGCCCGGCGCGGCAACATCCGCTACCGCCCCGCAGCAGGCAAGGCCGCCTACGTGCACACCCTCAACGGCTCCGGGCTGGCCACCAGCCGTCTGGTACCGGCCCTGCTGGAACAGCATCAGCAGCCGGACGGCACCGTCACGGTACCGGAGGTGCTGCGGCGCTGGCTCGGCCGCGAGTCCTTGGTCCCGGCAACAGCCGGATAGCCGAACCGAACGCCGACGCGCCACGTCCTGTTCGGCGACACCGGAGAGGATCCTGTCCGGGCCACCGCAGCCGTGGCCCGGACAGCTCGTGGACACCGCGTATGGAGCGCCGCCGAGCGGGAAGGCCGACAGCATGACGGAGACTTTGCCCGAGTGGGCGTGGCGGATCGCCGAAGAAGAGCTGTCGGCCACCCTGCCGAGGCGGTGGGCGCACTCCCAGGGGGTGGCACGCCAGGCCGCGCAACTGGCCCCGGTCGCCGGGCCGGAGGGCGGCCTGCTGGTAGCCGCCGCCGTGCTCCATGACGTCGGCTACGCACCTCGGCTTGCCACGACCGGCTTCCACCCCCTGGACGGCGCACGCTTCCTGGAGAGCCAGCAGGGCGCGGACACGCGGCTCGTGCGGCTGGTGGCCAACCACTCGCTCGCCCTGCTGGAGGCTGAGGAACGCGGGCTGCGCGAGACCCTGGAACGGGAGTTCCCGCTGCTCGACGACCAGGTGCTGGTGGACGCCCTGATCTTCTGCGACATGACCACCACTCCCGACGGCATGCCCACCAGCGCCAGCCAGCGGGTCGCGGAGATCCTCGCCCGCTACGGAGCCGACACGCTGGTGGGACGGTTCATCCACCGCGCGCAGCCGGAGATCGAGGCAGCGGTGGCCCGCACCGAACACCGGCTCACCGCCGCGGCTCAGCCGAGGTAGGGGTACTTGCCGCTGAGGAAGTGGCCGATCTGCTGGCGCATGCTCGGGTGGATGTCGTACTCGTCCAGGTCACCCGGCCTCACCCAGCGCACACCGTCGGCCTCGTCGTTGACCGTCGGGGTGCCGCCGATCGGGCGGCCGATGTACGCCACCTCGAACTGCTGGCGGGCTTCGCCGTTGCTGCTGTACACGACGACGTGCTCCGGGTTGGAGTAGACGCCGAGGAGTCCGGTGATCTCCGCCTTGATCCCGGTCTCTTCCTCGCACTCGCGCACCGCGCAGTCGGCGGCGGACTCACCGATGTCCTGCTTCCCACCGGGCAGTGCCCACTGCCCGGTGTCGCGCCGGCGCTGCAACAGGATCTCGCCGGCCTCGTTCTGCACGAGCAGGTTGCTCGCGGGCACCAGCGAGTTCGCGGCCGGTGCGTCCGGATCGCCGTAGTACTCAGTCCTGCCGGCCACGAGGCTGACCTTCCTGCGCGTCGTCGGTCCACGGCCGGGCCCAGTCCCAGACCGCGTCGAAGCTCGAAGCGTAGCCGCCGAACCAACCGAGGTCGCCACCCTTCTGGAGGTGCAACAGCGGGTTGGCGGACGCCGGCTGGCCCCACACGTGCGGGTTGACCAGCAGGTCGTCGTCGTAACGGAACAACGAGGTGTAGAGGGTGGTGTCGTGCAGACGGATCTCGCATCCGGGCGTGCCCAGCAGCGGCCGGTAGTAGGTCAGCGAGGCGCCGATCTTCGCCGCGAGCGCGTCGCCGATGCCCTCCTCGCGTCCGCGGATCGCCACCGCGCGGCCCTGCGGGTCACCGAAGCACAGCCGGACCTTCACCCCGGCCGCCGCGCGCTGCGCCAGCATGGCGGCGATACGCGGGTTCGACTGGGCGAAGAACGTCCCCGAGAACACCAGCACGTCGATGCCCTGCTCTGCTTCCAGCAGGAGGGAGAGCCACATCTCCCGCGGGACGCTGGCACGGTCGGGGTACGTAGCCACGAGGCCGGTACCGGGACCGGACGCCTGTCCAGTCTGGGGCCGGGTCTGGGGCCAGAGGAAGTCGTCGTCCACCTTCAAGTGGCGTGCAACACTCCACCGGTGGCGTGCATGCGGCAGGCGACCGCCTAACCAGCGGGTCACCGTTTTGGGGTCCACCTCGCAGGCCGCCGCGAGTTTTACTGGGGAGACGCCGCGCTGGGCGAGTGCGGAGCGCAATCGCTCGTTCACAGCAGATATCCAACCGGACGGCGGCAGGACTCGCAAGGACGTCCTAGGACGCGTAGCGGCCGACGCGCACCAGACGGGTTGCCTACGCTGGCCCGATGGCGCTCATCGTCCTGTGGGACATCGACCACACGCTCATCGACAACGCCGGAGTGAGCAAGGAGATCTATGCGGCGGCTTTCGAGGCCGTGGCGCAACATCGGCCTTCTGCCCCTGCGGTGACAGAAGGGCGCACCGATCGACTGATCATGCGAGAGATGTTCGACCGTGACGGTCTGGTCCAGCCGGGGTGGGACGCCGTCCAGGCCGCTCTCGAAGCGGCCGGCCGGGCACGGTCAGAGGCGCTGCGGCTGCGCGGCCGCGCGCTGCCCGGCGTCCGGGAGGCCCTCACCGCTGTCGCGCAGGAGCCCGGGGTCGTCTCGTCGGTGCTGACCGGGAACATCGCGGCGAACGCCCAGTTGAAGCTGGCAGCCTTCGGGCTCGACGACCTGGTGGACCTGGAGGTCGGCGCCTATGGTGCCGACCACCGGGACCGGGCGGCACTCGTCGAGGTGGCCCGAGACCGCATCCACGTCGCCCATGCTCTCCCGGCGGGTGCACCTGTGGTGCTGGTCGGTGACACTCCCCGCGACGTCGAAGCCGCGCTCACCAACGGGGTTCATATCGTGGCCGTCGCCACGGGGGTCCATTCCGCCTCTGACCTTCGCGTGGCCGGCGCCGAGGTGGTGTTGCCAGACCTGACCGACACAGCTGCCTTGCTGGCGCACCTCGCGTGCGTTGCCGTCGAACGGGACTGAACTGAGGAGTTGCCCGCGCCCGCGTGGGTCACCCACGACCCGGTCCCCGAGTTCGTGCGCACGGGTTGCTCGGACCGGTGCGGGCGTACCTGGACGGCAGGGCTGCACAACGGCACGTCGTGACACGAGCCCAGGTTCGCCGCTACAGCTGCTGCCGCCTCACCGACGGAACAGCCCGGCTCTGATGCCTGCGAAGAAGTCGGTGATCTCGGGCTGCGAAGATGAGGAGGCGCCTGTCCTGGCCGAGGGGGCTGCAGAAGGCGGTGACGGCACGGGGCAGGAAGGCTACGCCGATGCTCTCGATACTTCCGAACCGCCATGTGGCCGAGTCGAGGTGAGTGGCCAGCCACTCGGCGGCGAGTTCGTTCTTGCCGGTCGCGGTGACGGGGTTCGAGTCGAGGCCGGGCGGCCTGCGGAACAGGTCGGCGATGACCGCGTCGGCGAACTGCTCGAACGCCGCGTCGGAGAGAACCAGGGGCTGCTGGTCAGGGTTGAGGGAATCGCGTACGGCAGTGATCCCGCGTGGCAGGAGGGCGACCTCGGCGCAGTTCGTACCGCCGGTGCTGGCTGACCGCCACTGGGCCCGGGCGAGGTGCTGGGCCAGCCAGACGGGGTCGGCGTCGGTGCGCGGGACGGTGGGGACGGGCGCGCCGCTGTGCAGGGTCATGCATATTCCTCAGCGAGTTGTTCCAGGAAGGTGAGGGAGTCTTCGGGCGAGAGGGCTTCGTCCATCATGTGCTCGCTGACGGGCGGCTGGACCTGGCGCGGCATCGTGCCCTGGTACAAGCCGGCCGCCCGCCCACAGAAGGGCCGCTTCACCCAGAACGCGGAGTTCGTGGTCTGGGGCAGCCGCGGCGCGATGGACGGAGACCGCAACCCGGTCTACCTCAAGGGCCTGCTGGAAGGCAGCCAGCCCTCGGGCAGCAAACGCCGGCACATCACGCAGAAGCCCGTCGGCATGATGCGCGACCTGGTCAAGATCTGCCCGCCGGGAGGCACGGTCCTCGACTTCACCGCGGGGTCCGGCTCGACCGGCGTCGCCGCGCTCCTCGAAGGCCGGAGCTTCCTCGGGATCGAACTGACCGACCACTACGCCGACATCGCCGAGGAACGCCTCGCGGAGGCCAAGCGCACCACCGAGGCAGTCGACCAGGCACCGGCGTAGCCACCCGAGGACCCTTCCGGCCTCGACCGCCCCCAGTCGAACCCCGGCCCAGCGGCCCCGGACCACCCCGGGGCCGCCTACGACCCGATGGAGCCACTACCCGATGACGCGCACCAACCCGTCCCACGACATGCCGATGGCGGTCTTCCCTGGCTACCTCGCCGGCCCCGGCGAGGACCTCGACACGCTCTTCGCCTTCGCCAGAGGGCGAGACGACTGGCTGCTGACCGTGGAGGACAACAACCTGATCGCCTGCCACGAGAGCGGGACCGGGATCGTGATCCTCGACCGGACCACGGACAGCACCTCCCCCCGGTGGACCGTCGCCTCCGGCCGCAGCCGGTCGAGCAGCCCCGCCTGGCACGCCACGTTCGACGCGGCCACACCGGCCGAAGTGGTCATGGCCGCGGCCCGCCGCCTCGCCCACGGCACGGGCCAGCCCACCCATACCGAACGCGAGCAGCACCTGTGGAGCCGCACCTCCCACGCCGACTCCTTCGACGCCCTCCACATGGAGGCGGCCCTCGCCCGCTGGAGCTCCGGCACCCGGTGCTGCACCCCCACCCTCGACGCGCCGGACGGCACCGCCACCCTGCGGATCCACCGCGCCGCCACCGGCGACGGCGACGCCCGCGACCTCGCCTACACCCTCACCGCCGGCGCCCGCGGCCACGAAGCAACCTGGTGGACGGCCGAGTTCAGCCACACCGTGCCGACCAGCGTCATCATGGCCGCCCTGCGCACCGTCACCGACCCCGGCCGCTACACCCGCCGGGCCTCCCGGATCCCGATGCTCCACCGCGCCGCCCTGCGCACCCCCCCGGTGGCCCGATGCCCGGAGCCCGCCCTTGGCCGATGACCAGCCCAGCCCCAGCATCGCCCAGGGCGAGCAGCACGTCGTGGTGAGCCCCGGCTACCTCGCCGGGCCGGGCCACCCGGACACCGCCAACGCGGCGTTCGAGGCTTTCCTCGCCGAGCACCAGGGCTGGTCCCGGTACTCCTGCGACGGAGGCGACACCAGCGTCGCCGTCAGCGACTGCCTCACCGGCCGGATCAGGCTCGACCACGAGCCGGGCGACCGCAACTCCCGCTGGACGGTGGCCGGATACGAGTCCGCCGTGGGCGAGCGCGCCTGGCACGCGGACTTCGACCTGGAGACCCCGCACGAGATCGCTCTCGCCGCCGCGGCAGTGCTCTCTCACGCCCTGTCCTACAGCAGCTTCGCCGCGAAGGACGAAGCGCTCTGGGGCAGGGACAACACCTGCGCGACCCTGGTGACCCAGATGCGCGAGTCCGACTGGCTGGACGTCAGCACCCCCTCGGAAATGCGATTCTGCTCGCCCGACGCCACCACCGGGCTGATCCGCTGGGACGCAGGGGTGTTCCACGACGCCCCCTGGAGCCGTGACTACCCGGCCGGGGTCACCCTCTGGGCCCGCAGGACCGGCGACGACCACATGCGAACGGCGTGGCAGGCGCACTTCTCCAAGGACACGCCCACCCGATTGATCACCGCGGCCTTGGACCACCTCACCGACCCGCAGCCCAGCCTACGGCGTTTCGCGGAGGTCCCCACCGCTCACCTCGGAGCGGTGGAGGTCCGGTCCTACAAGGGCTCACCGCGGTCCGCGGCCGCCACCGCCACCGGGCGCACCACCCTGGCCGACATCCCCGTCGAGCGGTGGAACGCCGCAGCCGCCGTAGCGGCACAGGCCGCCGCCACCCGATCAGCAGGAAGGACGACCTGAACACCACCTCGCACCCCCGACACCGGACGGACGTCGACGGCGACGTCCACGTCCACCCGGTCTACCTGGCCGGAAGCCTGCACATCGGCGACCCCGCGTTCCAGCCCATCCTCGACCTGCCGAACACCGAACGGCACCACGACGATCTCGGCAATTTCTATGCCGCCACGGCGGACGGGCGCATCCGCATCTGGTTCATCCCCGAACAAGACTGGAACACCCTGTGGAAGATCGCCGTCGCCCCGGACGTCTTCTCGGCACCCCGCTGGGTCGCGAACTTCTCCGACGGCACCCCGATCGAGATCGTCAAGTCCGTCACCGCCGAACTCGCCGCCATGTACAGCGCGGACGACGACACTTGGCTCGACGAGCGCGCCACCGGCCCCCTGGAGTGGATCGCCCCCTACGCCGCAGCCGGATGGACCCCCCAAGGCGTCGACCGAGGCCACCTCACCCTGAGATCCCCGGACGGCCTGGCCAGCATCACTTACCGGCGAGCCGGACTCCTGCACACCGATGATGCCGAACAAGCAGGCCAGGACGGAAGATTCACCATCGGAACCGTCAAGTCGGCAGGCTGGTACGGAAGGTTCAGCGGTGGGACGCCTGCCCGCATCCTCCACGCCGCCTCCACGGCGATGCTCGACCCCGCACCCGTCCTGCGCTACCGGGACGCACTCGACCACTACACCAAGCAGACGGCCACGATCACACCGATCACCCCACCCGCGCCCAGCCCCTTGGACATCCAGCGCAGAGCCGCACGGCTTCGCTCGGCCGCCGCCCCGTCCCCGGGCGCGCCGTCGCCCGCACCGTCGAATGTCGTGTGGACCTCGACCACGTCCGCAGGCCGGTGCCGCTGAGCCACCGTGGAGGCCGACCCGCTCCCAGGCCGGCGACACCCGCGGACTCCATCACACCCGGACACCTGCCAACGCCGGCGACGTCGCACCGTAGCTCGACTCACCACCGCTGAGTACACCGACTGCGCCATCGACCACCTCGTTGACAACTGGGGCTGGGACCGCCCAACCGCGTACCCGGCAGGCCCGCTGACCGCCGAAGGACCCACAAGGACACCACCATCGCCAACACGACCCCCACCTACACGATCAAGCGCGCGCCGGACGGGCACACCGTCGTGAACGGGCGCCTCAACGAACTCGCGCTGACCGTTCTGAAGAATCGCGAGTTCGCCGAGCTGGAGAGCAACGGGCTGGGTATGGAACTGCGGCTTCCCGCGCACTTCGACGAGGCGCGGCAGGTAGCCACCGCAGTCGACGCGGCGAACGATCTCCGCATGTTCGGGTTCGGTGTCGAACTCGACCCCAGGCTCGGCACACCGGCAAGCACCTTCGTCGAGACCCGATCGCCCGATCCCGGACACGACCTCGCCCTACTGACCTACCGCCTCGCCGTGGCGGACCAGGACCATGAGGCCGTGGCCCGCCACGCCGACACCGTCTTCGGCAGCGACGGGACCCTGGCCCGCCTCGCCACGTTCACCGGTGCCCTCGCTGGCTGGGCAGCCCGGCTGGGTCACACACCCGGCGACGACCTGTCCGACATCCTCGCCGAACACGCCCATGCCCTCGACGACATACACAGACAGCTGGCCGACACCGCGGTGCGCATCAAGGTCCTCGGAACCCTGCACGAGGACGACCGCGCCCCGAGCCCGAGGCGCCACGCGGCAACCGCCACCACCCAGGCGCGCCCCGCCGCACCGACCCCGGCACAGCCCCCCCGCATCCGCCGTACTCGGGAAGCCGGGCCCGCGCCGGGCACGCTGATAGCCGACATCACCTTCGGCACCACCGTCGTCGCCATCGGCGGCAGCCCGAACCGGCACTCCGATGCAGCCTGCCAACTGGAGCAAGCCGACTTCGCCTACCTCCCCGATCTCGGCATCCACGAACTCCCCGCCGGCACCCACCCCGAGGACGCCCTCCTGCGGATCGAGTACGCCGCCGACCTCCTGGCAGCGGCCGGCCACACCAACCTCGGCATCGATCCCGACCTGACCCGGTGGCTGGAACGCCAGGCTCGGCAGACCGCCGCACGCGCCCAGAGCACACGGTGCACACCACCGCCCCACCCCATGACCGCCGTCCCCAAGAACCCAGGAGAACCGACATCCCCGCAGAGCCGGACACGCTGATCGACGTCACCCCCGCCTACCTGGCCGGCCGCTCCTACGCCAACCAGGTATTCGAGCGGCTGACCGGCGAGTGGGCATGGGGACACGGCACCACGGAGCTGAGCCAGAGCTTCGCCTGGAGCCCGGACCACCGCTTCCGAATCGCCGACGGGCAGCTCGACCCAGGCGCCTGGTGGCACATCGCCGCCGCCCGCGACCCGCTCGCCCCACCCCAGTGGCAGGCCGGCTTCTCCAAGGAGACCCCGCCCGAGTTCGTCACGGCCGTGGCCGAGGAACTCGCCCGCACCGGCTCCGGCATCGACTGGACCGGCGAAGGCCACCCCGCGCTCAAGGCCCCCACCGACCGCCGGACCCTGATCCGCACCCTCCGGGACGCCGGCTGGCGCAGCACCTACCGCAACGGCGAACTGGACCTCGAAGCCCCCGACCGGCTCGCCCGCGTCCAGATCCGCATCGACCCACCCGGTGACGCACTCGACCTGATGTCCCGGCCACACCTGTACGTCGAGATCGGGCCCCGCGACAACGGCGGCTACCCGCCGTACTGGCAGGCCATGTTCACCACCAACGCCCCGACCGCCGCCGTCGACGCCCTCGCCCAAGCCCTCACCTCTCCCACACCGCTCCGGCGCGACCGGGACTGGATGGGCGAGGAGCTGCTGAAGCACCTCGGCGAGAAGGCCACGAACGACAGCCCCGGGAACACGACGGCCGGCCAGCCCACTGCACGGGTCGAGGCCCCGCCGTACACCGACGAGGACCTGCTGGCCGTCGCCATCGACCTGTCGGCGGAGGCGATGGAATCCATCGAGGACTTCCGGGACGCCGACATGATCGGCGACCAGGTCATCCCCAGTACCCGCGCAACCGCGGCTCGGACATGGGACGACCTGCCGCAAGACCAGAAGCACCTGGCCTACACCCTGCTCACGGACATGGTCCTCGACGCCGCCCGGCGCGCCCCCCTCCTGTTCGGCCGCGAGCCCGAACCCGGGTCGGCCCCCCGCCGGGCAAGCAGGCTTCCGACTCCGCAGCTGCACACCCCGCTCCGGGACCTGTCATTCACCAACGAGGACCTCCGAGCAGCTGCAGTGTGGCTGGGCGAGCGCAGGATGTACTGGGATCCCTCGGCGCTCAGCGACGCCATGTGGGACGAGATCATCCTCAGCACCGCAGGTCACGCCGAACCCCGTACGTGGGGAACGCTGCCGTACCAACAGCACGAGGAGGCGATCCGCCGAGCAGAGAAGCTGATCAGCGACGCGGCGGAACGCGCCACGCTGCTCTTCGACCGCCCGAGCGGACCCGAGCCCCTGGCCCTCGTCAGCCCGCTCTACCTCGCAGGACCCGGCCATCACGGCCGTGACCTGGCCGCCGCGCCCCTGCGCGACCGAGGCTGGACGGTAGCGCAGGAACCGGGTGGCGCAACGGTGTACACCAGTCCGTGCGCCCGAGTGATCGCCCGTGCCCGGACCGACAGCACCGGCACGGCCTGGACGACCACCCACCGCCGTCCCCTGTCCGGAGGCGAGCAGTGGTGGTCCTCCGCCGACGGCTGCACGCCAACCGAGATCACCGCAGCACTTCACGAGGCTCTCGCCACAACCTTGGAGGGGCGGCCACACGATCTCTTCCACCCGGTCGCCCCCAACACAGACGCGCTCGACTCGGTGATCGACGCGGGGTGGCACGACAGGTACAGCGGACCCAACCGGATCTCGTGGACCGCGCCGAACGCCGAGATGGCCACCATCACCCGCCTGATCACGATGCACAGCCCCGACCAGAGCACCGACTGGGTGATCAGCGGCGGCAGCTTCGGTTCCGGCTCCAGGGGAGGCTGGTACCTGGAAATGCCGGCCAATGTGCCTGCACCACTACTGGCCGGCGTCACCGAGGCCTTGGCCGATCCGGCACCGGTGGCTCGCCTCGGACGGGACCTCACTTCTGAGAATCTCGTCCACCTCGATGTCCGCCCGCTCGAAACCCGGCGTCGAACCACGTCGCCGGCGCGGGTGGCCGCCGCCCGGACCCGAACGGTCGGCACAGCGTACGAGGGGCAGGGCGTCCGTGCGGAAACCACCTGCCTCGGCAGCAACGGGCGCCAACCGCAAGCGCGATGAAAGGACCGGCGCAGACTGACTCCGGGGAGGCGCCCGGTCGACATCGGCCGGCGCCGACCCGAATCCGGTTGAGGTACCAAGACCGGACAGCAGGCGGTGACACTCGGAGGCCGGACAGACCGGGTCGTCGGGCAACGCCTACGAGGCTGCCTCGTAGGAGGCTTGGAGCAGAGGCAGGGCTCGATCGAGATCATCCATGGAGCTGATCCGCACCTCCAGGTCTCCGGTGCCGTGGTGGCCGATCTCCGAGACGTCGCGGGTGAACCCGGCTTCCAGCTCCACCGATGTCGGGTCGACACGAAGGAACAGCCGCAGCCCTCCCGACAAGACGTTGACCGTGACGAAGTTCCCGCCTCGCCGGTAGGCGATGTAGTGCAGCAGCTCCACGCTGTGGACATCCCCGAAGTCCAGCAGACGGCCGTCCAAGTCGGCGTACAGTTCCTGCACCGCCGCCGGAGCACCGCCCAGCCGCTGCGACACCGTCGAACGGGCGGTCGGCGCGAGGACGGTACCCGTGCGCGCGGCGCGCATGCCCGAACCGGCGGTCGAGGCCACGAGGTCGAGAGCGAGCAGTCCGTCGCCGAAGCGTACGTACCGGACGAGGTCGATGCGGCGGCCGATCTCGCGGACGGCGTGGAGGTCGTACCGGCTGAAGGCGGCGGCCACGCAGATGATCCGAGGGTTCGTCCAGTCGACCGACTTCGCGGCTTCCTGACCGAGCTTCTGCGCCATGCGACTACCGGCGATAGATGACACATACCGATCCACCCGGCAGCCACCCAAGGAAACCGATGACCATGCCTTCGAGCCCTGACCGCACCGTCCCAGTCGCGCCGCACGCTGCGGGACCCGTTGCCGCCCTTCGCCTGTAGCTTCGCGCATGACCCGCCATACGCCACCCGGCGGGAACGGATGCGGCGGCCTGCACGCTGCTGAGTCAGTAGGTTGACGCGCTGTCACCCGGTTGGGGTCCGGGGCTGACCGGGGAAACGATCAGACGAGGCGCCGCCGTTGACGAGACGAACGGCCCCAGGGGGGCTGTGCGCCGACCACGACGACAGGGGGCCGGGAATGGGGAGGCGCAATTGGGATTGGATCGACGCCACGGAATGACCGGGTATATCCGTCTCTCGGCAGTAGATCGGCGGCGGGGGCACAGCTGTCTGATTCCGCCCCCGTGCGCCATTCCATCGCGGTCGGGCAACGGCTTGCTAGCAGTCGTCATGTCGATCCCTCTCGAGCCAGTGGTGCGTGATCAAATTGAAAAGATGAGGTGGCCAACGAGGGTTGGCGGCCGGGTTTTTTGCGCAGAGTCACCGGAGCGGGACCCTGGGTGCAAGCCGGGCCCAGGGTCGTGATGCAAAGGCCAGTCGAGGAGTGTTGATGACCGAACAGAGCCCTGCACGGTTCCCGATCACCGAGCCGTTCACCCAGTCGGAACCGTCCAATCCGAACTGGAAGCTGGCGGGCAAGGCGCGGCTGGAGGGGGGTTTGGAGCTGAACCGTCCGGGGGCGGCGGGTTATGTGGGGATGGCGTTGCTGGATCAGCCGTTTCCTTCCGCCCAGGGGGTGGTCATCGACTTCGACTACGCCACCGAAGCCTCCACCGGTGCGAACGACTCCTTCGGCCTGGGACTGTGTGTGTTCCTCATCGATGGGCGGCAGACGACGCAGGCCGCGGAGAGTTGGTACGGCCTGGGCTACGCCTACCAGCACAAGGACGACCTCCATGATCCCGAACGGGCGGGCGTCACTGCGGGGTATGTCGGCGTCGCCTTGGACAGCATGGCCATTTTCCAGTACTACAGGGTCGGAGACGGCGGCGGTCAGGACGATCCGGAGCTGCCGAACCGGATCGCGGTGCGCGGCTCGGGGAACCTGCTGAGCGGATTCGAGCTGCTGGGCGTCGGGCCCGAGGTGCCCGGCGGGTTCGAAGCTTCGTGGCAAGACCGCGCGCATGTCCAGATGTGCATCAACGGCACCGCCCTGACCGTGCGTCACACCCGCGGATCCGACCCCGGCGGCACGCTGGCGACCTTCGCATTGGAGGGGCCCGCGATGACGGCGATGCCCGAAACGTTCAAGCTCGGCCTGTCCGCGACGGTCCATTACCAGGCCACAGGGACCTACCGGATCCGTGACCTGAGCGTGGCGCCGCCGGTGACCGTCCCGCTGGAGATGGACGGCCCGCGCACCGCCCACGCGGGACAGCAGGTCTCCTACACCATCCAGGTAGCCAACCTGGGCCCCGGCGACGCGCCCGAGGTGCGGGTGGAGGGCGAGATCCCCGCTCCGATGCGAAACGGTGCCGAACAGGTGCACTGCCGGGGCGAGAACGGCGCCCAGTGCGGCACCGGCTCGGTCACCGGCGGCCTGCACCAGCCGCTGAAACTGCCCGCCGGCAGCAAGGCCACGATCACCGTCACCGGCACCGTCAGCCGCACCTTCGAGGGGACCCTGTCCCCGACCGCGTGGGTCACCGCCCCCGGAAACCTTTCCACTCAGCGCCGCGCCCAGGTCGATATCCAGGTCGAGGCCTCACCGGTCACCGCCGACTACCAGATCACCGGGCAGTGGGACCAGACCTGGCCCGAGGACGCCAAGGGATGGCTGGTCAGCTACGAACTGACCCTGGCCGCACGCGACCAGCGGGTGGTGCGCTGGCAGATCAGCTTCGACGTCCCCGCAGGCACCCGTCTCAACCCCGCCCAGACCCAGTGGTACCAGGTGATCAGCAACGGCCAGGACGGGACCGTGGTCCTATCCTCTCCCGACGACACCCACACCATCGACCCCGGCGCCCCCCTGGCCGTGAGCGTGCAACTGCTCTACCCCACCCAGACCGCAGCCGGCGACGGCACCCTGCGCGGCCTGCACGCCATCGAAACCACCCGCCCCTGACCAGCCCCGACACCCCCTGGTCTGAGCAGCTCAGGACCAGCAATACGCCAGCCCATCGGGTCTTGCGACTGACGATCTTCCGAGGACCGTCATCGAGGTCCTGCCAGGAATGCGCCAGCGACGAGTGAGCCCAGGAACGGGCTTCCGGGGCCCGCGGCGTGATCCCGTGGACGCTGGAGCCCGGTCCTGCCGGCCGTGGTGCCGGGTCGCCCGGGGACTGCGGGCAGTCCCCGGGCCGCGGTCGCCTATCGCAGGCTGATCGGAGCGCAGCCGGGGCCGGCGCAGCCGACGATCTGGTTCTGGTCGATGGGCAGGGCCCGGCTGGTGCGGACCGCGGGGAACTGCTCGGTGGCGGGCCTGGCGGCGTACTCCGCGAGGACGGCCCCCGTGGCGTCCACGACGGTGATGACGGAGGGCACGACCGAGCCGCCGGTGACGACGAGCTGCGGGACGCGGCCGGTGTAGCGGAGGCTGAACGTGCCCACGTCCTCCGCCCGGACCTCGGCGACAGGCACCTCCTGCAGGGTCTCGACGGGCGTGATGTCGGTGACTGGGATGGCGCCCCGGGTGATCCCGGTACCGCCGTCACCGCCCCCGTCGCCGGACAGCGCACCCAGGTCGGTCGCGCCGGAATCCTGCGCGATGACGGCCCCCGAGCGGGCCGCCTGGATGACGTCGTCGATCTTGTGGTCCGGGACCGTGATGTCGAGTTCGTCTCGGTCGGCACTCATGCGTTCACTCCTCACACACCAGCGGCACGGTTGCCACTTTCGGCGATCCTTCCATGACACTCCGCCAGCTCGGAGCTATTCCCAAGAACGGATGCCGCCCCGACCCGGCCCCCTTGCCATCGGCGGTGGAATGCTCTGCGACCGGCCTGCATCCCGTCCGCCGGTAGCGCGGACTTGCCGCACTGGCAGGCGGCGCTCGTTCCGTGGCTGCGGAATTGATCACCAGCGCGAGACAGGAACGGCGGGCAGTCCGACGCGACCCCGGGGTGGCCGGCCGCCCGGCGATGGTGCCGGACGGCCGGTGCGTGGATCCCATCGCTGATGTGACCCCGATCGGGAGCGGCAGGTCAGGAGTTGTCGACCTTGATAGAGGAAGCGACGTCGTTGAAGTCGTCACCGACATAGGCCGCGTCGCTGGTGAACGCCTTGCTGGCGCCCTGCAGGCCGGTGTCGGCATAGAGAGTGACCGTCCAGCCGCTGGGCACCCTGACCGAGCTGATGGAGTCGTTGCCGACAGCGCCCGGCTTGGTCAGGTCGTAGGTACCCGCCCGGAGCGTCATGCTGGCGCCCGTGAAGTTGCGGTCGGCGTAGATGGCGGGCTGGCCGGCAGGCTTCGGTGCCGGCGTGGGGTCGTCCCCATGGCTGGGGTAGGAGTTGTAGTGGTACTGCTGGCTGTAGCCGAAGTCGGCGTCCGACATGGCGCGGGGTCCTCTCATATAGGGATGTCCGACCGGTGGACGGCTCATCGCCCGAGCGCATCGCGGCCACCGGCACGCTGCTCAACGGCACGCCGACGCGAAGGCAACCGCCGAGCACGAATCCGTCCTGGCAGGACACCAACAAGCGAATCATCAGCTACGGGCGGAAACCTGGAGTTGATCAAAGCCAAGATCTCCGCCACCGGGCTCCCCTACGATCCACCCCACCACTTCTCCACTCGCCCACCAGGTCACGGCACTGGCAACAGAGCAGATCATTTGAAGTGTGACGTCATTACTGGCGATCGGCTGAGACGGCCCGGGGCTCCGCGCCGGACGTCGTGGATCGGCACCCGATCTTCGGCGCCGGGGCGGCCCCGCCCTTGAGGGTGACGGCGAAGGATCGCGCCCTCGGGACGCCCGCCGCCGTGGTGGCGGCGGGCGGGTGCACCGGGGCGGCTACGGGGTGTCTTGCGGCGTGTCGATCCAGTCGGTGGCGAGACGTTCGGCCGTGAGGCGGGCTTCCACCTCCGCGGTGTCGGTACCGGCGGCCTTCTTGCCGGCGCCGCGGTGGACGCACAGCAGTTGGTCGGCCTCGCCGTTCTTGTCGCGGTAGACGATGAGGGCAGGCCCCGCGCTGCTGAGGTGGTTGGGGAACCTCACGTCCGGCTCCCAGCCCTTGTTCGCGACGAAGGCGGCGCCCCACAGGTTCTGGTCACCGCTGCCGTAGCCACGGTGGACCAGGGCCATCTTCCCGTTGTAGGCGGCCAGGGCCGGTCCCTCCAGGCTGTTGTGGCCCGGGAGCCGGAAGTCCTGGGACCAGCTGCTGCCGTTGTAGGCGGCGTGCCACAGGGAGGTGTCGTTGCCGCCGCCGCGGTGGACGAGGTGGAGAGCGCCGTTGTACTCGCACAGGGCCGGGTTGGACGCCGTCTCGTGGCGGGGCATCTCGGTGTCAGGACTCCACTGGGAGCCGTCGTACGTGGCGTGCCACATCCTGTCGCTGTTGCCACTGCGGTGGACGAGGTGAAGCTTGCCGCCGTAGACCGCCAGCGCCGGTCCCCGGGAGCTCTGGTGAAAGGGCATAGGGCCGACGGTCCAGTTGGTGCCGTCGAAGGTGCCGTGCATCAAGTCGTTGCTGTTGCCGGCGCGGTAGACGAGGTGGATCTTGCCGTTGAAGGTCGCCAACGCCGGGCCGTCGGCGCTGTGCATGTTGGTCCTGATGTCCTCGGACCAGCCGGTCTCGGGGGCGTAGGTGGCGTACCAGAGGGAGTTGTCCACGCCGCCGCGGTGGACGGTGACCAGCCGCCCGTTGAGCACGGCCAGGGCCGGGTTCGCGGCCGACTCGTGGCCGGGGAACTTCTCGTCGTCGCTCCAGTGCGAGCCGTCGAGGACGGTCCACCACATGTTGAAGTCCACACGGGGGCCGTTGCGCGCACTGGGGACGAGCCAGCTCGGAGCGATCCACGGCGAGCTGCACTTGACGCCCCACTGGCCGGTGTTCGCCCACTTGATCGCCGCAGCATGAAGTTTCATGCAGAAGGCGATGACCTGGCCCAGCGGAGGGATCGCGGCATTGACGATGTCTGCGAGCAGCCCTTCGATCTCCGCGACCTCGTCGGCGGTCTCCTTGTTCATGTGGACCTCGAAGCCCCACCACCTCTTCTCCACCCAGGCGTCCAGGCCGCGCACCTTCAGCTGCTCCCGGGCTTCCTCCGCCCTCGCCACTGCGGCGGCTGACGGCGCCGCCATGCCTTCCGGCAGCCAGTCGGCGGGCATCTGGTCGGTGGATGGCGCGGGCGCACCCTGCTCCGCGGCGCCGTCCTGCGTGGCGGTCTCGTCAACAGCCATACGATTCCCCTTCTCGGCTGCGCACGGCGTGCCAGCCCGCCCGGGGGCCCGGGTACGGCTCCGGCCCGCAGCCGGGTGCACTGACTGAAGCGTTTCAGGCTGTCATGGCCACCGTCAGGCGAACGGTGTCGACATCGGCGGATCTTGCCCCATCTGGCCGAATGGCCCCGCTCGTGGGGCTGGTTCCCCAGTGGTGAGTTCCGCAGCTGCGTGTGTTCCGAGCTCCCAGCGGTGTTCACCGTCTTCAGGCGTCCGCTTCGCGGCTCGCAAGCGGCGGTCAGCGAGGCGCTCTGCGAGGAGGATCAGGTGCGTGTGGACGGTGGCGCCCCAGCCGGACAGTGACCTTTCGGGTGGTTTGGCGCTGATATCTGTCTCCGCGATGCGCCGTTGGTCGTAGGTTCGCTCGCGTGATGGCCGGCCGGTAGAGGGTGTGGTGTGAGGTGGCCAGTGCCGTTCCTGGAGGGCACCGCGCGGTGGGGCGCGGCAGCGCCCGATCTGTTGCTGGATGGTCCGACTCCCTTGGCCTGGCCGACCTCGCCGACCTCTACCGCGGCTTCAGTAGCTGTGGGGAGAGCCTGAGTCTTGGGGCGGGCTGGACTGACCGGTGGACAGCGACCTGGCGCTTGGGCCGTACGCCGGTGGCGTGCACAGTGCGGAACCTGGGCGAGATCGATTTGGCGCGAAGCCGTCCGGTACGCCGCTTCACCTGGCGAACGGGACAGTGGCACCGACCAGGGCTTGAGTACCTGGTCAGTACCGGCCGACACCACGGCTTCGAGAGTTTCGAGGAGGAACTGCTCCTCCTCGTGGCGGACTTTGCGGCTGGGCTGGTCGAGGCGCTGGCCCAGCCGTTTCGCTTGCGCTTCCTGACCCCGGGCGGACCGGTGGAGCACACTCCGGACTTCCTGCTGCTGACCAGGTCCGGTCCGCAGCTGGTCGACGTCCGCCCGGCGGGACGGATCCGGCCGCGCGACGAGGTGAACTTCGCGGCCTCGGCCGAGGCCGCGCTGGCAGCCGGTTGGGACTACAGCGTGGTGACCGGCTGGCGGGACCACGTGGTGAGCATCGTCGACAGCCTCTCGGCCGCACGGCGGGAGATGACTGACCCGCTCCATCTGCAGGAGCAACTGCTGCGGGCCGTCGAGCCCGGCATGCTCTCGTTCGGTGAGCTGACGGACCGGAGCAGCTATCCGGTTCTGGCACGGGCCCACGTACTGCACCTGCTGTGGCACCGGCGCCTGGGCGTGGAGATGTCGGCTCCTCTGGGTAACGGCAGCATGGTCCGACTGGCACCGGGCGAGCGCCTCCATGGTGGTGAGTGGTGACAACAGCCACCGCGGTGTCCTGGGCCCTGTCGAACGGGGTCGAGCTGATCATCGACGGCGTCGAGTGGACGGTGGAGGCGTTCGAACCTCAGCTGGGCAAAGTGGTCCTGACCCGGGAGGAAGGAACCCCGTGGTCCACCTCCGTCCGGCACCTCATGCACCACCCTGGTTGCCGTCCCTCCACTCGCACGCGCAAGGACCTGCCGTCCGCGAGCCGGGGCCGCCAGCCCAAGGCGATGACGGACCTGACACCCGGAAAGCGCGCACTCGTCCTGCTGCGGATGGCGCACCTGCTGGAAGTCGAAACCGGTTTTCGAAGCGGCGACCCGAACGTGGCGGCGCCGGGGGAGCCGCGCCCCGCCTACGACCCCGAGACCACGACGCTGACACAGCGTCGGCTGGCGAAGGCGCAGGAACTCCGCACCGCCGCGGAGCAGGACCCTCACCAGGCTGCCGCACTGGGTCTGAAGCGGGTCGGCTACCGGACACTGATCCGCTGGGACACCGATCGGCGCCGCTTCGGTGCGGTGGGTTGCGCGGACGACCGGTGGCTGCGCGAGGCGACCGGCCGGAAGATTTCACCCGCTGTACGGGAGGCCCTGTTCGCCGTTCGTGCCGAGACGCTCCACCGTTCCAAGCTCAGCGCGAGGGACCGCGAGCGTCTGATCCACCAGTACGTCCGGGAGACCTTCGGGCCGGACGAGCCCATCCCGAGCTACGAGACCCTGCGGATCGTGTGGCGGGAGTGGTTCGGCTCCACGGGCGCGCGGCAGCGCTACCAGCGATCCGCCGCCCGGGTCCAGGAAGTGACGACAGGCCGGCACGTCGTGGTGCACCGGCCCGGCCAGGTGGTGGCGCTGGACACCACCGTCCTGCCGGTGAAGGTCCGCGAGGACGTCTTCGGCGAGGCGGTGTCCGTCCACCTGACCCTGGCCCTGGATGTGTACACGCATTCGATCGTGGCGTTCCGCCTCACCCTCGTCTCCGACACCTCGGTCGACGTGGCGATGGTGCTGCGGGACGTGATGATGCCGCTGCCGATGCGCCCGGACTGGGGCGAGGAGATGGAGTGGGCCTACCCCGGAGTCCCGGCCACCCTGGTGGCAGACTTCGCCGGGCACCAGGTCGCCGGCCTTCCGTTCTTCGCCCCCGAGACGGTCACCACAGACCACGGCTCGGTGTACAAGAACCACCACCTGATCGAGGTGCAGCGGGTGATCGGGGCGAACATCCGCCCGGCCCGTGTCCTTCGGCCCACCGACAAGCAGGCGGTGGAGCGGGCGTTCGGCGCGATCCAGTCGCTGCTGTTTCGGATCCTGCCGGGCTACCAGGGTGTGGACAGTGCCGACCGGGGCGTGGACCCGGAGGGCGACGCCGTGCTGACGGTGGCCCAGATGGAACACCTGATCGCCACCTGGGTCGTCGGGGTGTGGCAGAACCGGCGATTCGGGTCGTACGCGCCGAGCTGGGACCCGGCCGGCGACCACAGCCCGAACAGCCTGTTCGCGGCGTCGATGGTCCAGGGCGGCTTCGCCTTGAAGATCCCGCTGGCCGAGCTGTACTACCAGCTGCTGCCCACCCACCGCGTGATGATCCACGGCAAGCGCGGCGTGAAGATCAAGAACCTCTGGTACGACGGTACCGCGCTCGACGCCTACCGGGGCGTGCTCTCCACGCGCGGTGGCGTGTCCAAGAACAAGTACGTCTTCCACCGCGATCCGCGCGATCCGTGCTTCGTGTTCTTCCAGGACCCGCGCACCCACGACTGGCACACCCTGCGCTGGACCGGGCTGCCGCCCGAGGGCGAGGTGCCCGCGTTCAGCGACGCCCGGGTGCGCGAGGCGCTGCGCGAGGTCCGCAGCCGCGGCCTGGCCCCCAAGTCGGACGCAGAACTGCTGCCGCTGCTGCTGGAGCTGATCGGCGGCACCGTCCCCGTCGACCAGTGGCCGACCCGGCTGACCCGGGCCCAGCGCATCGAGCACGCCCGCGAGATGGCCCAGTCGGCCGCAGCGGCAGCCGACCGTCCGGCAAGCTCGACGACGGTCCCGGCGCCCGGCGGTGAAGGGCGGGTGAACGCGAGCGGGGCGGACAACGTGGTCGCCCTGCGCTGGCCAGAGCGGGCCCGACAGGGACAGGGCGCGGTGGACGACGAACGCCGCCGTCGCCGCGAACATGCCGTAGGGGAGAGGCCCGCACCACCTCCGGCGCTCGGCCGGCGCCTGCGCGAGAGCAGCCTTCTCGTCCTGCCGGACGAACAGGACGGCGATGAAGCGGAGGCAGACCTGTGAGCCACCATCCCGACAGCCCCACACCCTCGGCAGCCCCGGCGTCGTTCCTGCCCGGCCCGCCGCTGGACCGCACTCGCTGGGAGGGCTGGCAGCGCCACCGCCGGACCCGCGACAGCTTTGTCCCGGCCCCGGTCCTCTCCGCGGCCGAGTACGCGCGCATGAGCCCGCGCCGGCGCCGCATCCACGACCTGCACCGCCTGGCGACCCACAGCAGTCTGCCCGTGCAGGCCACCCCGATGAGCGAGGCCGTGGCCTGGCTGGTCCGCGCGCGAATCGAGGACGGCGCGTTCAGCCACAAGTCGGGCACCCGGACCGGCGTCATGGTCAACGGTGGCGGAGCCCAGGGGAAGACCGAGACGGTGTGCGAGGCGCTGGCAGCCTTCGAGGACGAGTGGCTGATGCTCAACCAGCAGATCAATCCGGACGCGATGCCCGGCACACGCGACCTCCTCGCGCCCGTCGCCTACGTGCGCTGCCCGGTCAAGGCCACCCCGATCTCCACCTGCCAGCGCATCCTCGACTTCTACGGCGAGGACCACAAGGGCATGCGACTGGAGGACCTGGTCCGCACCGTGGGCACGGCGATCGTCGAGCACGCCACCAAGGTCCTGGCGATCGACGACATCACCAGACTCAAGCTCCACCGCGAGGCGGACCAGGACGTCCTCGACCTGATCCGCGAGATGATGAGCATGCCGGTCACCCTGATCCTCGTCGGCGTCGGCATCCCCACCTCCGGGCTCCTGCGCGACGGCCGACGCGACCCCGCGACGAAGCAGTGGCTCTTCCCACCCGTCAGGGACCGCGGTCGCAGCCCCAACACCCACGCCGCCGGCCAGCACGAACGCCGCTTCGAACTGATCGACCTCGACCCGTTCAGCTACGACACCCCCGAGCAGATCGCCGCCTGGACCGCGCACCTCAGCGGCCTGGAAGGCAGCCTGCGGCTGCTGAACGACGCCGAGGGCATGCTCACCGGCGGTGGCATGCCCGAGTACCTGTTCCGCCGGACCAACGGAGTGGTCGGCCTGCTGGAGAAGCTCATCCAGACCGGCTGCCGCCACGCCATTCAGAGCGGCGGCGAACGGCTGAGCATCGACGTACTGAACCGGTGCACCCTCAGCCCCACCGACCTGCCCGACCTCGACGCCGCCTCGGGCGAACAACCCACGATCCCACCCACCCCGAAGACAGGCGCGAAGCGGAACCCAGGGCGCAACACTGTCTTCGACGACGACGGCCCGGCCACGGAGTCCACAGGGTGAGCACCACCGGCTCCCGGAGCCTGGCCCGAAGCCTCGAACCGCTGGCCGAGGAGTCACTCCCGGGCTACCTCCTACGCCTGGCCCACCGACTCGGCCGCACCCCGGCCCGCCTCGCCCAGCTCACCAGGCTGTCCACGGAGCCACGCGGCCGGGCCGTCCGGCTGCCCGCCCACCTGCTGGTCTCGCTTCGCCCGGACACTACCGAGGCGTTCGCCAGTGCCACGAGGCTGTCCCTGCCAGAGGTCGAGGCACTGGGACTTCGGCAGTACAGCGACGTCTACCCGCCGCTTTCCGACGCCGGGCTCCAGGACGGGCGCATCCTGCAGAACCCCTGGGCATTCTCCGCCTCGACCAGGTTCTGCCCGACCTGCCTGGACGGGGACGGCAGCCCCGTGCAGCGCCTGCTCGGAGGCGCCTGGCAGCGCCAGTGGCACCTGCCCGTCAGTTTCGCCTGCACCCGCCACCGGCGACTGCTGGAGGACAGCTGCCCCACCTGCCACCAGCCGGTGAACGCCCCCTTCCTAGGCCGCGCCGGCCTCATCCCGAACCTGGGTACGGACAACCTGCACCCGCTGCAGTGCCGCAACCACCCGCCTGGGGAAGCCCCAACGGACAGGCGCAAGCCGAGGCCGCCCTGCGCGGCCCGCTTCACCACCGCACACAACTCCGTCCCCGCAGCGGACCTGGCCCCGTACCTGGCCCTGCAGGAACGCATCCGGGAGCGCCTGTCCACGGACTCCGCCCACCCTGACGGGCCCTCGTACTTCAACGACCTGGTCGCCGTCGCCAAAATGATCACGATCTCCTGGCCCGCAGCAGCACTCAGCCGGCCGAGGACGTCACCGATGGACAACGCACTGGCCGAACACATCACCACGCTCCAGGACCAGGCCGCCAGACGGCCCGCCGGCCAGCACGGGCTCACGATGATCGGACCGCCGCCGACGGCCGCTGCCTGCAGCGCGCTCCTGCTGCGGGCCGAGCAACTGCTCGCCGACCGCAACCCGCAACAGCTCCGGGCGGCCGTCCATCCCCTGGCCGCCGCAGCCGGCGAGCGCGAACCGCTGAGATTCGCCGGTGTCCTCCGCCGCCAGCCGATGTCCGAGTCCCTCACCCGAGCACTCTCCAGCCAGGACAGGGCATTCCTGGCAGCCGGACGCCGCAAGCACGCCCGGGTCCGCCTCCTGGTGCCCTCCCGCGAAGCCACCCGCTACACCCCGACCGAGGTTCCCCAGATCATCCCGACGCCCTGGCACGAGCGCCACCTCAAAGCCTTCACCGTCCAGCTACGCGCTCCCAGCCGCGCCAACGGCAAGCACGTACGGCGGGCCGCAGCGCTGAAGCTCGTCGAGATGACAGCGGGCGGCACCTGGGCCGACTGCGCGAGGACCCTCGACATGTCCCGCGGATACGCCAGCACCTCCCTGGACCTGCTGCGGGACCGCTGCCCCGGCGACGCGACCTGGCAGCTGTTCCGGTCAGGGGTGGAAGCCATCGCCGCCGAACTCGAAGCCAACCCTGACCGAGTCGACTACGCCCGCCGCCGTCGCACGCTCTCCGCGTGGATCATCCCCCAGGAGCACTGGTCCGATCTGATTCACGGACTGGCCGGCAGCCTCGCCTGCGCCCAGGTCCGAACGGCGGCCTCCGTTCTCGTGTGGACACAGGTCACCGAAGGCGAGGCCCAACTGAGCCCGCTGATGCGAGAAGGCGGCACCGGCCTGCGGGTAGCCGACTACGCCGAGATCGGCCGCGAGATCAACCAACTCCTCTACCTCACCGTCAGGAGCCAGAGGGTGCTGCGCGAGCGGCTCGCGCCGTACGCCGCCCAGGTCGCAGCCAGCTGTGACCACAGCCCAGGCTCCACCACGGATTCGACGCCGGCCCCGCGGTAGATGGCTGTCCGCGAAAGCTGCCGCTCCCCGGCACACTCGACCGTCACGCCGCAGCGTAGCTGGCCTGCAGGAGCGGAGCCGCCCGGTCCAGGTCCTTAGCCGAGGCGATCCTCAACTCGAGCGAACCGCTGCCGTGATGGCCGATATCGGTGACGTCCCGGCTGAACCCGGCCTCCAACGCGATCGACTTCGGATCGACCCGCAGGAACACCAATAGCGCGTCAGCCGCCGGCAACACCTTCACGCAAGCGAAGTTGGTTCTGTGCCGGTAGGCGATGTACTGCCGGAGCTCGACACTGTGGCCGTCGCCCAAGGCGAGCAGGCGAGCGTCGAGATCGGCATACAGCTGCTGCAGGGCCGACGAGGAACGCTCGATCGCTTCACGGACCGTCCTGCGCCCCGAGCCGCCGGCGGCACGGCCGGTTCCGTCAGTGTCGCTCCTGGCCGCCGAACTTGGAGCGCTGGACACCGAGGCGTACAGCTCCAGGGCCAGCATGCCGCCGTCGAAGCGCTGGTAGCGGACGAGGTCGATCCGGCGGCTCATCTCGCCGATCGCGTGTACGTCGTAGCGGCTGTACCCGGACGCGACGCAGATGATCCGCGGACTGCTCCAGTCGACACCGTCGGCAGCTTCCGCCCCGAACCGGCGAGCCACCAGGGCCTCGAACTCGGCCTTGTGGTCCCGCAACCAGGCAGAATAGAACAACGCCTGGTTGATCACGTTCTCGCTCCGCGAGCGCTTGTACTCGACCACCACCGGACTGCCGTCCTCGTCCAGCCCCAGCGAGTCGATGCGGCCACCGTGGACCGGCCCGGTTGAATGCTCCGAGGCCAGGAACCGCACCCCGAGCATGCTCTCCATGTTCTGCTCGATCAGGCTCTGAAGATGGCGCTCCAGCTCTACCTCCGAGCCGACAATCTCCTCAGCAGTCCCATCGCCAACCCGAAACAGGCGCAGACCCGTCATTTCTCCCCCAAGAGCCCAGCGATCATGGTGACAGTCATCGTCGGTATGTGTCATCTATCGCCGGTAGTCGCACGCCACCAGGGACTCGAAGCTGTGCCGGTGGTCGCGCAGCCAAGACAGGTAGAACAGACCCTGGTTGATCACGTTCTCGTCCCGTGACCTCTTGTACTCGATCACCGTCGGGGAGCCGTCCTCGTCCAGGGCGAGGGAGTCGATACGCCCACCGTGCACTGGGCCGGTCGAGACCTCGGTGTCCAGGAAGCGTACGCCGAGCATGGCCGACATGTTCCGCTCGATATAGGACTGCAGGTGCCGCTCAAGGGCAACCGTGGACCCGGTGATCTCCACGGCTCGGTCGTGGTCGGTGCGAAAGATCTTCAGCGTCACGGTCCCCCCTTGACCTGTCCTCCGCCTGGCCGACCCGAGCGGGGATGAAGAGCAAGGTATATGCCCAAAAATGTGATACCTAGGACATGTTGCGCATCTCTCAATGTCCGTTGGTGGGGAATAGAGCCAGATGTGCGACTGGACGGGCAGCTCGGCAGGGAGCACGACTGACAATCCGCCCCGACCCCGGTGAGACGATCACCCACGCCTTCGCGGTCACCAACCGCCGCCAGGACGGCAGCTCCACTGACCTCGACACCACCGCCAGCGTCACCGTGAGCGACACGATCCCGGCCGGTACCACCTTCGTTCCCCGTCTCCAACCCCGACTGCACGGTGAGCGGGCAGACCGTCACCTGCACCGTGCGCGACCTGCCCCGCTGCGTCCACATCGACGTCCGCCCGCCCGAAACCCGGCACCGAGTCACCTCAGACACGGACGGCGGCAAGCATGAGACGTGGGCCTGCTCAGGGAAGCCGCGCGAGGGGCGGGCGACGCCACCACACTTCTCCTGCTCGACACCTGCGATGAAGGCAAGACCAGGGAGATCCAACTGGCCACGTTCGGCTCCCTCGACGTGGCCAGAGACTGGCTGGACGAGCGGACCTCTCCACTCGTCCCGGCAGCCTACAAAGTCTGGTCGTCGCTGACGGGCTGGACTGGCAGCACGACAGCAGCGGCGTCCCTGGCCGCCTGGAGGGCGTTGGCGAGGGCCTCGCTCACCCAAGCGGCGGACGCGTTCAGCGAAGCGATCTCCTCTGCGCCGACCTGGACCGTAGCGGTCTCGGCAACCGGCGCTGGCGGGGTGGGTGTAGGTGTGCCATACGGCGTCGGACAGGTGGGCGCGGGCGGTGTCCTGGTCACTTGAAGCGGCGGGACTGGAATCGGAGCAGCAGCGACCGTTCCAGTCTCCGGCTCTCTGCTGACGGGCTGTCGATCGCGGTGGTCGCCGGAGGCGTGGCGGCGGCAGGGGGTGTCGGCGATAGGCGTCACCCGGGTGGCCTGCGGGGCTGCAGAATTTCCCGAAAGTGTCTGTGGGGTGGCGCACTTGCTTTGGCGTGCAACTGTTTGACCGGCTCGAACAGCGGCTCCTAGGGTTGACTTTGTGGAGAGAGCGGGGGGATCTCGGCAGGTGCCGCGCCTCGAAGATGGCCGATGCGATCGGGTGACAACCGGTCGGGCCTCATGCCCTCCTGAACGGACGTTGCGAGTCAAGCATCAGGGGGAAATGTGACGAGTACGCCTGTCAATGATCCGGCCGCCGTTATCACCGTGCCCGCAGGGCCGAAACCGCCGTCCGGGCAGGCGGAGAGAAAACCGTCGAGCGGGGAAATCGAGAGCATGCTGCTGGAGGCCCGCCGGCTCGTCGAGTTCGCCGTCGACCGGCACCGCAGCGAAGGACGACTGCTGACCGCCCTGGGGCCGGCGGAGGGTGCGGAGACCGCCGAGCATTTGGTGGCTTCGGCCACCCGCTCCCTCGCCGTGGTGCTCTCGGGGCACCACGACGAGGAGATCACCCGACTCGTCTCCTGCCTGGGCCGGGCCGCGGCGCGCGGGGTGGACGTCCGGCTTCTCGCCGGGGTCGGCCTGTTGGAGAACCGGCTGCTCCTCGAACGGCTAGACAAGTACGCCGCGGGTGTCGAAGTCCGTCTGGTGGGAGCGGCGTTGCAGGACATGGTGCTTGCCGACGGCCTGGTGAGCGTCGTCTGGTCGCGTGCCGCCGGGCGGTCCCGGGAGGCGGTCCTGATTCGGGCCCCGGCCGTCCTGCGCAATCTGCGCACCCTGTTCATGACCTCCTGGAACGGCAGCGCCCCGCTCGCCGACCACCGCCGCCTGAGCGACCGGACCCGCAGCGCCCTGGCCCGGCGGATCCTGCTGGCACTCAGCTCGGGGCGCACCGACGAGGTCGCCGCCCGGGAACTCGGCATGTCCGTGCGCACCTACCGGCGGAACGTCGCCGAGATCACCCGCGAACTCGGCGCGAACTCGCGATTCCAGGCCGGTGCCCGCGCCATGGAACTCGGCCTGCTGCCGCCGGTGACGGCCGAAAGCCACCCCACCCGCGCGGCCGGATGAATGGCAGCTTGCTGTAGCGCTCCTTGCCGCGGAAAGGTCGAGGAATGTACGAATTCTGGTGCCCCCCGATCCGCGCCCGCCCGCTCCCTGCGAGGAATGACATCCGGTGAACAGCGTGATGATTGAAGCGACAGACGTGAGCCGGTCCTTCGGCAGCACGCAGGCACTCGGCGGAGTCAGTTTCGGGATAGCGAAAGGCGAGGTGCTCTGCCTGCTCGGGCACAACGGAGCGGGCAAGAGCACCCTCGTCAGCATTCTGTCCACCGCGCTGCCCCCCACGTCGGGTACGGCCAGGGTCGCCGGGTACGACGTGGTGCGGGAGGCCCGCGAGGTCCGCCGCCGGATCGGGCTGACCGGTCAGTTCGCCGCCGTGGACGAGAGCCTGTCCGGTCGGGAGAACCTGGTGCTCGTCGCCAGGCTGCTCGGTGCGAGCCGGGCCGAGGCCCGCGGCCGGGCCGACGAGCTGCTGGAGACCTTCAGCCTCACCGGCGCGGCCGACCGGACGGCGGGGACGTACTCGGGCGGGATGCGCCGCCGCCTCGACCTCGCCAGCAGCTTCGTCGGCCACCCGCAGGTGCTCTTCCTCGACGAACCCACCACCGGGCTCGACCCGGTCAGCCGCGGCGGCCTCTGGGACCTGGTGCGCTCCAGCGTGGCCAAGGGCACCACCGTGCTGCTGACCACCCAGTACCTCGAAGAGGCCGAGCAGTTGGCCGACCGGGTCATCGTGCTCGGCCAGGGCCGGACCATCGCCGACGGCACCGTCGCCGAGCTCAAGGGCCGGCTGGGCGGCAGCACCGTCCGGGCGCAGCTCGCCGAACCGGTCCGGACGGCCGCCGCCCTCGACGCGCTGCGCCGGGCCGGGCTGGAGGCCCGCGCGGGCGAGGCGGACGGCGCGGTCGTCGTCCCCGTCGGCGAGTCCGCCGCGCTGGCCGTGGTCGTCCGCGCCCTGGACGAGGCCGACCTGGGCATCACTGGGATCACGCTGACCGAGCCGACCCTCGACGACGTCTACCTGGCCCTGGCCGAAGGCGCCACGCCGCTGCCCGAGCGGCCCGGCCCCCGGACTGGCGTCCCGGTCCCCTCCTGATGGCCGGCTCCCGGCCGCGGGCCGCGCCGACCGGGAGGCCGCACCCGTGAACCTGTTGATCCTCTACCAGCTCGCACACCCAACCCCTGTCCTCGTCGGCCCGCCCCGGGATGCCGGACCGGGCACGCCGGTCCCCACCGAATCCCCTGGGAGCTCCCATGACGGTGCCCACCGCGACGTACCACTCGATCACCGAAGCACAGATGATCCCGCGCCTCGTCCGGCTCGGCCCCAACCTGTACGGCGCCGTCTTCACCCTGATGAAGCTGCTGCCGGCCCACTACATCCTCCAGCGGGCCGAACAGCGCGGTGAACTCGGCGACGGCCCCGTCGTCGAGACCACCTCGGGCACCTTCGGCCTCGCCCTGGCCATGCAGTGCGCCCTGATGGAGCGTGAGCTGATCCTGGTCAGCGACCCGGCGATCGACCCCAACCTGTACCGCAGGCTGACCGACCTCGGCGCCCGGGTCGAGATCTGCCGGGACCCGGCACCCGTCGGCGGCTACCAGGAGGCCCGGCTGCGCCGTCTGGCCGAGATCCGCGCCGAACTGCCCGAGTCCTTCTGCCCCGAGCAGTACAGCAACCCCGACAACCCCCGCTCGTACGGGGTGGTGGCCGAGATGCTGCACCGCACCCTCGGGGACGTCGACTGCGTCGTCGGACCGGTCGGCTCCGGCGGTTCGATGTGCGGCACCGTCCGCGGCCTGCGCGAGCACACCCCGCAGACCCTGGCGATCGGCGTCGACAGCCACCGCAGCGTGCTGTTCGGCCAGCCCGACGGGCCGCGCGGCCTGCGCGGGCTCGGCAACAGCCTCTGGCCGGCCAACCTCGACCACGGCGTCTTCGACGAGATCCACTGGTGCGACGCGGCCGAGGCGTACGCCCAGACCCGGGCCCTGCACGCCCGGCACGCCGTCTTCCAGGGCCCGACGAGCGGCGCCGCCCACCTGGTCGCCCGCTGGTGGGCCGACCGCCACCCGGACCGGCTGTGCGTGGTGATGCTGCCCGACGAGGGGTACCGCTACCAGGCGACCGTGTACGACGACAGCTGGCTCGCCGACAACGGCCTGCTGCTGGACGCCCCGCCCGTCGAGCCGGTCACCGTCGACTCCCCCGCCGAGGCCGGGCCGGGGTGGAGCCGCTTCGACTGGGCCCGCCGCGCCTACGACGAGGTGCCCGGGACCGTCGCCCGCACCGGCCGTCCGCTGCCCGAGCGGGCCCTGTCGTGAGCGGCACCGGACGCCTCACCCGGACCCTCGGCGCGCGGACCCGGCGCGTGGTGTACGGGGAGTCCGGGCCGGCGGACGTCCGCCGGGAACTGGGCGCCACCAGCACCGTCGACCTGGCGCACGTGGTGATGCTCACCGAGAGCGGACTGCTGCCGCGCGACGCGGCCGCCGCCCTGCTGAGCCGGATCACCGCCCTGCGCGCCGACGGCTTCCGCGAGCTGTACGACCTGCCGGCCCCGCGCGGCCTCTACCTGATGTACGAGGGCCACCTGGTCGCCGAACTCGGCCCGGAGGTGGGCGGCAAGCTGCACACCGGCCGGTCCCGCAACGACATCAAGGCCACCATCACCGCCCTGCGGCTGCGCGCCGAACTGACCACGCTGCTCGGCGAGGTGCTGCGGCTCCAGGCGGTCCTGCTGGCCCGGGCCCGCGCCCACCGCGGCGTGGTCATGCCGGTCTACACCCACTTCCAGCCCGCGATGCCGGTCAGCTACGGCTACTACCTGGCCGGGATCGCGACCGCGCTCGACCGGGACGTCGAGGCCCTGCAGCAGGTCCTCGACCAGCTCGACCGGTGCCCGCTGGGCGCCGGGGCGGTGGCCGGCACCGACCTGCCCATCGACCCGGCCCGCACCGCCGAACTGCTGGGGTTCGCGGACGGCCCGCTGCACGCCACGGACGCCGTGGCCGCCCGCGACACGATGCTGCGCGCGGTCGCGGCGGCCGCCTCGGTCGCCCTGACGCTCAGCCGGCTGGCCACCGACCTCCAGCTGTGGAGCACCCAGGAGTTCGGCTTCGTCGAGTTCCCGGAGCGGTTGGTCGGCGGCAGCTCCGCGATGCCGCAGAAGCGCAACGCCTTCCTGCTGGAGCACGTCAAGGCCAAGGCCGGGCTTGCGGTCGGCGCCTGGACGGCGGCGGCCTCCACGATGAAGTCGGCGCCCTTCACCAACTCCATCGAGGTGGGCACCGAGGCGGTCGCCGCGGGGTGGCCCGCGCTGGCCGCCGTCCGGGACTCGGTGCTGCTCGGCCAGGCCCTGGTGGGCGGCGCCCGTCCCGTCCCGGCACGGATGGCGGAGCGGGCCCGGGAGGGCTTCGTCACCGCGACCGTGGTCGCCAACCGGCTGGTGGCCCGGGGCGTGCCCTTCCGCACCGCGCACCACGTCGTCGGCGAGGCGGTGCGGGAGGCCGTCGAGGCCGGGGCCACCGAGCTGGCCGCGATCCGCCTGCCCGACGGCACGGCCGCCGACTCGGCCGAACTCCCCACGCTGCGCGAGGTGGTGGACGACCACGACCGCGGCGGCGGGCCGGGCGAGTGCGACCGGACAGTACGGGTGCTGCGGGAGCGGTTGGCCGGGCACTGCGACCGGCTCGCCGCGCAGCGGGCCCGGACCGAGCAGGGGCAGCGGCGGCTGGCCGAGGCGGTGGCGGCACTGACCGGCTCGGCCGCCCCCGCGGCACCGGCCGCGAACGCAGACGCGAACGCAGAGGCAGACGCTGACAGAGACGGAACGGAGAGTGCGCCGTGAGCGCGACGGCAGGACAGTACGACGGCGCGGACGAACAGCGGCCCGGCGGGCCGTGGTTCGCGCTCCTGGAGAGCAACACCACAGGGACCGGACGGGAGTTCTGCGCGGCGGCCCGCGCCAGGGGACTGCGCCCGGTCCTGCTGACCCGGGACCCGGACCGCTACCCCTACGCGGCCGAGGACCGGATCGCCATTCGGCTGCTGGACACCGGCGACACGGACGCCGTCCTCACCTGCTGCGCCGAACTCGCCGCGGACGGCGCCGGGTTGGCGGGGATCGCGTCCAGCTCCGAGTACTTCGTCGCGCCCGCCGCGCGCACCGCCCGCAAGCTCGGGCTGCCCGCCGCCGACGGGGACGCCATCGTCCGCTGCCGCGACAAGGAGCACCAGCGGTCCGCGCTCGCGGCCGCCGGTGTGGCGGTGCCCGCCTTCGCCGCCGCGGCCGAGGTGTCCGAGGCGGTACGGGCGGCCGACGCGATCGGCCACCCCGTCGTCCTCAAGCCGGTCAGCGGCTCAGGTTCGGTCGGGGTCCGGCTCTGCCGGGACGCCGCCGAGGTCCGGGCCTGGGCGGCGGAGCTGCTGGCCCGGGCCACCGACGAGCGCGGCACCCCGGTCGCGGCCCGGATCCTGGTCGAGGCGGCCGTGCACGGGCCGGAGTTCTCCGTCGAGACCTTCGACGACACCGTGGTGACCGTCGTCGCCAAACACACCGGCGCCGAACCGTACTTCGTGGAGACCGGGCACGACGTGCCCGCGCCGGTGCCCGCCGCGACCGCCGCCGCACTCGGCGACACCGCGTTGCGGGCCCTCGCCGCGCTCGGCCTCGGCTGGG
The DNA here is from genome assembly GCF_044757205.1 of Kitasatospora sp. NPDC091335. NCBI lineage: Bacteria > Bacillati > Actinomycetota > Actinomycetes > Kitasatosporales > Streptomycetaceae > Kitasatospora > Kitasatospora sp. NPDC091335. The sequence continues at coordinate 217,349 of NZ_JBIVUM010000009.1, read as the reverse complement.
GCGCCGCCCACACCGAACTGCGGCTGACCGACGCCGGGCCGGTGGTGATCGAGGTCAACCCGCGGCTGGCCGGCGGGATGATCCCGGTCGCCGTCCGGGCCGCGCTCGGCACCGACCTGGTGGACGCGGTGATCGCCCGCGCGGCCGGTCTGCCCGCCGGTCCGTCCGCCGACGGTGCCGGACACGCGGCGATCCGCTTCCTGCCAGCCGACCGCGAGGGCGTGGTCGCCCGTGTCGGCGGACTCCCGGACGCCGGGGCGGCACCCGGCGTGGTGGCGGTCACGTCCGCCGCCGCCGAGGGCCGGACGGTACGGATCACGCACTCGTTCCAGGACCGGCTGGCCTGCGTGGTCGCCACCGGAACGAACGCGCACGAGGCAGCACAGCGCGCGGCGACCGCCGCGCGGCTGATCAGGATCGAGCTGGCGGAGCCGGCGACGCCGGGGCGAGGAGTCGGGGGCCGATGACGGAGCACGCGGACAACCAGGCGTACACCAGGGTCCCCCGGTGGACCGCGCCAACCGCCCGGGAGGAGGGCGGCGCGGTCCACGACACCCGGATCGCCGAGGACCTCACCCGGAGCCTGGAACGCCGGGCCGCCGAGCTGGGGGCCGGGCTGCCTACCCTGCTGACCGCCGCCCACGCCCGGGTGCTCGCGATGGTGGCGGCCGAGCGCGCGCTGCTCGTCGGATACCTGCCGCCGGGCGGCGGCGGGCCGGTCCGGCCGCTGCGCCTGGCCGTCGAGAACTCCACCTGGGTGGAGCTCGTGGCGCGGACGGCCGACGCCCTGGCCGGTCCGGCGACCGAGGGGGCGGCTGTCGCCGAGGGCCGCCCGGAGGTGGTCCTGGACCTGTCGGGCCTCGCCGCCGACGGCGCCGCCCCGGAGCCCCCCGGCGCCGCGCCCGGCACCCCGGCCGCGGCGCTCGCCGACGGCGCCGTGCTGGTTGTGGCGTGGCACCGCGAAGGGCCGGGCCTCACCCTGCGCCTGCGGTACGACCGCGCCGCGCTCGACGCGAGCCACGCCCAGCGCCTGGCCGGCTACCACCTGACGGCGCTGGGCAACCTGGCGGCCGGCCCCGGGGAGCGGCACGGCCGGCAGAGCCTGCTGTCGGACCGCGAGGTCGAGAGGCAGCTCTACGGCCTGGCCGGGCCGCGCGCCGAACTGCCCGACCGCACCTTCGTGGACCTCTTCGAGGAGCGGGCGCGGGCCGTGCCCGACGCCGTCGCGGCCGAGCACGCGGGGGAGCGCTGGACCTACCGGCAGCTGGACGAGCGGGCCAACCGGATCGCGCACGCCCTGGTCGGCGCCGGTGCCGCCGCCGAGGACGTGGTCGCCGTTGTTATGGGCCGCACCCTGGACTGGCTCGCCGCCGCCCTCGGCGTGTTCAAGGCCGGCGGCGTTTACCTGCCCGTCCGCCCCGACTTCCCGGTGGACCGGGTGGCGACCCAGTTCGAGCGCAGCGAGTGCCGGTTCGTCCTGACCGGACCGGGCAGCGAGACCCTGGCCCGGGAGGCGTCCGACGCCGTCGCGCGGCCGCCCGTCGCCCTGTCAGTGCCGGGGATCCGGACCAGCCCCGACCTCTCCACCGCCCCGACCGGGGTGGCGGTGACACCCGGGCAGGCGGCCTACATCTACTTCACCTCCGGCTCGACCGGCGCCCCCAAGGGCGCGGTGTGCGAGCACGCGGGCATGCTCAACCACCTCTTCATGAAGATCGAGGACATGGAGCTGGTCGGTGGGGACGACGAGGTCGTCACCCAGACCGCCTCGCAGTGCTTCGACATCTCGCTGTGGCAGTTCGCCGCCCCGCTCCTGGTCGGCGGCACCGTGCGGATCGTGGACACCGACACCCAGCTCGACGTCGCCGGCTTCCTCGACGAGATCTCCGACGGCCGCGTCACCGTGATCCAGATCGTCCCGTCCTACCTGGAGGTGCTGCTGACCCACCTGGCCCAGCACCCGCGCCCGCTCGGCCAGCTGCGCATGGTCTCGGTCACCGGGGAGGCGCTCAAGTACGAGCTCGTCCAGCGCTGGTTCGCGGCCTACCCGGGGATCGGCCTGGTCAACGCCTACGGCGCCACCGAGGTCTCCGACGACACCATGCACGAGGTGCTGCGCGGGCTGCCCGACCGGGACTTCGTGACGGTCGGCCGCTCGCTGCGCAACGTCAACACGTACGTGCTCGACGAGAACCTGGCCCTGGTGCCGCTCGGCTCGCCCGGCGAGATCGCCTTCTCCGGCGTGTGCGTCGGCCGCGGCTACATCAACGACGAGGAGCGCACCCGGCAGGCCTTCGTCCCCGACCCGTTCCGGCCCAACACCCGGATGTACCGGACCGGTGACTTCGGCCGGTGGCTGCCCGAGGGCCGGATCGAGTACCTGGGCCGGCGGGACGAGCAGGTCAAGATCCGCGGCTTCCGGATCGAGATCGGCGAGATCGAGAACAAGCTGCTGGCGATGCCCGGTGTGCGGGAGGCCGCGGTCGTCATCGACGGCGGCGCCGGCGACCTGCGCAACCTCGTCGCGTTCTTCGCGGGCGACGAGGACCTGCCGGCCGAGCGCGTCCGCGACTTCCTGGCCACCCTGCTGCCCGACTACATGGTGCCCACCTACTTCCACCAGGTGGAGCGGCTGCCGCTGACCGAGAACGGCAAGATCGACAAGAAGGGCCTGGTCCGGATCGCCGGGACCCTGGGTCACGGCGGCGCCCCCTACGCGGCCCCCAGCACCCCCTCCGAACAGCGGCTGGCCATGCTGTGGGCCGAGGTGCTCGGCGTACCGCTGGAGCGGATCGGACGGGCCGACAGCTTCTTCGACCTCGGCGGCACGTCGCTGGCCGCCGTGCGGCTGCTGGTCCACCTGGACCGGGCGCTGTCCCTGAAGGACCTCGTCGGGCGTCCCGTCCTCGCCGACCTGGCCGCCGCCCTGGACGCCCGGGGCCGCGGCGACACCGCCCCGGCGGCGACCGGGCTGCTGCAGCCGCTGTCGGCCGCCCGCGCCCCGCACCACACCCTGGTCTGCTTCCCCTACGCGGGCGGCAACGCCGTCAACTTCCGTTCGCTGGCCGCCGAGTTGGAGCGGGACGGCTTCGCCGTCGAGGCGGTGGAGCTCCCCGGGCACGACTTCCCCGGCCACGGCCCCGACGCGGCCGGCGACGGCGAGGACGAGGCGATGCCGGACGTCCCGGAGCTCGCCCGGCGGGTCCGGGACGAGATCATCGAGCGGATCACCACCCCGGTCCTGATCTGGGGGCACTGCGCCGGCGCCGCGGCGGCGCTGGAGACGGCCCGCCTCCTGGAGGAGGCCGGCCGGCCGGTCGAGCGGGTCTTCGTCGGCGCCCTCCTGCTGGAGGACACCGAGGCGCTGCGCGCCGAGATGGCCGAGGTGTCCGCCGCCGACAACCAGGCCCTGCTGGCCCACCTGCGCGCCGACAACGCCTACGTGGAGCTGGACGCGCTCAAGCCGGAGCGGGCCGGCGTGGTGGGCCGGGCCTACCGGCACGACGTGCTGACCGCCAACCGGCAGCTGATCCGCCTGCGGGAGGACGGCGCGCGGTACCGGCTGGACGCGCCGGTGGACGTCGTGGTCGCCCGGGACGACGCCTCCACCGCCGGTTTCGAGGCCGCCCACGGCGACTGGAAGGCGGTCTCCGACCGGGTCGAGCTGCGCGAGCTCGCCAAGGGCGGCCACTACTTCATCAGCACCCGGCCGGGGGAGACCGCCGACGTGGTGCGGCGCGTCGGCCGGCAGCCCGAGCGGTGGGACGAGGAGGACGCCAGGTGACAGCCGAGATCATCACCCCGGCGCCCGGCCGGGCGCGCGCCGCCGGGGCGGGCACCGGGGCCGCCGCCGGGGTGAGCACCGGGGTCAGCACCGGGGTCAGCACCGCCTTCGGCACCTTCGGCGAGCTGCTCCAGGGCGTCCTGCCCGAGGAGGACGGCGACTTCCTGGTCACCCTGCCGGTCGCCCGCTGGGCGATGGCCAGGTTCGAGCCCGACCCGGACTCCGACCAGCTCCGGGTCTGGCCGCCGCACAAGAAGAAGGCCCTCCGGCTCACCTCGATGATCATGGAGGACGCCGGGCGGCCGGCCGGCGGCCTGCTGAAGATCCACAGCACCCTGCCCGAGGGCAAGGGCCTGGCCAGCTCCTCGGCGGACCTGGTGGCCACCGCCCGGGCCGTGGCCAACGCCCTGGACGAGGCCATGCCGCCGCGCCGCATCGAGTCCTACCTCGCCCGGATCGAACCGACCGACGGCGTGCTCTATCCCTCGATCGTGGCCTTCCACCACCGCACCGTGCGGCTGCGGGCCCGGCTGGGGTCGCTGCCGTCGATGGCGGTGGTCAGCGGCGACGAGGGCGGCGCGGTGGACACGGTTTCCTTCAACGCGATCCCCAAGCCGTTCACCGCAGCCGACAAACGGGAGTACGTGCGGCTGCTGGACCGGATCACCGGTGCCGTCGCCCGCCGGGACCTCGCCGAGGCCGGGCGGGTCGCGACGGCCAGCGCCCGGATGAACCAGGTGCTGCGCCACAAGTGGTCGCTGGAGGGGATGATCGGCATCTGCCGCGAGGTCGGCGGCCTGGGCGTGGTGGTCGGCCACAGCGGTACCACGCTCGGCATCCTGCTCGACACGGCCTCGCCGGACTGCCCGGCACAGCTCGCGGCGGCCGCCCAGGCCTGCCAGGACCTGGTCGGCAACGTCACCGTTTACCGCACGCTCAGCTTCGACTGACCGCGGGGCCGCACAGTGGAGCGGGGCCGCACCCGGGTGTTCCGGGTGCGGCCCCGCTGCCACGTGCGGACGGCGCCGGCGGCTCAGGGACGGAACGGCTCGCCCAGCCCGACGACGATCTCCCGCTCGCCCCGGTACGGCTCGCGGCTGTGCGCCGTACGGACGTTGTCGACCACCAGCAGGTCGCCCCGCTGCCAGGGCTCGCGCACCGTGTGGCGCTCGTAGACCTCGTTGATCGAGTCCACCGTGGCGGCGTCCAGCGGCGTCCCGTCGCCGTGGAAGGTGTTGAACGGCAGCCCCTCGGGGCCGAATTCGGCGACCAGGAACTCCCGCACCTCGGGGGCCATCGTCCACTCGTTGAGGAAGGCGATCTGGTTGAACCAGCAGCGCTCGCCGGTGTCCGGGTGGGCGAGGACCGCGGGCCGGGTCTGCACGGTGCGCAGGGCCCCGTCGGAGTCCCAGCGCGTCTCGATGCCGTTGGCCGCGCAGTAGCGGTCGACCTCGGCGCGGTCGGCGCTGCCGAACGCGTCCTGCCAGCCGATGCCGACGAACGGGTTGTAGTGCCGGGTCAGCCGCCAGCCGTGCCGTTCGAACCGCTCGACCAGGGCGGCCGGCAGGTCCTCCAGGACCAGCCGGGCATCCGCGAGCGCCGTCACCCCGCCGCTCGTCGGCGGCGTGACGCAGGCGAAGGCGAGCAGGCGCGGCGCCCGGGCCGCGTAACTCATCTCGTGGTGCATGCACATGGGTTGGTCGGCCGGCCAGTGCGAGGAGGAGTACACGCCGGGGGCCGGGCACGGGTCGCGCGGGGCGAACCCCTCGCGTTCGGCCAGGCCCTCGCCGAGGACCTCGGCCACCACGGCGGCGGCCCGGTCCCGGCTGCCCAGGTCCAGCCCGCGGACCAGGACGGCGCCGTGCCCGGCCACCAGCTCGCGAATCTCCGCACGGTGGCGCGCCGTCCAGGCCTCGGCGGCGGTGCCCGGGTCGGGCGCCGCGTCCAGGCGGACCAGCGGCCGTGTTCGCAGTTCGGTCATGGGGTGCTCCGTTTCGTGGAGGTCCGAGGACGTCCGGACACTTGGGGGACGTCCGGTACCAGGGGGGCGTCCGGTACAAGGGGGGAGGGGAGGGGCCGCGGCGGGTCAGGCCACCGGGCGGCGGAACGCCCGTACGGCGGCGGCGGATCCGACCACCGCGACGAGCACGCTGGTGCCCAGGGCGGCCCACACCCGGGTGCCCAGCGGCAGGTCGAGGGCGAGCGCCCGGTTCGCGTCCATCGCGTACGACAGCGGGTTGAGCCTCGCCAGCAGCTGGAGCCAGCCCGGCAGCCGGTCCGCCGGGACGAACGCGCTGGACGCGAACATCAGCGGGAACGTCACCAGGTAGCCGGCGCTCTGCATGGACTCCGCGTTGCGCAGCCAGGCGGCCAGGGCGAGGAAGATCCAGGTCATCGCCCACACCACCGCGCAGGTCAGCAGCAGGGCGGCCAGCAGTCCGAGCGGGCCGCCGGCCGGATCGGCGTCCAGCACCACGACGGCCACCACCAGCAGGATCACCAACTGCACGGCGGTGCGCAGCAGGTCGGCGAGGCTGCGGGCGATCAGCAGCAGCGGCACGTGGATCGGCAGCGTCCGCAGCCGGGCCACCGCGCCGTTGTCCATGTCCCGGACCAGCCCGATGCCCGAGGCCACCGCGGGGCCGATCCCGGTGGTCACCAGGAGTGCCGGGAGCAGGTAGTCGAGGTAGCCGACCCGCGCCGGCAGGTGTCCGCGGTCGACGATGTTGCCGAAGACCTGGCTGAGCAGCAGCATGAACACCGGCTGGAGCATGCTCAGGACCATCGCCCGACGGTGCGCCAGATGGGCCCGGATCGAGCGGCCGGTGAGGATCAGCAGCTGCGCGGGCACGCTGCTGCCCTGCCAGAGCGTCCCGGCGGAGCGGCTCGGCAGCAGGGTGGTGGCGGTCATCGGGTGCCTCCTGGGTCATAGGTCCGCTGGACCCGGGTCAGCGCGGTCAGCAGGTCGGCGGAGGTCAGCTTCCGGGCGCCGGCCACGGCGGTACCGGTCAGCGGCAGCCGTCCGGTGTCCGACCAGCGCAGCCGCCCATCGGTGTCGATGAAGCTCCTGGTCCGCCCCGCGTTGTCCGGGTGCAGGCAGAACGGAATGTCGAGCAGGCCGCGCCGGAAGGCCAGCAGCAGCGCCTCGCCGATGTCGTCGTGCAGCGCCAGCACGGTGTGGACCAGGGCGCGGGCCTCGGCGTACACCTCGGAGTCCACCCCGGCGCCGGCCGCCGGGCGGACGGCGGTGCGCGCCGCCCGCGCGGCGGTCTCCAGCGCCTCCACGTTGTCGGCGATGGTGGGGATGCGGTGGGCCTCGGCGGCGGTCTTGACGATCAGCCGGGCCGCGCCCGACTCGACCGCCAGCCGCGCCGCCGCCTCCAGCAGCCGCAGCGCGCCGCTCCGGGAGGCGGGGTACACCCCCATGTAGGCGTAGACGACCAGGTGCCGGTCGATGCCCGGCAGCAGTTCGTCGGCCAGCGCGTCCAGGGCGGCCACCGCCTCCCGGTCCTGCTCCGGACTGGTCTGCTGGGCATAGCTCAGGGAGACGCTGCGCAGGCCGTGCCGGGCGAAGAACACGCCCTCCAGGACGCTCAGCGCCACCAGCACCGAGGGCGGGCACAACTGCCCGAGCATGCAGCCGCCGAAGCTCTCCAGGTGCGGCACCCGGCCGTCGGTCCCCGCCCGGGCGAGCATGCCGCAGACGGTCCGCCAGCCGGCCACCGCCTCGCTCAGCGGGGTGCGGCTGTACGGCAGGCAGTACGAGACCGGGCCGCCCTCGGTGGCGTCGAGCCCCAGGGACAGCAGGGCGGCCACGATGTGCTCCGGGCGCGCGGAGCCGTGCCGCACCTGCACGGGGAAGTCGGCGCCGTGGATGCCGTCCAGCACCGTGCGCGACACGGCGGGGGCGTGGGTGCAGATCGGGTAGCCGTTGAGCGGGACGCCCTCGGTGACGGCCAGCCGGGCCGCCGCCAGGTCGTTGACCCGGGTGTAGCTGTCCAGGGTCAGGGTGCCGACCGTGACGGCCTCCGCCGCCCTGGTCCGCTCCAGGCCCTCGCGCATCAGCCGCGGATCGCTGAAGCCCATCCGCGGCTGCACCACGAGCTCGCCCCGCGCGTGCGCGCGGGCGACGAAGCCGCCGAACGACGGCGGAGTCACGACACGGCTCGGTACGGCGTCCGGGCGGCCAGGGCGCGGAACGCGGGCAGTTCTCCGTCGTCGAAGACCCGGTCGTAGCCGGCCGCCGTGAGCCGGCGGATCATGCCGACGTTGCGCAGGCCGTCGGTGACGAGCTTGCCGCCGATGACGACGGTGGTCGCGGCCAGTTCGGGCCGCGACCGCAGCGCCCGGATCAGCCGCAGGCCGTCGTTGAAGCCGTGGCCGTTGACGCTGCTGACCACCACGAGCCCGGGCTGCAGCTCCAGGCAGGAGCGCACCACCAGGTCGTCGGGCGGGCACGGGCCCAGGTTCGCCACGGTGTGGCCGATTTCCTCCAGGACGAGCTGGAGGTAGACGAGATTCCAGGTGTGGGCGTCGGATGAGGTGTCGGTCAGCAGCACGGAAGGGGATTCCCTACCGGGTGAGGAATTCATGGGTCCAGGTGTCGAATTCATGGGAGTTCCGGTCTCGGGAGAACCGGCGTATTCCGGCGCCAGGACCGGTACGCCGATCACTCGGCGGAATGGGAGGAGTCCGATGCCAGCGGTCGGGAAAGGCGGCCTCGCGCTGACGGTGCCTCGACCCTACCGCCCGTCAGCGCCCCCGGACGGGGCTCCGACTGGCCGGTACCGGAGGGCTGGAGGCCCCTCGCGGGGCCCGGGGCGCGGGGAAGGCCCCCGCCGCCGGGTGCCCGCCCGTCCCGTTCTGCAGTTTGCTGTCAGTCGCCTTCCCCGGCCCGCCGGGGCGTCGCTAGAAAGAAGCTGCGGTGCCGGACCGGCGCGGCAGGAATTCCCAGGAGCGAAGGCGAAGGGCAGGCATCCACATGGCGGAAATCGTCACCGCCCCCAGTGTCACCGCAGTGCTCGTCAGGCATGCGGAGAACATTCCGGAGAAGGACGCGCTGACATTCGTGAGCGATCCGCTCCAGGAGGACGGGGCGAGCCGGCTGACGTACGCGGAACTGGACCGGCAGGCCCGCGAGATCGCCGTACGGCTGCGCGCCGCCGGGATCGTCCCGGGCGAACGGGCCGTGCTGCTCTACCCCGCCGGGCCGGCCTTCCTGACCGCCTTCCTCGGCTGCCTCTACGCCGGCGCCGTCGCTGTCCCCGCCTCGCTGCCGGGCCGCTACCGCCACGAGCGCCACCGCGTGGTGCGGATCGCCGCCGACGCCGGGGCGGTGGCGGTCCTGACCGACACCGCCACCTGCGGCGACGTCGAGGACTGGATCACCGAGGAGGGGATCGACGACCTCGCCCTGCTGGTCACCGACGACGGCGCCGGACCGGGCCCGGACGGCTGGACGATGCCGCCCGTCACGCACGACACCGTCGCCGTGCTGCAGTACACCTCCGGGTCCACCGGCGACCCCAAGGGCGTCGTCATCACCCACGGCAACCTGCTGCAGAACAGCTCCACCATCATCGACCGGTTCGGGCTCGACGAGCACACCCCGTTCGGCGGCTGGATCCCGCACTTCCACGACATGGGGCTGATGGGCATCATCCTGCCACCGCTGCTGCGCGGCGCCGGGACCGTCCTGATGAGCCCGGCCACCTTCCTCAAGCGGCCGCACCTCTGGCTGCACATGATCGACCGCTTCGGCATCCACACCAGCGCCGCACCCGACTTCGCGTACGAGCTGTGCGTCCGGCGGATCACCGACGCCCAGGCCGAGGGCCTGGACCTGTCCCGCTGGACGTACGCCGTCGACGGCTCCGAACCGGTCCGCCCCGCCGTCCTGGACAGCTTCCACCAGCGCTTCGCGCCGTACGGCCTGCGGCCCACCACCCTGAGCCCCTGCTACGGCATGGCCGAGGCCACCCTCTTCGTCTCCGGCGCGCTCCACGGCGCCCCCGGCGTGCGCCACATCGACCCGGACCTGCTGGAGAACCACGAGTTCCGGCCGGTGGCCGACGGCGTGTCCGGCCGCGCCGTCGCGAGCTGCGGGCCCGTCACCGGCGCCGAGATCCGCATCGTCGGCCCCGGCACCCGCCGCGTCCTGCCCGAGGGCGGCGTCGGCGAGATCTGGCTCCGCGGCCCCGTCATCGGCCACGGCTACTGGAACCGCGAGGCCACCAACGAGGCCGAGTTCCGCGCGACCACCGAGGACGGCGACACCGGCTACCTGCGCACCGGCGACCTCGGCACCCTCTACGACGGCGAGCTGTACGTCACCGGTCGGCTCAAGGACGTGCTCAACCTGCGCGGCCGCAACCTCTACCCGCAGGACATCGAGCAGGAACTCCGGCTCCAGCAGTCAGAACTGGGCAGCCTGGTCGGCGCCTGCTTCGCCGTCCCCGGCGACGGCCCGCAGCGCGAGGACGTCCTCGTCGTCACCCACGAGGTGCGCGGCATCAAGGAGGAGGAGCTGCTGCGCCGGCTCGCCGCCGAGATGCGGCTGACCGTCGCCCGCGAGTTCGGCGCCCCCGTCGGCGCCGTCCTCCTGCTGCGCCCCGGCGGGGTGCGCCGCACCACCAGCGGCAAGATCCAGCGTTCGGCGATGCGCGAGCTGTTCCGGGCCGGCGCCCTGGAACCCACCTACGCGGACTACCAGGAGAACCTCCTCCGCCCGGTCGCGGTGGCCGCTGCCGCCGTGGCCGCCCCCGTCGCCTCCGCCGCCGGGACGGCCGGCGCATGACCGCCGCGGTGCCCCCCGCCCAGCGCCCCACCGACCCCGACCCGGTGGCGCAGCTCACCCGGCAGCTGCGCGAACTCACCGCCCCCGGTCGGCCCTTCGACGCGGCCGCCCTGGCCGCCCTGGACGAGGCCGACGCCTTCCCCGCCGACGCCTGCCGCGCCCTCGACGAGGCCGGCCTGCCCCGCTACTACGTGCCCGCCGAACACGGCGGCGCCCTCGACGACTTCGGCGTCGTGATGCGGCTGCTGCGCGCCGTCTCCCGGATCGACCTCACCGTCGCCGCCGCCCACGGCAAGACCTATCTCGGTGCCGTGCCCACCTGGATCGCCGACGTCGCCGAACCCGCCCGCCGGCTCGGCCGGCGGATCACCGCCGCCGAGGTGGTCTCCTGCGCGCTGACCGAACGCCACCACGGCAGCGACCTGCTCGCCGGCGAGGTCGCCGCGCGCCCCGCGCCCGACGGCGGCTGGCTGCTGGACGGCGAGAAGTGGCTGATCAACAACGTCACCCGGGCCGGCCTGGTCACCGTGCTCGCCCGCACCGACGACGCGGGCGGCCCGCGCGGCTTCAGCCTCTTCCTGGTCGACAAGGCCCGGCTGGCACCCGGCGCGCACACCGCCCTGCCCAAGGTGCCCACCTACGGCATCCGCGGCGCCGACATCAGCGGGATCGCCTTCCACCGGGCCCTGCTGCCCGCGGATGCGCTGATCGGCGCGCCCGGCCAGGGCGTCGAGATCATCGTCAAGGCCCTGCACATCACCCGGACCTGCTGCGCCGCCATGTCGCTCGGCGCGGGTGACCACGCCCTGCGCCTGGCCTTCGACTTCGCCGCCGCCCACCGGGCCGGCGGCGCACCGCTCGCCCCCGGGGAGCGGGACACGGCGCTCGCGCGGCAGCCGCACGTCCGGCGCGAACTGGGCGAGGCCGCCGCCGGCCTGCTCCTCGCCGAGGCCACCGGCCTGGTCGTGGTGCGCTCCCTGCACGCCCTCACCGGCGAGATGAGCGTGATCTCCGCCGTCGCCAAGGCCTACGTCCCGGCCCAGACCGACGCCGTGATCGCCCGGCTGCTGTACCTCCTCGGCCCGCACGGGCTGCTCGGCGCCGGAGACCCGCACGGACAGTTCGCCAAGGCGGAGCGGGACCACCGCATCATCGGGATCTTCGACGGCAGCAGCCTCGTCAACCGCAACGCGCTGATCGAGCAGTTCCCGCGCATCGCCCGCGGCTACCGGAAGGGCCGCGTCGACGCGGACGGCCTGGCCGAGGCCGCCGCCCCGCACACCCCGCCGAGGCCCTTCCGGCCGGCTTCGCTCAGCCTGCTGTCCACCGGCGGCTGCTCCGTCGTGGCCGGACTGCCGGGGGCCGTCGCCGACCTGCGCGAACGGGCCGCCCGGGAGCCGGACGGGGGGACGACCGCGCCGGTTCCGCCGCACTCGCTGCTCCCGGTGCTCTCGCTCGCCGAGCGGCTGCTCGACGCCACCGACCGGCTGCACGAGGCGATGGCGGTGGTCCGGTTCACCCCCCGGGCCGTGCCGACCGAGGCGTTCGACCTCGCCGAGCGCTACGAACTGTGCTTCGCGGCGTCGGGCGCCCTGCACCTCTGGCTGCGTGGCACCCGGGCCGGTGTCGGAGCGGTGCCAGACGCGTGGCTGCGCGGCTGCCTCGTCAAGGCGCTGACCGACCTCGGCGAGCCAGTCGAGGACGCGGAGGCCGAGGTGCTGGACGACCTCGCCGACGAGCTGCTGGCCTGCCCACCCGGCACCTTCCTCTCCCTGCTGGACCAGCCGGGCACACCGGACACACCGAGCACGCCGGTCGCCCCGGTCGCCCCGGACCACCGTGAGCCCGTCGGATCCCGGAAGGCGGAGGCCTCGTGAACACCACCACCACCGCAGCCCTCGCGGACACCCTGGAACAGCGCCTCGGCGACCCCTACGACCCCGCGAACCCGTACGGCTTCGAGGCCGTGCTCGCCGCAGCGGAGGCCGGTCGGCGCCCGGACGGGGACGCCTGGGAGGTCCCGGCCGGCGACCCCGAGCCGGTGCTGCACGCCCTGCGGGCCGTCCACCGCCGCTCGCCCGCCCTGGCCGTGCTGCCGCCCACCGCGTCGGCGGCCGGCGGCCTCGTCGAGGCGCTCGCCGTCGGCGCCTGCGTCGGCGCCCTCGACTCCGCGCTCCGGATCACCCTGCGGCACCTGCAGGCCCGCCGCCTCTACGGGGCCGCCGCGATCGACCTGCCGTCCCTGCGCTCGCTGCTCTCCGGCGCTTTCGCCGACCTCCTGCTCTGCGACGTGCTGGCCACGCTCGCCGTGCGCGGGACGGACGCCGGGCCTGCCGAGCGCGGCGCCCCCGCGCGCGCCCTGGCGGTGCTCGGACCGCGCGTCCTCCAGGGCGCGCTGGACCGCCTCTCGGTGGTGATGGGGTCGCGCTTCTACATCCGCGTGGGCGAGCACGCCGCGTTCCAGCGGCTGCTGTCCGAGACCCAGCGCGCCCTGTTCGAGGCGGGGCGCCGCACGCCGGAGACCGACGCCGCCCCGGTCCCGCTCGCCGAACTGCTCGCCGACCCCGGGGCCGCCGCCCTCTGCGACCCGCGGCTGCTCGCCGCGGCCCCCGGACGCGCGCTGACCGGCCGGGCCCGACGGGCCCCGCAGCCGGGCGGCCCCGTGCACGAGCAGCTGTACGCGGAACTCGTCGACCGCTACGAGAGCGGCCGGTCCTTCGACCTGGCCCGGCGAGCCCTGCCCGACCGGCCCTGACCCGGCCGGCCGTCACCGTCCCCCGACCACTGCCACCGAGGAGAGCCCCCATGACCGACACCGGTACCGACACCCACACCGTCGAGAGCCTGCGCACCTGGCTGGTCGACTGCGTGGCCGCCCACCTGGAGCGGCCCGCGGACACCATCGACCCCGCCGCGAGGCTCTCCGACTACGGCCTCGACTCGCTCTACGTCCTCTCGGTCGCCGCCGAGCTGGAGGACCACCTCGACATCTCCCTCGACCCGACCGTCATGTGGGACAACCCCACCATCGACGCCCTCAGCGCGGCCCTGATCGAGGAAGTGGCCCGGGAGGCCTGACCCTTCGTCGCCCGCGCCGGCCCCAGTCCTTCCCCAGGCGTCCCCGCCCCACGCGCCCCCGCCCCGCCCGCAGTCCGCCACCCCGCAGATCCGAGAGGACCGCTCGTCCATGTCCGACGACGCCCGTACGCTCCGTCGACCCGTCACCGCCGCCCAGCTGGGCATCCGGGTCGCCCAGCAACTGCAGCCGGACAGCCCCCTCTACAACTGCGGCGGCTACTACGAGATCGACGGTCCGGTGGACGTCGACGTCCTCGCGGAGGCCGTGCGCCGGGGCGTCGAGGAGACCGAGGCGCTGCGCTCACACTTCGTCGAGGGCACCGGCCCGGACGGCGAACCGCGGCTCTGGCAGCTGGTCACGCGCGCCGAGGACCGGCCGCTGCGGGTGGTCGACCTGCGGGACACCCCGGACCCGGAGGCCGAGGCGCACCGCTGGATGGCGCGGGAGATGGCCCGGCCCTTCGACCTCGGCCGCGGCCCGCTCAGCGCCCAGACCCTGCTCAGGCTCGCCGACGACCGCTCGTTCTACGTGCACCACTACCACCACGCGGTGCTCGACGGCTTCGGCCAGTCGGTCTACACGGACCGCGTCGCGGCCCTCTACACCGCCCTGCTCGCCGGGCAGGAGCCCCCGGCGTCCCCCTTTGCGACGCTGGACGGGGTGGTCGCCGACGAAGCCTCCTACCCCGACTCGCGACGGCGCCGGCAGGACCGCGCGTACTGGCTGGACCACTTCACGGACGTGCCGGACCCGATCACCCTCGCCGACCGCTCGGCTGGCAGCACCCACAGCAGCCTGCGCCGCGTCCGCACCCTGGACCCGGACCTGGTGGCCCGACTCGCCGCACTCGCCGAGCGGCTGGGCGTGCCGTGGCCCGCCCTGGCGATCGCCGCCACCGCGGTCCTCTACCAGCGCATGACGGACCGGACCGACTTCACCTTCGCGCTCCCCCTCGCGGGCCGCACCGGCCGCACCGGGCTGACCACGCCCAGCGCGATGGTCAACGTCCTGCCCATCCGGCTGACGCCCGCCCCGGACCGCACCTTCGCCGAACTGACCACCGAGGTCGCCCGCTCGCTCGCGGACGTGATCCGCCACCAGCGGTTCCGCGGTGAGGACCTCGTCCGGGAGCTGGGCCTGTCCGGCGGCCGTCAGGCCCGGCTCGGCCCGACGGTCAACGTGATGGCCTTCGCCGGCGAGCCGGTCTTCGGGGACAGCCCCGCCACGGTCCACCCGCTGTCCACCGGTCCGGTGAACGACCTGAAGGTCAACTTCTACGGCAGCGCGACGTCGCGCGGCGGGATCCGCCTGGAGCTCGACGCGGACCCCGCCCTCTATCGGGAGGACGAGCTGACCGCCCACCAGGACCGGCTGGTACGGGTGTTGGAGCAGGTCGCGGCCGACCCGTCGGTTCTTGTGGACCGGGTGGATGTGTTCGTGGTGGGTGAGCGTGAGCGGGTGTTGGTGGGGTGGAACGGCGAGTCGCGGGATGTCCGTGGGGTGTCGTTGCCGGTGTTGTTCGGTGAGCAGGTGGTGCGGACGCCGGATGCGGTGGCGGTGGTTGCCGGTGGTCGGTCGTTGACGTATCGGGAGTTGGATGCGTGGTCGAACCGGGTGGCTCGGTGGCTGATCGGCCGGGGGGTTGGTGCTGAGTCGTTTGTGGGGGTGGTGCTGCCGCGGTCGGTGGAGTTGGTGGTGGCGTTGTTGGGTGTGGTGAAGGCCGGTGGTGCGTATGTGCCGGTGGATGTGGGGTCGCCGGTTGAGCGGGTGGCGCAGGTGTTGGGGGATGCGCGTCCGGTGGTGGTGATCGATGCCCCTGAGATGCTGGAGGTTTCCGGTTTTTCGGATGGTCCGGTGTCGGATGTGGATCGTCGGGTGGGGTTGTCGTTGTCGCATCCGGTGTATGTGGTGTTCACGTCGGGTTCGACGGGTCGGCCGAAGGGTGTGGTGGTTGAGCATCGTTCGGTGGGTGCGTATTTGGTGCGTGCTCGTGAGGTGTATGGGGATGCGGCGGGGTTGTCGTTGTTGCATTCGTCGGTGGCGTTCGATCTGTCGGTGACGGGTTTGTATGCGCCGTTGGTGAGTGGTGGGTGTGTGGTGTTGGCGGAGTTGGATGAGCGGGCGGGGGATTGGGGTCGTCCGTCGTTCATGAAGGTGACGCCGTCGCATTTGGGGTTGTTGGAGGTGTTGCCGGCGGGGGTGTCGGCGTCGGGGATGTTGGTTACGGGTGGTGAGGCGTTGGTGGGTGAGGCGCTGGGTTCGTGGCGGGTGTCGCATCCGGGTGTGGTGGTGGTGAATGCGTATGGGCCGACGGAGGCGACGGTCAATTGCACGGATTTTCGGATTGAGCCTGGTGAGGTGGTGGGTTCGGGTCCGGTGCCGATTGGTCGGCCGTTCTGGAATACGCGGGCGTATGTGTTGGATTCGCGGTTGCGTCCGGTTCCGCCGGGGGTGGCGGGTGAGTTGTATGTGGCGGGTGTGGTGTTGGCGCGTGGGTATTGGGGGCGTGCTGATCTGACGGCGGAGCGGTTTGTTGCGGATCCGTTCGGTCCTTCGGGTGCGCGGATGTATCGCACGGGTGATGTGGCGCGGTGGAATGCCGGTGGCCAGTTGGTGTATGTGGGTCGGGTTGATGACCAGGTGAAGGTTCGGGGTTTCCGGATCGAGTTGGGTGAGGTGCAGGCCGCGGTCGTGGCGCATGGGGGTGTGGCGCGGGCTGCGGTGGTGGTGCGGGAGGACGAGCCGGGGGACAAGCGCCTGGTGGCGTACGTGGCGGCCTCTGATGGCGGTCAATCGCTGGATGGTGTGCGGGAGTTCGTGGCGGGGCGGTTGCCGGAGTACATGGTGCCGTCGGCGTTCGTGGTGTTGGACGCGCTGCCGTTGACGGTGAACGGGAAGCTGGACCGTCGGGCGCTGCCGGCGCCGGAGTACGACGTCGACTCGGTGGGTCGTGCGCCCCGCTCCCCGCGCGAGGAGGTGCTGTGCGGGCTGTTCGCGCAGACGCTGGGGGTGGAGTCCGTCTCGATCGATGACGACTTCTTCCGGTTCGGCGGGCATTCCCTGCTCGCGACCCGGCTGGTCAGCCGCATCCGCACCCTCCTGGACGTCGAGTTGGGTGTCCGGCAGCTGTTCGACACCCCCACCGTCGCTGGCCTGTCGGAGGCCATCGACCGCGCCGACAGCAGGGTGCGTCCCGCCCTCACGGCCGCCGTCCCGCGCCCGGAGCGGATCCCGCTCTCCTACGCCCAGCAGCGGCTCCGCTTCCTCCAGCTGCTCGACGGCGACAGCACCGCGTACAACGCGCCCGGCGCCCTCCGGCTGCAGGGCTCGCTGGACCGGGAGGCGCTGCGGCTGGCCCTGGCCGACGTCGTCGCACGCCACGAGAGTCTGCGCACCCTCTTCGTCGAGGACGCCGAGGGAGCGGGGCAGGTCATCCTTCCCGCCGACCGGGTCGAGCTGCCGCTGGACGTCGTGGAGACGGACGAGGAGCAGCTGACGGAGAGCCTCGCCGAGGCCTCGGCCCACCCCTTCGACCTCGCCCACGAGATCCCGTTCCGGGCGACGCTGCTCGCCCTCTCGGAGGCGGACCACGTCCTGCTCGTCCTGACCCACCACATCGTGAGCGACGCGTGGTCGCGTGGCCCGCTGGCGCGGGACCTGACGGCGGCCTACGCGGCGCGTGTCGCCGGGGAGGCGCCGGACTGGCAGGCGCTGCCTGTCCAGTACGCGGACTACAGCTTGTGGCAGCGGGAGACGCTCGGTTCGGAGGGCGAGCCGGGCAGTGAGATCGCACGTCAACTCACTTACTGGAAGCAGGCCTTGGCCGGCCTGCCGGACCAGTTGGAATTGCCGTTCGACCGGCCGCGGCCGGCGGTGGCCTCGTACCGGGGTGAGCGGATTCCGTTCGAGGTGCCGGGTGAGCTGTACGGGCGGGTCGTCGCGCTGGCGCGGGAGACGCAGTCGAGCCCGTTCATGGTGCTGCAGGCGGCACTGGCCGCGCTGCTGACCCGGCTCGGCGCGGGCGAGGACGTGCCGCTGGGCACGCCGATCGCCGGCCGGACCGACGACGCCCTCGACCAGCTCATCGGCGTGTTCATCAACACCCTCGTCCTGCGCACCGACACCTCGGGCAACCCCTCGTTCAGAGAACTGGTGGGCCGGGTCCGGGAGACCAGTCTCCGTGCCTACGCGCACCAGGACCTGCCGTTCGAGCGGCTGGTCGAGGCGGTGAACCCGGAGCGCTCGCTTGCCCGGCACCCGCTGTTCCAGGTGCTGCTGACCTTCAACAACACCGACTACCAGGGCGCCCTGGACTCGCTCGACGGACTGCCCGGCCTCACGGTCGAGCGCCAGTCGGTCGACACCTCGGCCGCCAAGTTCGACCTGGCCTTCGGCTTCACCGAGCAGTTCGACGGGCAGGGCCGGGCGAACGGCCTCGCCGGCGTGCTGGAGTTCGCCACGGACCTCTTCGACCGGGTGACGGCCCAGGCCTTCGTCGACCGGCTGCTCCGCCTGGCCGCCACCGCGGTGTCCGCGCCCTCGGGACCCATCGGCTCCATCGACCTGCTGGATGGGGTTGAGGCGGGTCTGGTGGTGGAGGGGTGGAACGAGACGGCGTGTGAGGTGCCGGGTCGTTCGGTGGTGGAGTTGTTCGCGGAGCGGGTGGCGGTGTCGCCGGATGCGGTGGCGGTGGTGGCCGGTGAAGTCTCTTTGTCGTACGCGGAGTTGGATGCGCGTGCGGAGCGGTTGGCGGGCGTGCTGGTGGCTCGTGGTGTGGTGGCGGAGCGGTTCGTGGCGGTGGCGTTGCCGAGGTCGGTGGATCTGGTGGTGGCGCTGTTGGCGGTGTGGAAGGCGGGGGCGGCGTATCTGCCGCTGGACACGGAGTATCCGGCGGACCGGCTGGCGTTCATGCTGGCGGACGCTGATCCGGTACTGGTGCTGACCACGAGCGAACTACTCGGTGAACTGCCGGAGTTGTCCGTGGAGTGCCTGCTCCTGGACGCTCCCGAGAGCTTCGGGGCCGAGCTTGCGTCGGTGCCGGCGCTACCGGCAACGGCGTCGGGGTCGGCGTATGTGATCTATACGTCGGGTTCGACGGGGCTGCCGAAGGGTGTGGTGGTTCCGCAGGGTGCGTTGGTGAACTTCGTGGTGTCGATGGCGGGTCGGTTCGGTCTGGGGGTGGGGGATCGGCTGTTGGCGGTGACGACGGTCGGTTTCGACATCGCGGGGCTGGAGTTGTTCGTGCCGTTGGTGAGTGGTGCCGCGGTGGTGGTGGCTGCTTGGGATGTGGTGCGGGATCCGGTGGCGTTGTGTGGGTTGGTGCGGTCGTCGGGTGCGTCGGTGATGCAGGCGACGCCGAGTCTGTGGCGGGCGGTGCTGGCGCAGGACGCTTCGGTGGTGGAGCGGTTGCGGGTGTTGGTGGGTGGTGAGGCTCTGCCGTCGGATCTGGCGGTGGAGTTGGCGGATCGTGCGGTGTCGGTGGCGAACATGTACGGGCCGACGGAGACCACGGTGTGGTCGACGGTCTGGGATGTGGCCGGCGGGGCGGCGGGTGCGCCGCGGATCGGTCGTCCGATCGCGAACACCCGGGTGTACGTGCTGGACGGGGGCTTGCGTCCCGTTCCGGCGGGTGTGCCGGGTGAGCTGTACGTCGCCGGTACGGGCCTCGCCCGTGGCTACTGGCACCGGGCCGCCCTCACCTCCGAGCGTTTCGTCGCCGACCCCCACGGTTCGCCGGGTTCGCGGATGTACCGCACGGGTGACCTGGTGCGGTGGACACGGGACGGGGAGCTGGAGTACCTGTCGCGGGTCGACGACCAGGTGAAGCTGCGTGGTTTCCGGATCGAGCTGGGCGAGATCGAAGCCGTCCTGAGTGGTCACCCGGAGGTGGCTCAAGCCGCGGTGCTGGTCCGGGAGGACCGGCCGGGGGACAAGCGCCTGGTGGCGTACCTGGTGGCGTCGGGCCCGGTCGAGGGCCTGCGGCAGCACGCGGCCGGCCGACTGCCGGACTACATGGTGCCGTCGGCGTTCGTCGTCCTCGACGCGTTCCCGTTGACGCCGAACGGCAAGCTGGACCGCCGTGCGCTGCCGGCGCCGGAGTATGGCGTGGACTCCGCGGGGCGTTCGCCGCGGTCCCCGCGCGAGGAGATCCTGTGCGGGCTGTTCGCGGAGACGCTGGGGGTGGAGTCGGTCTCGATCGACGACGACTTCTTCCAGCTCGGCGGGCACTCCCTGCTCGCGACCCGGCTGGTCAGCCGGATCCGGTCCGTCCTGGACGTGGAGCTCGCGGTCCGGCAGGTCTTCGAGGCCTCCACCGTCGCCGAACTCGCCACCGCACTGGATGCGGGAGCCGGTTCGCGCAGCCGGGTGGTCCGCGTGGCCAGGCCGGCCAGGGTGCCGCTGTCGCACGCCCAGCAGCGGCTCTGGTTCCTCCAGCACCTGGAGGGGCCGAGCGCCACCTACAACATGCCGGTCTCGCTGAACCTGACCGGACCGGTCGACGAGCAGGCACTCCGTGGCGCGCTGGCCGACGTGGTCGCCCGTCACGAGAGCCTGCGGACCGTCTTCGCCGAGGACGCCGACGGCGCCGCCCACCAGGTGGTGCTGGAGCCGGAGCAGGCGCGGGTGCCGCTGGCCGTCGAGCAGGTCGACGGCGACGACGCGGCCGTGGACCGGGTGATGCGGCGCGCGGCCGGGTACGTCTTCGACCTGGGCCGGGAGATCCCGCTGCGGGCCTCGCTGTTCCGGCTCCCCCCTGCGGCGGACGGCGAGGGCGCGCCGCGCAGCGCCCTGCTGCTGCTGACCCACCACATCGCGGGCGACGCCTGGTCGCGCGGCATCCTGGTCCGCGACCTGACGGCTGCCTATTCGGCGCGCGTCCTCGGGTCGGCGCCGGCCTGGCGGGCGTTGCCGGTGCAGTACGCCGACTACGGCTTGTGGCAGCGCGAGCTGCTGGGCTCCGAGGCCGATCCGGACAGTGAGGTCTCTCGCCAACTCGCCTACTGGAAGCGGATGTTGTCCGGCCTCCCGGAGGAGCTGGCGCTGCCGTTCGACCGGCCGCGGCCGGCCACCGCCTCCTACCGGGGCGACCGGGTGACCTTCGCGTTCCCCGACGGCCTGCACGAGCGCCTGACCGCGGTGGCCCGCGAGCAGCGCGCGAGTGTGTTCATGGTGCTGCAGGCGGCGCTGGCCGCGCTGCTGACTCGGCTCGGCGCGGGCGAGGACATCCCGCTCGGCACCCCGATCGCCGGCCGCACCGACGACGCGCTGGACGACCTGGTCGGATTCTTCGTCAACACCCTGGTCCTGCGCACCGACACCTCCGGCGACCCGGCGTTCGCGGAGCTGATCGAGCGGGTCCGCACCCAGGACCTGGAGGCCTACGGGCACCAGGACCTGCCGTTCGAGCGCCTGGTCGAGGCGGTCAACCCGGAGCGCTCGCTCGCCCGGCACCCGCTCTTCCAGACGGCGCTCAGCTTCGACAGCGGCGCCCGGGACAGCGGCGCCCGCGGAACCGCCCACGCCGGCACCGCCGGCCTTGCCGGCCTCACCGTCACCGGCCGCCCGCTCGGCGCGCCCTCCGCGAAGTTCGACCTCTCCTTCGAGCTGGTCGAGCACAGCGCGGCGTCCGGCCGCACCCCGGCCCTGGCCGGCGCGCTGGACTTCAGCGCCGAACTGTTCGACCGGGAAACTGCGCAGAGCATCGCGGACCGCTTCGTCCGCGTCCTGTCGGCCCTCGCCGAGGACCCGCACGGCCGGATCGGCGAGGTCGAGGTCCTAGACGCCGAGGAGCGGCGCCGGATCCTCGTGGAGTGGAACGACACGGCCGTCGAGCACCGCGACCGGACCCCGGTGCACGTGCTCTTCGAGGAGCACGCGGCGGCCCGCCCCGACGCGGTGGCCCTCGCGGGCGCCGACGGGACGGTCACCTACCGGGAGCTCAACGAGCGGGCGAACCGGCTCGCGCACCTCCTGATCGGCCGGGGCGTGCGAGCCGAGAGCCGGGTCGCCGTCCTGCAGGAGCGCTCGGCGGAGCTGGTCGTCTCGACGCTCGCGGTGCTCAAGGCCGGCGGCGTGTACGTGCCGATCGACCCGCACCAGCCCGCCGTCCGTTCCGAGTTCATCCTGCGGGACACCGCGGCGGTGGCCCTGCTCACCGACCGGGCCCCGGACGCCGTCGGGTTCGCGGTGGACGTGCCGGTGCTGCGGGTGGGGCCGGGGGGCGCGCTCGACCTGGCGGCCGAACCGGCCACCGACCCGGGCGTGGCCACGGACGCCGAGCAGCTGGTGTACGTGATGTACACCTCGGGCTCGACCGGGACCCCGAAGGGCGTCGGCAACACCCACCACAACGTGGTGCACCTGGCGGCCGACCGGTACTGGCGCGGCGGCAACCACGAGCGCGTCCTGATGCACTCCCCGTACGCCTTCGACGCCTCCACCTTCGAGATCTGGACCCCGCTGCTGACCGGCGGCACCGTCGTCGTCGCCCCCTCCGGGCGGATCGACGCCGCTGACCTCGCGACCGCGATCGCCGACGGCGGGGTGACCGGACTGTTCGTCAGCGCCGGCCTGTTCCGGGTGCTCGCGGAGGAGCGGCCCGAGTGCTTCCGGGGCGTCCGGGAGATCTGGGCGGGTGGTGACGTGGTCTCCCCGGCCGCCGTGCGGCGGGTTTTGGAGGCCTGCCCCGGAACCGTGGTGGCCAACGAGTACGGGCCGACCGAGACCACGGTGTTCTCCACGGTCAACCGGCTGCGGACGCCGCAGGAGGTGCCCGAGGCAGTCGTCCCGATCGGCCGGCCGCTGTGGAACACCCGGGTGCACGTGCTGGACGCGCGGCTGCGGCCAGTGCCCCCGGGCGTCGCGGGCGAGCTCTACATCGGCGGTGCCGGTGTCGCCCGCGGCTACCTGGGCCGGGCCGGGCTGACCGCCCAGCGCTTCGTGGCCGACCCCTTCGCGGGCGGCGGCGAGCGGATGTACCGCACCGGCGACGTGGTGCGCAGGCTCGGCGACGGGCGGCTGGAGTTCCTCGGCCGCGTCGACGACCAGGTCAAGCTGCGCGGCTTCCGGATCGAGCCCGGCGAGGTCGAGGCGGTGCTCGCGGCCCCCGAGGAGGTTGCCCAGGTCGCCGTCGTCCTGCGCGAGGACCGGCCCGGCGACAAGCGCCTGGTGGCGTACGTCGTCCCGGTCGCCGGGGCGCGGGTCGACACCGACGCCCTGCGCACCCGGGTCGCCGCCGCCCTGCCTGACTACATGGTGCCCTCCGCCGTGGTCTTGCTGGACGGGCTGCCGCTCACCCTGAACGGCAAGCTCGACCGGCGGGCCCTGCCCGCTCCGGTGTACGGGGCGGACCGGGACGGCGCCGGCGGGCGCGGGCCGCGCACCGAGCGCGAGAAGGCGCTGTGCGCCCTGTTCGCCGACGTGCTGGGCCTGGACGAGGCCGGGATCGACGACAGCTTCTTCGACCTCGGCGGCGACAGCATCATGTCGATCCAGCTGGTCAGCCGGGCCCGCCGGGCCGGACTCGAACTGTCGGTCCGCGACGTCTTCGAGCAGCGGACGGTGGCCGCCCTGGCCGAGGTCGTCCGGGAGACCGGGGGCGCGACCGCCGAGGAGCCGGGCGCCGGGGTCGGCGAGGTGCCGCTGACACCGATCATGCACTGGTTCCTCGAACGCGGCGGCCCCGTCGACCAGTACAACCAGTCCCGGCTGGTCCAGGTCCCGGCGTCGATGAGCCGGGAGCACCTGGAGGCGGCCGTCGGGGCCCTGGTCGACCACCACGACGCCCTGCGGGCCAGGCTCTCCCCGGTGCCCGAGCGGCGGCTGGAGGTCCGCGCTCCCGGCGCCGTGGACGCGGCCGCGACGGTCCGCCGCGTCGACGCGGCCGGGCTGGACGAGCAGGCGCAGCGGGAGCTGGTCGGCCGCGAGACGCGGGCCGCCCGCGAGCGACTCGATCTGGCCTCCGGCAGCGTCCTCCAGGCGGTCTGGTTCGACCGCGGCCGCGACCTGCCCGGCCTGCTGCTGTTGATCGTGCACCACCTGGTCGTCGACGGGGTGTCCTGGCGGATCCTGGTGCCGGACCTGGCGGAGGCGTACCGGGCGGTGGGCGGCGGGCACGAGCCGCGGCTGCAGCCGGTCGGGACCTCGCTGCGGCGCTGGGCGCAGCGGCTGTCCGACGAGGCGGCGGAGCCCGCCCGGGCGGCGGAGGCCGGCTGGTGGCAGCAGGTGCTGCGGCCCGGTGACCCGCGGATCGGCCGGCGGGCGCTGGACCCGGGCCGGGACACCTACGCGACGGCGGAGCACCTGACGGTGACCCTGCCGACGGAGGTGACCGAGCGGGTGCTGACCCGGGTGGCGTCGGTGTTCAAGGCAGAGGTCAACGACGTGCTGCTGAGCGCGTTCGCGCTGGCCTGGGCGCGCTGGCGGGGCAGCCCGGCCGGCACGGCCCTGATCGACCTGGAGGGCCACGGCCGTGAGGAGGACGTCGTCGGCGGGGCGGACCTGTCCCGGACGGTGGGCTGGTTCACCAGCCTGTACCCGGTGCGACTGGACCCGGTCATCGCCGACCTGGCCGACGCCTTCGCCGGCGGCCCCGCCGCCGGGGCCGCGCTCAAGGCGGTCAAGGAGCAGCTGCGGGCGGTGCCGGACAAGGGCATGGGCTACGGCCTGGTGCGCCACCTCAACCCGGCCACGGCCCCAGGCTTCGCCGGACTGCTCCGACCGCAGGTGGCCTTCAACTACCTGGGCCGCTTCACCACGGCCGGTCCGCAGGGCGCGGGGAGCACCGCCGTCCCGGACTGGACCGTGCTGTCCACCGCGGCCGGCGCTGGCGGCACCGACCCGAGGGTGCCGCTCGCGCACCCGCTGGAGCTCAACGCCCGTACCAACGACGGGCCCGCCGGGCCCGAGCTGGCCGCCACCTGGACCTGGGCGCGGGACATCCTCGGCCGGACCGACGTCGAGGAACTGGCCGACCTGTGGTTCCAGGCGCTCCGGGCGCTGACCGAGCACGCCGAACGCTCCGACGCGGGCGGGCTGACCGTCTCGGACGTGTCCCTGAGCCTGCTGAGCCAGGACGAGATCGAATCGCTGGAAGACGTGTGGAGGACCTGGTAATGGCGACGCAGTCCGGACTGCAGGACATCCTGCCGTTGGCCCCGCTCCAGGAAGGCCTGCTGTTCCACAGCGTGTACGACGAGGCGGCACCGGACGTGTACCTCGTGCAGCAGGCCATCGACCTGGAGGGCGCGCTCGACACCGAGGCGCTGCGGGCGGCCTGCCGGACCCTGCTGCGGCGGCACGGCAACCTGCGCGCGGCCTTCCGCTACACGGGTGTGCAGCGCCCGGTGCAGCTCATCCCGTACGAGGTGCGGCTGCCCTGGGAGGAGCTGGACCTGACCGGGCTCCCCGAGGGGGAGCGCACGGCCGCAGCGGACCGGGCCGTGGAGGAGGACCGGACCCGCCGGTTCGACCTCGGCCGTCCGCCCCTGATGCGGTTCACCCTGATGCGGCTCGGCGAGCGGCGGCACCGGTTCGTGCTGACCAACCACCACATCCTGCTCGACGGCTGGTCGCGGCCGATGCTAGTGCGCGAGCTGCTGGTGCTGTACGCCACCGCGGGCGACGACAGCGCGCTGCCCCGGGTCCGGCCGTTCCGCGACTACCTGCAGTGGCTGGCCGGCCAGGACAAGGCGTCGGCGCTCGGCGCCTGGCGCGAGGCCCTGGCCGGGCTCGACGGTCCCACGCTGGTCGCGCCGCACGCCGGCGAGCGGGCCCCGGTCGTACCGGGCCGGCTGGAGACGGAGCTGGACCGGGCCACCCACGAGGCGCTCACCGCCCTCGCCCGCGAGCGGGCCCTCACCCTCAACTCGCTGGTCCAGGGCGCCTGGGCGGTCGTCCTGAGCGGGCTGACCGGCCGGGACGACGTGGTCTTCGGCAGCACCGTCTCCGGCCGCCCGCCGGAGGTCCCCGGGATCGAGACCATGGTGGGGCTGTTCATCAACACCCTGCCGGTGCGCGTCGTCCTGCGCTCCGACGAGTCCCTGGTGGACACCGTCCGCCGGGTGCAGGACGAGCAGACCCGGCTCCAGCCCTACCAGCACACCGGCCTGGCTGAGGTGCAGCGGCTGGCCGGCGCCGGTGAACTCTTCGACACCACCATGGTGTTCGAGAACTACCCGGTGGACATCGGGGCGGAGAACGACCGGCCCGGCGGCATCCGCGGGGTCACCGTCACCGGCAGCCGCAACCGGGACGCCACCCACTACCCGCTCGCCCTGGTGGCGGTCGGCCGCGGCGGACTGCGGCTGCGCCTGGACCACCAGCCCGACCTGGTCCCCGCAGGGACCGCCCGCGCCGTGCTGGACCGGCTGGTCCGGGTGCTGCGCTCGGTCGCCGCCGACCCCGGCCTGCCGCTGGGCCGGCTGGACCTGCTCTCCGACGCCGAACGCCGGGCCGCCCTGGTCCTCGGCCGCGGTGCGGACACCCCGGTGCCCGGGGGCGGCCTGCCCGAGGCGTTCCGGGCCCAGGCCCGCCGGACCCCGGACGTCGTCGCCGTACGGTGCGGGACGGCCGCGTACGACTACGCCGCGCTGGACGCCCGCTCGGACGCGCTGGCGCGGCGGTTGGTCGGCCTCGGCGTGACGGCCGAGACGCCGGTGGCACTGCTCATGGAGCGCTCCGCTGAGCTGGTGGTGGCGGTGCTCGCCGTCCTCAAGGCCGGCGGGGCCTACGTGCCGCTGCGCCAGGGCGATCCGGTGGACCGGCTGCGGCAGGTCGCCTCGCTGGCCGGGACCGGCCTCGTGCTGACCGACCAGGAGAACACCGGCCGGGCGGCGGAGCTCGGCACCGGCCCGGTGGTCACCGTCGACGACGACGGCCCGGGGCCGTCCGCCGCCGGGGCGGAGCTGCCCCGGCAGGTCCCGGGGGAGCGGCTCGCCTACCTGATGCACACCTCCGGCTCGACCGGCACGCCCAAGGGCGTCGCCGTCACTCACCGCGACGTGCTCGAACTCGCCCACGACCGGTCGTTCGCGGGCGACGCCCACCGGCGCGTCCTGGTCCACTCACCGCACGCCTTCGACGCCTCGACCTACGAGCTGTGGGTGCCGCTGCTCTCCGGCGGCACCGCGGTGGTCGCCCCACCCGGCGACCTCGACACCGAGGTGCTCGGCAAGCTGGTCGCCGAGCACGGCGTGACCGGGCTCTGGCTGACCTCCGGCCTCTTCCAGCTCGTCGCGGACGAGGCCCCCGACGCCCTCGCCGGCGTGCGGGAGGTCTGGACCGGCGGTGACGTGGTGCCCGCCGCGTCGGTCCGCCGGGTGATGGCCGCCTGCCCCGGGACGGCCGTCGTCGACGGCTACGGTCCCACCGAGACCACCACGTTCGCGGTCCGGCACCGGCTGCCCGCCGGCGGCCCCGTCCCGGACGCCGTCCCGATCGGCACCCCGCTGGACAACACCCGGCTGCTGGTCCTGGATCCGGGGCTGAGGCCTGTCCCGCCCGGCACGGCCGGCGAACTGCACATCGCCGGGGCGGGCCTCGCCCGCGGCTACTGGCGGCGCCCCGGGCTCAACGCGGAACGCTTCGTCGCCGACCCGTACGGGCCGGCCGGCTCCCGGATGTACCGCACCGGAGACCTCGTGCGGTGGACCCCCGAAGGCACCCTGGACTACCTCGGGCGCGCCGACGAGCAGGTCAAGCTGCGCGGCTTCCGGATCGAACCGGGCGAGATCGAGGCCGTCCTGGGCCGCCACCCCGACATCGCCCAGGCCGTCGTCACCGTCCAGGAACCGCGCCCCGGCGACAAGCGGCTGGTCGCCTGCCTCGTCGCCGAACGGGGCACCGACCCGTCCCCGGCCGTGCTGCGCGCCCACGTCGCCGCCGAACTGCCCGACTACATGGTGCCCGGCGCGTTCCTCCTGCTCGACGCGCTGCCGCTCACCGGCAACGGCAAGGTCGACCGGCGGGCGCTGCCGACGGTGGACCCGACGCAGCCCGCCACGGCGGACCGGCGCGCGCCGCGCACCCCGCAGGAGTCCATCCTGTGCGGGCTGTTCGCCGAACTCCTCGGCGTGCCGCAGGTCGGCATCGACGACGACTTCTTCGACCTGGGCGGCCATTCACTGCTCGCCACCCGGCTGGTCGGCCGGGTCCGCTCGGTCCTCGGCGCCGAACTCGCCGTCCGCCAGCTCTTCGAGCACCCCACGCCGGCGGCCCTCGCCCGGGCCCTGGACGCGGCCGGCGACGCCCGGCCCGCCCTGGAGCGGGCCACGCCCCGGCCGGAGCGCGTCCCGGCCTCGTTCGCCCAGCGCCGGCTCTGGTTCCTGCACACCTTCGAGGGGCCCAGTGCGACCTACAACATCCCCTTCGCGCTGCGGCTCACCGGCGACCTGGACCGGGAGGCGCTGCGGACCGCCCTCGCCGACGTCGCCGAGCGCCACGAGTCGCTGCGCACCGTCTTCGCCGAGGACGCCGAAGGCCCGTACCAGATCGTCTGCGAGGGCGCGGACGGCCGCCCGGAGCTGACGTACGTCCCCGGCGTGCCGGCCGGAAGCCTCGACGCGGAACTCGCCGCGGCGGCCGGGCACGGCTTCGCGCTGGACCGTGAACTCCCGCTCCGGGCTTGGCTGTTCGGCACCGGCGCGGAGGAGCACGTGCTGCTGCTGGTGCACCACATCGCCGGCGACGGCTGGTCCGCCCCGCTGCTCGCCAGGGACCTGGTCACCGCCTACGCCGCCCGGCACGGCGGCGCCGCCCCCGCCTGGCGTCCGCTGCCCGTCCAGTACGCCGACTACAGCCTCTGGCAGCGCGCCGTCCTCGGCGCCGAGGACGCCGGGGACAGTCCGGCCTCCCGCCAACTCGCCTACTGGAAGCAGGTGTTGGCCGGCATCCCGGAAGAGCTGGCGCTGCCGGTCGACCGGCCCAGGCCAGCGGTCGCGAGCCACCGCGGGGACCGCGTCCTCTACGACGTCCCGGAAGCGTTGTACGGGCGGATCCGCGGCCTCGCCCGGTCCACCCAGTCCAGCCCGTTCATGGTGCTCCAGGCCGCCGTCGCCGCCCTGCTCACCCGGCTCGGCGCGGGCGAGGACATCCCCCTCGGCACCCCGATCGCCGGCCGCACCGACGACGCCCTCGACGACTTGGTCGGATTCTTCGTCAACACCCTGGTGCTGCGCACCGACACCTCCGGCGACCCGACATTCAGGGAGCTGATCGCCCGCGTCCGGGAGACGGACCTGGCGGCCTACGCGCACCAGGACCTGCCCTTCGAACGGCTGGTGGAGGCGGTCAACCCGAAGCGGGCGCAGTCCCGCCACCCCCTGTTCCAGACCATGCTCACCTTCAACAACACCGACCAGCGTGGCGCGGCGGCCGACGGCGGCCTGCGGCTGCCCGGCCTCACCGCCGAACCCCTGTCGTCCGGCACCGGCTCGGCCAAGTTCGACCTGCTGCTCTCCTTCGCCGAACGGCACGGCCCGGACGGCTCCCCCGACGGCCTCGGCGCCGGACTGGAGTTCAGCACCGACCTGTTCGACCCCGGTACGGCGCGCGCCCTGGTCGACCGGCTGCTGCGGCTGCTCGACGAGGTGACGGCCGACCCGCAGCGCCGCCTCGGCGAACTGCGGCTGCTCACCGGGCCCGAGCAGGACCGGATGCTGGCCCGCGGGGCGGGCGCCGACCACCCCCGGACCCGGCACGCCGGGCCGGCCGCCGGCTTCGAGGCCGCGGCCGCCCGCAGCCCGCTCGCCACGGCCGTTCAGGACGCCGCCGGTGCGGTGAGCTACCGGGAGCTCGACGAACGGGCCGACCGCCTCGCCCGGCTGCTCCGCGACCGCGGCGTGGGCCCCGAGAGACTCGTCGCCGTCGCGATGCACCGGTCCGTCGACCTGGTCACCGCGCTGGTCGCGGTCCTCAAGGCGGGCGCTGGCTACCTGCCGGTGGACCCGGCCTATCCGGCCGACCGCATCGCGTACATGCTCGACGACGCCCGGCCGGTCTGTGTCCTGACCACCGGTGACCTGGACGGCGTCCTCCCGGACCGGGCCGACCCGCCCAGGCTGCGGGTCGACTCCCCGGAGGTCCTGGCCGCCCTCGCCGCCCACGGCGACGGCGAATCCGCCGCGGCCGGGCACCCCGCCCCGTACCACCCGGCCCACCCCGCCTACGTCATCTACACCTCGGGCTCGACCGGCCGCCCCAAGGGGGTGACCATGCCGGCCGGAGCCCTGCTCAACCTGCTGGACTGGCACGACCGGGAGCTCCCGGGCGGCCCCGGCACCCGGGTGGCCCAGTTCACCGCGGTCAGCTTCGACGTGTCCGTGCAGGAGATGCTCTCCGCGCTCCTCGCCGGCAAGACCCTGGTGGTCTGCCCGGAGGACGTCCGGCGCGACCCGGCTCGGCTGGCCGGCTGGCTCCAGGAGCAGCGGGTCCACGAGCTGTACGCCCCCAACCTGGTCCTCGACGCGGTGTGCGAGGCGGCGACCGCCCTGCGGCTGCCGCTGTCCGAGCTCACCGACCTCGTGCAGGCAGGGGAGGCGCTCACCCCGCACGGCGCCATCCGGACCTTCTGCGCGGCCCGGCCCGGCCGCCGCCTGCACAACCACTACGGCCCCGCCGAGACGCACGTGGTCACCGCCGTCCGGCTCCCCGAAGACCCGGCCGACTGGTCGCCCACCGCGCCGCCGATCGGCGCGCCGGTCGACAACACGGCCGTCCGGCTGCTCGACGGCCGGCTCAACCCAGTGCCGACGGGCGTTCCCGGGGAGCTCTACATCGCGGGCGCCGCGCTGGCCCGCGGCTACGCGCACCGTCCCGACCGCACCGCCGAGCGGTTCGTCGCCGACCCCTGGGGCCCGGCCGGCACCCGGCTGTACCGCACCGGCGACCTGGCCCGGTGGACGGCGGACGGGCAGCTCGTCTACCTGGGACGCGCCGACACCCAGGTCAAGATCCGCGGCTTCCGGATCGAACCCGGCGAGATCGAGGCCGCCCTCGTCACCGCCCCCGGTGTCGCCCAGGCGGCCGTGGTGGTCCGGGAGGACCGGCCCGGGGACCGTCGCCTGGCCGGGTACGTGGTCGGGTCGGACGGCGCCCGGCCGCACCCGGGCGAGCTGCGGGAGCACCTGCTGCGCCGGCTGCCCGACCACATGGTCCCGGCCGCGTTCACCGTCCTGGCGGCGCTGCCGCTGACCCCCAACGGCAAGCTCGACCGGGCCGCGCTCCCGGCTCCCGACCCGGGCAACGAGGAGCGGTCGCGGCCGCCGGCCACGCCCGAGGAGCACGCGCTGTGCGCCCTGTTCGCCGAGGTCCTCGGGGTGGCGCAGGTGGGTGCCGAGGACGACTTCTTCGAACTCGGCGGCCACTCCTTCCTCGCCGCCCGGCTGGTCGGCCGGATCCGCGAGGAGCTCGCGGCGGACCTGCCGGTGCGCGCGGTCTTCGACGCCCCGACCCCGGCGGGCGTGGCCCGGGCCCTGGCCGGCGCCGCGGCGGGCCAGGGGGAGGAGGCCGCCGGGGTCGGGCGGGCCACCTGGGGGCTGCTGGCGCTGCGGGCCCGTGGCACGGCGGCGCCGGTGTTCTTCCTGCACCCGGGCGGCGGCTTCGGCTGGTGCTACGCCGGCCTGGTCCGCCACCTCGGCCCCGACGTGCCGGTCTACGGCATCCAGGCCAGCGGGCTCGACGGCTCGGGCGCCCTGCCCGCCACGATGGAGGAGATGACCGAGGACTACCTCGCCCTGATCCGCTCCGTCCAACCCGCCGGACCGTACCGGCTGGCGGGCTGGTCCTTCGGCGGCCTGACCGCCTTCGCGCTCGCCACCCGGCTGCAGGAGGAGGGCGAGCGGGTCTCGCTCCTCGCCCTGCTGGACGCCTACCCGCAGGCCGCGGACGCCGTCACCGAGGACCCGGTGCCGCACGAGGTCATCGCGCACAACCTCCGGGCGATGGGCTTCACCTTCGACCAGGAGGAGCTCATAGCAGACGAGAAGGCGGTCCTGCTGCGTTTCCGCGAGTTCCTGCAGACCGGGAACCAGAATCTCCGGCACCTTGAGGCCCAGGACATCCTGGCGCTGAAGGACGTCTATGTGAACAATGTCCGGCTCATGCGGCGATTCCGGCCCGGATTCTTTACCGGCGACCTGCTTTTCGTCTCCGCCGAGGAGAAGTCGGAAGCCGACCGTTCGGGCCGGTTGGATGTCAGCTTGTGGCAACCCTTCGTGGGTGGTTCGGTCGAGGTGTGCCCGGTAGAGTCCACTCATGGAAATCTGATGACGGATGCCCGGCACACGGCCCGCATCGGGCGTTTCCTCGCGGAGCGGCTGTGACCTGCGAATGGAAACGATCGGAAGAAAAAGAATTCTTCGAAAAAGGAGCGATCGCATGAGCAGCAACCCCTTCGAGGACCCCGAGGGCACCTACCTCGTCCTTGTCAACGACGAGCGGCAGCACTCCCTGTGGCCGGCGTTCATCGAGGTGCCCGAGGGGTGGAGCACCGCCCTTGAGGCGACCGCTCGCGACACGGCCCTCGACTACATCAACACCCACTGGACCGACATGCGCCCCGCCAGCCTGGTGCGGGCGATGGAAGGCGCCGACGCCTCCTGATCCCCCCGTGTGGCCCGTCCGCGAGCGCTCCTCAGCGCCCGGGGGCGGGCCACACGGCTGTCCGACACCGAACGGCTCCAGACGACACCAAGGGGGAATGCCAGATGCCGGTCGTTCCGGTCAACGGAATACGCCTTCACTACCAGGACACCGGAGGGGGTGAGCCGGTCGTGCTCATCCAGGGGACGGGCGGCGGCGCCACCGTGTGGAAGCTGCACCAGGTGCCCGCGCTCACCGCCGCCGGATTCCGCGCGATCACCTTCGACAACCGGGGCATCCCGCCGACCTCGGAATGCCCCGAGGGCTTCACCCTCCAGGACCTGGTGGGCGACGTAGCCGGCCTCGTGGAGCGGCTCGGGCTCGGCCCGGTCCGGGTGGTCGGCACCTCGATGGGCGCCTTCGTCGCCCAGGAGCTCGCCCTGGCCCGGCCCGAACTGGTGAGCCGGGTCGTGCTGATGGCCACCCGCGGCCGCACCGACAGCTTGCGGGCGGCCCTCACCCGGGCCGAGATCGAGCTGCACGACTCCGGCCTGGCGCTGCCGCCTCGCTACGCCGCCGTGCTGCGCGCGCTGAAGTCGCTGTCGCCGCGCACCCTCGACGACGACGCCGCGCTGGCCGACTGGCTGGACCTGTTCGAGCTGGCGCCGCCGGTCGGCCCGGGCCTGCGGGCCCAGATGGAGGTGAGCAGGCTGGAGGACCGGCTCGACGCCTACCGGGACATCCGCGTTCCCTGCCAGGTGATCGCCTTCGCGGACGACGTGATCACCCCGCCGCACCTGGGCCGGGAGGTCGCGAACGCCGTCCCGGGTGCGGTGTTCGAACTCGTCGAGGGGTGCGGCCACTACGGTTACCTGGAGGACCCGGACACCGTGAACAAGCTCATGGTGGAGTTCCTGAACGCCGGGACCGGCTGACCGCCCGCGGCCGCCCGGTCGCGGGCGCCCGCCGAACGCACACGGGGGTCCGGTCGACCCGGGGAGAACCGGGGCCGGCCGGACGCTCTTCCGTGCGACGCACGAGAGGAGGGAGAGGTGCCCGACGGGGGCCCGGGCGCCTCTCCCTCCTCGCTCTGGGGACCTGCCTACTGCTGGTAGGAGTCAGGTCGGCCGTCGTGGCCCTGGGGCCGCGGCGGGGGCCACGCCTGCGTCAGGTGGGGCTGGCGGCCGTAGCCGTCGCCACCCGGCCCGTACGACTGCTCGGCGGGCTGGTAGGCCTGGGCCGGGGTGCCGTAGCCGTTCGAGGCGGTGGCACCGCGGTCCGGTACCGCGTAGGGGACGTACGG
This sequence comes from Kitasatospora sp. NPDC091335, assembly GCF_044757205.1. Taxonomy (NCBI): domain Bacteria; kingdom Bacillati; phylum Actinomycetota; class Actinomycetes; order Kitasatosporales; family Streptomycetaceae; genus Kitasatospora; species Kitasatospora sp. NPDC091335. The sequence goes on along the minus strand of NZ_JBIVUM010000009.1, from coordinate 183,808 downwards.
CTCCGCGAAGGGCGGCTCCTCGACCAGCTCCGGCTCCCGGCGGCCTTGGCCGGCGAGCGCCGCGCGCTGTCCGCGACGGCCGCCGGGCAGGCCGCCCGGCCACCAGTTCCACGAGCCCAGGGCCGCCATCAGGGCCGGCAGGACGAAGATGCGGATGATCACGGCGTCCAGCAGGATCGCCGCCGCCAGGCCGACGCCCAGCTGCTTGAACTCGACCATGCTCAGCGTGCCGAAGATCGCGAACACCCCGACCATGACGACCGCCGCGCTGGTGACGACCCCGGCGGAGCGGGTGATGCCGTCGCGGACGGCCTCCTTGACGCTCACGCCGGTGAGGGCGGCCTCGCGGATCCGGCTCACCACGAACACGTGGTAGTCCATCGAGAGGCCGAACAGCACCACGAAGAGGAACAGGGGCAGCCAGGAGACCACCGCTCCGGTGCTGTGGAAGTCCAGCAGCTTCTCCGCCCAGGAGTGCTGGAAGACCGCGACGAGCACGCCGAACGCGGCGGCGGCCGACAGCAGGTTCAGCAGGATCGCGGAGAGCGCCACGGCGAGCGAGCGGAAGATGAAGGTCATCGTGACGAAGGTCAGCAGCAGGATGAAGCCGACCACCCACGGCATCCGGTCCTTCAGGTGGGCCGTGAAGTCGATGCCCTGCGCCACCTTGCCGCCCACGCCGCTCTCGACGCCGGGCACGCCCTGGACGGCCTCGGGCACCCAGGACCGCAGGAGTTCGAGGGACTGCCGGGCGCCGTCGCTCTTGGGCGAGTGCGGCGTGCCGACCTGCACGACGTGGACGCGCCGGTCCTGCGACTCGCGGATCTCGGGCGTCTGGTCGTGGGCGAAGAGGGCGTCGCCGGAGGTGCGGGTGAGCAGCGTGGTGAGGGCGGACGTCACCTTGTCGGCCTGGTCGGCCGAGGCGCGGACGGCCACCTGGTGCACGGTGCCCTTGCTCGGGAAGGCCTCGGTGAGCCGGTCCAGCGACTGGACGACGGGGATGTCGCGGGACAGGTCGTCGGAGCCGGGCTGCTTCAGGCTCATGTCGAGGGCGGGCAGGGCGAGCGCCACGAGCGCGCCGACGGACACCACGAGCGTGAGCGCGGGCCGGACCAAGGCCGGCTTCAGCAGCGCCCGCCACAGCTTGGACTCGCCGGAGCGCATGGTCAGGCGCCACAGGAACGGGACCTTGGGCCGGTCGACCCAGCGGCCGAGCTTGGCGAGGAGCGCGGGCAGCACGGTCAGGGACGCCAGGACGGCGACGGCCACGACGATGATGGAACCCGTGGCCAGCGAGGCGAAGGTGGCCTCCTCGGCGAGGTAGAGGCCCGCCATCGACACGATCACGGTGACGCCGGACACCAGCACGGTGTGGCCCGAGGTCTCCGCGGCGATCTCGATGGCGTCGAGCCGGGAGGCGCCCTTCTGGCGTTCCTCGCGTTCCCGCTTGAGGTAGAAGAGCGAGTAGTCCACGCCGACGGCCATGCCCATGAGCAGGATGACGCTGCTCACCACGCTGGTCTCGGGCAGCACGTGCGAGGCCAGTGCGGACAGGCCGGTGGCGGCGCCGACGCAGGAGATGGCGAGGACCACGGGCACGCCGGCGGCGATGATCGCGCCGAAGACGACCAGCAGGATCAGCATGGTCAGCGGAAGGCTGATGAACTCGGCCTTCTCGAAGTCCTTGCCCAGGGTCTCGGTGAGCCCCTTCGCGGTCGAACCCGTGCCGACCTGGTCAATCCGCAGGCCCTGGTGGGCGTTCTGGACCGCCGCGCTGACGTCGAGCAGCGGCTGGATGCGCCGGTCGGCGTTCTCGGTGTCTCCCTTCATGGTCACCGGGAGCAGCAGGGCCTTGCCGTTGGGCGAGGCGACCGGCTGGCCGACGCTCTCCACCTCCGGCAGCGCCTTCATCCGGCCGGCCAGCTCCTGGGCCGCCTGCTGGGCCGCCTTGACGTCCAGTGCCCCGCCGGCTTCCGCCGTGATGAGGACGTTCTCCTCGGGCTTCTCGGTGAAGTGGCCGGAGGCGACGATCCGGCCCGAGCGGCCGGACTCGCCGACCCCGGACTCCTGGTCGCTGATCTTGTTGCTCCCGGCGGCCCCGCCCAGGAAGAGGCAGGCCGCGACGAAGACCACCCAGAGTCCGATGGCGGACCACGGATGTGTGGCACTCCACCGCGCGACCCGTACCGTTGCCGGCTTCTTTCGCACGTTCTGCTTCCTTCCATTGCTGCGGAAACCGCTCGGGCGGCTGCCGTTGTGGCGATGGGGAAAACGCTAGTTCCGGGCGCCGGGTCGGGACACGAGGTAAACCGCCGAGGTGGCCCCAGTTTTCCGCAGTCCGTGGCCTGCGGGTTCCCGTAGCGCGGGCGGTGCGGTTTCCCGTAATGCGCCCGGCGGAAATCTTGACCGGACTGAATCCGGCGGCTAGCTTCAGTTTCCGGTTCGCCCTTTCGGATCGCACGGCTCGGTAAATCCGTCGACAGGAAGATGTCACTCCGTGGCATTAGACAAGGGGAAAAATGGAAACTGTGGTCCTCACCCGGCAGCATATTGCCAAGATCGTCAAGGAAAAGGGCTTCGATCATTTCATGGACCGGATGATCTCCAGTCTGGGCGAGGCGTTCAGGGCCGGCGGGCGCGGCGGCGTGACCCCGGCCCGGGAGGGATTCCTGCGTGGTCCGGGGGATACCGCCATCATCGAATGGATGCCGCACCATCGGCCCGGCGACTCCGTCACCATCAAGACCGTGGGCTACACGCCGTCCAACCCGGAGGAGCACCGGCTGCCCACCATCATCGGGTCCATGACCCGGTACGACGACGTGACGGGCCGTCTGCTGGCGGTCTGCGACGGGATCCTGCCCACGGCCATCCGCACCGGCGCCGCCTCGGCGATCGCTAGCCGGCTGCTGGCCCGCCCGGACAGCCGGGTGCTCGGCCTGGTCGGGGCCGGCGCGCAGGCCGTCACCCAGGCCCACGCCCTCAGCCGGGTCTTCCCGCTGGAGCGGATCGTCGTCCACGACATCGACCCGGCCCACGCGCGGTCCTTCGCCGAACGCGTGGAGTTCCTCGGACTGGACGTCCGGGTGGCCCCGGTCGCCGAGATCGAGGCCACCGCCGACATCATCTGCACCGTCACCTCGGTGGCGGTCGGCGGCGGCCCGGTGCTGCTCGGCGAGCACCTGCTCCCGCACGCGCACGTCAACGCCATCGGGGCGGACCTGATCGGCAAGTTCGAGGTGCCCCTGCACGTCCTCCGCTCGGCCTTCGTCACGGCCGATCACCGCGGTCAGGCACTGCGCGAGGGCGAGTGCCAGCAGCTGGCGGAGAGGGACCTCGGGCCCGATCTGATGGAGCTGTGCGCGGACCCGGCCCTCGCCGCCGCGCACCGGGACGGCCTGACCGTCTTCGACTCCACCGGCTTCGCGCTGGAAGACCACGTGGCCTTCGACGTGCTGTTGGAGCTGGCCGCCGAGGCCGGGCTGGGCGACCACGTCCAGATCGAGCACCTGCCCGAGGACGCGCTCAACCCCTACGCCTTCGCGTAGCGGCGGTCCCCACGGCGCCGAACGCGGGCTGTCCCCGTGCCGCACCCCGGCACGGGGACAGCCCGCTTACGGTGTCCGCTTCCCGTCCCGGTGCCCCGTCGGCCGCTTCCCGGGCCCCGGCTGCGGCGGCCGGGCCTCAGGACTCCAGGTACCGCAGGACCGCCAGGATCCGCCGGCTGTAGCCCGTGGTGTGGCTCAACTCCAGCTTGTCGAATACGGTGTTGAGGTTCTTCTCCACCGAACTCAGCGAGATGTGCAGCTTCTGCGCGATGGCCGTGTTGGTGTGCCCCTGGGCCAGCGCCTCCAGCACGGTGCGCTCGCGCGGGGTGAGCCGGGCGAGCGGATCGCCGTGCGTGGTGCGGATGACCAGTTGCCGGACGACCTCCGGGTCGATCGCCGCCCCGCCCGCGTGGATCCGTTCCAACGCGTCGAGGAACTCCTCGACCTGGGCCACCCGGTCCTTGAGCAGGTAGCCGACCCGCTCCGCGTTGGACGCCAGCAGCTTGGCCGCGTAGTTGCGCTCGATGTGCTGCGAGAGCACCAGCACGCTCACCTCCGGCCAGCGCTCGCGGATCTCCACGGCGGCCCGCAGCCCCTCGTCGGTGTGGGTCGGGGGCATCCGGATGTCGAGGACGACGACGTCCGGCTTCCGCGCCTCGACCTCCTGCAGGAGCGTCACGGCGTCGCCGAACGAGGCCAGCACTTCGTGGCCCTCCTCGACGAGCAGCCGTACCAGGCCCTCCCTGAGCAGGGTCGAGTCCTCGGCGAGGATTACGCGCATGGGATCTCCGCAGTGATGGTGGTCGGTCCCCCCGGGGGGCTGTCGACATGCAGGACTCCGTCCAGCGCGGCCACCCGGCTAAGCAGCCCGGTCAGGCCGCTGCCGGCCGGGTCCGCGCGGCCCGTCCCGTTGTCCTCGACCCGGACGGTGAGCAGGGTGCCGCTGAGCGTCAGCCGTACCGAGATGGCCGAGGCCGAGGAGTGCTTGGCGGCGTTGGTCACGGATTCGGACACCACGAAGTAGGCGGCCGTCTCCACGGGCTTGGGCAGTGTCGCGCCGACCTCGAACCGCGTCCGCAGCGGGATGCTGCACCGCTCGGCCACCCCGCCCAGCGCCTCTTCGAGACCGAGGCTGTCGAGCGCCGAGGGGTACACCCGCCAGGCCACCTCGCGGAGTTCGGTCAACACGCCCTGGGACTCCTCGTGGGCCTGCAGCAGCAGCGCGCCGGCCTGCTCGGGGTTGCGGCCCCGGCGGGCCCGGCCCAGCAGCATGCCCAGCGCCACCAGCCGCTGCTGGACGCCGTCGTGCAGATCGCGTTCGATGCGCCGGCGCTCGGCGTCCACGGCCTGGACCACCGCGGCCCGGCTGGTGGCAAGTTGGTCGATCCTCCGCCGGAGCAGCTCCTGCTCCGAGGGGCCGAAGCACTCGCGGGCGGTCCGGGTGTCCAGGGCCGCCAGCGAGTACAGGCCCTGCAGGTCGAGGAAGAGCAGGACACCGCCCAGCAGCGCCTGGGTGAGGAGTTGGTCCCAGTCGAGCGTCCCCCGGGTCGCCCCGTTGACCATCAGCCCGGCCAGGATGACGCCGAAGGCCAGCAGCCCGATGACGACGGAGCAGAGCAGCCCGGTGTAGCAGCGGACCGCCAGGTAGCGCAGGAGCTTCTGGTCGGACGCCTTGTAGTGCTCGGGGAAGCGGTCGCCGAAGAAGACGGAGCGTCGGGTCCGTTCCAGGAGCGTCAGTCGGCGCGCCCCGGCCATCAGCACCTCCAGGGCGCTCGGCCGGCTGCGCGGCCAGAGCAGGAAGGGGCCGAGGGCGGTGCCGACGACGAGGAAGTGCAGCGCGCCGAGCATCGCGGTCAGACAGCCGATCAGCACGCCCAGACTGCGGCGCGGCCAGGAGGGGGCCGGTGCGACGGCCTCGTCCTCGGCGACGTCCCGACCGTCCGGAAACTCCGTCGGGTGGTGGGATGCGGCGCCCGCTGAATCTCCTCGCACGAGGCCCGAGCCTAGTGCGGCGGCGCACCCCAGGCAAGATCGCCAGGGCTCCGTGGCGGCCCGGACGGTGCGCTCGGGCAGGACGGTCCCGGTCATGAACTGCGCCGCTGCCGCGTCCGGTTGCGGCCCCGCAGCCGGGCGGCCAGGTAGCCGACCAGGGCCACCACGACCACGGCCAGCACGACCTTGGACAGGACGCCGACGTAGGTCTCCACCGTGTCCCACTGGTCGCCCAGCCAGTAGCCGGCCAGCACCAGGACGCTGTTCCAGATCAGGCTGCCCAGGGTGGTGAGCATGATGAACTGCGGCAACGCCATGCGCTCGACGCCGGCCGGCACCGAGATCAGACTGCGGAAGATCGGCACCATCCTGCCGAAGAAGACCGCCTTGGTGCCGTGCTTGGCGAACCACTGTTCGGTGCGTTCCAGGTCCGAGACCTTCACCAGCGGCAGCCGCGCCCAGATCGCGTGCATCCGCTCAAGGCCGAAGAGCAGGCCGATCCAGTAGAGGACCACCGCGCCGACCACCGAACCCAGCGTGGTCCAGAACAGGGCCGACACGAGGCTGATCACCCCCTGGCCGGCGGCGAAGCCGGTCAGCGGCAGGATCACCTCGCTGGGCAGCGGCGGGAAGAGGTTCTCCAGGGCGATCGCCAGGCCGGCCCCGGGGCCGCCCATCGTGTCGACGAGGTCGGCGGCCCAGCCCGCGATGCCGTCCGCGGGTTCCTGGGGCAGCGCCAGGAGCGTGAGGTGCATGGTGGTCTCCAAGGCCGGCGGGGGTCGGTCGGCCGGGGCGGTCGCCCCGATGCCCCTCCAACCTAGGAAGCGCTGCTCAGTGGCGGTATGAGGATTGCCGTCCGGTCCGGTGGTGTTCTCCGCAGGGCCGGTCCTGCGGAAACCCGGAGGGTCCGCGCGCCCGCCGGGACCGGCGGCCCGCCGCCGCCGGAATGCGCGGCAAACGCCGCTGACCCTTTCCTGTCAACCCGCTCGGATTTCCTTTTCCGGGTTGTCGGTCCGGGGCTACGTTGGTTCTCGTTCGAGCGGTTCGTTCGAACGAATCCATCCCTCACAAACCGGAGGTCAGCAATGGAGAAGGAAATCGAGACCGGTCTCGTCTACGAGGCCCCGGAGCTCTCCGAGCTCGGCGACTACGACGAGCTGACCCGTGGCGTCGGCTTCCCGCTGGCCGACTTCTTCATCCACTTCGACTAAGCCTCACAACGGCCGGTCGCTGATCGGATGAATTGAACGGTGCCAGACGGCGGCGGAATGCGGGGGAATCCCCCCCGCATTCCGCCCTGCCGCTGCTCCCGGAATCGCGGAGGAACCATGCAAGAGAACCCGGATCCCCCTGGTCCCTGGTTCGTCGCTCTGCCCGACAGCGCGTCCGCGCTCCCGGTGACCCGGCGACTGGGCGGCCACATCGGATTCACCCTGAACCACGCCTCGGGCCGCCCCTGGGTGGTCGGACAGGCCCCGGACGGGAGCACCGGTGTCGCCTCGGCCGTCCACGCCCGGCACAGCACCACCACGCTGCTGGTGACCGGCACCCACGCGCTGACCGCCGATCAACTGGAGGGCTGGGCCAGGCGCGTACGGCACCCGGCCGACCTCGACGCCCTCGCCCGCTCCCTCGCCGGCAGCGCCCACCTGGTCGCGAGCATCGACGGCGAGATCCGCGTCCAGGGCACCGCCACCGGGGTGCGCCGGGTCTTCACCGCCACCGTCGACGGCTGCGCCCTCGCGTCCGACCGCGCCGACCTGCTCGCCGCCCTGGCCGACGCCCCGCTGGACCCGGTCCGCCTCACCGCGCGGCTGCTGGCCATGACCCCGTCGTCCCTCACCGAGCCGCTCTGGTCCGGTGTCGACCTCGTGCCCGCCGACAGCTGCCTGCTGGTCGCCGCGGACGGCCGGTCGACGATCCGGCCCTGGTGGCAGCCCCCGCCGCAGGAACTGGACCGCGCCCAGGGCGCGCCCGCCCTCCGCCAGGCCCTCGCCGAGGCGGTCGCGGTACGGGTCCGGGACGGCGCCGTGGTCGGCTCCGACCTGTCGGGCGGCCTCGACTCCACCCCCCCTCAGCTTCCTGGCCGCCGAAGCCACCGGCCGCGCTGCCGGCGGCCTCGTCACCGTGCGCATCGGAGTGGCGGACCCCACCCACGACGACCACATCTGGGCCGCCAAGGCGCAGGACCCGCTCGACGGCGACCACATCACGCACACCGTCTTCCGGCCCGGCGAACTTCCCGACATGTTCGAGGACGTGGCCAGCCCGATCACCGGCCTGGACGAGCCCACCCGCTGGATCCGCCCGGTCGCCAGGCTCAAGGAGACCGCCCGCCGGCTGGCCGCCGTCGGCGCCCGCGTGCACCTCACCGGACACGGCGGCGACGAAGTGCTCGCCGTCAAGCCCAGCTACCTGCACGACCTGACCCGCCGCCGCCCCGGACTGGCCCGCGAACACCTCGCCGGCATGCGCGCCATGCGCCGCTGGTCCGCGTCCGCCACCGTCCGGGCCCTCGCCGACCGGCGCCCGTACGGCGTCTGGCTGGCCGCCGAGGCCGAGGACCTGACCAAGCCCTTCCCGCCGGCCAACGCGCCGCTGTTCGGCTGGGAGTACCCGCTGCGCCTGCCGCCGTGGGTCACCGCCGACGCCGCGTCCGGCCTGATCGACGAGATGCGCCGGCGCGCCGACGGGGCACGGCCCTACGCCCCGACCCGGTCCGCGCACACCACCATCGACCTGGCCCGCCAACTCGGCGCGGCGGTGCGGCTCGCGGAGACCGTCACCGGTGCGGAGGGCGCCGTCCTCCAGGCCCCCTACCTGGCCGACCGGGTGATGGAGGCCTGCCTGGCGGTCCGCCCCGAGGAGCGCAGCTCCCCGTGGACGTACAAGCCGCTCATGGTCGAGGCGATGCGGGGCACGATGCCCGAGGGGTCGCTGAACCGGGCGACCAAGGGCGAGTTCTCCGACGACTTCTTCCGCGGCCAGCAGCGCCACCGCGGCCAGCTCGCCGAACTGTTCGAGCAGCCGCTGCTGGCCGGGCTCGGCCTGGTCGACGCCGCGACGCTGCGCCACATGGCGCTGTCCGCCTACCCGCCCGGCCTGCCCTGGGGCGCCCTCGACTCCACAATGGCCGTCGAGAACTGGCTGCGCGCCCGGGCCCGGTGGGACCTGGCGCCAGCCGACGCCTCCATAACCGAACCGACCGAGTCGAACCACGGGAAGGACGACCGTGTCCCTCAACCTCGCTGACGGTGTGTCGATCGCCGAGACCGACGACGGCGCGGTGCTGCTCGACGAGCGGTCGGGCCGCTACTGGCGGCTCAACGGTTCGGGCGCGCGCGTCCTCCAGGGCCTGCTCGCCGGGCACGACGCCCGGGAGGCGGCCGTCGACGCGGCCGCCGGTGCCCGGGTGGCGCCCGAGCAGGCCGAACAGGACGCCGCCGCCCTCCTCGCCAAGCTGCGCGCGGCCGGGCTGGTGACGCCATGAGTTCGCCCGTCGCCATCACCGACCGCCCCCAGCTGGCCGCGCACCGGCGCGTGCTGCCGTGGCTGGCGACGGTGGTGGCCAGGGTCCTGATGCACCAGCCGCCGGCCCGGATCCGCACCGTCCTGGAGCTCCTGCGCCGGGGTGCCCGGCCGTCCACCGTCCGGGAGGCGAGCGGCGCCCGCGCCGCGGTCGTCGCGGTGAGCGTCAGCTGTGCCGGCGAGGGCTGCGTCCAGCGCTCGCTGGCCACCGCCCTGCTCTGCCGGCTGCGCGGCCACTGGCCCACCTGGTGCTCGGGCGTGCGGGTGGTCCCCTTCCTGGCGCACGCCTGGGTGGAGGTCGACGGCGAGCCGGTCGACGAGCCGTACCCGCGCGGCTACCACACGACCCTGATCCGGGTGCCCCCGCTGGAGCGGTCATGAGGACGGCGGAACTGACGGACTTCGGCCTCGGGCTGCGGATCGACGGCTTCGAGCCCGGCTCCCACAGCCCGCGGATGCTGCGCTCCCTGCTTTGGGAGTACGGCGTGCTGCACCTGACCGGGGTCCCGCGCGACGCCGCGGAGTTCACCGGGCTGGCGCGCTGGTTCGGCGAGCCCGAGACGGTCTTCCCCGCCGAGCACCGGGCGCCCGGCTGCCCGGAGGTCCGCCTCCAGACGAACGTCCGCGGGCTGGGTGCCAACGCGGGCGGGCAGTACTGGCACGCGGACGGGTCCTTCGCGCCGACTCGCTCCGTCGTCACCCTGCTGACCTGCGACGAGGCCCCGCAGGCGGAGGGCGAGACGCTCTTCGCCGATCTGCGCGCCGGGTACGCGGCCCTGCCCGAGGAGCTCCGGGCGGAGGTCGCCGGCCTGAACGGCGGCTTTCCCTGCCGGCAGATCGCCGAGCAGGACATGCGGCGGGCGACGGCCATGCGCACCGTCGTGCTGTCCGAGGAGGAGCGGCAGCGCAAGCTCGCCGAACTGACCGACTTCGTCCGGCCCCTGGTGGCGACTCACCATGCCACGGGGCGGGATGTCCTCGTCCTCAACGAGCACTGGCTGCGGGACGTCCCGGGCCGGTCGGCGGCCGACGGTCGGCAGTTGCTCGGGCAGCTCTACGGCACGGTGACCCGGCCGGCGAACGTGTACCGGCACCGCTGGGCGATCGGGGACGTCCTGGTCTGGGACAACACCTCGGTGCTGCACAAGGCCGTCCCGGCCGCGCCCGGCCAACGCAAGACCACTCGACGGATCACCAGCGTCGTGCCGCAGCCGATGCCGGTGCCGGAGCCGGCGCTCCCCGTCGCGCCCTGACCGCCGGGGCCCCTGATCGCCGAGGCCTTCGCCGCCGCCCCCCGACGGCGGCGAAGGCCTCGGGCGCAGCGGCCGGCCGCCCGCCGCGTCGGTCCCCCCCGCGGCCGTCGCGGCCGGCCTCCGGCTGCGTCGGCTCCCCCACGGCCGCCGCAGCCGGCCGCCGGCCCCTGAACTGCCGCTTCGGACGTACCCGGTGTGAAATCTTCATGCGGACGCCGTGACTCCGGAGGTGTCTGCGGTGGACCGGCCGCGCCATACTTTTGGCGACATCAGTTTCGGCCGGGAAGGCCTCCTTGAGCGACACGAGTGAGCATCAGGTGGTGCACCTCTGGTCGCTGGACGAGGACGTCGTCGTCGTCCCAGGCGACGGTGACACCGAGACCGTCGTCAGCGGTCGGTGGGGTGTCCAACGGCTCAGGGGGGACGGCTACGGCCTGCTGCGCGAGGCCCTGCGTCGGATGCAGCTGGGGCCGGTGCGCCTGACCAACGTGGAACACCCGCCCGGCGCGGGCGGTGGCGTGCCGGTGGACCGGATCCTGCGGCCGGCCCTGCGGCAGGTCGCGCACCTGGTGGTGCGCACCCTCGCGATGGACGACCTGGGGGGCCCGCTGCTGTCGGTGTACCCGTTGAGCCCCAAGGCGGCCTTCACCCTGGTCGGACTCCCGGTGCGGCGGCTGCGGCTGGTGCTCGGCGCGTCGCTGGTGGTCCGGACCGAAGGCGTGGTGCTGGAGACGCCGACCAGCCCGTACCGGGTGGTGGTGCACCGCCCCGAGGTGTTCTGGGTCATCGGCATGCTGATCCGCCCGTGCCTGCTGGAGGACGCGGTGGCCGCGCTCCCGCTGCCGCCCCGCGTCACCCGCGGTGTCATCGGGTACCTGCGGGCGGCCGGGATGGCCGTTCCGGCCGACCCGGGCCGCCCGCAGGCGCGGGTTTGACGACCGGATCCTAGAGCAGCCAGCCCGCCTCGCGGGCGGCGCGGATCGCGTCGACCCGGTTGCGCGCGTTGAGCTTGGAGACGATCGTCGTCAGGTAGTTGCGCACGGTGCCCGAGGACAGCCGCAGCAGTTTGGCGATCTCGACCGGGTCGTGGCCCTCGGAGGCGAGCCGGAGGACCTCGGTCTCGCGTTCGGTCAGCGGGGTCTCCTCGCTGTTCCAGGTGTCCAGCGCGAGCTGCGGGTCGATCACCCGCTGTCCGGCGGCCACCCGGCGTATCGCGGTGGCCAGTTCGCCGGGCGGCGCGTCCTTGAGCAGGTAGCCGGAGACCTGGGCCATCAGGGCTCGGCGCAGGGTGCCGGGCCGTCCCAGGTTGGTCAGGATCAGGGTGCGGCACTCGGGCAGCCGCTCCCGCAGCCGGGCGGCCGCGGTGAGCCCGTCGAGGCCGGGCAGGTCGATGTCGACGACGGCCACGTCGGGCCGGTGCTCCAGGGCCGCGTGCACGATCTCGTCGCCGCGGGCGACCTCGCAGACGACGGAGAGGTCGTCCTCAAGGTCCAACAGCGCGACGAGCGCGCCGCGCACCATGTGCATGTCCTCGGCCAGCAGGATGCGGATCTCCATGACGCAATACTCCTCGGTGGCCGCGCGGGCCTGGGGTGGGGGCGGGAGGATCCGGACGTGGGGGGTCCGGGGCGGGCGGGGGCTTGACGGTCAGGCGGCCGGGCTGCTGTGCGGCAGCGCGGACGGCTCCCCGGACTCCCAGGGCTCCGTGTCCCGGGCGGCGTCCCGCTGCCCGGGGACGGTACAGGCCGGGGCCTCCGCGATGACCTGGAACGTTCCGTCGCACCCGTGGGCGATGGTCAGCCGGCCGGAGACGGAGTGCAGTCGCATCCGGAGGTTCTCCAGGCCGGCGCCGCTGTGCTGCGAGGTGTCCCGGTAGTCCGGGTCCACCCCGTCGTTGGTCACCACGAGCCGTACGCGGCCGCCGTTCTGGACGGCTTCGATGGAACAGCGGCCGGCCCGCGAGTGGCGCAGCAGGTTGGTGATCGCCTCGCGCAGGACGGCCGCGAGCACCGTGTTGACCTGCGCGCCCAGCTCGCCGAGCCGCACGCTGGTGGTCAGCTCCACGTCGGTGGCTTCCAGCAGGGCGACGACCGAGGAGAGTTCGCTCTCCAGGGACATCTCGCGCAGGCCGCGCGAGACCCGGCGGACGTCGGCCAGGGACTGGCGGGACAGCGCCAGGACGTCCTCGACCTCCGTCTTGGCGCGCTGCGGCTGGGCCAGGACGAGCCGGTGGATCAGCTCGCTCTTCAGGGTGATGGCGGACAGGCTGTAGCCGAGCAGGTCGTGCAGGTTGCGCGAGATGCGCAGCCGCTCCTGGATCACGGCCAGGCGCGCCAGTTCGTTCTGCGTCTCGTGCAACTGGCGGACCAGGGCGGCGAGTCGGGACAGCCCGTAGACGACGAGGCCGGTCAGCAGGGTCGACTGCTGTCGTCGTGGCTGAGCTCATCGAGACCTTGCATTGTCTCCGCGCCTTCTCTGCTCACATCCCCCTGTGAGCACTTCCGTCGATCATATCTTGGCGTACGGACGAAAGTTGATTGATCGACAAATCCGGTCACCTGCCTGGCGCGGTCGTCGACGACCTGGTATGGCCGCACCCGGCACGCGAACGCGACCCCTGGCCGGTCGAGGGCTCCGGGAGACCCGACCGGCAGGGGCCGCGGGTGCACCGCGCCAGGGCGTGACCCGTCCTGCTCTGCTAGACGAACAGCGGTACGGGGTTGAGTTGTTCCCGCGGCAGGGGTGAGCTTCTCCGCTCGAGGGCCACCGGCACGTCGAAGAGCCGGCCCGGCGCGAACCTCGCCCAGAACTGCCGCATCCCCGGCACGATCACCTTCACCACCGGGATCCCGAGGTCCTCTCTCGTCTGGTCGAGCACCAGGAGTTCCAAACCGCGGTCCCGGACCAGCCCGGTGATCGCGGTGACGTCGTCCAGGAGGTCCTCGGTCGGCGCGTACGCCCAGTCCCCGGAGCGGCGGGGCGCCACCGCCGGATCGGGTGTCAGGTAGTCGCGGCCCGCGAGCGTGGCGGTGCGCCACCAGTCGAGCGCCTCTGGATCGTCGATCCGGTACCCGGTGCCCTCCGCCGTCACCGCGCCGACGGCCGGGAGGAGCTGTCCCATCTCGGTCAGCGCGCGGCGCAGCGCCAGCCGCGGATCGAAGTGGGCGCCGAAGCCGAAGATCACGTCCTCGGCGGGCTTGTCGGTACGGCGTGACAGGGCCGCCATGACCGGGATTCCGAAGTCGGAGGTGAGGTCGAGCACGTGCACCGAGCGGTTCGACGTGCGGTAGCCGTCGAGCAGCGCCGGCAGGTGGTCGTCGTCGAAGGCGGCCAGGTCCACACCGGGCTGCCGGGTGCGGTTGTACCACCACAGCGCGACGGCGTCCCGCTCCACCAGTTCCAGGAACCCCTGGACGAGCGCGTCCTCGAGGGTGCTGCCGGCCGCGTTGCCGTTGGAGTCCGCCCACAGCCCGTCGGGCGCGGCCTCCGCGCCGAAGTACAGCATCGACGTCGGCAGCAGCCGGTGCGTACGCCCGGTCAGCGACCAGACCCGGGTCCACTCGGTGGGCCGGGCCGGGTCGAACGGCGCGGGCACGTACTGGAAGCGCGAACCGCGCGCGTTCCACCGGTCCCGCTCTCGGAACTGCTCCTCGGCGTACAACTGGACGGCGTTGGGGTGTAGGGCCGCTGGCCCGAGCCCGCGCAGCGAGTCGCGGACCACCGGCTCGTCGCCGTGCCGGGTGCCGCTGTACCGCTCCACGGCCTCGCACAGTGCGCTCACCCGGGCCTCGGTCTCGGTGAGGCCCTTTCCGCCGCTCAGGCTGCGCAGCCCGGCCCGCAGCCCCGCGAGCGAGCGGCCGGGCATGGCGAGGTTGGGCCCGGACAGGAAGGCCTGGACGAAGTCCGGGCTGCCGGGAGCGCGCCGGATCTCCTTGACTATCCCGGTGACCGGATCCACCAGGTAACCGTGGCGCTCCAGCATCTGCCGGGGCGTCAGGGCCCGGTGCCCGTTGCCGGCCCCGGGGGCCTTGGGGCGCGACACCGGTTGGAACGGCGCCTGGACCCGCCGCGCCACCAGGCCCCGGTCCCCGCAGGACGGGCACTGCGGGATCCGGGAGACCGGGTGTGAGGTGGTGGCCAGCGTGGCTGTATCCAGGGTGCGGACGGACGACTGTTCCGGGCCGCGCAGTCCGCCGAGCCACTTCGCGGCCTCCAGGGCCGCCAGGTGCAGGGCAAGCGTGCGCACCACGGGCAGGGTCGCGGGCGGCAGCGGCACCGGGTCGGGCCGGCCGAGCGAGTGCCGGAGCAGCTCCTCCGAGTGGCGGTGGCCACGCAGCCGGGACGCCAGGCAGTGCCAGCATGGGCCCCCGCCCGGGCGGAACACCGGCCCGAACCACGGGTTCGACCATCCCAGCCGGACCGGGAGCCAGGCAGTGCCGTCCTGGCGGTGCAGGGCGTCCACCTCCGCGAGGCGGGGGGAGAGGTAGTCGTCGCACAGCACTACGGACAGGTCCGCGGGGGCGTCCCGGTCCGCCGCCGGGTTCAGCCCGGCGCCGCTCAGGGCCGCGCAGGCCTCTGCGGGGTCCGCGTCGGTCAGCGCGAGGAGCCGCACCCGGGCGCGGGCGAGCGAGGCCGGTACCCGGCCGCCGTCGAGCCCCAGCAGGTCCCAGAACGCCTCGGCGGCGGGGCCAGCGGATGGCGGCGGACCGGAGGACCGTGCGCGGTGCCCCGCCGGGCCTTCGGTGCCCGTCCCAGTCCGGTGGTGCGCCCGGTCGTCGTCTGCCCGGTCGTCGTCCGCCCGCGCGGGTCGCACCCGGAGCAGGCCCGCGGAGGCCAGCGCCCGCAGGGAGCCGAGGGCTTCCCCGGAGGCGAGCGCCGGTGCCGCCTCCCGCAGCACGGCGGCCGTGCTGCGGCTGCCGTCCAGGAGCGGCGCCAGCACCGCGGCGTGATCTCCGCGCAGTGTGGTCAACCCGCGTTGGGAGACCAGGTACACCGCCTGTCCGGGCACGGTTTCGGCTCGCAGGTGGCTCTTGAAGCCCACCCGGTCCGTATCGCTGGTGACCAGCTGCATTCTCTTCCCCCGTGTGTCGGTCATGCGCCCGGCTGCCCCCCGGTGGTCGAGGAGGGGGCGGTCTGGGCCGACATGACGCAGACGGTGAACAGGGCCACGCCCTGCGGCGCGACGGTGTCGACGTCCTCGATCACCAGGCCGGTGGTGGAGGCGGCGCTGAAGGCGGAGTCGCCAGTGATGGTGCCGAAGGTGGGGAAGGTGCTCATTGCTGCCGGAACTCCTTGGTCGTCGCTCTCGATCTGTTGCGAGGCCCCACTGTTGCGGGGCCCGCGCCACGATTCTGCGAAGCGGGGAAAGACGGGGACAGTGCTGCAGTCACTTCCGGAGTGTGAAGACGTCATACCGGCTTGCCGACCAGCGGGCCGGTTCAGGCCGAGCGGACGCTGGCCGGGCCCTCATACGGGGCACGGCCGGAGCCGCCGTTCGGGCCGTCGGCGGCCGTGAACGGCAGGACCTTGCGCGACTGCCCGCCGAGCAGGGCCATGCCCAGCGGGGTCACCGTGTGCAGGGCGCTGCTGCCCACCCGCCGGGTGCTGATCAGCCCGGTCTCCCGCAGGACGGTGGCGTGCCGGCTCGCGACTCCCGGCGACACCCCCAGCCGCGCGGCGAGCTGGGAGTTGGTGGAGGTGTCGGTCAGCAGGCGCAGGGCGGCCGCTCTGGTCTGCCCGACGAGCGCGCTCAGCGCCTGGGACTCGCCCTCGTCACCGGCGTGGCCGTCCGGGGCCGGGACATCGTCCCACCCGGCGACGAGGCCCGGAGAGGCGGCGAAGACCAGCACGGCATGGCCGCTGTCCCGCTCGTGGGCCACCAGCCGCCCGGCCTCCCCGGGCAGGAACACCGACGGCTTGAGGACCAGGCCACGCCCGTCGAGGGTGAGGGCCACGTTGGGCCCGTCGTCTACCTCCAGGACCGGCGCTTTCCAGGAGATCCGCGGGTGGAGCGTCGACAGCAGCTGCTCCACTCCGCCGCCGGCCGCGACCCTGCCGTGGGCCTCGCACACCGCCTCCAGCCGTTCGAGGATCCTCGCCCAGTACGGGGACACCCCGGCGCGCCACACATCGAGCGCCAACCGGGTGCCCTCCGCACGGGTACCCGGCGCACGCTGCGCCGTCTCCTCGCAGCCGGCGCGTTCGAGCAGCCGCAGCGGCAGGTTTTCGGCGCCCCGGGTGAGCGGCACCGGCAGGGCCGCCCGGGTGCCTGCCCGCAGGGCGTTGCGGACGGCGACGCACCACCGCACGTTCGCGTCGTCGCGCCAGGGCCGGGTCAGCAGCCGCAGCGCGAACACACCCTCCGTCAGCGGCCCCAGGCTGCTCTGCAGCCGGACGCGTGTCAGATCGGTACCCGTGAAGTGAATCCGCTGCATCGAGGCCTCCCCGTTACGTCGCTGTCGTGCTACCTCGACACTGTGCTCGCGGCGCCTGCGGGAACAGTGCCTGGTTCCCGTGGGCCGGGTGCGTACGTCACGTGACCGACCATGAGAATCTCAGGCCGCGCGACTCGGGCACGGGCGACAGTAATGGTTACGGAAAACCGCAGCAGGACCGGGCGGTTGACCTCATGGTGACGGCCGGGCCCCGGCCTCTAGAGTCAACGGCATGATCGCAACGTTGGCTTCCGCGTCGCTCGCTACCGCTTCCGCCGAGCCCGCAGGCGGCATCGCCGGATGGGCCGTCGACGTCATGACCACCCTCGGTGCCGTGGGCGCCGGCCTGACCAATCTGGTCGACACCGTTCTGCCGTTCATCCCCAGCGAGATCATCCTCCCCGTCGCCGGGTTCGCGGTGGGGCAGGGCAAGCTGAGTCTGCTGGCTGTCATCGTCTGGACCACGATCGGCTCCATCGTCGGCTCCTGGATCGTCTACGCCGCAGGTGCGCTCCTGGGCCGGGACCGGACCCGCGCACTCGCGGCCCGCATCCCGTTCATGAGTGCGCACGAGATCGACAAGGCGGACGCGTGGTTCGAGCGGCACGGCCGCAAGGCCGTCTTCATCGCCCGCATGGTGCCGGTGGTACGCAGCCTCATCTCCGTACCGGCCGGGATCCAGCGCATGCCGCTGCTGGCCTTCACGGCCATGACCGCCGCCGGCAGCCTGATCTGGAACACCGTGTTCGTCCTGTTGGGGTACTGGTTGGGCGACAACTGGAACTTGGTGGAGGAGTACGGCGGCTGGGTGTCGAAGGGCGTCGTGGTGGTAGTGGTGCTGGTGATCGCCCGCTGGTTCATGGTGCGGATGCGCCGCCGACCGAGCGCCCGCCACCGCAGCTGAGGCCCGCGTCGCACCTTCCGGGGCCCATATCCCATATCACGCCCGTGAGACCCGCGTCGCATACCGGCGCAGGTCTCGGCTCTTTCCGCCGACGGCAGCGGCCGACTCCGGGCTGACGTCGAAGCGTTCGCTGACCGCATCCGCAGCCTTCGGTCACCGTCCGTCCCGTCCCTCCTCGCACCTGGGGAGGCCACCGCGGACACCTGCAGGCCTGGCCCGGTGCGGTGGGCGGTATCTACGACCTCCTCGTCCTCACGGACTCCCCGCGCGACGACCTGCTCGCCCGGTTTTACGGATCCGGATTCCGGCGCGCGGCCTGGCAGTTACCCGATCGGCGCCCGGCAGCGACCGGTCGGTGAGCAGCCCGGACACGCTGGCGGGCCTGCACCTGGCGGTCAACCGGACAGAGCTGAAGGTCACCGACGGGCGGGTCTTCCTGCCCGAGCAGTGAGGTTCCCCGAGGTGCGGAAGGTTGCCGGACGTGGCCTGATGGGCCATGAGAAGGGAGCCTCTGCGATGGCTGCACTGATGAAGTACCCCAATGCCGTCTAGTCAAGGGGTGGTTGGGCCGGTCAAGAACACGTCCGGGTGATATTCCAGCCGGTCGAAGGCAGCGGCGGTGATCATGGAGGCGCGACCCCGGGTAGAGCCAGGAAGCCGACCAAGGTCTTCCTGCTCGAAGGGTCCCGTTGTCCGATGATTGTGCCACTGTCGTGCTTGCTCGTACCGTCACCGTCGCGAAGGGCCTGTACGCGCCGGGGCATCTGGGGGAGTTGACCCGGCAGATTCCCTTCGAACTCGTCGACGACGTCTTGGCGCGTACGGGCACCACGCAGGCCAGGCTGCGGATGCTGCCCTCGCGGGTCGGCATGTACTTCGTTCTGGCCCTGGCTCTCTCCCCGAGCCTGGGCTACCTGCGAGTGTGGGATAAACTCACCTCTGGCCCATGGCAGTTGAACATCCATCGCCCCTCAGGGAAGGCCCTGCGTGACCTGCGTCGAAGACTGGGGCCGGCCCCGCTGAAGCTCTTGTTCGACAGCCTCGCCGGGCCGGTCGCCCAGCCGACAGCGCCCGGCGTGCGCTACCGAAGCTGGCGAACCGTGGCCTTCGACGGGTGCAGTTCTGCCAAGGCCCCCGACCGGCACCGCGTCTGCGACTGGCTCGGCAAGATCAAGCACCGCTACGGACAGGAGGGCTACCCCATGCTGAAACTCGTGGCCCTGTGCGAGACCGGGACGCGCGCCCTGCTCGGTGCGGTCTTCGGCCCGGTAGCCCCGGGAGAGACCGTCTACGCCGAGCAACTGCTGCCGCTACTGGACGACAGCATGCTGCTGCTGAACGACCGCGGCCTCGACTCCGACGAGTTCCTGGCCCGCTGCGCGGCCACCGGCGCCCAGCTCCTGGTCCGCCTCGACAACCGCCGCACCCCCGCCAAGTGGGCCCACCTGTCCGACGGTTCCTACCTGACACGGATCCGTGGGGTCCGCCTGCGCGTCATCGACGCCCAGGTCACCGCGACAATCCACGGGGGCGTCCGCATCACCGGCCACTACCGCCTGGCCACAACGCTGCTCGACCATCACCGCTACCCCGCTGACGAGCTCGTCACCCTCTGCCGCGGGCGATGGGAGATCGAATCAGCGTTCTATGCCCTGCGGCACTCTCTGGCCGGCGGGCTCGTCCTACGCTCGCACGATCCCCTTGAGGTGCAGCAGGAGATCTGGGCCCAACTGGTCGTCTACCAGGTTCTTCGCCGAGCCATGGCCGAAGCCGCGGAGTCCGCGCCCGGCACCGATCCCGACCGGGCCGCGTTCACCGCCGCCCTCGAAGCCGCCAGAGACCAGGTCGTCGCCGCCGATGGCATCCTGCCCGACCCCACCCGCCCCCTCCAGACCGGCCGGATCGGCCAGGCAGTCCTGGAGAACCTGCTGCCCAGGCGTCGGCCGCGCATCGCACCCCGCCGTGTCAAGTGCCCCGTCTCCCGCTACGCGAACCGGCCCGACCAGAGCCGGCTCCGGGCGACCGCCCGGATGGCCGGGATCACGGTCACCGTTCACCAGAGCGCCGAGCTCGCTCCCGAGGGTCGACGGGATCGCATGCTCCAGCTCATGCGCGCTGACCCCTGCCGATCCCGGCACGCCACCGAGATCGCCAAGGAACTCGGCCTTGCCCACCATCGAAGCCTGACCGGTGAGCTCATCCGCTGGGAAAGGGAGGGAATCCTGCGCAAGGTCGCTCCCGCGACCTACATCCTCGCTCCCGAATGGGCCGTTCCCGACCGGCTGGAACATCACCCGGACGTGGTCTTGACCGGCCCAACCACCCCTTAACTACGCGGCATTGGAAGTACCCGCCCGATTTGCGGCAGCGAGCCGTTGCCGCGTACCGGGCCGCCGATCCGAAGCCCGTGATCCGGCAGATGGCCCGCGATCTCGGAGTCCACCACGAGGCCCTGCGCAACTGGATCCGTCAGGACGAGGCGGACCGGGGTGAGCGGGACGACCGGCTGACCACGGCGGAGAAGGAGGAGCTGGCCGCTCTGCGGAAGGAGAACGCTGAGCTTCGCCGGTCCTGCGAGATCCTCAAGGCCGCCTCGGCTTTTTTCGCCCAGGAGCTCGACCCGACCCGGCGACGGTACTGAAGCTCATCGATGAGCACCAGGACCGCTTCGGGGCCGAGCCCGTTCTCCGGGAACTGCACATCCCGGCCTCCACCTACTACCGCTGGCGCCGCGAGGATCACGAGCCGTGCGAGCGCAGACGCCACGACGCGGAGCTGACCGAGCACATCCGCCGGATCCATGCAGACTCCGACGAAACCTACGGCTCCCCGCGCGTCCACGCGGTCCTGCGGCGCGAGGGCACCCGGGTGGGCCGCAAGCGGGTCGAGCGCCTGATGCGCCAGGCCGGCCTGCAGGGCGTGAGCCCGCGCCGGCCCCGCTCCTTCACCCGCCGCGATCCGGCGGCCGGCCTCGCCCCGGACCTGGTGCAGCGCGACTCCACCGCCGACGCTCCGGTGCCCTTGCTCGGGAAGGCCTCGGTGAGCCGGTCCAGCGACTGGACGACGGGGATGTCGCGGGACAGGTCGTCGGAGCCGGGCTGCTTCAGGCTCATGTCGAGGGCGGGCAGGGCGAGCGCCACGAGCGCGCCGACGGACACCACGAGCGTGAGCGCGGGCCGGACCAAGGCCGGCTTCAGCAGCGCCCGCCACAGCTTGGACTCGCCGGAGCGCATGGTCAGGCGCCACAGGAACGGGACCTTGGGCCGGTCGACCCAGCGGCCGAGCTTGGCGAGGAGCGCGGGCAGCACGGTCAGGGACGCCAGGACGGCGACGGCCACGACGATGATGGAACCCGTGGCCAGCGAGGCGAAGGTGGCCTCCTCGGCGAGGTAGAGGCCCGCCATCGACACGATCACGGTGACGCCGGACACCAGCACGGTGTGGCCCGAGGTCTCCGCGGCGATCTCGATGGCGTCGAGCCGGGAGCTGGGGGTCAAGGGGTCGCAGGTTCAAATCCTGTCGTCCCGACTTGCGAATCCGCAGGTCGGAGGCCGTTTCCATCTGAGGATGGGGACGGCCTTTTTTGTGCGTGTCGCGGGGTGGTGGTCGCAGGGTGGTCGCACCTCGTCCGGTCGCGGATCGCAGCCGGGCGCGGGCTGACCTGGTCAACTCGCTGCTGTATGGCTGGAGTTGGCGCACGTGGCCCGATCGGTGGCCGGATCGTTAACCACTCACGACGTCCTGTGGCGGGTGACCTCGCGTCACGGGGTTGACGCGGCCGGGCGTGAGTATCGTTCAATTTGTGAGCTTTCTTCCGCTGTGTCCGCATTTTCTGGGCCAGATGTCGGCGCGGGGGCGGCCCCGCAAGGCGAAGGTCTGCGACCACCATGCGACCACCACGCAGGCGGGAGCCACCCTGGCCAGGCGGTCCTCCTTGCTGGGGCGCAAAGGGGCCCGGCAGGCCGCGGGCTTCGGGAGACGGTGTGCTGACGGGTGGGGCGCGCCGGGTACGGCTGGGGCAGATCTTCGGCGATGACGTGCCCCTGGGTTCGCTGGGTTCCCTCCTCCTGGACTGCCACAGCGTGCCCGAGGCCCGGGCTGTGCTTCACGGTGACCGGGCATGCCGGCGGCTGGGTCTCGGTGCGCGGCCGGGGCGGGTCGGGCTCGCGGCCGGGCCGCTGTGCGGGTCCTGCGCGTGGACGTTGCCAGCAGACCATCCCGTCAACGACTTCGCGCTCGCGGTGGCAGGGCTGAGAACTCCCGCTGTGGAGGTGGGCGAGGGTGCGCAGGCGGATCTGGCGCTGACGTCAGGGGCAGCGAGCGCCCAGCCCGCCCGGGCGGTGCGAGTGTGGCGGCGCGCGCAGACACGCGCGCTGCAGGGCTTCGCGGCCACCGCCGCCTTCCCCTGGCTGAAGCCCTGGGCGGGACCGAGGCTGTTCGCGCTGACCGGCGCGGTCGAGCAGGCTCGCGGAGCAGTTGTCCGCCGCATCGACCCTCGCGAACTGCTGGCGGCCGCCTGCGTGGCCGCCATGCCCGCGCCGGTCGGGCTCCGGGATGCGCTGCCAGCCTGTACGGGGAGCTGGGGTGCCGACGGGGAGTGGCTGCTGGCGGAGGCATGGACGCGCTGGCAGAGCGCCTGTGCCGAGGGCGAGGCGCCGGTGGCTGACTGCGTGCGGGCGGCGTCCGCCGTGGTCTACGAGGCGTTCGGTCGGCGGCGCAAAGGACGTGATGAGGCGCTGGACAATGTCCAGCGCCTCATCACGTCCTCAATCGACCAGGCACGTCGGCACGCCGAGAAGAAGCATGCCGGGCCCGTCCGCCTGGTTCAGATGGCGCTCCCGCTGCTTGAGACGGAGCCGCTCACCGGCCGGGAGCACGATCCGCTCACCCCTTGGCAAGCCGGGGTGATCGCGGTCCATCAGTTCGGTGTTGACTGGTCGGCCGGCCAGGTCACACTCACCGCTCCCTTGGCGGTAGCCGATCTGCTCCTGGGAGGCTGACACCCAGGCCGGTCAAGCAGCGTGGCGAGGCCGGAAACCGGGCCAGTCATCCAGATCGGTGGCAGCCAGCTCGTATGCCTGGGCAAGCGCGTTGACCGCGTCGTCGGCCGCGTGCTTGAGCAGGTGCCCGTAGATGTTGATGGTTGTCGCGATGGTGGAATGACGCAGTGCTTTCGACACGATGGCGATGGACACCCCGGAGGTGATCATGATGGTCGCCACCGTGTGCCGCAGGTCGTGAATCGTGATCTGCGGCAGTCCGGCCTCGGCCTGGCGGCGCCGCAACTGGTCCAGGACGTACTGCGGGCGCAGCGGGGCTCCGTCGACGCCCGCGAAGACCAGTCCGCGCAACGGCGCTCCTGGAGGCAGCAGAGACCGCTGGTAGTCGGCCTGGCGCTGCAGCGCGGCCAGGACCCGCGGGTTGACGCTGACCCAGTTCCTGCTCGCCTTGGTCTTCGGCGCGCAGAGGTGAAGTTCGTTGTTGTCGATGGTGGCCAGGGTCCAGCGGACGAAGATCTTGCGCTCCATGAAGTGGACGTCCTCCCAGTGCAGCCCCAGCACCTCCCCGCGTCGCATCCCGGTTCCCAGCATCACCTCGAACACGTCGGCGACCTGGTCGCGGTAGTACAGCTCGTTGTGACGCAGGAACGCCGCTGCCTGCACCGCGGTCCAGCACAGGCGCTCGGCCGCCGCCGGTCGCGCCCCGATGGCGCCCTCGGCCGCGTTGTAGCCGATCAGACGCTCCTTGTGGACGGCATGATTCAGGGCACTGCGCAGCGTCGCCCCGAGCCGATAGACAGTCGGCGCGCCGCGCCCCTGATCCCGTAGGTCGGCTTGCCAGGCGGCGACGTGCCGGGAGCGCAGATCCTTCAACCGCATCCGGCCGAACACCGGAAGAAGCTCCTGACGGACGCACTTGCCGTAAGCCGCCGCGGTGGACGGCTTGAGCGTCCGCTCCTTCAACGCCACCCACTCCAGCAGGAACGCACCGACCGTGAGCTTGCGGTCCTCGAACACACCCGTCACCTCCGCGTTCAGCACGCACTGCAGCGCGTACACGGCATCCTCCCGTGACCCGTAACCGCTGCGCCGCCGGGTGCTGCGTCCCTCTCCGTTCGTCGGCATGTCCACCGCGTACGCCCAGCTCCCGTGCAGTTCATCCGCCGCCAGCCGCGGGCAGCGCGCCCCGATCGGACGGCGATCCGCACCCCGGCAGCCACAGCGCCGGTAGACCCGCCCACGCTCGAATTCAGCCCCACTACCCGCCATCGAACTCTCCCTTCACACAAGCAACTTCCACCACATGACTGCCCACCCAGCAGCCACAAAGTCGCACCGAGCAAAGGGGCCCGAAGCACACCCACAGCGCACGACACCACGCTCACCCCAATCCGACTCGGAGCCAGGTTTGACCAAGCGGCGCTGGGTGCGCGCTCTGCCAATCTCGTGGGCGTAGCCGCAAGAGGCGACGCATCTGGGCACGTCGGGTCGGGGGCAGCTGCCGCTCGGGCTCGTTGGCCCCCTCTCCGGCTGACGTGGTGCTCGCGGGACCGGGTGGGCTACAGACTTCGGGCCGGGGATCTCGTGACGGGGGTCGCGGGGGCACGCAGCCCGGCGTGGCCACCGAACGCCTACCGCCACAGGACCGCCTACACGGTGTCACCGAATGGCGGGGCAGCTGGGCTGGCCGTAGTGGAGTGCGCGGCGCCAGGGTGAGGTGTGTTGTCGTGCCGACGACGGAGCAACCGTGTGTGGATGCCGACTGGCCCTCGTTTGGACGGTGCGGGGGAATATGGACACGGGTGGGCGCGACCGGTCGACGGTCGGGCAGATGGTCAGACGAGCCGGTCGTGGTGGACGGTGGCGGTTTCGCGGACGAGCTGGGCGAAATGGCTTCGGCTGTGGTCCTGGTGCGCTTCGGCGTGCTCGTCGTCCCAGCCCTCCTCGTCGTCGAGTTCGTCGTATTCCTCGTGGAGGCGCCAGCAGCCGTGGATGCCGGCGAGGAGGTCTTCGAGGAGGTCGTGGGCGGGGCGTTTGGGGTCGAGCGGGGTCAGGCGCAGGCCGGTGTCCTCGGGGTCGGCGTCCGGGCCGACGTGATCGGCGAGTTCGTCGTCGAGGCCTTCGAGTTGTTCGCGCAGCCCGGCGGGGTCGGGGAGGAGGCCGTCGGCGATGTGGAGGGCGTGGCGTACCAGGCCGGTAATCGCGTCGTAGGGGGAGGTGCCGGCTTCGAGGAGCACGGTGGTGGGGGACTGGCCGGAAGCTTCGGCGGTGACCTGGGCGGCCGCTGCAAGCCAGTGTGCCGCGGCGACGGCCGCGGCGGTGGGGTCGATCTCGGAGAACAGCGCCGCAGGGCCGAAGGGGTTTTGTTCGAGCAGGTGGTCGGCGGCGGCGATCTGGACGGGGGAAGCGCTTTCCCGGCTGAGGAGGACGGCCTGGCGGGCGCGGTCGGTGAGATCGCCGAGTTCGGCGCTTTCCACGGCGGCGAGTTCGGTGATGGCTTCCGCGAGGACAGCCGCAGTGAGGTTCGAATTGTCGAGGGCGTGCAGGGCGCGGCCGGTGCGGTGGGCGGATTCGACCAGGGGGCTGTAGGAGACGTCGAGCATGCCGCCCTGCGGGAGGTTCGGCTGGGTAATGGCCTCGGCGACCTCGTCGAAGCTCTTGCGTTCCTGCTCGCGGCGCCAGCCCTCGGTGTTCGGCTCCAGGGAACCGGCGGCGCTGGCGGGGTGGGTGTAGGTGTGCCACGCGGCTTCTGACAGGTGGGTGAGCGCGCGGGTCAGGCCCAGAAGCGTCGAGGTATCTGCGTCGGCGGGGAGAGCCGTGATCCTGGTGGCGAGATCACCCTCGCCCGTTCCCCAGGTCGCGATCAGCTCGTGTCGTTCACGGTCGATGCTGTAACGGGTCATTGAAGGCATACCTCCAGAGTCTGCTGATAGCAGTGATGGCGCTATTCTGACGCTGCGCCAGCGTATTGGGACGCGGCAGAAGAGGTACTGGAGCTGGTCGAAGACCTGGGGCACGATGACGACCGAGGTGAGGCGGGCGACTGCGAACTCCACCACGGCGCCGGGCGTATCGTGGCCTTTCGCAGGTGTTCGTCGAGGCCGATCGGCGCAGTCGCGGTCTTGTCGTACAGGTCGCGGGCGAGGACGCCCAACGTCCGGTCCAGGAGATCGCGACGTTCAGCAGGCAGTGCCGTCGTCGGCAGCCGAGAGCCGGGCTGATCCTCCGGCCGGAGCAGTTAGGGGCTCTGCCCCCTCCCCCGCGACCGTCGCCCTTGGGACGCGGCGTCAGGTCGCCTCGGCCCGGCCAACGCGAGGAGATCGGTGCGGAGGCAGGCGCGGTACCGAGGAGGTCATCCATGCTGTCGCCCCAGGTGGCCGAGAGGCTGAGCAGGTGGCCATCTACCAGGTGGACGCAGCACGTGGAGATCACCTTGCAGTGCGACTTGACTCGACTGATGCTCACTGTCATTGGTCGAACAGCGCGTGATATCCGTCAATTTGTCGGTGTGGCACCGTAGTTGCGTAAGCTATGCGACATGCGATCCATCAAGGTCACGCACTCATACATGTGGCTGGAGCACAGTCGCAGCTGGGTCCTTGTCACTAACCCCGGAATCTGGAGCGAGTCACGGGGCTTGGCTGGAGCCAGCGGCGTCATGGCTACGTACGTGCCCTGGTCGAAGAGTGTGGAGGCGATCGACTTTGCCCGGGTGGCGGCTCCGGAGTGCGCCTTCCGTCTCCACGGCGTGCAGATCACTGAGCGCGGTCTGATCGGCAACAATGGCGAGCCCGGGGAGGAGTCGAGAGACGCGTATCACCGACCGGCTCCCGACACCGAAGCCTGATGGACCGGGACGCCGCGTCAGCCGAGCTGACCGGCTGGCTGGCCCAAAATGCTCTGCCGTTGAACAGCCTTGTCGCAGGAGCACCCACAGCTGACCTTCAGCCGCTGAAGGAGGTCCTCGCTGGCGTACGGATCGTGGGATTGGGGGAAGCCACGCACGGCACGCGTGAATTCTTCCAGCTCAAGCATCGCCTGCTGGAGTTCCTGGTGACGGAGCTGGGCTTCCGAACCCTGGCCATGGAAGCGAGCGCGTCGGCGGGTCCGGCAGTTGACGCCTATGTGCGCCATGGTGCCGGGGAGGCTGGCAAGGTGCTTGCCGGGTTGGGGTTCTGGACTTGGCGGACTCATGAGGTGCTCGCGGTGATCGAGTGGATGCGCGCCTACAACCGCGGCCGACCCGAGGATGAGAAGGTGCGCTTCGCAGGCATCGATCCGCAGCGGTGCGGGGGCTCGCTCGCAGTACTGGACTCATTTCTTCGCGAAGTGGCACCGGAGCGCTTGACCACCCTCCACTCTGCCCTCGGCGTGCTCTCTATGGCGAATCCGGGATCGTTCCCGGGTGCCCGGCGACTGGTGCGTGATGCGCACGAACTCCTCTACGCTCTCGATGAGTTCGGCCCTGAAGCGGCCGATGCGATCGAACATGCCCGAATCCTGGTGCGAGCCGCCGACGTGGCGACACACGCTCGTCGGCACACGGATCCGTTGCAGACCGCCTTCGCCGCACGCGATCGCCACATGGCCGATGCCATGGGGGAACTGCTTGAGGACCCGTCCGCCAAGGTCGTGTTGTGGGCCCACAACTGCCATGTCATGAAGGGCCGCCAGGGTGGCGCGGTTCCGGTGCTGGGTTGGCACTTGAACGCACGGATCGGTGCGGCCTACTACGCGCTCGGTTTGCTGTTCGGCAGTGGCGCCTTTCGCGCGCGGCGGGTGTGGCCCGGACATCGGCGATGGACGGGCGTCCCGCCCGCCGTCGGCAACCGGATCGGCCCACCCCGCCCCGCTGCCGTGGAGTCGCGACTCGCCGCCGCCTGCCCTGGGGACCATCTGGTGGATCTACGGGCCAGCGCCGATGCCCCGGCGGGCGCACAGCACTGGCTCCATGAAAGCCAGGTCATGCGAAGCTTCGGTGCGTTGGTGCCGCGTTGGACCTACCGGTTGAGCCTGACGCCGACCGTGCCGGCCGAGGAGTACGACGGACTGGCCTATGTCGCGGTGTCGTCCTGCTCCCGCCTTCTGCCGTAAACCACCTCGTGCGGCACGATTGGCAAGGGGCCGCAGGACGGTTCGGAGAGCCGATCCGTCCTGCGGCCCCCACCCTCCTGCCCGGGAGGGAGTGCCTTTAGGACATCCCGTTCGGGTAGGGGATGCTCATGAACTCCTGATCCAACTGCTGCTGATCCATCCTCAGCCACTTGTGGGCCAGTCGGTGCACCACATCGTGCGGGAGTCCGGGGTTGGGCGTGGCCACCGACGGTTTCGCGGCGGTCTGGAGCGCCCAGGCGAATCCGACGAGCGGGTTGATCTGGTTCCATCGGTCGGCATCGATCCCCGTTTCGGCCATGGCGCGAATGAAGGCGTGCCAGATGTGGTATCCGAGTGGTGCCGAGCCGTTCGGGCCGTAGTTCATGGTGTGGACCTGGTTTCCCTGTTCTTCTCGCGGATCGAAGAGAGTTCCCTGTCCGAATGTCGAGAAGGCACGGGTGAGGCCCTTGAAGTCTTCGCCAAAAAATCTGTCGAAGACTGCGAGCTCGGTTTGCGAGATGGCTGAGAGCTGATCCTTGAAATCTTTCATCCGGGCCGCGAAGCTTTGCGGGTAAGTGCCTGCGCGCATGTGGTAGCGCCAGGATGTGAGAAGCGCCCCCTCTACTTGATCGCCGAGTTTCTGGTGGAGTTCATCCATCGCCTTGGCGAAAGCGGGGACCGGGCGGTGGTAGGTGTCCTGGTCGAACGCGTGCCACAGCTCCATGGCGCGGGCGTCGTCGCGGGCGTTGGGCCCTCGCGACCGGCCTGCTGCTTGGGCGTTGGCCGGGATCGATGCGATAACCGCTCCTGCGGCGAGGCCGAGCGAAACCCGCGCCACTCCTCGCCGGCTGAGCCGGTCATTCATGGTGCCCCCTGATTGGTCGGAAGTTGGCCCGCAGCGACCCTAGCAAGGGTGTCTATATTGCATCTATATTTCCCGCAGCAGCGTTCGTGATGCCTCGATAAATGCTCTCACGGGCTTTTTGGTAGGTGCCCTAGGGGAGGAGTGTGAGGGCTCGAAAATATAGACGACGCGGCATCGTTCGGGCGTTGACGGTGCGGTGGCCGTGTGCTTCTGTGGATGGGCCTGAGCGGATATCGATGCTCGGGTGCCAGTGTGTAGATCTAGGTCACACCGAAAGGAGAAAGATATGCCGCAGGCCCTTGCTGAAATGGTCGGAGAGCTCGACCTGTCGATCGACCAGGAGGTGTTCTCCGCCCCCGGAGGCGGCGACCTCGGTGCCAGCATGGCGGTCGAGGGTGACTGGACCACGTCCACCACCTGCTGGAGCTGCAAGTGGACGTGCGACTGCCCTCCGGGTTCCACCTGCACCTGCTGACAACGGCGTGACGGGTAGTCGCCCCCCGGGTGCGATCCCGCTGCCGTGATTGCTGCCGGCCATGCGAGGCGCACCGCGCCGGTCGTCCTCGCATGGCCGGTCCGGGTTGGGGAAAGGGATGAGGGAGTTGGCGTGAAACAGGACAGTCGCCGGCAGGCGCCGCAATCACGGACACTGGTCCAGAACATCGCAGGTTCCCTGCGGCTCAGCTACCAGGCGGACCGCCGGCTCTTCGTACTCGCCGTGGGCCTGCCGGCCGTGGCGGCGCTGTTCGGCGTCGGCCAGCTGTTCGTCATCCGCGGAGCCGCCCAGGCGTTCGTCGGGCGCGGCCCCGCGCCCGACGCCAAGGTCGCCGTCGAAGCGATGCTCCCCTGGCTCGGCGCCGCGGTGGGCTTGACCATCGTCAGTGCCTCGATCGACAACATCCGCGAGGTCATCCGCGAGTTGCTGTCCGAGCACGTGAAGCGGCTGACCGCCACCCGCATGCACCGGGCGATCGCCGCACTCGACCTGATCGATTTCGACCGGCCCGAGATCCACGACCGGATGACCAGGGCCGAGGCGACGGCGGACTACCGGCCCACCCAGGTGGTACGCAGTTCCACCTCGTTGATCGCAGCGGCCCTGCGGGCCACCGCCCTGGTCGGCTGGCTCTTCCTCCTGGAGCCCCTGCTGGTGCCCGCCGTGCTGCTGACCGTGGTCCCCATCTTCTTTGTGTCGATCAGGCTGGCCGGCCAGCGCTTCCAGTTCATCGGCCGGATGACCCCGCTGGAGCGCCGGCGCCGGTATCTGGGCCAACTGATCTCCACCCGCCAACCTGCCCCTGAAGTGCGCTCGTTCGGCCTGATGGCACACCTGTCCGAGCGGTACGATCGGCTCTCGCGCGAGCGGCTGGACGAACTCAGGGCACTGCTAGGGAAGCAGCGGCGGAGCCTCCTGGGCGGGCAGCTCGCCCTCGGGCTGCTGCTGACCTCCAGCATCGCCGTCCTCGGCTGGTTCTACTACTCGGGACGGCTCGGCACGCCGGAAGTGATAGCGGCGGCGATGGCGCTGTCGCAGCTTGGGGCCCAGCTCGGAAGTCTCGGCTGGCCCTTGAGTGAACTCGCGGAAGCTGGGCTGTTCCTGAGTGACCAGCAGGACTTCTATCGGTACGCGCAGGGGACGAGCGGCGCGGACCGTGCGGGTCGGTCGCCCGAGGCGCTCGATGAGCTCTGCGTCGAGAACCTCAGCTTCCGGTACCCCGCGGCCGACCGTGACGCCCTGAAGGAGGTCACGATGACTATCCGGGCCGGCGAGCTGGTGGCCTTCGTCGGCCCCAATGGCTCCGGAAAGACGACCCTGGCCAAGATCTTGGCCTTTCTCTACGAGCCGACCTCCGGGAAAGTGCGCTGGAACGGCCTGGATTCGGCGGTCTACGACCGGGAGGCCCTGCGGGACCAGGTCACCACGGTCTTCCAGGACCACGTCACCTACCAGTTCACGGTCGCTGAGAACGTGTCCATTGGTGACGTCCGGCGTGCACCGGAACGCGCCGAGATCGACCGCGCGATCGACGAAGCAGGAGCGGAGGACATCATCGGACGCCTCCCCAACGGTGTGGACACCCAGCTCGGTCCGGAGTTCGTCGACGGGACCTCGCTGTCGGGAGGGGAAGCCCAGCGGATCGCGATCGCCCGCTCCTTTTACCGCTCCCGCGAACTCGTCATCCTCGACGAGCCGACCTCCGCGCTCGACGCGCAGGCCGACCACGCGCTGCTGAACGACATCAAGGCCCACCTGAACGGCAGGACCGCGATCGTCGTATCCCACCGGTTCTCCAACGTCCGCAACGCCGACCGGATCTTCGTCCTCGACAAGGGCGAGGTGGTGGAGAGCGGAACGCACGAGAGCCTAATGGCCCTCCAGGGCCTCTACTCCGAGATGTACACCCTGCAAGCGAGCGTCTTCACGGAGGTCCGGTGATCCCCGACAGGACGGACGGCCCCACCCGGCAGGCCGGCGAGCACCCACTGCCGCCGCGACTCGGACTCATCGAGTACTTCGACTTCGCGCCGGACCGGTCACGTCAGGAGAAACAGCAGTACGCGACGGAGGCCGCGCTGCTGGCCGACGAGGTCGGATACTCCCGGATCTGGCTCCCGGAACACCACGGACCGGCCAGCGCGTGTGCCAACCCGCTACTGCTCGCCGCGATGCTCGGCACCCACGTCCGCCGCGCCCGCGTGGGCTCGGCGGTCACCCTGCTGCGCGTACGCGACCCCTACCTCACCGCCGTCGAGGTGGGGGACGCGGTCGGACTCAGCCCCAACGGCTTCGACCTGGGCATCGGGCGCGGTGACTTCGGCGGTCCGGGCTCCGAGATCCTCGACCACCTCCGCAAGAGCGACCGGCAGTTCACGGCCGCACTGGACCAACTGCTGGAACTGCTCGACACCGGGTCGCCGGCCATCGCGCCACTGGACCTGCCCCACGAGCGCTGGATGCACGGCGCGGGCGGCGGATCCGCTGAGGTAGCCGGGAAGCTCGGGCTGAACTACTCCCACGGCCTCTTCCTCAACCCGAATCTGGACGCCTGCCTGCAGCAGTTCGAGACGTACCGCTCGTTGCGCCCGGACTCGGGCACGACCGCGGTGGCGATGACGGTGCTGACCAGCGACCGGTCCGCCGCCACGATCACCGATGCGCACCGCCGGCCCGTGGTCGTCAACTGCGCCGGCAGCGTCGAGGAATGCGCCCAGGCGGTCGTCCGGGTGCAGCGGATGACCGGTGCGGACGAGGTCGTCATCGCCGAGGTGTCGCAGGACCCCGTCGCGCACAGCCGAGCGGTCAAGGACATCTACGAAGCGGTCGCAGGGCTTTGCGGCTGAGAGGGAAGGACACCGAGTGCCAGCCGACATAGGACTGTTGCGCGTCGCCGCATTGAGCGTGGAGGAGACCTGGGGAAGGCCTGCCGCCGAAGTGCTCCGGGACCCGAGGGTGGTCACGGCCGTGGCCCTGGCCGCGGGTGCCGAGTTGGTCACGCTGGCCGGGGACCACCCGCGTGCGCAGAGCACCATCGGCCGGTACGCCAGCAGGATGGGAGGCCGCGCGACCCCCTACGGCCTGTTCGCCGGCACTGCGATCGCCGGGATCGGCGCCGTCCAACGCCTGGTCCTGGGTGACCGGGGGGGCGACCGGGCCCGGATCAGGGTGGACATCGAGGCGCTGGAAGTGGCCATCAAAGAGGCCCTGGACGAAACCGGTCCGGCCAACTGGCCGCTGCGGGTGAATCCCACCGCGCGCCGCAGCGGCCCCGACTTGCGGTACGCGAAACAGGGCGATGCCAGCGCCGACGTCGTCCGGCTGCGGGCGACCCCCGCGATCGAGGAGGTCCGGCGGATCTGCGGCGCCGGTACGGTGTTCGGCGCCGATATCATCGACGCGCTCACGGCCCGCAGCCCCGGAACCCCCCGTTCCGCAGTCGGCGCGTTCCTGGGCAACCTGGTGGACTCCGGCCTGCTGCTACGGGCGATCAACCTCATCGAGCCGGGGCGCGAGCCCGGGGACATCACCGTCGAGACGCTGGAGCGCGTCGGCAGCCACGGCCGCGCGGTGGCCGTCCGCGAGCTCCTCGACGAGGCCTGCGGGCTCCGGCCGGTCGGCCCGCATCTCACCGGGACCCTGGCCGGCGCCTGGGACAGGGCCGGCGCATCAGTTCCGGCACTGCGCGGCGTACCGACGAAGGACCGCTACCACATCGACCTGGAACTCCCGGTCCGGGAGGCGACCGTCAGTCGCGATACCGTCCGTGACCTCGAGGAGACGCTGCGGCGACTCGACGGCCTGTTCCCCGCCCCCGACGCTCTCAAGAGCGCCCGGGAGGCGTTCCAGGCCCGTTACGAGGACGCGGAGGTGCCGCTGCTCGAAGCCACCGACCAGGAGAACGGCATCCTCGCCGGCTCGGAGCGCGAGATGTCCAAGGTGGCCGAGGAAGCCGGCGTCCAGTCCTACGGTGCCGCTCCGAAGCTGCAGCTGTACTCGCCGGTCGTCCGGGCGCTGACACACTGGCTCAAGACCGGAGAGTCCTTCGACATCGGGGTCTACCCGATGGCCGAGCGTACCCCCCAGCAGTCCGCCCATGCCGCCCTCCTCGGCGACCATGAGGGCGGGTTCCACAGCGTCCTGCTCGCGGGCCACCGCCGGACACCCACCGCCCTGCTGGCACGCTTCGCGCTGTCCCGGCCGGACGCCGAACAGCGGCTGCGGGCCTGGATGGAGGAGCAGCGCGAGGCCGACCCGTCCGAGGGGGCGTCGTCCGCACCCATCCGCGCCGAACTCGTCCACGCCCCGGAAGGGCGGGTCGGAAACGTCCTGCTCCGACCGAAACTGCTCGACGACGCCATCGCGTTCTCTGGCGGCGCGGGTGGCACTCTCACCCTGGACCGGCTGCTCATTCGCCTGGTCGGCTCGGAGTTTCGGATCCGCGACGCTGAGACCGGGCGACGGGTGCTCATCGAGCTGAACTCGGCCCACAACGTGGGAGCCGTTGGCTCCCACCCGCTCTATACGTTCCTCGGCCATGTCGCGGACATCCGGCCGATCGGCTGGACTTGGGGCGACCTCGGCGGACTCCCGCACCTGCCCCGGGTGACCTGCGGCCGCGTCATCGTGGCGAAGGAGGTGTGGCACCTCACGACGGACGAGGTCCGCAAGATCCTGGGATCCGAGCGGCCGGCCGAGGACCTGCGCGCCGCGCTGGAGGGCCTCGGCGAACGGCGCTGGATCGGGGTTGGGCAGTACGACCAGGTCCTGCCAATGGACATTCACTCCAACGCGTCGGTGCGCGATGCCCTGGAGCGCATGCGCACCCGCAGCCACGTCGAGTTCATCGAGATGCCGCAACTGGAGGCCCCGGCGGTGGAGGGGCCCGGGGGCCGTCACACCGCGGAGATCATCGTCCCGCTGAGGAGCACCGTCCCGCCCGAGTCCGGTGCGGAGGTGCCCAGGGCCTTCGACCCGGAACTGGGCCGCAGGTGGACGTACTTCAAGTACTACACGGGTACCGCCGCCGCCGACCGCCTGATCGGGCGGGTGCACCGCCTGGTCTCCGACCTGGAGTCCAAAGGGCTGGTGAACGCCTGGTTCTTCTTGCGCTACAACGACGACGGGCACCATGTCCGGGTGCGGATGCGGCCGGTGCGTCTCCGGGACCGCCCCGGTGTGCTGGCGGCCATGGAAGATCTCGGCCGGGAGCTCGTGGCCGAGGGGCTGGCGTCCCGTACCGCGGCGGGCGAGTACGTTCCGGAGATCGGCCGCTATGGCGGCCCGGCCAACCTCCTGCTCGCGGAGGAGCTCTTCTCCACCGACAGCGACGACATCGCGCGGTTCCTCGCCGGCGGCCCGGACGAGACCGCGCGCCTCTACCGCGCCGTCGCGGACGTCGTTCAGTGGTGCGGCGTGCTGTTCGACGACGACGCGCAGCGCCTCAGGTTCCTCAAAGCCTGCCAGGACGGCCTGGGCCTCTCCTTCTTCAAGACGGGTAACCGGGTGGGCAGGTACCACCGGGACCATCGGGCCGCACTGGACCGGGAGTTGGCCGAGGGCGCGGTGAGCCCGGGGACCGCGGCAACACTCAAGGCGCTGATCGAATCCCTCCGTTCCACGGAGAACACCCGAACAACCATCCGTGTGCTGGCATCCGTCCTGCACATGCACTGCAACCGGATCTTCGCCTCCGATCCCCGGCGGCTCGAGTTCCTGACCCATGAACTGGCAACCCGGAAGATGCGTGAGCGTCAAGCTCGATCGGAGGCCTGAGTGTCGAACGGAACGTGTCATCATCATCATCACGAGCCGCCGGCGCCGCTCGGCACTGAGGAGTTGATGTCCCTGGCCCGCACCCTCTACAAGGACGCGCTCGAGGGCGCGGCCGGGACGGACGACCTGTCCCTGCAGCTCGACGTGACCCTGGCCCGGCTGGAGTTCGCCCGGGTGACCGGTGAGGACCAAGGCGCGATCGGCACCTTTCGGGATGCCATGGGCCTGCTGAGGGCCGGGCACGGCGCCACCCCTTGGCTGTACGGCGGTGCTGCACACGTGGGTTGGACGGCGGTACAGCTGTCCCGGGTCCACGGCGTCGGGCTGGGAGGCCTGACGGCCATCGACGACACCGTCGTGCGGTGGGTCGAGGAGTATCCGGAAGACGTCGACGTGGACCTGCCGACCGGGGTCCTCGGGCTCGGCGTCTACGGCTTGGTGCATCCCTCCCGCAACGCCAGGGAGAAAATCACATCGGGTGTCATGGACGTGATCGAAGCGCGGACCGAGCATGGGGACGGAGCGTTCATCCGGCTGGCGCCTGCCCGGTTCAGGCTCGCCGAGACTCCCCACCTGGTCGGCTACCGCGACCTCGGCATGGCGCACGGCAATGCCGGCCTCGTGTCCTTCCTCGCCTCGGTCGCGATGAGCGGCACACCTGCCCGGGAGCGGGCCAGGAAGCTGCTCGATGAATCCCTGGGATGGCTGCTGAAGCAGCGCACCGACACGGACGGCGCAGTGTTCCCGCAGGCCGTCGAACTGCGCTACGAGATCTCGCGCAGTGCCTGGTGCTACGGGGACCCAGGCATCGCCCTGGCCCTGGACGTCGCCGCGAAGGCCACCGACGACCCGGCGGTGGCGGAGGTCGCACGGCACGTCGCGGCCACCGCCGCAGTCAGGCCCGTGGACCGCACTCGGGTGGTGGACCCGTGCCTGTGCCACGGCGCCGCCGGGCTGATCTACTTCGGGAACCGCGTGCGGCGCGACCACGGACTACCGGCAGCCGATGCCGTGATCGACTTCTGGACGGACTTCGTCCAGCGCCGCCGGGCCAGAGGGGGCTTGGAGTACTACGGTCGGGAAGGAATGCGGTCGGAGCATTCGTTCCTCGAAGGAGACCTGGGGGTCGCCCTGACGCTGCTCCACCTCGCCTCGGAGGTGCCCCCGTTGTGGGAGGAGCGGCTGCTCACCGTCCCCATCGGTTCCGGTCGTGCGGAGTGACGGCCCGATGACCGTTCACCTGAGAATCCCGATCGTCAGTGTCGACGAGGTGGCTGCCGCGGGACGGGCGGACCTGCTTCCCGCCGACCTCGCCCGGATCGCCGCGGCGGGCGCCCGCCCGCCCGGCGCCGGTCGCGACGTCGCCACCGCGGGTGAGATCTTCGACGCCTTCATGCACACCCGCGCGACCCGGGCCGCGAGGCCCGTCCGCCTCTCGGTGACGGTCACGGCCACCATCGGGCACCGACGCAGACTGACCATACCGGCAAGGCCACAGCTCACGGTGACCGCGGCCCTCGGCGACGGCGCGATCCGCGCGCTGGTCGACCGCGCCGTCACGACGGCCGGGCCGGACCTCGTCCGGTTGCGGCGCAACCCGACGCTGCGCAGGGCCGGTGCCAGGTACGAGTTCCGCACGTGGCAGGGATCGGGCCTCGTGCTCTCCACAGTGAGTGCCTCCACGGCGATCGACGCGGTCCTGGCCGCCTGCGGTGAGCACGGCACCGGACGGACCGGGGCCGCCGCGGCTCTGGCAGCGGCGTCACCCTCGACGCCGGCCGAACGGTTCGACGCCTTCCTGGACCGGCTGATCGACGCGGGCGTGCTCCTCGCCGACCTTGCGACGACCGCCGACAGCAGGCCGGAGCGGGCCTGGGAGATCCTCACGGCTGCGACGGAGGAGGAGGTCGTACAGAGCCTTCACGGGCTCCAGGCGGGACTCGGCCAGGAGCAGCCGCTGCAGCGCTATCTGGCCGAAGGCGTCGCTGGCGTGTGGCAGCGCTACACCGCGTCGCTGGATGGGCTACTGGCCGATGTCCCCGTGGGCGAGCGACTTCGGGTGCGGATCGGTACCGGAGCGGACCGGCCGGCCGTCGACCACTCGTCGCTCGGTGTGCTGCGGAAGGCCTATGGGCGAGTCCTGTCGCTGGTAGACGAGTCGCCCCGTCAGGCGGCCCTCGACGCGGCGTTCCGCACCCGCCACGGCGATGGTGCCGTCCCGGTGGCCGAACTGCTGGATCTGGAGGCCGAGCTCGCCGACCTGCCCTGGCGGTCCGGTCGTTCTGGGGAAGCTGCCGAGCGGACCTGTGCGCGGGCACTGGCCCACTGGGTCCGCACCGGCGAGCCCTTCGATCTGCTGGCCGGGACCGGCCGGCCGGACAGCCCGAGGGACACCGGTGTGACCGACTGGATCCACGCGGCCCTGCTCGACGAGTACGAAGGGCGGTACTGCGCTGTCCTGTTCGGCGGGTACCACCATCCTCCACAGCCGCTGCTCCAGGACTTCGGGGTGCTGCCGGAGGAGACCGGCGGCACTCCAGAGCCGGGCGACGTCCTGGTGTCGCTGACTCCCGGGACAGGTCCGGAGCTCTGGGACCGGCGGACCGGCGACCGGGTGCAGCCGCGGTCGGGCCGCTCGGGAGAGGGTCCGCAGCGGATGCTCGACGCAATGCTGCAGCCGTTCCTGGACCCTGGCCCGGTCCAGTGGACCTGGGGTGCCCTCGGCGAGGAACTGCCGCACCTGCCCAGGGTGGTGGCTGGCCGCGTCATCGTCGCCCCCGAACGCTGGCGGTTGAGCGACCCCGCCGTCGAGGACATCCTTGACGCGCCCGACGTCGGCGCCGGTCTGCGCGCCGCGCTGCCCGGTCTGGGGAACCGGCGCTGGCTCGCCTTCGCGGGCCGGGGCCAGACCCTGCCGGTGGACACGTCGGCCCCGGCCGCCGTCGAACTGGCACTGCAGGCTCTCTCGAACCCGAGCGGCGTGACCTGCCAGGAACTTCCGCACTTCGAGAGCCCCGTGGTCTCCGGAGGCAGCGGCAGGCATACCGCGCACCTCCTGCTGCCCCCGGAGCGCGATCCGCGCCCGCGCACCGCCCCCGCTCAGGTCCCGCCGACCCACCAACTGTTCCGGGCCCGTGTCGAGTACCAGTGCCGATCCACGGCCGTGGACGAACTGCCGGGGTTGGTCGGTGCGGTGATGGAGAAACTGGCGGCCGAAGGGTGCGTCGCCCAGTGGTCGTACGAATGGCACGGCCTCACCCTGCGGATCGACTGCCGGGTTGCCGACGCCGAGCAGCGCCCGACAGCCGTGGCCGGGCTGGACCGCTTCGGGCTGGACCTCGTCGCCAGCGGCCAGGTGGTCCGGGCTGCCGTCGTGCCGGCTGCTCCGAACGTTGACGTGCACGGTGGGCCGGACGTGCTCTGCCTGGCCGAGGAAGTGCACCGGGCGGACAGTCTCGAGACTGCCGGGTTCCTCGCAGGCCGTCCCACGGACAAGGAACGCCTGCGGCGGTGCGTCGACGACTTCCTTGCCTGGCTGCCCCTGCTTGACCGTCGGCGGGACGAGCACATCGCCATCGTGGCGGCGGTGGCCGCCGCGGTACCGGCGAAGCCACAGCCACGGGCCGTGCCGGTACCCGCCCGCTCGGCGCTGCCCAGCGGAGATTGCGTCCTGGAGCCCCTGCTCACCCAGTACGCGTGCAGAGTCGACGACACCAACGGCCGGAGCCGACGGGCCTTCGCCGCACTGCTCACCTCGCACGGCGCCCGGATCTTCCCGGTGGACCTCCCCACACGCCTGCAGGAGGTCTGTGACCTGGTCGTGCGTGCCCTGCGAGCGGACACCGGCTCGGAGGAAAGGAAGGAGACCGCCGGTGCGGCGGGATGAGGACCGACTGAAGGCCGCGTATCGGTTGCTACTCACGGACCCGGTGATGACGGAGCGACTGCTCGCGTACGACGGCGGTCCGTCGGCTGGGGCTGCCGGCGCCATCGGGCTGCCCGACGTGCCGGGTGCGACGGTGAACGCCGCGCTCCGAGACCTGCGCGCTGGCACCGGGCCAGGCCCGGACGGTGGTGCCGGCGCCGAACTGGCCGGCGCCGCCGCGCTGATCGCCGGATGCCTGGCGGACTGACGATGAAGCCGGAGCAACTCGAAGGACACGACATGCGTGTTTGGGACCAGCCGCCGCACCTATCGGCGGTTCACTACCGGGGCGTCGAACTGAAGGCGGTGAAGAACTACTTCCAGGGCACGCAGCGCAGCGTCCCACCGGAGGAGACACTTCGGCGTATCCGTCCGCTCTTCCCTGCGGCGGGCATCACCAGGCTGGCGCATATCACGGGTCTCGACACGGTCGGCATCCCGGTGACCCTGGCCATCCGTCCCAACGGGCGGACACTGAGCAACAGCGCGGGCAAGGGCATGACCCTCGAAGCGGCTCTGGTCTCCGCGGCGATGGAGTCCCTGGAACTGCACCACGCCGAGGAGTGGTCGCCCATCGCGGTCCGCAGGTCGTACGAGGAGATCAGTGGCGAATTCCCGGTGCCGGACCCAGAAGACCTACCGCTCTCCCGGGCAGCGCCGTTCCCGCCCGACTGGCCCTACCTGTGGACCTTCGGCTGGGACGTCCTCTCCCAGGAGGAGGTCGCCGTTCCCGTTTCGATGATCCACATGGGGAACCGGACGAGCCGGGTCTTCGACCTGTTCTCCTTCCAGGTGACGTCCAGCGGGTTGGCCTCGGGCAACAACCTCGTCGAGGCCCTGCACGCCGCCCTGTCGGAGGTCATCGAGCGGGACGCGGCCACCTGTCAGCAGGAACGCTGGGACGCGCAGCGCACCCCGCCCCCGGTGCTCGATCCCGACGCCGTCGAACTGCCCGCAGTACGCGAACTGCTGGACCGCCTGCGCAAAGCGGACGTCGGCGTCCTGCTCTTCGACTGCACGGTGGACACCCGGGTGCCGGTGTACATGGCGGACATCTTCGACCGCACGCGCCAAGTCGACGGAACCTACCGAGGCTACGGGGCCCACCTCGACCCGGAGATCGCCTTGACCCGTGCGCTCACCGAGGCGGTTCAGGCCCGCACCGTCCACATCGCCGGCTCCCGGGACGACATCTTCCGCAACCGCGACCTCCACACCCACGCCCACGCCGACCACGAGTACGAGCGGATGCTCTCCATGGTCGACGGGACACCGCCCGTGGTGGCGGGCCGTCCGGGAGCCTCGGAGGCGACAGCCACCTTCGAAGGGGACATCTGCCTGATGCTGGAGCGGCTCCGGGCCGTCGGCATACAGCGCGTGATCGTTGTGGACCTGAGCCGTCCGGGGTCGCCGATCTCGGTGGTGAAGGTCGTGGTTCCTGGGCTGGAGGGCTACCGCATGGAGAACTACGCGCCGGGCAGGCGTGCCCGCTGCTTCGCCCAGAACCCCGCGATCGGAGCGGACTCATGACCGTTGTTGTCTTTCTCGGGCCCTCCCTGCCACTAAACGAAGCACGCGGCATCCTTCCCGACGCGGTCTTCCTCCCCCCGGCCAAGCAGGCGGACATCGCGACGGTCCTCACCGTTCACGATCCGGACGTCATCGCCCTGGTCGACGGCGAGTTCCATCAGGCCCGCTCCGTCTGGCACAAGGAGGTGCTGCTGGCCCTGCAACGGGGGGTCCGGGTATACGGCGCTTCGAGCATGGGAGCGCTGCGCGCGGCGGAGCTTGCGGCGTTTGGGATGCGGGGACGGGGCGAGGTCTTCGCCCGGTACGCCTCCGGGGAGATCATCGACGACGACGAGGTCGCCCTGACATACGCGTTCGAGGACGGCCACTACATCAAGCTCTCGGAACCCATGGTCAACATCAGAGCGACCGTCGCGACCGCCCAGGCACGCGGCGTGATCTCCGCGGAGACGGCACGGCTGGCTGTCGACACCGCGAAGGGCTTGCACTACCGCGACCGGTCCAGGGCACGGATCGCCGCGATGCTGCGCACTTCCGGAGCGGAGGAGGCATACCGCCTCGACGTGTTCTGGCGGGAGACCCCCGTCGATGTGAAGGCGGACGACGCCCGCGCGCTGCTCGGGGAACTGGCGGCCCGACACGGGGCCGCCCACGAGCCGGTCACACCATGGGAGTTGGTGCCGACCGCTAGTCTGGACACGCTCTACAACCGGGAACGGCAGGTGGAGTTCAACGGGGTCCGCATCGCTCTTTCCGATGTCGCGGACCACGTCCAACTGCACCACCCGGGGGCCGGTCGGTTGAACGAGGACGCCATGAACCGGGCGGTGGCCCTCGTTCTGGCGAGGCTTCTGCGCGTCACTCCCTCGGAGCGCGAGATCGACGAGGAGGCCTCCCGCTGGGTGGCCCGGCACGGGTACGAGGACGAGGCCGCGTTCGCGGGGTGGCTGAGCCGCAACCAGGTCACGCCTGAGGAGTTCCGGGGCCTGGCGCGGGAGGCGGCGCAGTGCCGGGCGCTGCACCGGTGGTTGCTGTACGCGCACCACACGGAACGCAGTGCCAAGCCGTTGTTGGATCACCTGCGATGGAACGACGAGTTCGAGACGTGGGGGAGGGGCGCTGCCCTGGCCGCGGAGGCCGCGCGGGAGTCGGGTGTGGAACCGGCGGAGGTCGCGGCGAGGAGCGGCTCGCGGCAGCTGCGCGGCGAACACGAGGCGTGGACGGGCCGCAGGAGCGAGGCCGGCTATGCGGTTTGGGCGGAGGAGGCAGGGTTCAACTCGGTCCAGGACCTTACCCATGCTCTGGCTCGGGCCGGGAGTACGCGCATTGGGCTGCTGGAGGCGCTGCGCCGGATCGTTCCGGAGACGTAGGGCCTGTCCCCTGGGGCCGGATCGGGGCTGCGGGCGCCGGATTCTGACGGCCCGTGCGGCACCACGAAGGGGTGAAGCGCCTTGCTGGCTGAAGCATCCTTCTACTACGCTACTACTAAGAGCTTAGTGGTAAGGGGATTCATGCTGGAGCTGTACCTTGACCGGAGATCCGGTCTGCCCACCTATCTCCAGCTGATTCGCCAGATCGAGCAGGCATTGAGGCTGGGGATGCTGACCCCCGGCGATCGGTTGCCGACCGCGAGGGAGGTCGTCGCACAACTGGCGATCAACCCGAATACCGTGCACAAGGCCTACCGGGAACTGGAGCGGGTCGGCCTCGTGGAGGTTCGGCCCGGTCAGGGGACCTTCGTTCTCCGGGGACTGGGAAGTTCGCCGGGAGACCGGAATCCGGCCCTGCGCACGGAACTCGAACGGTGGGTGGATACCGCCGTCGCCAGCGGTATGGAGGCGGCCGACCTGCGTGCGCTCTTCGACGTCGTGATGCGGGCCAAGGTGGGCGTACAGGGAGGAGAGACGTGACGGACGACGCGTTGAGCGCGGTCGGACTCGGCAAGCGCTACAAGAGGGGATGGGCGTTACGCGATCTGTCGTTCACCGTGCCCGCCGGCCGGATCGCCGCGTTGGTCGGGCCGAACGGCGCCGGCAAGAGCACCCTGCTGCACCTGGCGGCCGGTCTGCTCTCCCCGAGCTGCGGAAGCATCCGCGTCTTCGGAGACGAGCCCGCTGAGCGCGAGGAGGGCCTGGCCCGGGTCGCGTTCCTCGGTCAGGACAAGCCGCTCTATCCGGGCTTCTCAGTTGAGGAGACCCTCGAGCTCGGACCACGGCTCAATCCAGTGTGGGACGGCAGGATCGCGCGGGAACGGCTGGCAGCGCTCGGCATCCCGCTCGAGGCCAAGATCAAACACCTTTCCGGGGGTCAGCGCACCCAGGTGGCGCTGGGAATGGCTCTCGGGAAACGGGCCGACCTGCTGTTGCTCGACGAGCCCATGGCGGACCTGGATCCGCTGGC
Organism: Kitasatospora sp. NPDC091335; assembly: GCF_044757205.1. Lineage (NCBI taxonomy): Bacteria > Bacillati > Actinomycetota > Actinomycetes > Kitasatosporales > Streptomycetaceae > Kitasatospora > Kitasatospora sp. NPDC091335. Next base: position 141,064 of record NZ_JBIVUM010000009.1, on the reverse strand, counting down.
CCGCCATCAGGTGATGGAGTCCCTCATGGCGGCGGTCGCCGAGACCGGTATGACGGTCGTCATGTCCTCCCACGTCCTCGCCGAGCTGGAGGACGTCTGCGACTATCTGGTGCTCCTCACCGGTGGGCGCATTCGGTTGAGCGGCGGGATCGAGGAGATCCTCGCCGAACACGCTGTGCTGTCCGGTCCGTCGGACGTGGCGGAGCGATTGGCCGGACACGTGCACGAGGTCATCCGCACCTCCCGGAGTGAGCGAGGAGTCTCCTCGCTCGTACGGCTGGCCTCGCCGATCGACGGTTCGGGGCTCTCGGTTCGCACGCCGAAGTTGGAAGAGCTGGTTCTCGATTACATGCGGGGTGTGGAGGATCGGGCCGTATCGGCCCTGGACGCGGAGGAGGTCCGATGATCTGGTTGGCTTGGCGCCAGCAGCGTGCGGTAGCGGCCGGACTGCTCGCCATCCTGGTCTTCTACGCGGCCATGGCCGTGTGGGAGCAGAGCACTTATCCGGGCATGCGCGGTTTGACCTCCGGACTCTCGCAGTACTTCTCCCTCTTCCTGGGCTTCTTCGTGGGCGCGCCCGCCGTGGCGCGGGAATACGAACTGGGTACCCACCGATTCGTGTGGACCCAGACGATCAGCCGCCGGCGCTGGTACACGACCCGAATCGCCGTGGCGGCCGCGGTGGCGGTGGCGGGCGTCGCTGGCCTGTCCGTCGCGGTGGCATGGGCAGGCCGGCGCCCCGAGGGCTGGTCCAGGTTCACCCAAGACCCGATGAGCCAGGCGTACTTCGACTCCCACGGTGTGACGCCGTTTGCGGTCGCCCTCTTCCTGGTCGCGCTCGGCTTCACAGCGGGTACGGTGCTGCAGCGCACCCTGCCGACGATGGGAGTCGTTCTGGTCGCCTGGATCGCCCTGACCACCGCCGGCCCGGCGCTCCGCGACCGGCTGCGGGACGAGGATCTGATGACCGGTTACTGGTCCTGGCAACTCGCTTACGGAGGAGTGCTGTTGGTGCTGGCGATAACGATCTCGCTAGTGGGGCGCCAGCGGATGGCCCGCCGCTGAACCGTTGTGGACGATGTCCGGGATTCGGTCTTCGAGAATCGCCTGATAGGTTTTGCGAAGCTCGACTCCCGGATCCACACCCCAGCCCGCACTCAGCGCGCGCCGGCCCGCGTGGTAGACATCGAGCGCATCCGACTGCCGTCCGCACAGGTACAGCGTCGCCATGAGCTGGGCGCGCAGGTGCTCCCGGCTGGGGTGCTCGGCCACCAGCCGCGTGAGTTCCGGGACGATCCGTTCGTGCCAACCGAGCCCGAGGGCAGCGGTGGTCTTGTTCTCGATGGCGGTCAAGTACTCCTCGGTCAGCCCCGGTAGTTCGGCATCGGCCAAACATCGGGTCGTGTTGGTGAGAGCGGATCCCGTCCACTGCTCGACCGCCGTGCTCAGCAGGGCATGGGCCGGCTCATACTCGCCGACCGCCAGCCGGGCGACACCCCGGCAGCTGAGGTCGACGAAGTCGTCGTAGTCCAGTGAGGCGGAGGACATGCGCAGTTGGTACGCGCCGTGCATCCTGACGATCTGCACTCCGCTTCCCAAGGTGCGGCGCAGTCTCGATATGTAGGTGTACAACTGTGCGGCCTGCGTACGTGGAGGGGTTGTCTCCCAGAGGAGTTCGCTGAATCGCGCGTCGTGCACCGTCCGACCGGGTGCCAGCAGGAGCGATGCGAGCACGGTCCGGGGCTTGACCCCGCCGATCCCCACCGCCTGACCGTTCAGATATGCCTCGACGGGGCCCAGTACGCGAAACGTCAGCGCGGCGTTCATCAGTGGTTCTCCTTGTCTCGCGGCCCCAGCCCGGCCAGCGTCAGCAGGAGGTCCTTGACCTCGGTGGCGGCCACCGCAGCACGGGCCTGGCGGTCGTCGGAACACAGGAGGACGGGGCCGTCCGAAGGGGAGGTCGGCAGCCTGCCGTGGCTGCCGCGTACACGTGACGGGTCGAGCGACACGACCTTCATGGTGTAGCGCATGCCGAGCTTTTTGCGGGCGAGAGCCGCGGCGGCACGCACCTTGACCAACGGGTCGGTGTGGTCGAAGTGGAGTTCGGCGGGGTCGTAGCCGGGCTTTCGATGGATGTCTACGATCCTGGCGAAGTCTGGGGCGAGTGCGTCGTCCAGCCAGTAGTAGTAGGTGAACCAGGAGCGGGGCTCCGCGACGGCCACCAGCTCACCCGCGCGCGGGTGGTCGATCCCATGGTCCTTCTTGCCGGCGTCGTCCAGGACTTCGGCGACACCGTCGAGTTCCGACAGCAGCCCCCGGACCCGATCGAGATCGCCCGGGTCCCGCACGTACACGTGGGCGATCTGGTGATCGGCTACGGCGAACGCGCGAGAGGACCAGGGGTCCAGGTACTCCATGCCGTCCTGGGTGTGGACCTCCAGGAGGCCTGCGCGACGGAGCGTGCGGTTGACGTCGACCGGGCGGTCGACGGGAGTGATGCCGTACTCGCTCAGTACCACGACGGTGGCATCCGCACGCTCGGCCTCATCTAGCAGCGGCGCGAGCGCCTCGTCCAGTTCGGCGGCGGCCGCAGCGGCCCGACCTCCGTGCGGGTCGTGGCGCTGGAGCGCGTAGTCGAGATGAGGCAGGTACACCAGGCTGAGATCGGGCCGGTGCCGACGAAGCAAGTAGCGGGCGGCGCCGACGATCCAGCGGGACGCCGCGATCCCGGCCCTCGGCCCCCAGTAGTCGAACAGCGGGAACGGGCCTCCGCGGCGCGTGAGTTCGTCGTGCAGGCCCGGTGGCCGGGTGTAGCAGTCGGGCTCCTTGCGGCCGTCGGCGTAGTACACCGGTCGGGGCGTGACGATCCAGTCCACGTCAGCGCCCATGGCGTACCACCAACAGACGTTCGCCACCGTGTAGCCGGGATGGACCCGCCGAGCCGCCTCCCAGAGCTTCTCGCCCTCGATCAGCCGGTTGTGCTGCCGCCAGAACAGCACCTCGCCCAGGTCACGGAAGTACCAGCCATTGCCGACCACGCCGTGCGCGGCGGGGAGTTCACCCGTGAGGAAGGTGGACTGCACCGAGCAGGTGACCGCCGGCAGCACGGGCTCCAGGCAGGCGCCGAAACCCCGGTCGCGCAGGGCGGAGAGACGGGGCATGTGGGACAGGAGTCGAGGCGTCAGCCCGACGACGTTCAGGACGACCAGCCGGTTCACTGGTGAAGCTCCTTCAGGCCGAGCGCGGTCAATGTGTCACGTGTCCAAGCGAGTTCGGCGGCGATGCCGTCCACGAGCCCGGCTCGGTCCGGCGGGACCGGAAGCACCGACCAGGTGTACGTCTCGACGTCCACGTGGTCGGTCAGCGCGGTCGGTCCGCCAAACAGGGTGTCCAGAGTGGCGGTCAGTTCGCTCCGTGTCGACCGCAGGGGTGGGTCGGGCGTGACATGCACCGGGATGTGGAAGTGGATACGCCACGGGTGGTCCCCCAGCAGCGCTCCACCGAGCGCGTCGGGCAGGTCGTCGGCGCCGAGCACGCCGGACCCGGCACCGACGTCCGACACCCGGGTCTGGTGCAGGAAGCGCTCCTCTGCGAACCCGGCCAACACGGCACGGGCGGCCGGGTCGGCTGGATCGTCGATGTGGAGGGCGCAGGACGCCTGGGCCTTGACGATCGGCAGCCCGGCCGCAGCCAGCCGTGCGCACGCGTCGACCGGGTCCTCGAAACCGGTGGCGAGATGGCAGGCGTCGAGGCACACCCCGATGTGGTCGGTGGCCAGACGGCCCGACAGCTCGGCGGCTTGGGCGACGTTCTCCACGATGCAGCCGGGCTCGGGCTCCAGACCGACCCGGATGGTACGCCCGGTTTCGGTGTACAAGGCCGCGAGGCCGTCGGCCAGCCGGTCCAGGTGGTGGAACGCAAGGTCGGCCCGATCAGCGGACCAGGGGGTCCGCCAGGCCAGCGGTAGCGTCGACACGCTGCCGTGGTCGACGTCGTCGGGCAGCAGGCCAGCCAGGATGCGGGCGCAGTCGAGGGTGTATGACAGCCGGTCCGGCTCGGTCCAGTCCGGGCGGTAGACGGTCTTCTTCACCGATGCCGCGTGGAAACCCGTGTACGGGAAGGCGTTGAGGGTGACCACCTCCAGACCTCTGTGGTCCAGCTCGCGGCGGAGTCTCGTCAGCGCGCCCTGGTCGACCAGTGCCTGGGTCGCGGCGGTGCGGGCGAACCAGAGGCCGAGGCCGAGCCGGTCCGCGCCGAGCCGTTCTCGGACGGGTTCCGCGAAGTCGGCGAGCTGCGCCAGGATGCCGTTCAGATCCTCGGCGGCGTGGACGTTGGTGCAGTAGGAAAGGTGGACGGTGGATCCGTCCCGGTGGCGTAGCCGCATGCCGACTACACCTCGCCGCGCTTGATGGAATTGCCCGCGTAGTCGTCATGCGCCGGATCGCTCCCGTCGGTCAGCTGGAGCCGCCCGCTCTGCCCGTAGAAGTCGATCGGGTTCTGCCACAGGACGGTGCGGACGTCGCTCTCACCGAAACCGGCGGCCAGCATCGCGTCACCCGTTCGGCGCGGTGTGAGGGGATCGCTCCGACCCCAGTCGGCAGCTGAGTTGACGAGAATTCGGGCGCTGCCATACTCAGCCAGGATCGAGACCGTGCGTTCCACGCTCATCTTGGTGTCCGGGTAGACGGAGAACCCCATCCAGCAGCCACTGTCCGCGACGATGCGCGCGGTCGGCTCGTTGAGGTGGTCGATCAGGACCCGCTCCGCCGGTATGCCGGACTCGCGGATGACATCGAGGCTGCGCCGGGTGCCGGCGCCCTTGTCACGGTGCGGAGTGTGCACGAGAACGGGCAGATCGTACGTCAGCGCGTGGGCGAGCTGGGCGGCGAACGCCTTGTCCTCCTCCGGGGTCATGGAGTCGTACCCGATCTCTCCGACGGCCACCACCCGGTCCTTCGTCAGGTAGCGGGGCAGCAGATCGAGCACGCCGGCGAGCCGGGGATCGTTGGCTTCCTTCGGGTTGAGGGCCAGCGCGCAGTGGTGTGCGATGCCGAACTGGGAGGCCCGGTACGGCTCCCAGCCCAGCAGACTGTCGAAGTAGTCCTCAAAGCTGCCGGTGTTGGTGCGGGGCTGGCCGAGCCAGAAGGCGGGCTCGACCAGGGCCCGGACTCCCGCCGCAGCCATCGCCTGGTAGTCGTCGGTGGTCCGCGACGTCATATGGATGTGGGGGTCGAAGATGTCCATGGCACTCACTCCCTGGTAGTGGGTCCAGCTCCGATGAACGGCTCGATGTCGGACGGAACGGCGCGGCCGGCCGCCCTGCGCTCCTCGGCGTAGTCGGTCAGCATGCGGGTCAGTTCCGGGTCGGCGCGCTCGGCGAGTCCGGCCACGGCGACGAGTGGAATGCCGGAGAAAAGGCACTTGAGGACGGCCTGGCGGAAGGCCGCGGCGTCCAGGTGCCGGGCTGCGTAGTCACCGAGCGCGGCCGCGATCAGGCGAGGGTCGTTGGTCCGCAGGGCGTCGTGTACGAGCGGTAGGGCCAAGGCGCCGAGCGTGTTTCGCGAACCGAAGCAGGAGAGGGATCGCAGGACGCCGCGACGTTCAGCCGCGTCCCCTTGCCAGTACAGCCGGGACAGTGCGTCGGCCAGCGTGGCGCCACGCCACGGCACCCTGGCCAGGAGCAGGGCGCGGACGGCGTCGTCGACGGTCCTGCCGACCGGGGGAGGCGGGTCGCCGGGCAGCGGTTGGCGGCCGCAATGGCGGCCTGCACTCGTGAGCAGCGTGTCTATGCGGGACGGGTCGGCCTCGACGGTGGTCAGGGCCTCGCGCAGCCAGCGTGCGGCGACGGCGGGAAGCCGGGCCGACAGGGTCTCGGTTTCGGCTGGTACGGTCACAGGACTCTCCTATGGGCGGACTTGGACAGGGCACGCGGAGCGTACGGCGGTGTGCAAGAACTGCAGCGAACGCCGGGCGACCTCGGGCGCCGCGTGACTGTGCCGGGGCAGTTCGACGGCGACCAGCCCGCGGTATCCGATGTCGGCCAGAGCATGGAGGACAGGGGGAAAGTCGATCTCTCCCGCACCGAACTCCAGATGGGTGTGGTCTCCGCGCCGCATGTCGTCTATCTGGACGTTGACCAGGTGGGCGGCCGCCCGGCGCACGCAGTCGGTGACGGACTGCGGCTCCAGACAGCGGCAGTGGCCGATGTCGAGGGTGAGCCCGAAGACGTCGGGCCCGCCGAGGCGGCAGCGAAGTTCGTCGAACCGGTCGAGGGTGTCGATGAACATGCCGGGCTCAGGCTCGAAGCCCAGGGTGACGTCGTGGTCCGCGGCGTACTCGGCCAGCCCGGCGCACCCGGCGGTCAGCCGGTCCCAGGCCTGATCCTCCGGAAGTCCGGTGGGTGCCGCCCCGCTCCAGAACGAAACCACGTGCACGCCCAGGTCTGCCGCGATCCGTACGGCGCGGCGCAGGAGGTCCGTACGGAGCTCCGCCCCCTCGTCCGAGAGTAGCGTCGGATAGTGCTTGCGCATCGGGTCCAGCAGGTAGCGACCTCCGGTCTCGATGACGGCGCTGAGGCCGAGAGCGTCGAGGCGACGGGCGATCCGGGACAGCCGGGGGACCAGGTCGGTGGAGTAGGGGTCGAGGTGGCGGTGGTCCAGGGTGAGGCCGACGCCGTCGTACCCGAGGTCGGCGAGGACCGCGAGGGCGTCCTCCAACGAGTGGTCTCCGAAGCCATTGGTGCCGTAACCGAATGCCAGTTCGGTGGCACGGGTGGGGGATGGTGGCGCTGTCATCGCGAACGTGTATCTCCTCAACTGTGAAAAAGCGGCATGACACTCCACCGGCACGCAAGGCGCTGCGTGTCGCGGGTAGCGTCGACTCAGGCGCAGTTCAGGTGGGGGACACCCGCCTACCGAGTCCGCGGACGAGCGGATAACCCAGGGCGATGAGCCCTGCGATCGCGGGCCCGCCCGCTCGCGACGCAAGCGCGGCCTGAAGCGGCATCAGCCCGTGAATTCCGGCAGCCACGGCATGCCGCACCCGTTTCGCCGAAGGATCGCGGGACACGGCGACGAGGGCTCTGCCGAAGCCGGCGAAGTAGAGTCCCGCCAGCGTCGTCGTGACTGCCTTGTCCATCTGCGGCGCACGCCGCACCCCGGCGGTGAGGCCGGCGCAGATGGCCCCGCTGACCCCGATGGCGGCCACCGGCAGCACCCCTGGGTCGGCATCGACCTCATGCCTGCTCAGCTGCGTGACAACAGCCGTGTGCACCGCCACCGCCGCGATCGCTGGCACAGTGGCGCGCATGCTCCCGCTGCTGGAGGCCGCCCCGGAGAGGACGTTCAGACCGCGCGCACCCGCCATGGACAGCGGCCCGAACGGTGTTGACTTGAGCACCAGGTCGTACGACCAGACGGCGCTGGCCAGGATGGTGGCGGAAACCAGTCCCCGGCGACCCCCTGCCTTCGAGCCGAGCCCGATACCAGCCGCCGTCAGGCCGATGGCCAGCGCGAGTGCGGTCCCCGGCGATACCTCTCCGGAAGGGATGGGACGCTCAGGGCGCTCCAGGGCGTCGGTCTCCCGGTCCTTCCAGTCGTTGAGGGCCATGCCGGCCCAGTAGAGACACACCGAGGAGGCGGCTGCCAGCGCGGTTCTCGGCCGCAGTGGTTGTCCGGCGGCCAGCGTCCCGGCCAGGACGTCACCCGGGACCGTCAAAGCGGCCGGAGCCCGCAACAGCTGTGCGACGGGGCGCAGCCGCCGCGCAGCCGCGAGGAGCTTCCGTTCATCGGGCCCACTCCTCACGAGCCCACCCGGAGGCCGCGTGCCCACGTCACCAGAGTGGTGAACTGCCTTTCCAAGCTGTGCTCGTGGCTGCCGACCGGGTCCTTGAAGAAGAACGCCAGCTCCGGTACCGGTCCCGTGCGCCGTGCCCGCTGCGCCGTGGCCATCAGCCGTGCCAGGTCCAGAACGAGGGGTGCGGCGAGCGCGGAGTCGCATCCCTGCCAGGTGAACTGCATGGACATCCTCGTGCCCAGGAAGCCTTCAAAAACGATGTGGTCCCAGGCGGTCTTCCATTCGCCCAACGCCGGGACGTTGTGGATGTGGACTCCACCGTCGACCGGATAGCCGAGAATGCTCGGCAGGACCACAGCCTTGCTGGACGCCTTGCTGTTCACCGGTCCCTCGGCGTCGAGGGTGGCACCGTCCCCGCCGCCGAGCAGATTCGTCCCGGACCAGCCTCGGACCCGTAGCGCACGGCGGGCGAACATCGGTGCCAGAACCGACTTGACCAGTGTCTCGCCGGTCTTGCCGTCGCTGCCGGCCCAGGGCATCCCGCGCTCGTGGGCCAATTCCGCAAGGGCCGGAAGACGCGCCCCGGCCGACGGGGTGAAGTCGATGTAGGGGCAACCTGCGGTGAACGCCGCGAAGGCGTAGAGCGAGCTGCTCGGCAGCACGGGTGCCTGCTCGCGAGCGTGCGGCTCTTCGTAGAGCGAGCGCCTCAGCGCGGTCAGGGAAGCATGGGCGGGGTGCGGGGCCGCAGGTCCTTCGGTGGAGGATACGTTCATCACGACGACGGAGTCGAGGTTGTTCCGTTTCCGGAAGTCGGCAAGATCGGCAGCCAGGGAGTCGATGACCTCACCAGGGCGGCTGTCCCGCTCCCCGCTTGTGCCCCGACGGATTCTCGCGTCCACGGCACGTAGGTCGTCCTCGACCAGGCCGGGAAGGCCGGCCGGTAGAACGCCAGCCGTGACCAGTTGCTCGGCCCGCTTCACCAGGTCGATGTCGCTGATGTCGTGCCCACCACAGACCAGTTCATCGAAGCGCGGTAAGGGGACACCCTGGAAGTCGTCAAGCGTCGTGACGCAGCCGAGCGGTGCGCCGAGGCCCGCTCGAACGGCTGCGGCTCCCGCAGCCACGGTGGTGGCCACCGATCCTCGGGCTCCGATCAGCCACAGGCCGGTTCGCATTGGCAGCCCTGCCTTTCCTGTTGGGTTGGAACTGATCATTCGCACGACCGCTGCCGCCACGGGTTCTGGGCATGGCAGGCATGGCGTAGCCATTGCGGTTCGGTTGCCAAAATGCCGAATAGGAGCCCGGGCAGGCCGTCGTGGCTACTGAACCCTCGCGGTGGATCGTCGCGCCAGCCGGCGTATGGACATCCGGCTTCGCAACCTGCTCGGAATGGCAGGTTTCAGGGTGCGGAGTTCCCGACCGCCACCGGTGGTGACAACGGTATATTCGGCGGCGCCGACTTGTCGGACGACGATGAGGGCCTTCAGAAACCAGACGCCGGACCATCGGCATCAACGGGCTTTCCAAGCGCCTCTTCCACGTCGTAGGCCTGGATCCAGGAAACGTCCTCGACCATCTGACCAAGGGGGGCCTGGCCCTGTCCTGCCACGCTGTCGGGCGGCGACGCCGTGGACAGCCGCATCGTGCCGCCGTCCCGTGAGCCGAGTTGCACGCGGGCGGTGTGCGGGCGGCGCAGCGCCTCGTACCGGAGCAGCCCCTCTGTCAAGGGGGAACTGTCGCCTGGCAGGTCCCGCTGCTGCGGACCCTCCGGTCGGGTGAGGCAGTGTGCCAGGGCGACAGCGTCCTCGATCGCCTGGCTGGCGCCTTGGCCGTGATGGGGGAGCATGGGGTGAGCGGCGTCACCGAGCAAAGTGACCCTGCCGTTTGACCAGCGTGACAGCGGCTCGCGGTCGAACAGGGGCCAACAGCCGACCTCGGTGATTGCCCCGAGAATGCCGTCCACATCGACGTTCCAGCCTGCGAGAGCAGCCGCCACTTCCTCCACGCGCCCGGTGGCGCTCCAGGACTCCGGATGCCTTCCCGAGTCAGGGACCACGGCTACGAACGCCCAGGCGCTTCCACCACTGACGGGGCAAAGAAGGAGTTTCGCTTCGGGGCCTGGCCAGATCAGCAGAGTCTTGGTGGGAAGGTCCGGTATCGAATCGGCGGGAACGAGGCCGCGGAAGGCGCTGTTCCCTGAGAAGACCTTCGCACCCGATTGGGTGACATTCCCGCGCACCACCGAATTGACACCGTCTGCACCGACCACGACATCAGCCTGTGCCGAATCCCCGTCTGCGAAGCGGAGTCGGACGCTGTCCTCTTCCTCGTTCAGCCCGATGAGGCGACTGCCCAGGCGCAGCCGTGCACCACCGAGTTGTTCGGCGAGAATCCTGTGCAGATCTGCTCGATGGACCGTGTAGTAGGGCGAGCCGAATCGTTTCTCCCAGGTCGCACCCATTGTCTGCTGGGTCAGGACGCGACCATTTTGCCAATGCCTGACCTCTAGCGCTGCAGCACGCACGCCGACGGAGTTCAGTCGACTACCCAGGCCCCAACGATGCAGAATCCTGGCCCCGTTAGACCCGAGATGGAGCCCGGCTCCCACCTCCCGTAACCCGCCTGCCTGCTCGAAGACGGTCACATCGCAGTCCGCCCGTGAGAGTGCTACCGCAGCGGCGAGCCCCCCGATCCCCGCTCCGATGACGGCAATGCGCAGTCTGGCCTTGCTCATTCAGTGCTCCCCCGATTGCGACTGACTGATGGCTGTTCTGTTTGTCAGGGCTTTGAGACGAGTGCTGTGGTCCCTGGTCATCCCCATCGACTGACCCAGGAAAGATGCATCGGCCTGGTGAACGAATCAGGCCAAATGTGCACAGAAGGGCAACAAGTGTGTGGAGTGTCGGCGAACGCCCCCCGGCGGTGCTGACTCAGACGACCAGACTGTTCTGTCTTGCGCTGTAGGGAAGTTGATCGCCTGCGCTGTCGAGTCCGTAGCATAGGCATGAGCAGTCAGCTGGTTCAAGTGCGAAGGGCCCTCTCCTGCAAGGGACTTCGCTGAGCTTGGCAGTCTATGAGTAGACGCCGTGCGAGCTTCGCCAGATGAACGCAAGGGCGGGTGAGAGAGCGTGGTCAGGTGACCGTGGCTCCGCGAGGGTGGCCGGTGTCACGAGGGCTGCGGAAGCGTCTGGTTGAGCTCGTTCTTCAGGCTCGGCTGGCCTCGGTCTTGGGTTTGCGGAGGTGGATCTTCCCGCCGACGATGGCTGCGAGGGTCCAGCGGACGTAGAGCTTGCGGTCCATGAGGTGGACGTCGGACCAGTGCAGGGCGAGGATCTCGCTGCGGCGCATGCTGGCGCCGAGCATGTGTGTTGAACTGTCGGAATGCCGACACCTGGCTCCCAGGGACCTGGTGGGACTTGTGCGGGACCTTCTGGGGGAGGAGGGGTGGGCCCTGCTCGGCACGCGGAGGACACGGACCTTGACGATCCGCCGCTCGGTTGGGGTTGGCACCCGCTGCGGGTGGCAGCACCGAAATCGCCGTCTGCCCGGTGCGCGGACTGCCGAGTCCGCGCACCGGGTAGACGGCGACTGCGCCCTCGGCGGCTGCTGCTTCCGGACCCGCCTGTCGGTACCCACGGCTAGGCTCGCAAGCCGAGACCGATAGGGGAGTTACGTGCTCGACAGCTCACTGACCGCCGATGTCCCGCTCGGCCCCTTCGAGGGCACGCCCGTCACCGTTCACACGGCCAAGGGCAAGAACGCCAAGCTCCACGCCGAGTCGACCTGCACCCAGCTGCGGACCCGGGACGTGACGACCACCGAAGTACCGCTGAACGCGGACACGATCGGAAGGATGTGCTCGCGCTGCGCGCAGTGGGGCGCGTGGGCACGGCCGGAGACCGGGCTGGGCATCTTCCTGCGGGCGCTCGGCGGGATCGGCTTGCTGTACCAACTGCAGTGCTACAGCGAGCCGGACGAGGACGCCACTTGGGAGGCGCACGAGGTCGAGGCCGCCGCCGCTCTCCTGCGGACGGATCCCGTTGGCAGCTCCGAAGATGATGAGGAGGACGGCGAGGCTGAGGAGGGGGAGGCCCGCGACGAAGCGCGGCGTCTTCGTGAGACGGTGCTGTCCACGTGGCGCGGTGCGGCACGCAGCCTTCATCTGGCCCGGGCCGCGACCGCGATGTTCCCGTGGTTGGCGCCGTGGGCGGAGCCGAAGCTCGTGGTGAAGGAGCGATACCTGGAGGAACTCCGGGCCCAGGCCGCGTTGTTCGTCGATCCCCACGGGCTGATGGCGGCAGCCGCGGCGGCGGGCATGCAACTGCCCGAATTCCCGTCCTCAGACAGCGCTTTCAGCGCCATCGGCGACAGCGGCGAGGTCGCGAAGCGGCTGCGGGCACTGTGGCACCAGTGGCAGAGCAAGGCCGCCGACGGCTGGGGCCGCCCGAGTGAGCGCACCTACCTCGCCTACGGGCCCACCCATGGCATCCGTCCCAACCGCAAGGGTTACGACACCACCCGCGCCGCGGTCGACGCGCTGGTCGCCTCGTGGGAAGAGCGGGCGGCGCAGGCTGCCACCGCGGACCCCGCCACCACGCGGTGGGTGACCCTGCGCCTGCCGGAGACCAAGGAGGACTCCCCGCGCAGGTACGACAGGGGGTTCCTGAGTGAGCTGGACGACTGGACGACCGGCGTAGTGATCACCTACTACGCCGACGCCGACTGGGCCGGCCGCACCGTCACTCTGTACGTCCCCGGCCTCATCACCGACCGGCTCCTCGCCCGCTCCTTCCCGCTCGACTGCGAACCCCACGACAACGCGCCCGGGCCCGCCCAGACGGACCAAGCGCCGGCACCCGTTCGGCCCGGGATCTTCGACGACACGCCCGTCAGCGGGCGCCAGCCGGTCACCGCGGAGCACCTGCGCCTCCTGCATACAGTGCGGGCTACCAAGGACCAGCTGTACATCGTCTTCTCCACGGACGGCGGTGCCGAGGTCCTGCCGCTGCCGGTCATCGAGCAGCGCCTGGCCGACGGTTGGCGGGGCGTCATCGTCGCCGGAGCATCCGACCTGCCCGACGCGGTGATCGAACCGTGGGCTGCCGAGGTCGGGCCCAGGCCCGGGGACCGGCTGAGCCTGTGGCCGGAACACCTGCGCAGCCCGCACGACCCGCTGTTCGGTGAGGAACTGGGGCTGTCCCAGGGCGCCACGCGGGCGGCCTGGCTCGTCCAGCACGAAGCCAACGGACAACACAACCTGCGCCTGCTCGCCATGGCTCGCGGCATTCACGACCTGCGCACCCTCGACGGCGGCTACGACCGAGAAGGCCGCTCCCGGAGCATGCCGCGCCCGGTGTGGCAGGGACTGCTCGCCCACGCGAAGGACCTGGACCTGGAACCGTTCGAGGCCCCGGACGGCGACCAGTGGAAGAGCGGAGGCAGCGGCATCCCCCTCGGCGTCCTCGCCGAGGTGCAGGTCTACACGACCAACGCCAACCCGCGGATCCAGGGCAAGGGACACTCACCGTTCTGCCCGCACTCCAGGGAATGCGGTCTCGTCGCCGAGGACGACCTCCTGACCCTGGCCGACCTGCTCGCCCGTGACGACTACGACTGGTGCAGTAAATGCTGGGGCTACGCGATCCGCCGACTGACCGGCACCCAGCTCTCGTACTACCGCGCTGCGCACCGGCTCCACGAAATCGCCCAGGACCTCAACCCCGGACGGGGCGGCTACGAGCATCTCGATGTGGAAGTGATCACGGAGCAGCTACGGGAGCTGACCGACTGGCGTCCGGTCGGCCACGACACCTGGTACACCAGCGGATCCCGGCGCTGGCGGCGCATCGTCCGCGACCTCCAGGACAAGGCCGAGGCCGCCCGCCGTCGCGACACACCATGACCCGTTCCGTTCATCGTGACCACCACCCCGCATTCACCCAAGCGCCGGAGAACACCGAGCCCATGGACCTCACACCTTCCAACGCGGTATCGCCGCACGTCGCCGGCCCCCTGTAGGGTTCCAAAAGTCCCGCGCATGCGCTGACCTGTGTGTTCGCCAGCTGTTGTGGTCTTCGTCAGGCGGTGTTGCGGTACTCGTGGATGAGTCCGCCGAGGACGTCGTGGCGCTGGATGTGCTGCGCAGGGAACGGGATGACGTCGGGGTCGTCGGCAGGGGCTCGGAGTTGCAAGGCCCGGTGCGGCCTTCTGGAGTTGTAGTGCCCGGCGTATTCGGCAAGGGTGCGGCGCAGGTGCTGCTCGTTGTAGATGAGCAGCCGGTCGGTGCACTCGGCTCGTGCGGTGCGTATGAACCTCTCCGCGTGGGCGTTCATCCGCGGCGTCTGCGGCGCACTCTTCAAGGTCTCGATGCCGTCGGCGGTGAAGACGGCGTCGAATGCCTGGGTGTAGCGGCTGTCGCGGTCGCGCAGCAGGTAACGGAAGCCAGCGGCGCGCTCGCCGAGGTCGGCGAGGAGGTTGCGGGCGAGCTGGGTGGCCCAGGCCGCGGTGGGATGGGCGGTGACGCCGAGGATGTGCACGGTACGGGTGCCGACCTCCAAGACAAAGAACACGTACAGCCTCTTCAGGATGACGGTGTCGACATGGAAGAAGTCCGCGGCGAGCAGGCCGGAGGCCTGGGTACGTAGGAACTGGCGCCAGGTTGGGCGCCCGCCGGGGTTCCGTCGGGGTGCGGGGTCGAGTCCGGCGCTGCGCAGGAGACGGCGGATGGTGGAGGCGCCTACCCGGTGGCCGAGGCGCCGCAGTTCGCCCTGGATCCTGGTGTAGCCCCAGGTGGAGTTGTCGCGGGCCAGACGCAGGATGAGGGCGGTGAGCTCCTCGGAGGTCGGCGGCCGTCCCGTGCGCACAGGTTTCTGCTTCCACTTCCAGCGCAGCAGGCGGCGGTGCCAGGTGACAAGGGTGCCGGGGGTGACCAGGCGATGTCGGCGCAGCCTGCTCGGCAGGTGCCGGGCCAAGGCTGCGAGTACCGCGCGGTCCGGCCAGGAAAGTCGCGGCCGGACGCCGAGCTGGCGGCGCAGCACCGCGACCTCATGGCGCAGCGCGAGGAGCTCGACATCCTTGGCTGCCTCCGAGCGCGACAGCAGTCGGAGCAGTCCGACGAGCCGGAGGAAGACCAGATAGAGCATACGCAACGCCATGCAGGCCGAGCCTGCCATGATCGCCTGGAGCTGCAAAGTGCCTGATCAGGGGCTGTGCATGATTTATGGCACCCTACAGGCTGGCCGGGGTGCCGGCGGCGGACCACATCTTCGAGGTGCCCCCGTCGGCGCCACAGTCGGCGACCGAGACGCTGGCACTGATCACCAGGACGGTCGCGCAGTGGCTGGCGGACCTGGCGCTGTAGTGGGGGCTGTGGCGGCCCCCCAAACTCACCTGGCAAAACGGCCAAGATCTCCTGTCCGGGACACCCAGGAAGACCGCCCCTGATGAACATCCTTCCCGTCACTCACCACGCAGCGTCCGGGCACGCAAATCATCGAAGTCCTGCTGGAGTGCCAGGCACCTGGTGATCAACGCGCTCCGCGCCGCCGGACACCGCAACATCGCGGCCGGCATCCGGCACGTCTCCTACGGGCCCCTTACCCGCCCGCTCGACCTGTTGGGCATCGTCTGACCAGTGCGACTACAAGATCACCGGACTTCGCAACGGCCCTGGCATGGCAGCCGGTGCGGCGTGACGTCCTCTGGCAGCGTGCTCGGCGCGCCGGTGAGCAGGTTTGGCGGAGCACGCCCGGCCCACGGGTGCCGCCCGTGCGCGTACCGCCGGCCCCGCCAGGCAAGCTCCCGGGGGCGCGCCAGTGGGGGTGGTCGGTCCCGTCCGGCCCGGGCATCGGTACGGTGACGGCTCTCCGGCCCGGTCCGTCCGCGCCACCGGCGACTCGGCGATCCGCGCCCTTCGATGTTTAGGACCTCGTGCACCAGCCGGCCGGCCGGTGCACCAACACGTGTGCCCCCGGCCGGAGTTAACCGGCCGGGGCACAGGGGCGGACGCGTGCCCGCGTCGTTGTCCCAGGAAGGGCGTCAGGATGCCGCTGCCGCCTCCGCGACGGGCAGACGGAGCTCCTGACCGGCCAACTCCTCGTAGAGCTTGACCGGGACCATCTCACCCGACAGGTCGCCGTACTTGGCCTTGGCCCGGCGGTAGATCTGCTCGACCAGCGCGGACAGCTCCGTGGAGACGCCGATGTCTCGACCCAGGTCGACCGCGAGGCCCAAGTCCTTGCAGGCCGGCACCATCGCGAACGACTCGTCGTAGTCGCCGGACTCGAGTATGCCCATGATGTCGCTCTCGAGGAAGTTGGACGCCGCGGGGCTCGCCAGCAGCGCCGAGCGCAGGACGCCCAGGTCGACACCGGCCTTGACGCCCATGGCCAGCACCTCGGACGAGGCGACCAGGTGGGCGAACCAGAGCAGGTTGATCATCAGCTTGACCGTGTAGCCGGCGCCCTGGTCGACATCGACGGGGCGTTCCAAGCGCCTGTGGCTACGGCTGTTCTCCGCCGCCTCCCAACTCGCCACCAACAGCCGCCGCCGTGCGCTCCGCCTTGCCCGCAGGCAGAAACACCACGCCTGGACAGCAGGAACGGCCCGCCAGCCGAGGTGACGGGCCGTCATGCGAGATCGAGGTTGGGGCGTGGCCAACCGCCGGGTCAGTTGAGGGGCTTGTCGAGGACGGCCTTGGCGTGGCTGAAGGTGTCGATCGAGTACTCGCCGTGGTAGC
This sequence comes from Kitasatospora sp. NPDC091335, assembly GCF_044757205.1. Taxonomy (NCBI): domain Bacteria; kingdom Bacillati; phylum Actinomycetota; class Actinomycetes; order Kitasatosporales; family Streptomycetaceae; genus Kitasatospora; species Kitasatospora sp. NPDC091335. The sequence goes on along the minus strand of NZ_JBIVUM010000009.1, from coordinate 124,533 downwards.
GGCCCATCCCGCTCTCGCCCACGCCGCCGAACGGCAGCTCGGGCACGGCCAGGTGGGAGACCGTGAGGCCGAAGACGAGGCCGCCCGAGGATGTCTCGGTCGCCAGTCGCTGCTTGGTCTGCTCCGACTCGGTGAAGGCGTACAGCGCGAGCGGCTTGTCGCGCTCGTTGATGAAGGCGATCGCGGCGTCCAGGTCGGGCACGGCGATGATCGGCAGGATGGGGCCGAAGATCTCCGACTGCATCACGGGTGCCTCGGGGGAGACCTCGGCCAGCACGGTCGGCGCGAGGTAGCGCTCCGCGCGGTCGTGGCCGCCGCCGGTGACGGTCCGGCCGTCGCCGAGCAGGGCGGTGAGCCGGTCGTGGTGACGTTCGTTGACGATCCGTCCGTACTCCGGGCTGCTGGCCGGGTCCGCCCCGTAGAGCGCGTGCACGGCCTCGGTCAGGTGCGCCTCCAGCGCGGTGGCGGTGTCGCCGATGGCGAGGATGTAGTCGGGGGCCACGCAGGTCTGCCCGGCGTTCTGGAACTTGCCGCGCGCCACCCGCTGGGCGGTGACCGCGAGATCGGCGCCGGGCTCGACCACCACGGGGCTCTTGCCGCCGAGTTCCAGGGTGACCGGGGTCAGGTGCTTGGCGGCGGCCGTCATGACGATCCGGCCGACCTGGCCGTTGCCGGTGTAGAAGATGTGGTCGAAGCGCTGCTCCAGGAGCGCGGTGGTCTGCGGCACACCGCCCTCCAGCACGGCCACGGCCTCCCGGTCCAGGTAGCGCGGCAGCAGGCGGGCGATCGCGGCGGAGGTCGCCGGGGTGAGCTCGCTGGGCTTGACCACGGCGGTGTTGCCCGCCGCGAGGGCGCCCACCAGCGGGGCGAGGGCCAACTGCAGCGGGTAGTTCCACGGCGCGATGATCAGGACCACGCCGAGCGGGTCACGGACCACCTGGGCCTCGGCGGGCAGGAAGGCGCCGGGGACAGCGGCCGGCCGCGGGTGCAGCCACTGCTCCAGGTGCTCCACGGTGTGGTCGATCTCGTTCAGCGTGAAGCCGACCTCGCCGCGGTAGGCCTCGGTCGCGCTCTTGCCCAGGTCGGCGTGGAGCGCGGCCAGGAGGACCTCGGACTGCTCGGTGAGCAGCGCACGCAGCGCACGCAGCTGGGCGAGCCGCCAGCCGAGCGGCCTGGTGCGGCCGGTGGCGAAGGAGGCGCGCAGGCGCGCCACCACGGTGGCCGGGTCGGTGGCCACGGCGGCGACCAGGGTGCGGGCCAACTCGGCCGAGGAGCCCGGGTTCTGGCCGGTGTAGAGGTTGCGGTCGATCACGGTGTGCGGCGTGAAGGGCGCGGCCTCCACGAAGTCGGCGCCCAGCTCGACCAGGCGGTCCTGGACCAGCCACTTGGCGCCGGCGGCCAGGCCCACCGCCTGCTCCTCGGCGTTGCTGAAGGCGGTCATCCGGTAGCCGGCGAAGGGCCAGCTGCCGTCCTCGTGGCGGGCGGCGAGCAGCGCGGCGGGGGCATGGCAGACCACGCCCAGTGGCTTGCCCGACTCCAGCGCCCGGGTGAGCAGCCGACCGGAGGCCTCGTCCACGGCGAGGTCCTCCATCGGGCCGTGGCCACCCGGGTAGAAGACCAGGTCGTACGCCTGCGGGTCGACCTCCGCAAGCTTCGCGGGGTGTTCCAGGTCCGCGCGGATGGCCTCCAGGTAGCTGGCGAGCCGCTCGGCCTTCTCCTGGCCCCCGCCCGCATCGCCGCCGTTGGCCGCGGCGCTCAGGCTGCCCTGGTCGACGGGGGCGGCGACGCCGCCGGGGGTGGCGATGGTGATCTCGAAGCCCGCCTCGGTGAAGATCCGGTGCGGCTCGGCGAGCTCCTCGGCCCAGAAGCCGGTGGGGTGCGGGGTGCCGTCGGCGAGGGTCCACTGGGTGGCGCCGGTGACGACGAAGAGGGCGGAAGTCATGGTGGTGCTCCAGGTTGGCAAGGGGTTGCGGGGTGATCGGGAGGGCGGGTTGATCAGGAGTTGCTGGGGACGGCCTCGGCGTTGGTCGACGCGGTGGCCGCCACGGCGCGCGGCTGCTCGGCGGCCGGCGCGGTGAGCGGCCGGTGGTGCTTGCTGAGCCCGGCCATCGCGGCCACGGCGGCCAGCAGCAGAGCGGCTGCGGCGATCACGAAGCTGAGGGTGAACTGGCTCTCCGCGGGCAGCGCGGCGCCACCGAGCGCGGCGTAGCTGACCGTCTTGGAGGCGAGCAGCGAGGTCACCACCGCGCTGGCGATCGAGCTGCCGACCGAGCGCGAGATGGAGTTGATTCCGTTGGCGATGCCAGTCTGCTCCAGGGGGACGCTGGCCGCGATCAACGCGGGCATCGCGGCGTAGCCGAAGGAGATCGCGATGCCGGTGAGCATGCCCGCCGTGATCACCGTGCCCTCGGCGCCGTGCCCGAAGGCCAGCCAGGCGAAGCCCGCCACGCCGATCAGCGCGCCGACCGCGAGGGTGGAGCGGGCGCCGATCCGCCGCACCAGCAGGCCGCCGACCGGGGCCGCGGCCAGGGCGATCAGGGCGCTGGGCAGCAGGTACTCGACGGAGGCGCGCAGTACCGAGGCGGTGAAGCCGTAGCCGGTCAGCCGACCCGGCATCTGGACCAGGTAGGAGATGCCGATGAACTGGGCGAACGAGGCGAAGCCCACGAAGAGCCCGGTCAGGTTGGTGAAGAGCACCTGGCGGTGGACGAACATCCGCATGTCCACCAGCGGGTTGCGCACCCGCCGCTCGACCAGCACCCAGAGGGCGGCGAAGACGGCGGAACCGGCCAGCGAGCCCAGCGTGCGGGTGGAGGACCAGCCCCACTCGTGGCCCTGCGAGATGCCGAGCAGCAGCAGGACCAGGAAGACGGCCAGGGTGAGCGCGCCCAGCACGTCGACCCGGCCCCCGGTGGGCGAGCCGCCGTGCGGGACCACGACGGCGACGGCCGCCAGTGCGAGCACGGTCAGCGCGGTGGAGAACCAGAAGACCAGGTGGTAGTTGGGGTGCGCGCCCTGTGTGAGCAGCCCGGTGGCCACCAGCGAGAGGCCGCTGCCGAACGCCAGCGTGCCGCTGACCAGCGCCATCGCCCCGTGCAGTTTCTCCTTCGGCACCTCGTCGCGGATCACGGAGAGGGCGAGCGGGAAGATCGCGGTGGCGGAGCCCTGCAGTACCCGGCCGACGATCAGCAGGGCCAGCGAGGTGGTGGTCGCGGCGATCACCGAGCCGACCACCATCACCGCGAGGACGGCGAGCAGTGTGCGCTTCTTGCCGAACTGGTCGCCGACCCGGCCCAGCAACGGGGTGAAGACGGCAGCCGAGAGCAGCGCGGCGGTGGTCACCCAGCTGACGCCGGCGGCGCCGGTGTGCAGCTGCTTCTGCAGCAGGGCGAGGATCGGGACGACCTGGGTCTGCGCCATGGCCACGACCATCGCGGCCAGGCCCAGCGCCAGGATCAGGGGCGTACTGCCGCGCTGTCCGGCGGCGGCGGATCGGGGCGCGGCATGGCTCATCAGGTAGGGGGTCCTTCCGGGAGGGGGCGGCCGCGGGGGGTGTGGGGCCGGGCGGGGCTTGAAGGCGGCGGGCGGAACCTGGGTGATTGAAGCCTGCAAGGTTGATGTCTTCAAGCAATGCTTTGAAGGTAAACCTGAAAGATTGAGGAAGTCAAGCAATCTCGCCTACACTCGACGCATGACCCAGTCCGCCGCCCCGCCCGCCGCCTCCACACCTCCTGGCGCCGCTGCCCCCACGGCCGCCGCGCCCACACCGGTCGAGCTGATGGACCAGGTCGCCCACGCCGCGGCCGCCTACTACCGGCACTTCGCCGCACTGGCGGCCGAACGCGGCCTCACCCTCATGCAGGGCAAGACGCTCAGCCTGCTGCGCGAGCCCCGCCCCATGCGCACCCTGGCCGACCTGCTCGCCTGCGACGCCTCCAACGTCACCGGCATCGTCGACCGCCTGGAGGCCCGCGAACTGGTCCGTCGCCAGGTGGACCCGGCCGATCGGCGGATCAAGAACGTGCTGCTGACCGAGGAGGGCGAGCGGACCGTGCGGCAAATCAGGGTGGAGCTGACGTCCAGCCTCACCGGGCTGGAGCAGCTGGACGAGGCGGACCGGCAGACCTTTCAGCGGCTACTGGGCCAGGTCTTCCCCGGGTGACCGCGACCACCCTCCGGCCCCTTCCGACCCCTTCCGGCCACCGCTGGGCCCCTGACCGGCGCAGCGGACCGTAACCGCGCCCCGGCGGCCGATGCCGGGAGGGCGTACCCAACCAACCACCCGCCGCTCCCTGCTGGCCGCCACCTCCGCCGCCGTGGCTGTGGCCGCCGCCGTGACCGCGGCCGCCGCCGTGACCCGCGCGCCGGCCGTCACCGCCCCGGGTCGGCCGGCGGCGCAGGTGACCGGCCCCGTCGAGTACCAGCCCTGACCGCCGCCGACTGGGCCACCGGCACCGCCCAGGCCGGCGTCGCGGGCGACGGGCGTGCGGACGTCTGGCTGGAGACGGCCGCCGGTACCGTCGACCACCTTGAACCGCACATCGGGCTGCCGAGCACCTGGGAGTGGGCGACCTGGACCTCGCCCGAGCACCCGCTCGCGGTCCGGGTAACGCAAGCTGTGGTCTGCTGGAGCGCCCCAGCACCTCTACGACGTCCTGGAGATCGACCGCAGCCCGGCGTGAGGTCCGAGAGATCACGCTTCTGCATGATCTCCCTACAAGAGGGGCACCTTCCAGACGTCTGCCGCTAGGGTCACCGTGAACGAACGGTAAGGGGGGCCTGTGCTGCCAGATTTCGATGACCGCGGACACCTGCCGCCTGGCCGGTACCGGCTGACCATCACGCAGGCCGCCGAGGCCTTCGTCCACGCGGAACGGCTCCGGACGTCCACGACCCGGCTCCAGGTCTGGCACGGCTTCCAGGAGTACCTCTACCAGTTCATCCACCTGGAGGAGCAGTTCACGCCGCTGCTGGAAGGCCGTGAACTCATCCACAGCGTCTGGCTGGGAGGAAGCTTCGTCAGCGCCAAGCTCGACCCCCACAATGTGGACGCCACGTTGCTGATGAACCCCGACGCCGAGCGGGCCATTCGAGGCAATCCCGGCTCGAAATGGCTCACTACCGCCTTCAAGAGCTGGAAGGCTATGCAGGACCGGTACCACGTGGCTCCCCTGCGGATCCCGTACGTGCCGGTGGCCAGAGTGTTCCAGCCCCAGGACCTCGCAGCCGAGGAACTGGAGTACTTCCGCGACCGCGGCCGCTGGGACGACTGGTGGCAGCGATGCCGCCTGCCGGGTGAGGGGGAACCGAGCGTGCAGAGCGCCGCGCCGGTACGAGGCTACGTGGAGGTGACCCTGTGACGGCCGAATGGCGAGACCAGATGCGCCGACTCCACGGCGAGAGCACCGCCCGCCGACTGGAAGAAGAAGGCACGGAAGACCGGGACGACGACCTCGTCGAGAGCGACCTGCGCCGCGCCAACCTCGACTACCTCCAGCGCCACGACCCCCAGGCCCAGGCCGAGGAAGAACTGCAGATCCGACTCACCGGAGAACACGCCGCCACCGGAGCCCTCCAGTTCGACTGGGGCAACGCCCTGCTGCGCCCGCTCCAGGACAGCGTCTCGGCGGCAGCCCACCGCCAGGTCCCCCTGGAGCTGACGGGACTGTCCCGCGGCAGCACCGTCATGCACGTACGGCCCCGACCAGCCCCCGATCCCGAACCGGACTACGAGGGCCTGCCGCTGGACATCTCACCGGCCGACGCCGGCGTGCGCGCTCTCGTCAACCTCCTGCGCGCCCTCGAAGACGAGCAGGACGTCCGGGCCTGGAGCGAGATCCTCGACCCGGTCGACGTGGTCGTCAAAGCCCTCGACAAGTTCGACCTCGGCATGGGCCTGAAATGGCTCGCCTCCGACGGCGCCGTTCGCACCGCCACCCTGACAACCCGCGGCCGAGCGTACGTCGCCCGCCTGCGCGAGACCCACACAGCGATCGACGTCCAGCGCCTGTCCGGCCGGATCACCGAGCTGCGCAGCTCCGGCGTGGTACGGATCAAGACCGGCGTCTCGAAGAAGTCACCAGCCTGGGACGTGAAGTTCGACGACCCCGAGCAGCTCTTCGCCATGCGCCTGGCGCTCGGCGACCAAGTCCGCTTCGTCGTCGAGCAACGCCGCACCTTCGACGCGATGAGCCGCACCCGGGCGACCGAGTACCGCTTCCTCGATGTCGACCACGACCCTGAGGCGCTACCTGCCGGCTGACCGAGATCCGCTGCCGCGTTGGTCATCCAGTCCCATCATCGGGAGGTTGATCCAGGCGGTGCGCTTGCGGAGCCGGCAAGACCGCAACGGGCCATGGCGGACCACCGGGACAGGACGAAGTCCTCCTCCGGTGCCGGGCACGGATAGAGTCGACGCAGCGGCCCAGGACCGGGACGTATGACGGAGGAAACGGGCTGGAGGACGGGGCATGTACCTCAAGAACGTGCGGGTGCGGAACGTACGCGGCTTCCGCGGCGCCCGTGAGGTGGACCTCGACCTGACCCGGCCCGACGGCTCCTACGCAGGATGGACGGTGCTGGCCGGCCGCAACGGCTCCGGCAAATCCACCTTGCTGCGCGCCGTCGCCCTGGCGGTCAGCGGTCCGAGTGCGGCGCGCGGGCTGGTGACCGACTTCGACTCGTGGATCAGCGACGAGCAGTCCCAGGCCGTCGCGGAGGTGTGCTTGCACCCGGACCCGTCGGAGGACCGGTTCGACAAGGGGAGGCCACCGGCCGGCGTGTTCTGGGCGGGCCTGCAGTGGACCGCGCCGGACACCGCCGCCATGGCCGGCAGGCATGCACAGCCGGCCCTGACCACGGTGACGTACAGGAAAGCGCCGACCGCTGCCCAGCGCGGGCCGTGGGCGGACAACCCGGTGGGCTGGTTCTGCGCGGGCTACGGGCCGTTCCGCCGGCTCGTCGGCGGGTCGGGGGAGGTCCAGCGGCGCATGGCCGGGTCGGGTGCCGTGGCCCGGCTGACCAGCCTTTTCCACGAGGACGCCTCGCTGGCCGAGGGGGTCAGCTGGTTGATCGAGCAGCACCTGCGTTCCTTGGAGAACCGCCCGGGCGCGGCGGAGCTGAAGCTCATCGCCCTGGAGATCCTCGGCGACCAGCTCCTGCCCGACGACTACGCCATCGGAAATGTGGACTCCGACGGCCTGTGGGTCGCGCACGGTGGTCGCTCCTTTCCCCTGCGGGAGATGAGCGACGGCTACCGCACCGTTGCCGCGCTCGTGGTCGACATCCTCAAGCAGCTCCACGACACGTACGGCGCCCTCCACGTCGAACACGACAGCGGCCGCCCCGTCGTGACCGTCCCCGGCGTCGTGATCATCGACGAGATCGACGCGCACCTGCACGTGTCCTGGCAGAAGCGCATCGGAGGGTGGCTCAAGCAGCACTTCCCGCTGGTGCAGTTCCTGGTCACCACCCACAGCCCCTACATCTGCCAGGCCGCCGACCCCGCCGGGCTCATCCGCCTGCCCGGCCCGGACGTCGACGAAGCCCCCGAGGTCGTCGGGACAGACCTGTACGACCGGGTGGTCTTCGGCAGCGGCGACGACGCGGTGCTGTCCGAGCTCTTCGGCCTCGACACCCCGTACTCGCAGCGCGCGGACGAGGCCCGGGCACTCCTGGTCGCGCTGGAGATGAAGATCGTGGCAGGCGAGGCCGGCGATGAGGAGCGGGAGCGCTACCGGCAGCTGAAGCGAACCCTGACCAGCTCGCCGGCCGCCCGGGTCGACGAGGTCGCCGCCCGCCTGCACTCCCTGACCGGGCACGTCGCGTGATCCGAATCCATCGGCTCCCCCTGCCGGAACCGCCGCGCTCCCGCATGGCCGAATGCACCTGCGACATCGTGCTGGCTCCGGAACCGAAGGCCAGAGCACGACAGCTGTGGAAGAACACCACCGTGCGACGTGACGTGCACCTTCCGTTGCGCGGCCTCCTCGGGGAGATGGCGGCCGGTCGCGAGCGGTGCATGTACTGCGGGGACAACCAGGGCACCGACATCGACCACTTCGATCCCATCGACCGGCACCCGATACGCGCCTTCGACTGGACCAACCACGTTCTCGCCTGCTCACTGTGCAACAGCCACCTCAAGAAGGCCGTCTTCCCGCTCGACCCAGACGGGAAGCCGCTGCTCATCGACCCCACGGCCGAGGACCCGACACCGCACCTGCGGCTTGTCCTGGCGGTCGGCCAGTACCACCCGCTGACCCCCAGAGGCCGGGCCACCATCGACCTGTTCGACCTGAACCGAGGCTTGCTGGCCAAGGGCAGGGTGAACGCCTACCGCGTCACCAAGGCCTGTGTCGCCCAGTGGGCCGACGCCACCGCGAAGGGGGACCACGACGAGGCCGCCCGCTGGGCCGCGGTCGTCAACGAACAGCCGATGGCCGACGTCGTTCAGGCCATGCTGCACCAGGCGCTCGACCCCGCCGCCGAGATCGTCTTCGACGACGACCCCCAACTCCTCGCCCACCTCCGCGAAACCACGCTCCGAACGGCCCTGCTCATCCGGTAGGACACCGCAGGCGGCTGCTTGCCGGGGGAGTGTCATGAATCAGGTGGACGCCCTGATCAAGGGAGACACTGATGAGCTCGCTGACGGATCACCGGATCGGGTCGGTTTCTGACAGTTCGGTTTTGTCGGAGCCCTGTCCGGCCGATGCCTTGGAGATGGGTCCGAGGAGGAATACGGGTGCGTCGGATGTGGTGGCCTCGGTCGCTGAGCTGGCGGCCGAGCAGGCCAGGGCCGGCGGGATGCAGTTGCTCGGCGAGGGCGGACTGCTGCAGCAGCTGACCCGGCACCTGCTCCAGCAGGCGCTGGAGGCCGAGATGGACGAGCACCTGGCCTCGACCGCGGAGCCGGGCCGCTCGGCCCGCAAGGGCGGCAACGCGCGCAACGGCTACCGGATGAAGACCGTGATGACCGAGGCAGGGCCGGTCACGCTCGAGGTCCCGCGGGACCGGGCCGGCACGTTCGAGCCGAAGGTCGTGCCCCGGCACTCCCGCCGCACCGAGGGCCTGGACAACCTGGTCATCTCGTTGACCGCGAAGGGCCTGACCTCCGGGGAGATCGTCGCGCACCTGGCCGAGGTCTACGGCATGACCACCAGCAAGGAGACCGTCTCCACGATCACCGACCGGGTCCTGGAGGGCATGGCCGAGTGGCGCACGCGTCCCCTTGACCCGGTCTATCCGGTGCTGTTCGTGGACGCCGTGAACATCAAGGTCCGCGACGGGCAGGTCGCCAACCGGCCGGTCTACGTCGTCCTGGGCGTCACGGCGGACGGCTACCGGGACATCCTGGGTCTGTGGACCTCCAGCGGCGGCGAAGGCGCCAAGTACTGGCAGTCCGTCCTCACCGAGATCAGGAACCGCGGGGTCAGGGACTGCCTGATCCTCATCTGCGACGGCCTGGCGGGGCTGCCCGACGCGGTCGCCCAGGTCTGGCCGCAGACCGTGGTGCAGACGTGCATCGTGCACCTGCTGCGGAACTCTTTCCGCTACACCTCCAAGCGGGACTGGGCGGCGGTTGCCCGCGACCTCAAGCTCGTCTACACCGCACCGAACGAGGCCGCGGCGCTGGAGCGGTTCACCGAGTTCGCCGCCGCCTGGGAGGCGTCCTACCCGGCCGTCGTGCGACTGTGGGAGCGGGCCTGGCCCGAGATGGTTCCCTTCCTGGCGTTCGACGCCGAGATCCGAAAGATCATCTGCACCACCAACGCCATCGAGAGCCTCAACTCCCGCTACCGCAGGGCCGCCGGCGCCTGCGGGCATTTCCCGAGCGAGCAGGCCGCCCTCAAACGGCTCTACCTGGCGACCCTCGCGCTCGACCCCACCGGCCGCGGCCGGCAACGCTGGAGCAACCGCTGGATGGCCGCCCTCAACGCCTTCGACATCACCTTCGACGGGCGCCTGTCAGCCGGACGGGCGTAGGCCAACCGGCCCACGCCCGACAGCAAGATCAACACCTAGTCCAACCGGGTGTCGTACACCTAGATCGTGATAGTCCCCTTGCCGGATCGGCCGGGGCCCCGTACTCGCGGGCGTTGGTCGGTTGATGCCTTCTATCTGGGGCCGAAGGTGTTGAGGAAGAGCACCGGCTCGTCGCCGAAGCGCCCGGAGGCGTCCAGGTCGAGGAGCGCCGCGAAGGCCTTGGCGGTGTAGGTGTGCTCGAGTGCCAGCCCCGCGTCGGAGGCGGCGCGGTTGAGTGCTGCGGTGGCTTCGGCAGTTGGGTGGGCATAGCCGGGACCGAGCCAGCCGCGGTCGAGGCGGATGTCGTCCGAGCTGAGGCCGAGTGGGGGCAGGGCGGCGCCCCGACTGCGGAGCAGCGCCTCGGACTTGCGGGCCAGGGCGTTGAGCGCTGTGCTGTCCAGGCGCAGGGTGTCGTTGACGACGATCCCGAGGACGCGGGTGCGCAGGCCGGCCAACCGCAGCCCCAGGGCCAGGCCGGCGGCGGTGCCTCCCGAGCCGACCGCGGTCACGACCCAGCCGGGCTCGGGCAGCAGCCCGTTCGACACCTGCGCGGCCAGCTCCAGTGCGGTTTCGACGTACCCGAGCGTCCCGAGCGGCGAGGATCCGCCGGCCGGGAGGAAGTATGGGAGGGTGGGGCCTCGCATCGAGGAATGGCGTGCGAAGAGCCAGGGGGCGGCGAGGATCAGGCGGGTCTTGGTGTGTAGGAAGTGCAAGGTGGCGCCGGATGCGCGAAGGCGCCAGAGTTGGGCCCGGGTGTGATCGTCGACCGGGTGGTCGATCAGGGCGAGGGCGACGGTGAGGCCCTGTTCGGGGGCGTAGAGTGCCGCTGCCAGGCCCCAGTTGGTGCCGAGACCGCCGACGGTGAGGAGTGTCCGGGCGCCGCGCCGGTGGGCTTCGGGTAGCAGCCATTCCAGCTTGCGGACTTTGTTTTCCGCCCCATCCGCCGTGCCCGTAGCCGCTCTCGTCCTTCAGCCAGAGCGGAGACTGGCAGCCGAGCTTGGCCAGAGGCCGCACCGGCGTCGGCACGTCGCCCAGCGGGAGGTGCGGCAGCGACTGGGCCAGTTCGGGCCAACGCTGGTGCAGCAGCGGACGCGTCATACGACCGACGATACGGGAGCAGCGGCCCGCCGAGGAGGGTGATCAAGTCGGCCACGCCACGTTCGCCGGCAGCGTTGACCAACTGCGGGGTGAACGCGCCGATGACGCTTATCAGCCCGGTGATGTCGAGGTCGAACCGACTCAGCCCGGATCCACCGCTCCGCTTCTGAGGTGACCGTGTCGGTGTTCGGGCGGCGGTGACCGGTGGGAGGGCGTGTGGCACCCGTTGGTCTGTCCAGCTCTTCCACAGGCTCTCCGGTCGGGCCCTCGCGGGCGGGGTGGGTGGGTTCGGCCAGCGGGTCGGCGGTGCGTGGGCGGCGTCGAAGAACGTGGTGAAGGCGTCGCGTCAGTGCCACTGCATCGGCAAGCGTATCGTCAGACGCCATGCCGAGCGCGCAATCCGGGCCGGGATATTGACCAGGTGGGCACGGAGGGTGGCAGTCGTGGCCCTGGCGCGGAAGGTCCCGGCGAGCGTGCCGGCGGCCCGAAGCAGGTTGAACGCGATCGCCCACAGGGTCAGCCAGGCGGCGTTGGCCTGGAAGTTTCCGGAGGGCAGGTGGGCCAGCGCGCCGGACTTGCCGTCCGCGATCACCTGCTCGACGACCGTGTGCTGCCAGGTGCTGGAGCTCGGTCTGGAGCGTGGTGAAGGGGCTGTCGGTGAAGACGGGGTGGTAACGCCAGGCGGTGAACAACTCGCCCTGACCAGCGGCGGATTCAGCGCTCAGCCGGGGGACGCGGCGCACGATGAGGAGTGCGGTGACCTGCTCGGCTTTCCGACGTGAGAGACGGTCACATAGCGGATTCCCGCTGACGTGTGGAGTCTGTCGAGTTCCTGTCATGCCGGATTCGGACAGTGCAGAGGACTGTCTCCGGAAGTGCTTCTCCACGCAGTCTTGCCGACGGCACGGCCGACCGCCTCGTGCGCCCCGACAGGGCGGGCGGGCGTGTCGGCTCCGGTACGCAGAAGGAGTTCTCGTGAAGAAGATGCTCGCCTGGGCCGTCACCGTTGTCACCGCGGCCACCTGCGCCCTCGGCGCCTCCCTGCCGGCAGCGGCCGCGGACGGCACGACGGCCACCGCCGGCGCCGTGGCCTCCGCCTACGGGCTCGACACCTCCTCGCTCACTCCGCATCAGCGGGAGCTCGTCGACGAGATCCTGACCGCGATGCCGGCCGGCTGGCAGGAGCGCGCCGCCGCCACCGACGCCGAGTTCGGCGTGGACGACACCCCGTGGGCGAACATCCTCGACGGCGTCATCAATCCGGGCGACTACCAGTGCAGCAACACGGCGCTGACGGCCTACGCGAGGGACACGCTCAAGGACGCCGACCCGGTCTTCAGGTATGCCCTGCCCATGCTCGGGGTGGGGACGCTCGCCATGTACGACGCGATGCTGACCGCCGACGACTCCAAGTCCACCACCTTCGGCGTCAACGGTGAATACACCAACGAGCTGAGGTCCGAAGGGAAGGACCTCAAGAAGTTCTGGGACATCAACTCCGACGACATCCAGATCGTGCCGATGCACGGCGGTGACGTCTTCTCCTCCCCGGAGCGGCTGGCCCGCGCCCTGTACATGCGGGTTCCCATCGGCAGCGTCGAGGGCAAGCTCCCCGTGGCCCGGTACCTCATCGAGCTCATCAACTCGGAGCCCGCTCTCAAGGGCGGCACCAACCCGTACTTCACCTTCAACTCGATCGCCTACACCGAGAAGGGCAGCTCGCACCCGCGGGGCATCTCCGACCACATCGTCATGGGCGACGGCATCCTGCAGGGCATGGCAGCCGTGGGCCTGGGCGACGCCGCTCCGCGTAGCATCCTCGCCCATGAGTTCGGCCACCACGTGCAGTTCGAGGACAACCTGATCTCCAACACCACTCTGACCGGGCCGGAGGCCAGCCGCCGCGTCGAGATGATGGCGGACGCGTTCGGCACGTACTTCCTCACCCACTCGCGCGGCGAGGCGCTCAACACCAAGCGGTTGCTGGCCTCCGAGCAGTCCTTCTACCAGGTCGGCGACTGCGGCTTCCGCAGCTACGGGCACCACGGCACGCCCAACCAGCGCCTCGCGGCGTCCGCGTGGGCCGCGAGCGTCGTCAACGACGCCGCCAACCAGGGCCACATCATGCCCTCGCTGAAGCTTGGCGGGCTCTTCGACGCGAAGCTGCCCGACCTCGTGAAGCCGGACGCGACGAACTGAGGACGTCCCGGGTGCGCGGCCCGGCGCCCGGTGCGGGGTCGCGCACCGGCCGCCCCGACGGCCGCGCGCCCGGGCCGCAGACGTGCGGGTCCACCACGACGAGACCGCCCACGGCGGCGGCCCTGTACCGCCAGCCTCTGTAGACGCGCGGTGGCAGGCCGGTCATCGTCCGTCGCGGGGTACCGCACGGCTCGGCTCCTCAGAGCCAGCCGCGACGGCTTGCCTGGACGCCGAGCTGGAACCGTGTCCGCGCGCCGAGGAGTTCCTGGAGGCGGGTGATGCGGCGGGCCACCGTCCGTTCGCTGACGCCGATCTCGCGGGCGATCGACTCGTCGGTCAGGCCGCCGCTGAGGTAGGTGAGCAGTTGCCGGTTCTCGGCACCGGGAGCCGTCCCGGCGTCGTCCGCGGTCTCGGCGGCGGCCGGCAGCGGGACGGCGATCTGCCAGAACGACTCGAACACGCCGATCAGCGAGTCGAGGAGGTCCGATCTCCGCACGAGGATGTGGTGCCGACGGTCCCAGTCGCCGGACGGGGGGCACACGAGGGCGAATCGGTCGTCGCGCGCAGGAACTGGTCTGGCAGCTCTTCCAGTTCTACCGGGAGGCCGCCGCCACCCTCGGTCAGGACCCGGCCTACGCCGCCACCGTCGCCGACCTGCAAAGCCGCCTCTACCTCCCCCAGGTCAGCAAGGACACCGGCTTGCTCGAGGAGTGGATGACCCCGCAGGACCTCGACACCTCGGACCGCACCCACCGCCACCTGTCCCCGCTGGTCGGCCTCTTCCCCGGCGACCGCATCACCGCTGACCGGAGCCCGGCCGCCCTGCTCGCCGGCGCCACCAAGCTGCTCACCGCCCGTGGCATGACCAGCTATGGCTGGGGCGTCGCCTGGCGCTCGCTGTGCTGGTCGCGACTGAAGAACGCGGCCAACGCTTACCAGTGCGGCGTGAGCGAGGGGGAGACCGCAGCCGTGTTCGCCGAGGAAGTCCCGGCGCTCGTCAACGCCATCCCCGCCCAGACGATCCAGATATTCCGGGCGCTCTCCCCGACCACGGCGGACGCCGACGCATCCGGGCCGACAGCATTCACCCAGCAGATGATCCTCCAGCAGGTCGGTAGCTCGGTCCGGGCCCAGAGCCAAACTCGGCTACCTGATCGCCGAGGCCGACGGTCCATCGACTGAAGGCCCGACTACCCGACAGGGGCACGCGGAGTACGGGTCACGCCGCCGCCGACTCGAACGCGGCCCTGAGAGATGGACGGGATCCGACGGGCGTCCGCACCGGGACAGCCGCGGTGAAGGCCGACCCGTCGCCGTCACCAGCGATCGCGCGCCGGTGACTCGGCGACAGCGGCCATGCATGGCTCCGGACGCCTGGGCTGTGATCGGACCAGCCGAGCGTGGAAGTAACCCTCAAGCCGCCGTGGACCGCTCACAGAACCCGACCACCGCCCGGAGCGCCGAGGCAAACCTTCATTCATCCGTTCGAGTGGCGTGATGGGGCGTCACCCAACGATCCCACCCACCGCAGCCAATACTGGCCACGCGCCGGCGAGGTGCATCCCTACCGAAGGAGTTCTCCATGGCCAGCTGGAGCTACGAAGACCAAGGTATGCCGTCGGACGGGCTGCGGATCACTTCCGTCGCGGTCACCCCGGACCCGCCGAAGCCGGGAGGCGCCGTCACACTACGGATCGAAGCGGCCGTGGCGAGGGAGATCAAGGACGGCGCATACTTCAACCTCACCCTCAAGCTCGGCATGATCCAGGTTCTGCAGCGCCGCTACGACCTCTTCGAGGAACTGCGCGGTGGCGGTGACGAGAGCCTGAAGCTGAGCTGCAACACCAGCGACGGCAAGCGCCCGATCCCGCCGGGGAAGACGGTCCTGACCGCCGTCATCGACCTCCCCAAGGACAAGACCCCCCGCGCGAAGTTCAAGCTCAACGTGAGTGCCTTGACCGTTGACGATGAGGATGTCGCCAACTTCAACCTTCAGGCCGACTTCAGCACTGTCTGAAGTGATGTGCCCTCTGTTCCATGCCTGCTCCTGCCGAAAACCTCATCCGGGGCCTGTGACCTGCGCATTCTCGCGAACGGCCAAGGGTGCCCGCATGAGCGTGCCAGGCTGATGGATCGTGCTGCTGAGACTGGCGTACCTGGGCGTGACCAACGCGTTCGCGATGCTGCGTCTGCTGCCGATGAGCGACCGCGACAAGGATGTGGAGATCCTGGCCCTGCGCCATCAGATCGCGGTGCTGGAACGGCAGCTGGGCGGGCAGCGGGTCCGGTTCGAAGCGAGCGACCGGGCATTCCTTGCGGCACTGTTCCACCACCTGCCGACGCAGGTGCTCCGCCGGATGCGACTGCTGGTACGGCCGGACACCGTTCTTCGCTGGCACCGCGACCTGGTCGCCCGCCGTCACGCTGCCCGGTCCCGTCCCAAGCGCGGAGGGCGGCCGCGTACCGTGCGCTCCATCCGCGCCCTGGTGCTGCGCCTGGCCGCGGAGAATCCGGGGTGGGGGTACCGCCGCCTTCACGGCGAGCTTCTCGTCCTCGGCGTGAAGGTGGCAGCGCCCGCTCCTCCAACCCGTGGGTGACAACGCGGGAGCGGAACTCCGACAGCACACTGTGGTCGAACCCCGGATCCTCCAAGCTCAGACCCAGTGCGTACTTCCACGCCAGGTTCTCTCGGACCTCGTCCGCCGCCTGCCGGTCGGTCAGGTTCGCGGCCTTCTGCAGGACCGTGACCAGCGCGAGCCGGCCCGGCGACCAGCCCGGCTTGCCCGACCGGCCGAACGCGTCGGCGAAGGCCGCGTCCGGGAACAGCTCGCCGAGCCGGTCACGGACCTGCACCGCCAGCGGAGCCTCCCGCTTGCCCCGGTACATCGCCCGGATCGCCGCCGCGATCTGCGGATCAGGCTGGGGCCAGGGCTGCGGTTGCACCGACACGACATGCTCCGATCCAAGACGAGGCCCGAGAGATCACCAGCGCTCATGATCCACTGCATCGTGCCCACGCTGCCACCCCTGGCCCAAGGAACAGGTCCGATACCGCTCCCCGGGCCACCCCAGAGCATCTCAACTCTGAGACATCGCAAGAGACTTGGAATTAGCCACCAAGATCGGGCACCGTCGGTCCAGGTCGGTACGCCTTGGGGCGGCGGGCCTGGGTCTCGGCGCCGTCGATCCGCACCCGGATCCCTTCGGCCTCGGCGTAGGCGAACACGTCCGCCAGGGTCCGCAGCCGGACGCCGGGGCGGTCGGGGACGGCGAAGCCGCCTGCTGCCAGCAACGGCCGGATCTCGCCGATGACCCGGGAGACCGTGGAGCGGGCCGTGCCGTACAGCTCGGCCAGCGCGGCGTGCGGGAGCCCGGTGCGCAGGTGGACCAGGGTGACCAGCAGCCGGTCGGTGAAGACCAGGTCGTGCTTGGGCCCGGCACCGGTCTCTCGCTGCCGCTCGACACCACGCCGCTCGTACAGCGCCGACTCGCACCGGGCGAGCCACGGGTCGGCCAACTCTTCGATCAAATCGCCGAGATGTGTACGGGAGACGCCGCAGAAGGCAGGATGGGTCAAGGCCGCACGGGCCCACTTCTTGGTCACACTCGAAGAACCCGTGCGGCCACCGTCACGTCACGGCTGCCCCGCCGATCACCAATGGGTGTCGTTCTCACCTTGGCTGCATCGGCTCCGAGACCCGCGAGCTCCGGGCCCGGTGTGAACTTCGGCTCCGGGAGCAGTCTGACCGCCGCTGCCTCCACCAGCGGGACCGGCTGCACCAAGGCCGCGAACGCGCGGCGCTCCTCCTCGATGACCTCGGCGAACCTGGTCTGCAACGGCTCGGCCCAGGGCCGCAGGACGGGGAACGCCTGGAGGGCCTTGTTGCTCCTGATCAGGTAGGTGTGCAGGCGGCGCCAGTGCTCATGGCGGTGGCGCCGCGTCTCCCGGGCGCGGGAGTAGCGCTGCCACGCCTCGTCGTCGAAGTCTTCCTCCGGCTCCCCGGCTTCGCCGTCCGTCTCGTCCGACGGCTCACCCATACTGCTCGGGGGTACTCGTTGGTGGCCAGGGCGAGCGCGGCATCCGCTTCCTCCGCCTTCTCCTCCTCCGAGTCGGGTTCGCGGTCGAGCCAGAACTCGAGGGCGCCGATGTCGATGGCCGCCGCCAAGAGCCTGAGGATCGGACTGTCGACGGGAAGCGGCCAGCGGCAGCTCCCACGCAGCCGTCCCACAGCCTCACCCAGCGGGATCTCGGCGCTGCGGACGGAGGACGCCAACCGCAGTGTGCCGCAGGCCTCGTCGCCATGGAGCTTGCCCTTGCCGGACGCCGCGGCGTAGCAGGTGAGGGGGACGTTCCCGGCAGGGCCGAGCGGAATCTCCGGAGTGAAGGTACGGCCGAGCGGGACACGACGGACAGTGGCGGTAGTTGACGGCATGCCAGCACGCCAGCCGGTCCCACTGACAGTCCCTACGCTGCCGTCTGCAGGCGGCCACGCGCCAGGGAATCCCTGGGGCCACGGCCGCCCGGGGCTACTTCGCCGCCAGCGGCATAGTCGTCGTGGGGACAACTCCTCGGCGACTCAGGTACGGTGCCGGACAGGACCAGGTCCGGACCGCCGACAGCATCGGCGGAACCAGCTGCGGTCAGCCGACTTCCTCACCGTCCGGAGGCGCGTCAGCAACGCGCCCACCTGCGGAACTCCACCCCCCTCCGCACCGCCCTCCGCAGGGCGCGCCTTCCACCACACCGGAGTTCCCCGCATGCCCGAGCACCAACTCACCGCCTCGCCCCGCGACTTCCTCTGCGAACACACCCCCAGCAAAAGCCGCGTACTCGCACTCCTCTCCCACGACGACGGCCCCGACTCGCTCCAAGCCGTCCTCACCTGCCGAGACCCTGAACTCGCCCACCGCGCGGCCGAACTGTTGCGCCGGACCCTGAGCCGGGCGGCGGGTGCCCTTCATGCGGAGTCCATGGACGGGCTGTGCGTGCAGTTGCCGGACGCTCCGGCGTCCTCACTCCGGCAGGCCGTGGCTCACGTGCTCGCCGGCACCTGGTCGGCCGCGGCTGGAACGCTCATCGCCTGGCCCGAAGGATCCGCGCCCGAGGAACCCGACCAGGAGGACGGCGCCGACAGTGAGGGCGGCGACAACGACGCGGCCCCGGAATCCGGCGCTCCCGCGCGGGGTGAGGCTCGGTTGCGTGACCTGCCGGGCCAGGTCGTGCGTATCACTTCGCTCCGGGAGTTCCATGTCCGCGACCGGCAGGCCCTGCTGGATGCGGCGGGCGAGCAGGGGTGGGAGCCGATGCCGGCCGATCAGCTCGACGATGACGACCCGCACGACGTGGTCGGCGCGGTCATGTGGCTCGCGGACCCGCCCGCCGACGTCGACGGGGCGGACGCCCTCACCGAACGCAGCCACATCTCGCTGCTGCGGCGGAACAAGGGCGACGAGGTCGCCGAGTGGAGTGCGGAGCCGGTCGTGGCGGACTTCGGCCCCGGCCCGCGTGCCGCCAAGGCCGGGGAGTTCCCTGAGCACAGCCTCGGGGAGGAACTTCCCGATTTCGCGGCGCTCTTCCCCGTGGAGGACCCGCACTGCGAGGACCCGGAGTGTGAGGAAGAGAGCTGCTTGTGGCAGCTGACTCCCCGCACGGCAGACCTCCTCCACACCGCGCTGTCGCTGCTGGCCGACGAGGCGTACGAGGACGCCGAGGAACTCGGTGACGGGAGCCTCGTCCTGGACAAACATGAGGGCAATTGGGGGGTGTTCCCGCGGCTGCCGAAGCTGACCTTCGACACCGATCTCCAGTGGCGGCGCCGCTTCGCCCGCGCAGCCGACGACCTTGCCGACGACCTCGAACGAGGCCACTGGCCGCGGCCGACCTGCACTGCCGAGGAACTCGCCCTGCACCTCGCCATCGACGACGCCGGCGACAGCGCCGACGAGCTCGGGGACGACTCCGACGGCACCGGGCACGGCACGCACACCACACTGCCGGTCCACCGCGACGACTACGACTTCGACGCCTGCACGGACATGTTCTTCCAGGACACCGACGTCCTCATGCTCTACAGCTCCCGCTTCGACGGCATCGAGGACCCTGACGGTGACGCCAACCGGCAGCTGGGCGTGGGCGACCTGCGCGCGCAGGCCTGGTTCGAACCGTTCGGGAACGTCACGGCCCGTGGCCCCCACTGCGGCTTCCGCCGCTGAACGGCCGGGCCCGCGAGTACCTCCGCCCGCCCGCCCGCCCGCCGCCGGCGGGCGGGCGGGCGGCAGGGACCTTCCGGGCCCGACACGGTGCTCGGCCCCTTCCCGGCGCGGCAGCGCAGGGCGAACGGGCAGTCGAACGGATCGGGGCATCCTTCTGCGGCAGCAGACCGCACATGAGCTGTTCCAATGTCGGAGAACGCCTGACCCAGGAGGTCGCAGGGCCGCCCGGGATGGCTCGTTCAAACCGGTAAGGCCCCCGCCCACTTTTCCGCAGGTGCCGGATTGGTCACTCTCTGCGGATGGTCAACAGGTGCCGTGCGATGAAGAAGGACAGGAAGCTCTGCAGGAACCGGGTCTCCGACCCCGGACTCCGCTGCCACCTGCACCAAGGCCTCCCCGCCGGCCCGCGACCCACGGAGCCGTCCCCGCGCAGGCGGGCAGCGAGCGGCGCACCTGCGAGGTCGGCCGTCCGCAGGCCTCGCCGGCCCAGTTCCACGGTGAACCGGCCGTCGTTGAGCCGGCGGGCCACATCGCCGTCGAGGACACCCCGGATTCCGTCCCAGCGCACCACCTCCCGCCCGGCTCCGAGTTTTCTGCGGGTTGTGAGCCGCGCCGAGACGGACAGCGCTGCCCGGGTGTGCGTCGAACTCGTGGCGGCGGGAGGCGGTGACACCATCGCCGCCCAGGCGCTGCGGCACGTGAGTGACACCACCTGGAACGCTCTCGTCGAGCGCCATCGGGGGAGGGGCTGCGAGGCGCTCGCGACGCTCGCCCGTGCACTCCTGGACGGGAAGAAGTCGTTGCACGGCATGCTCGGCAGCGTCGTGGGCAGGCTGTTGGCCGTACTGGGGCGGCCCCGGATCGAGCAGATTTTCGCACGGGAACTGGCTGCCCGGGTACCGTTGCCGTTCGGCCAGGAGATCGCTGTCGCCGCACTGGGCCTCCAAGTTGCCGGGATCTTCGTCTGCTTCACCGGTGGTGCCGTGATGCAGGGCTGCGCCTGCCTGCGAGACCTCCTGGCCCACGAGGGCAGGGCACAGTTCGAGAACCTCCTCGAAGGCGCCCTCCACGACTGGAGCGAGCTGCCCGTCCGCATGCGCGACGGCGCGGTCCTGCCCGGCAACCAGCGGCCATGACCGACGAACCCGCGCAACGCCGCCCGTCGCCCTCCCCCCGCCTTCCGCGCAGGACCGGCCCACCGGGTCCCGCTCGCACCCGAGGATTCGGTGGTCGCGCGCATCTCCGGCCCGCAGTCGAGCGGCCAATCCTTCCGCCGTACGATGAACAGGGCGCTGGCCCGCGCGTGCCAGGGGTATCCATCGCCCGAGGCGCTCGTTAGAGTGGCGGGCCGGTCTGCTGAAGAGGAGTGTGAGGTGCGTGGCTGCCACAGCTGACCACCTCAAGGCGCTCCTCAACGCCCACGCCAGCGGCGACGACGACCGCTTCTACAGCATCGCCCTGCAGGTGGCGGCGAAGTCGGCGCGCCAGGGCCACGGCAAAATCGCCGTCGAACTCCGCGAGATCATCGACGCCGCCCGCGCCGAGAAGATCCCCAGGCTCGCCCCGACACCGGTCGTCCAGCCCAGGGGCGAACTCGCCAGCCTTCTCACTGCCGGCTACCCCGACGTTCGCCTCGACGACATGACCCTCGCCGACGATGTCCGCGCGCCCTTGGACAAGGTCCTGCACGAGCAGCGCCAGCGCGCCCGTCTGGAGCGTTTCGGATTCACCCCCGTGCACCGCATCCTCCTGTCGGGACCGCCCGGCACCGGCAAGAGCATGACCGCCGCGGCACTGGCCAAGGAACTGTCCCTGCCGCTGTTCACCATCCGCCTCGACGGACTGATCAGCCGCTTCATGGGAGAGACCGCCGCCAAGCTCCGCACCGTCTTCGAAGCCGCCGCCGAGACCCGCGCGGTCTACCTCTTCGACGAGTTCGATGCCCTCGGCGCCGAACGCACCGCCGGCAACGACGTCGGCGAAGCCCGCCGCATCCTCAACTCCTTCCTCCTCTTCCTCGACGAAGCCCCCTCCGAGAGCCTCGTCGTCGCCGCAACCAACCACCGCCACCTCCTCGACCGCGCGCTCTTCCGCCGCTTCGACCTCGTCGTCCACTACGCACCACCCTCCCCGGAACAGGCGATCGAGATTCTGCAACGACGCCTAGCCGGAATGGACACCACCGGCGTACCTTGGTCCGACCTGATCACCAAGGTCGACCAGCTCAGCCACGCCGAGCTGGTCAAGGCCGCCGAATCCGCGGCCAAACGCGCCATTCTCGGAGGCAACGACGTGGTCGACCAACACCTCTTGACCGAAGGACTGGACGAGCGGCACGCGCTGCGCCATGCCTGACCCGGCCCCGTCGCGGTTCACCCCGCACCTCCTGGTCCCCTGGGAACCGAAGACACTCACCCCGAGGCCCTCCGGCTCCACCTGGGGTGGGCAGTTCGCCGACCGGTCCGCGGACCGGCAAGGCCATGTGGACCGCCTGCTCGACGGCCTCGAAGAAGCCCGGCAGGCCTCCACCGTCGATCGCCGGGAAGTGGACGCTGCCGAACGGGCGAGCGGTTTCGCGATCCGGGTGGAAGCCGCCGACACGTACGACCTCCAGGTCGACAGCCTCGCCAACTCCGGGCTGACGCTCATGAGTGTCCATGAGGCAACCGGCAGCAGCCCGCAAGAAGCCGTCATCTGGATCCCCGACGGGCGAGTCCAGGCGTTCGCCGAGAAGATCAGCCAGTTCACCCAGAACACTCCGAGCGGCAAGCCGAAGCAGCAGGGTGCCGTCGCCAACACCGAACGCATCCAGCACGCCCTGCTCGACCACCTCTGGCAGGACGACGCACCACTGCCGGACATGAGCGAACACCGCTGGTGGGAGCTGTGGTTCGACCCAGGCATCACCGACACCGACCAGATCGCCGCCCTCCAGCGCATCGCCGCCGCCAACGGCTGGCCGGTCGCCGACCGGTCGATCACCATCGGCGACTACCGGATCGCCCACATCGCCACGACCGGCACCCAGCTCAAGACGCTCCTCGCCACCAACGCCTGTCCCTCCGAAGTGCGGCAGCCCAGCTTCGCCGAGCAGATCCACACCACCGCCCGCACGCTCCAGCGCGACCTCACTCTCGACCTCGCGACCCGGCTCGAGCACGCCGCCGCCGACGCACCCGTCGTGTGCATCCTCGACACCGGCATCCACCAGGAGCACCCGCTCCTCAAGCAGGCCCTCGCCGGACGCGCGCAGAGCGTGTTCCTCCACGAGGGCCCGGACGACAACAACGGCCACGGAACCAAGATGGCCGGCCTCGCCCTCCTCGGCGACCTCGCCGGCGCCCTCGAATCCACCGGCACCATCACGCTCGCCCACGGCCTGGAATCCGTCAAAATCCTTCCCCAGCGGATCCGCCACGACGACACCCCGCGAAGCCACGCGGAAGTCACCGTCAACGCGATCGCCGACGCCGAGACCGGCACCGTCGACCAGCCACACGCCCGGGTCTTCTCCATGGCCGTCACCCAGCGCTCCACACCCGAACGCAACGGCACCGACGGCCGGGCGAGCCTGTGGTCCGCCTCTCTCGACGCGCTCGCCGCTGGCACCGACATCGCCGTCCACGACGACCGCATCGAACTCCTCGGCGCCCCCGACCCCGAGGCCTCCCGGCTCATCGTCGTCTCAGCCGGCAACGTCCGCGAACACCCCATCACCCACCTCCGCCAGGACGACGGAACCCTGCACCACCTCGCACTCTGCGACACCTCCCCGATAGAGAACCCGGCCCAGGCCTGGAACGTCCTGACAGTCGGCGCCTACACCGACCTCGCCCAGCCACCCCGGGACCCCATGTTCCACGGCTACCGGGCCCTCGCCGCAGCCGGCGAACTCTCACCTTTCAGCCGCACCTCCGTCGCCCTGCCCGTGAACACCCCCGTCAAGCCGGACATCGTCCTCGAAGGCGGAAACCTCCTCGTCGACGCCGACGTCACCCTCACCGACGAACACGACATCGTCAGCCTCACCACCACCCACCACGGCCTCGACCGACCGCTCACCACCGCCAACGCCACCAGCGCCGCCACCGCCCAGGCCGCACGCCTGGCCGCCATCGCCCACGCCGCCTACCCCGCCCTCACACCCGAAACCATCCGGGCACTCCTGGTCCACGAAGCGCGCTGGACCAACGCCATGACCGACGGGATCCTCAACGCAAACGGCCGCCGCCGCACCGGCAAGGGCAACGGCAGCAAGGACTTCGCCCGCACGGTGCTGCGCCGCTACGGCTGGGGAGTGCCGACCGAGGAGCGCGTCCTGTCCAGCGCGACGAATGCCGTCACGCTGATGATCCAGGGCTCCCTCGTCCCGTTCCGCCGCGACGAGGGCCGTGTGCAGCTGGGAGAGCTCAAGCTCCACCAGCTGCCCTGGCCACGCGAGCAGCTCCTCGACCTCGGCGCCACCCCGGTCCAGCTGCGCGTTACCCTCTCCTACTTCGTCGAACCGAATCCCGGCCGGCGCGGTGTCATGGGCCAGCACACCTATGCCTCCCACAAGCTGAGGTTCGCGATCAAGGGGCCGCTGGAGAACCTGTCGGACTTTGAAGGACGCGTCGCGAAGGACGCGCAGGCCGCGAACGACGGCATGACCACGGTCGGCAAGTTCGAGGGGGACAAGGCCTGGCTCGTCGGCTCCGACAACCGCAACCGCGGCTCCCTGCACGCCGACATCTGGAGCGGCACCGCCGCCGAGCTCGCCGACTGTGGAGCCCTGGCGGTCTACCCGGCCGGCGGCTGGTGGAAGTACAACAACAGATCCGACCGCGTCGGCCGCCCGGTCTCCTACGCCCTCCTCGTGTCCCTCACGACACCCGAAATCGAGACCGACCTTTACACCCCGACCGCCATCCGGCTCGACGTGCCCATCTCGGCCAGCCTGGCCTCGCGGGTCGAGACGGCCACCGGAATCCCCGTACAGCTGCCTCTGGGCTGGTAGACCGCGGCACTGTTCCGGCGGAGCGGGAGGCCAGCCGACCCCGCGACCTGAAGGCCGTCCGCCCCGCGACGCCGGTCCGATGCTGTTGCACCGGACCGGCGAGGGGCCCCGCCCGCCGCTACTGCTACGCCGCGAGCGGCAGGTCGTCGTTGCCGCGGGGGACGGCTCGGAGCCGGCTTTCCTGGGCTTGGTCGAGGGCTTGGTCGAGGGCGTTGACGGCTTGGTCGGCGGAGTCCTTGAGGAGGTGGCCGTAGAGGTTGATCGTGGTGGCCAGGGTGGCGTGGCGCAGGGTCTTGGAGACGATGGCGATGGGGATGCCTTCGGCGATCATGATGCTGGCCGCGGTGTGTCGCAGGTCGTGCAGGCCGATCCGGGGCAGGCCGAGTTCGGTGGTGCGTTTGCGGAGCTGGTCGAGGACCCACTGGGGCCGCAGGGGCGATCCGTCCGCGTGGGCGAAGACCAGGCCCTCCAGTCGGCCGTCGGGGTGGGCGGCCATCTGGAGGGCGGCCTGGTGGTGGAGGGCGGCCATGACCCTGGGGGAGAGGCTGATCCAGGCGCGGCTGGCCTCGGTCTTGGGCTGGTTGAAGTGGAGGTCGCCGTTGTCCACGGCGGACAGGGTCCAGCGGACGAACAGCTTGCGGTCCATGAGGTGGACGTCCGGCCAGTGCAGGGCCAGGACCTCACCGCGGCGCATGCCGGTCCCGAGCATCACCTCGAACAGGTCGGCCAGCTGGTCCGCGTACTGCTCCGCGTTGTGCCGCAGGAACGCCGCGGCCTCCTTCGGGGTCCAGCATGTGCGCTCGTCGGCGCGGGGCTTGGGCGGCACGCAGTGCTCGGCCGGGTTGAACTTCAGCCGCCAGGAGCGCACCGCGTGGTTCAGCGCGTTGCGCAGCGTCGAGACCACCCGGTAGAGCGTGACCCGGCCCCGGCCGGCCTTGCGCTGCGCGGCCATCCAGTCCTCGATCTGCTTCGGCCGCAGGTCCAGCAGTCGGCACCGCCCGAACGCGGGGATCAGGTCCCTCTCCACGTAGGCCTTGTAGCCGGCGTAGGTGTTTACGGTGAGATCGGCCTTCCGCGCGCCCAACCACTCCCGCAGGTACTCCGCCACGGTGGTGCGACGCTCCTCGTACGCCCCGCTCAGCTCACCCTCCAGCACCGCCGCCAACTCCTGCGCGGCCTCGGCCTCCGACGCGAACCCTCCCCGCCGCCGGGTACGCCGTTTGCCGTCCTCCGGTGCCAGGTCGACGCAGTACGTCCACGACCCGTGCTCCGCCTCCTCCAGCAACCGCACACACCACGCACCCGACTGCCTCCCGTGCCCGTCCTTGCACCCGCACCGCCGGTACACCCTGCCCCGCTGCGCACGCTGTCCCATGAGCTTCCCCTTCTCCCGGACTGCCTGGTGAGTCTGGGGCAAGAGTGGCTGCTGTGTCGGGTGTGGCGGCAGAGCGCGTTGGGCGGTGCGCGAAGCACTCAGAACCGGATGGCGAGGACACGCTCAAGACGACACACCGTCCGGAAGATCACTATCCGTATCCAGTGGGTAATCGACCCTGATCCGTCCGGGCCGCCTTGTCCGGCCAGGGGCACTGCACGATGGGCTGCGGCGGTCGGCAGAAGGGTCCTGCTGAAGGGGCGACAGATTGCTGCTACTCGCGGTGACGAAGGCGGCTCCGGGGGCTTGGGGACCATTTGGGGACCGCGCCTGGTGAGCGCCCGTGAGCGCTTACGGACATCTATGTACGAACTTGAACCCAGCTGAGCATCAACCGGGTTTGGGGTCTGCCGACTCTCGCTATTCACGACGATCCTCAACCATCCCTAGTTTCAGTGGAGTTGGGAAGCAAAGAAGCCGAGGCCTCAAGGCCTCGGCTGTCGACACTAGTTGAACCCCTTGACTGGGGGTCAAGGGGTCGCAGGTTCAAATCCTGTCGTCCCGACTTGCAAAACTGCAGGTCGTAGGCCGTTTCCGCTTCTGGCGGGAGCGGCCTTTTTGATATTCCGTCGGCTGGTGGTCGCAGTGTGGTCGCCGGGCCACATCGGCCAGGTGGTACTCGGCTCGATTTCCTGTGGCGCCTGACGGGAAGCCAGGCGGTGGTGGGGGCGTGGGTTCTGGTGCCAGGGGCGCCGGGCTCGGCAGGCGGGCACACCGAGAACCGCGCGGTCGGCTGCGCTGAGGGTCCAAGCGATGGCGTCGACGGCCGCCCGCTCCGCAAGGCGGGTGAGTTCGGCGTAGATGTTCGCGGTGGTGGACAGGGTGCGGTGACGCAGGGTCTTGGAGACGACCGGGAGCGGGACGCCTGCGGCCAGGGCGAAGCTGGCGGCGAGGTGACGCAGGTCGTGCAGAGCGATGCGGGGGACGCCGGCCTTGTCGCAGAGCAAGTGGAAGCGGTCGAGGACCGTCTTGGGGTGCAGCGGGCGGCCGTGGCGGTGGAAGACGAAGCCGCCGGCAGGGGTGATCTGGCCGAAGGCGCGTGAACCGGAGCGGTCCTCCAGGGCGTCGGCGGCGCGGTCGGACAGGGCGACCCAGGCGCGGCTGCCCTTGGTCTTCGGAGCGGTGAGCAGGAGCTGGTTGTTGTCGATCGCGGAGAGCGTCGCGCGGACGAACAAGGTGCGCTCGGGCAAGTGGACATCGTCCCAGCGCAGGCCGAGGACCTCACCCTTGCGCATGCCGGTGCCGATCATCAGCTCGGCGAGGTCGGCATAGAGCGGGTCGGTGACGTGGGTGAAGCGCAGGAAGCAGGCCGCCTGCTCCTCGGTCCACAGATGCCGCTCGGCCGGGGCGGGCCTGGAGATGAGCGGGGGCTTAGCCGGGTTGCGAGCGAGGCGCTCGGCGGTGACGGCGTCGCTGAGGGCGCTGGAGAGGGTAGACATGATCCGGTGGACGGTGACCCTGCCGCGGCCTCGCTGCAGCTGGTTGGTGACGAAGACGCTCAGATGTCGGCGGGTGAGATCGTCGAGCGGGATCGTGCCGAGGGCCGGGATCAGGTCCTGCTCGACATAGGGGCGGTAGCGGGCGATGGTGGTGGGCTTGCGGTGGAGAGCCTTCTCGGCGAGCCAGCCGGTGAGGTAGTCGGCGAGAGTCTGCCTCGGGTCGGTGACGACACCGAGGGGCAGGGACTCGTTGAAGCGCCGCAGCGCGATGCGTGCGTCGAGTTCGTCGGGGAAGCCTGCGCGGCGGATCGTGCGGCGGCGGCCGTCGGTGGAGGGCACGTCGACGGCGAAGGCCCAGCTGCCGTGCAAGGGGTCGGCGGCGAGGAGAGGGCAGTGGGTGCCGAGCTGGTGGCGGTGGTCGTCGCGGCAGCCACAGCGCCGGTAGACCCGACCACGGTCGGTTGAGGAGCGCATCCTGATCGCCTCCGGAGACTGAGCATGTCCGGTCTCCAGTCTCCCGTCCCTTGCCCGCGACCACCACGCGACTGCCAGGCTCAACCCGGGGCCTCTGACCAGGGGTTTTCCCTTGGCGAGCCGAAGGCTGAGCACCATGAACCACCGCGGTCACTGATCCTTACGATTTCCGGCGGTGGACATCCCGTATCGGCGATAATGATCACCTGCCGAACACGTCTCCGAGCCCACAGTCACGGGCCGATGGAAGAATGACGGGAGTTCGGGTGTGCTGCATCGATGGAGGAGTCCGACACGTGGCGACGACCACCACTGAAGACCAGCGCGACGCCGAGGAGCGCACCGGACGACCGGAAGCGCTGCCGCCCGTGCCGGAGCCTGGCCAGGTGGTGAAGGTCCGCGGCTCCACATGGGCTGTGTCGGACGTCCGACAGCAGGGCCTGCCGCGAAGCCCCGCCGACGAGGGAACACCCCGCCTCGCGCACGTGGTGAGCCTTCAGTCGCTGGACGAGGACCGGCTCGGCGAAGAACTGGCGGTCGTCTGGGAGCTGGAGGTCGGGCACACGCTGCAGCCGGACCAGGGTCTGCCGGAGACCGTCCGGCCGGAGGGCTTTGACGACCCGAAGAAGCTGGCCGCGTTCGTGGACGCGGTGCGGTGGGGTGCGGTGACCTCGGCGGACGCCAACTCCTTCCAGGCACCGTTTCGCAGTGGTGCGAACGTAGAGGCGTACCAGCTGGAACCGCTACGCCGGGCGCTGAAGTCCTCGCGGACGAACCTGTTGCTGGCTGACGACGTGGGCCTGGGCAAGACCATCGAGGCGGGCCTGGTGGTGCAGGAGCTGCTGCTGCGCCACCGGGCCCGCACGGTGGTCATCGTCTGTCCCCCGAGCCTGTCGCTGAAGTGGCAGGACGAGATGCGGGAGAAGTTCGGCCTGGACTTCGTGATCGTCAACAGTGAGCTGATGGCGAAGGTCCGTCGCAGTCATGGGCTGAACGCCAACCCTTTCCGGCTGTTCCCGCGCGTGATCGTGAGTATGGCGTGGCTGCCGTCGCTTCGGGCCCAGCGGCTGCTGCGTGATGTCCTGGCGGACACTCGAAACGCGTCCTCGGCCCGCCGTTTCGCGTTCGATGTGCTGGTGGTCGACGAGGCGCACCACGTGGCGCCGGCCAGCCCGACATCGGCCCCGGGCCAGCGCGGCTATGCGGTGGACAGCCACCGCACCACGGCGACGAAGAAGCTGGCAGAGGCGTGCGAGCACCGTCTATTCCTCAGCGCCACGCCGCACAACGGCTATTCGGAGTCCTTCACTGCCCTGCTGGAGATGATCGACGGCCGCCGGTTCTCCCGCGGCGCGAGCATCGACAAGAAGGCGCTCGACGAGGTCAAGGTCCGGCGGGTGAAGACTGAGCTGCCGGACAAGGGCTTCCGGCCGCGCAAGATCGCTACGATCCCGTTCACGCCCAGCGATGACGAGCAGGAGCAGTTCGACCGGCTGGTGCGGCTGCTCACGGAGACAGCTCGCGAGCGAGGCCGGGGCAAGGGCGGCGACATCGTCTCGATGCTGCTGAAGAAGCGCTTCCTGTCCAGCCCGTGGTCGTTCGCCCGGACCCTGGAGCTGTACCAGGGCGCGGCGGCCGGCAGCCGACAGCTGGAGTTGGACGAGGACGACTACTACGTCGAGGTCCTTGGCAGCGGGCAGTCGGACGAGGAGGAAGGAGCGGCAGAACACCCTGAGTTCACCGCACTGCGGCACTCCAAGGGCTCAGGCCCGCTGCCTGCCGGTCTCGAAGACGAGGCCACGTCGCTGGTGGAGTGGGGGCTGCGCTACGAGCACAAGCCGGACTCCCGACTGGACGCCCTGCTCACCTTCCTTGACGCAGTCTGCCGCCCGGACGGACGGACCTGGTCGAATGAGCGGGTCGTGGTGTTCACCGAGTACGCCGCCACGCTGGACTGGATTGCGGGTGTCCTGCGTCAGCGCGGTTACGGTGGCGTGCTGGAGACGATCCAGGGATCGACCCCGATCGAGGAGCGCGAGTTGATCCGCGCCCGGTTCACGGAGCGGCCGGACAAGCACCCCGTGCGGGTGCTGCTCGCCACCGACTCCGCCGGGGAAGGCATCGACCTGCAGGCGTACTGCCACCGCCTGGTGAACTTCGACATCCCGTTCAACCCCTCGCGCCTGGAACAGCGCATCGGTCGGATCGACCGGTACGGGCAGACCGAGAGCCCGGAGATCTACCACTTCCAGCCCGTCACCTCCTCCTCGACCTACGCGGCCGACATGGAGTTCATGGGGATCATCGCGCGGAAGGTCAGCACGGCGACCAAGGACCTTGGCAAGGTCAACCAGGTCATCGACGCCGAGGTGCAGGGGCACTTCAGCCCCACGGGCACTCCCCGCAAGGCGCGTCCGAGCGCGTCCGCCGACGCCGACCAGGCCGAGATCGAGAGCCTGCGCGGCAGCATCGAGCTGAACCGCGAACTCACCGAGCTGTCCCGGACCTACGACGAGCGCAAGGCGCTCATGCACCTCACGCCCACGAACGCGCGCCGTGTCGTGGACGCCGCCCTCCTCCTGGACGCCCAGCCGCCGCTGGTGGAGATCGGCGACGAGGACACCGACGCCCAGGTGTTTCAGGTACCGAGGCTGGGCCGCTCCTGGCAGCCAGCCCTGCGCGGCCTCGACACACGTCTGGAGCCAGGCGTTCCGCGCCCGGTCACCTTCGACGACGAAGCGGCGCGGGGGCGCACCGACCTCGTGCACATCCACCTGGGCCACGCGCTCATGCAGCGCGCCACGCGCACCCTGCGCAGCGCCCTGTTCAGCGTTGATGCGCCGGTCAACCGGGTCACCGCCGTCGTCACCAACGGACTTCCCCAGTCCTGCGTCGCCGCCGTTTCCAGGCTCGTCCTGGTCGGCCGCGGCGGCTTGCGCCTGCACGAGGAGGTCTTCCTCACCGGTATCCGGCTGCGTGGGCAGGCGCTGGCCGAATCCAAGGTCGAGCAGGTCCTCGATGAAGCCCTCGACTCGGCTGACCTCCGGCTGGCCGACAGGGAGGTGCTCACCCACCTTGCCGCCCTGTGGAACGAGGACGGAGCCCGCCTGCGTGACCGGCTTCTGAGCGCGATGGATCGCAAGAGCACCGCTCGCCAGGAGAAGGTCACCGAAGCGCTCACGCGGCGACGGGACACCGACATCGCCCGTGCCCACGAGATCTTCGGCGCCTTCCGTATCAACCTGCGCGAGTCCCGCGACCTGCTGGAGCTGGCCATCCGGTCGGAGGAGGAAGACGTCCTGTTCAGCGACGACCAGCAGAAGCAGCGCCGCCGAGACCTCCACAACATGAACGAACGTCTGGCCAGCCTGGACGACGAGGAGGCCCGCGAGGTCGCCTCGATCCGGGAGCGCTACAGCGACATCCGCCCGTACGTGTCGGCCGCGGCCGTCGTGTTCGCCCTGACCCCCGAAGACGCGAAGAACGGAAGCGTTCAGGCATGAGCCGCAAGCACGCCCCGACCACTGCCGACCTGCACCGTGCCTGGCTCGAACTGGTCGACGCCGACGGACCGTTCCTCGCCGTTCCCGTCCTCGAGCGGGTCTGGCCCCAGGGCATCCCACAGCCTGACGCCCGCGCCCTCGCGGCCATCAAGGACGCCAAACCCGCCTTCGAGAAGGCTTGGGAGCGCTGGGACTCCCACCGCGACGACGAGAAAGCCCTCGCCCTCTATCGCGAGGCCCGCGACACCTGGGTCGACCTCGTCCTGCGCCAGGGACTGCGCTGGGCCGCCTCGTACACGTCCGTAGCGCCGGCCACAGCCGAGGTCCGCTCACCCGACCATGCCGTGACCGTCCGAGCCGACGGAGCCCTCCTCCAGGGTGAGGCAACCGGTGCACTCGTCCTGGTCACCGACCCCGTCGACTCCCTGCGCGACCCGCTCGCCGACGGATGGTCCGACAGCCCCGTCGACCGCATGGAACACCTCCTGCGGGCCTCCGGCGTCACCATCGGCGTGGTCACCGACGGCCGTTGGTGGGCCATCGTCAGCGCCCGGGAGAAGACCATGGTCGCCTCCGGCATCGTCGACGCCCAGACCTGGATCGAAGAGCCCGCCACCCGCAACGCCTTCATCGAGCTCCTCCAGCGCCGCCGCCTCATCGGCGGAAAGCCGCAGGACCGGCTCACCGAACTGTTCGGCGAGTCCGTCACCGCCGCCGAGAAGATCACCGACGCCCTCGGCACCCAGGTCCGCCGCGCCGTCGAGCTCATCGTTCAGGCCCTCTCCGAAGCCGGACTGGCAGCCGTACAACGCAGCGAACCTGACCCCCTCCCCGAACAGCGCGGCGAAGTCTACGAAGCCGCCGTCACCGTCATGATGCGCGTCGTCTTCCTCCTCTTCGCCGAGGAACGCGGACTGCTCCCCGAGAACCAGCTCTTCGCCATGGGCTACGGCATCAGCGACGAACTCGACCGCCTCGACAAGCGCCAGCAGGACGAAGGCGACCAGGCCCTCGACGCCACCTCCCTCACCTGGCACCGCCTCCTCGCCACCTCCCAGGCCCTCTACCGCGGAGCCACCTTCGAAGACCTGCGCCTGCCCGAATACGGTGGCTCCCTCTTCGACCCGGCGCGTTTCCCCTTCCTCATTACTCGCGGCTCCCACAGCGCCCTGGCCATCACGGTCAGCGACCGTGTGATGCTCGAAGTCCTGCGCGCCGTTCAGATCGCGCAACTGCGCGGCGAGCCCGCCCGCCGGATCTCCTTCCGCGAGATCGACGTCGAACAGATCGGCTACATCTACGAGGGCCTGCTCGGCTACTCCTGCGAGAACACGGACGAGATCACCCTCGGCCTGACCGGCACTCCCGGCTTCGAGCCGGAAATCCCCCTCGAAACCCTCGAACACCTCGCTCAGACCAGCCGCAGCGAAACCGCTCTCGCCGACGCGATCCTCAACTGGGCCAAGCAGCACCAGCCCGCCGCGAAACCGCCCACCAAGGCTGCCCTCACGAAGGCCCTCAAGGCCGGCGACACACTCATCGACGACGCCGAGACCGCCCTGCACGACCTCACCGGCAGTGAGGAACTGCGCGGGCGGCTACGTCCCTTCCTCGGCATTATCCGCCGTGACCTGCGCAACCGGCCCCTCGTTGTCGAGCCCGGCGGCGTTCTGCTCGTGGAGACTCCGTCGCGTGCCTCGGCCGGCGCACACTACACACCGCGCTCCCTGGCTGAGGAAGTCGTCCGTTACGCCCTCGAACCGCTGGTCTACTCGCCCGGCCCACACCAGAGCGCCAACCAGGACGACTGGCAGCCGATCTCCTCCGACCAGATCCTCGACCTCAAGATCGCCGACATCGCGTGCGGCTCCGGCGCCTTCCTCGTCGCCGCTGCCCGCTACCTCGCCGCCCGGCTCGTGGAGGCGTGGCGCAGGGAAGAGGCCGTCTACGGCATGACGGCGCACGAACTCCACGTCCACGCCATAAGGACGGTCGTCGCCACCTGCCTGTACGGCGCGGACATCAACGCCATGGCGGTGGAGATGTGCAAGCTCTCCCTGTGGCTCGTTTCGCTCGACCCCAAGCTGCCGTTCTCCTTCGTCGACGACAAGGTCCTCCACGGCAACGCGCTGATCGGCCTGACGGACCCACGCCAGCTCCGCGACCTCCACATCGACCCGGCAGCCGCTGGCCAGCAGATCAGCATGTTCAACATCGACATCGACGCCATCCTGGACCGTGCTGCCCGCCTGCGCCGCCAGCTCGCCACCGAGGTCAACGAGCAGGACCCGCAGCGCTCGGCCGCGACCAAACGGCGCCAGTGGCGGGAGTACCAGAAGATCACTGGAGAGCTGGCCGACGTCGCGGACGCGGTGGTCGCCGCCGGGCTGAAGTGGGGCGGCAAGCCCGGAAAACAACTGAAGGCAGCGTACGAGAACCTCCGCGTTGCCGTCGAACTCGCCTACCCCGTGGGCGGTGGCGAGAAGGACCGGGCGATGCTCGACGGCATCCTGGAGGCAGGGCTGACACCGACCGTTCCGACGGACTACAAGCGATGGAAGCCGCTTCACTGGGTCCTCGCCGTACCGGACGTAATGCAGCGTGGTGGCTTCGACGCCATCATCGGCAATCCGCCATTCCTGGGCGGATCCAAGATTACTGGAGCGCTGGGGACCAATCTTCGAGACTGGTTCGTTAATGTCTTGGCCGGCGAGCGGAAGGGCAGTGCAGATATCGTCGCATACTTCCTTCTCCGAGCCTATGAGCTACTGTCGGAGCGGGGTGGGCTGGGCGTGATTGCGACAAATACGGTTGCCCAGGGGCCCACACGCAGCGTTGGACTTGACCAAATGGACGCAGCGGGATTCACGATCACCCGTGCGATTCAGAGTCGTCCTTGGCCTGCTGCGAGCGCTAATCTGGAGTACGCGGCGATCTGGGGTAGTCGTGGTGCGGTTAGCAGAGGAGCGCCGAGGTTCTCTGATGACCTTGAAGTATCGCAGATTTCCACGCTACTGGAGCCGGTTGGCCGTGTGGAGGGTGCGCCGAAGCCACTGCTCGAGAATGCGGGGATTGCATTCAAGGGATGTTTTGTATTGGGCATGGGCTTTGTTCTTGAGCCGGATGAGGCAGCATTGTGGATCGATGAGGATCCGCGAAACAAGGATGTGCTATTCCCCTATCCGCACGGAAAGAACGACATCAATGGCGATCCGGCGCTCAAGGCTAGCCGCTGGGTAATTGACTTCAACGACAGTCCAGAAGAGGTTGCAAAGAGGTACAGCCTTCCGTACGGGCGACTCTTGGAGCGAGTTAAGCCTGAGCGAATGAAGAAGGCCAGAGAAGTCCGAGAAGCACCCTGGTGGCTTTACTTGAGAGCGCGCCCCGCCATGCGGGAAGCAATTGCGGGTTTGGATAGAGTAATCGTCCTCTCGCAGACAAGTGCAACTCAAATTCCGGCATTTGTGCCCACTGGGCAGGTTTTTGATCAAAAGCTGGTCGTATTTGCTTCGAGCGAGCCGGTGGTGCTTGGAATTCTCAGCTCGTCGATTCATAGGATTTGGGCCACGTGCTGGGGGTCGACGCGCACTGGGGATCCCGTTTATACGCCGTCAAGTGTTTTTCTGACCTTTCCCTTCCCGATGGGGAATTCCGAGGGTATCTCCAAAGTT
Organism: Kitasatospora sp. NPDC091335; assembly: GCF_044757205.1. Lineage (NCBI taxonomy): Bacteria > Bacillati > Actinomycetota > Actinomycetes > Kitasatosporales > Streptomycetaceae > Kitasatospora > Kitasatospora sp. NPDC091335. The sequence goes on along the minus strand of NZ_JBIVUM010000009.1, from coordinate 89,479 downwards.
GGAGTTTCCCTCGACAGCGAGCGTCGCGAAATCATGCTCCGCCGCGATCTCGGTCTGACCAAGCTCTACAACCTGGTCAACGACCCAGGCGTCGCGGACTCTGACCGTGACGTCGCCCGACTGCGACAGATCCACATCGAGTTGGACGAGGTCGTCCTGGCTGCCTACGGCTGGGATGACATCCCGCTCGACCATGGCTTCCACACCTACCGGCAGATGGAGCGCTGGACGGTGAGCCCGGCGGCCCGGGTACAGATCTTGGACCGGCTGCTGGAGGAGAACCATCGTCGTGCCGCCGCACAGGGCGATGTCGTACCCCTGGGCGATGATGGCGACGCCGAGGAAGGGGATGACGAGTGACCATGCGATCCGCCCAGCAGCCTGCTGTCCCGCAGGAGCAGGAGTACCGCCTTCACCTCGCGCCGGACGGACGTTCCTGGACGGTGCGGGAGAACCTGGCCGATGTCCTGGAGCGTGAACTCCTGGGGCCGGCGGGTGGGCCCGAGGAGATCCTCGAAGGTGTTCCGGACTCGGCGTACCTGGTGGGCCGCATCGCCCCCGTCCGTCTCACCGCGAGCAAAGACGACCCCACCCAGGCCGACTCCGGCGACGCCGCGACCGACGTTGGTGACGCCGTGGACGCGGCCGAGAGCCGCGGCGTGCCCGTCACCGCTGTGGACGAGAGCAGCGCCGGCGCTGACGAGGACGAGGTCGAGGACCAGCCGCAGAAGCGCGGGCTGATGATCCCGGCGTCGATGGGGTTGCGCTGTCAGATCCCCGACGACCTGGACGAGTTCACGGTCACCACGTCGTGGGGCACGTACGAGCCGGTGAAGGAGAAGCACGCCGAGGGCGAGCAGAGCGCTTCCCGTCTTCGCCGCTACCAGCGCAAGCCGCACAAGCACACCACGCCGATCAAGGTCGCCGACCTCTCCTCCGCCGGCACGATGCCGTTCGTGCTGGAGGACAAGGTCATGCTGCGGGTGGACCGCTACGACGACACTGAGCGTGGCTGCCGCCTGATCGAGATCGCGCTGTGCAACGACTTGGAGACCCCGCGCAAGATCCCGGTGGAGGCGTGGCTCTATCAGACCGAGCTGTCGGTCGCCGCACCCGACGGCGCAGCGGTGTTCCTGCCGGTGAACGACGCGCTGACGGATACCCGCGAGGAGCCGGACGACGAGCTGCGCCGCCTGCGTCTCCAGTACCGCGACCGGCTGGAGTTCGCGGTCGGGCGTACCTGTTCGGTGGACTGGGCGCAGGCTGAGGGCACGCGCCTGGCCAGCAAGGTGTGGACTACCTGGCTGCCGACCTGTGAGACGCCGCAGACGGCCGCGGAGGAGATCAGCGCGGCCCTGCTCGACATGACGAAGCTCGCGGAGGCCACCCCTGGTGAGCTGCGGGCCGGTCTGGAGCCGATCGTCGAGGGCTACGGCGCCTGGTTGGACGGCGAGGAGGCGCGGGCGGAGGCGCTGCCCGAGCACCTTCGCTCCGAAGGTCTGGACGCTGTTCACGAAGCCCGTAAGGTCCAGCGGCAGCTCGCCGAGGGCCTCGAGCATCTGCTGGCGGACGAGGAGGCGCTGCGGTGCTTCCGGTTCATGAACCGGGTGATGGCCGATCAGCGTGTTCAGTCCCAGGTGGCGCAGCGGCGCGCGAACCAGCCGGAGGACAGCCGCGAGAGTCTCGATCAGGCCCGCGAGACCGTATTGGAGGCCGGCAAGCGGGAAGGCGAGGGGAACCGCGCACACTCCTGGCGTACATTCCAGCTGGCGTTCGTCCTGATGCAGCTTCCGCTGCTGTCCGACCCGGGGGCCGAGAAGCGCTCCGGTGATCTGGCGAAGGCTCAGCTGCTGTTCTTCCCGACCGGTGGTGGTAAGACCGAGGCGTACCTGGGTCTGGCCGCGTACACGTTCGCGATCCGGCGCCGTCAGGGCGTGGTGGATGCCTTCGACGGGCCGTTGGACGGCCGCTTCGGGGTAGCCGTTCTGATGCGGTACACCCTCCGCCTGCTGACCGCCCAGCAGTTCCAGCGCGCTACCACGCTGGTCTGCGCGGCCGAGCGGGCGAGGATGGAGGACCCGGCGACGTGGGGTGAAGAGCCGTTCCGGATCGGGCTGTGGGTCGGCACCGATGTGAGTCCTAAGCGGTACGACGAGGCGGCTGATCAGCTGCGCAACGCCAACCTGGGGCGCGGGTACCGGCTGACGGTGCTGCAGATCCAGCGCTGCCCGTGGTGCGGCACCCGGGTCGAGGCACGGAATGTCAAGACCGAGCCGGGTCTTCGCCGGGTGCTCGTCTACTGCGGTGACGAGCTAGCCGGGTGCCCGTTCTCCGACGGTGGCGAGGTTGAGGAGGGGCTGCCGGTCCTGACGGTCGATGAGGAGATCTACCGCCTCGCGCCGGCCTTCGTGATCGCCACGGTCGACAAGTTCGCCCGTCTCGCGCGGGAGGGCGAGGCGGCCTCGCTGTTCGGCTACGTCTCGCAGCGGTGCGAGCGGCACGGCTTCGTCCACCCCGACTACCAGCACTGCGGGATCAAGGTCGACAGTAAGCACCCGAGCAGCAGGGACGGCCTGCCCCAGGCGTATCTGCGCTCCAAGGGCCGGCTCCGTCCTCCGGACCTGGTCATCCAGGACGAGCTGCACCTGATCACCGGGGCGCTGGGGACGACGGTCGGCCTGTTCGAGGTGGCCATCGACGTGATGACCGACTGGCGCACCAAGGACGGCCGCCGTGCGCGCCCGCTTCTGGTCGCCTCCACCGCCACCGCCCGCAACGCTGCCGACCAGGTGAAGGCCCTGTACGGGCGGGACGTCACCGTCTTTCCGCCGCAGGTGCTGGACGCCGGCAACACCTTCTTCTCCAAGGAGATCCCTGCCTCCGAGGAGACCCCGGGCCGGCGCTACGTCGGGATCAGCACCACCGGGGTGCGTCTGACCACGGCCGAGATCCGCGTCGCGGAAATCCTCATGGCGGGCGGGCAGTTGATGCTCGACCATTCGGGGGCAGCGGCCGACCCTTATATGAGCCTGGTCGGCTACTTCAGCGCGACCCGGGAACTCGCCGGCATGGCACGGTACATGGGAGACGACATCCAGACCGCCCTGGCCAGGAAGCGCCCGTGGTCCAAGCTCCCTGCCCGTACCGGCACCAACTTCGGGTCGCTGCATGTCGCGGAGCTGACCTCCCGGGTGGCCAGCGCCGACATCACCGCCACCCTGGACCAGATGGCGGTGCCGTTCGACCCGGCCTTCGACTCCACCGTCGGCAAGCGGAACCGGCGCGCCACGCTGGCGGCGAAGAAGCCGGTCCCGGAGCGGGAGCTCAACCCGTTCGACGTGGTGCTGGCGACCTCCATGCTCCAGGTCGGCGTCGACGTGACCCGCCTCGGCCTGATGCTCGTGGTCGGCCAGCCGAAGAACACCGCCGAGTACATCCAGGCGTCCTCCCGCGTCGGCCGTGACACCGAGCGGCCCGGCCTGGTGGTCTCGCTCGGCAACTGGGCGCGGCCCCGGGACCTCGCCCACTTCGAGCAGTTCCGGCACTACCACGAGACGTTCTACCAGCAGGTCGAGGCGCTGTCCGTGACGCCGTTCTCCGTGACCTCGCTCGAGCGCGGTCTCGACGGTGTGCTGGTCAGCGCGGCCCGCGTCCTGCAGGCAGTACGCGCGCTGGGTCTCTCGCCGGAGGACGGCGCGGCCCGGATCGAAGCCGAGCGGCACTTCGCCGTGGAGCTCATCGAGGCGCTGGCGCGCCGGGTCGGTCAGGCCGGGGACGAGGACGCCGCCGAGCGGGCCCGCCACCGCTTGGAGAACCGGCTCGACCAGTGGAGCAAGCGCCGCAAGCACCTGGAGGAGCGGCGCAAGTCGCTGGTCTACGAGAGGGTCACCGACGACACCCGGCACGACGCACTGATGATGAGCGCGGAGAACGCCAAGTCCGGCATCGACAGCCGTGACGCGGCCCCGTTCATCGTGGCCAACTCGATGCGCGAGGTGCAGCCGGAGATCAACCTCCTGGTCAGTCCGATCAAGGAACGCCTGGTGTACATCGCGCCCGCCAACGCGTCCCAGTGGGTGATGCCGGAGGAGAACTCATGACCGACGAGACCCGCTACGTCTACGACCCGACCCGGGCCGTCGATCCGCTCGGCGATCTGGAGGAGGAGGCCGAGAAGGCGGCCAAGCGCAACCGCGCCAAGGTCGGCTCGGCCCGCCCCTCGTCCCTCCTCTACACCTACGGCCCCGGATCGATCATGGACCTGCCGCAGTTCACGGTCATGCCCACCGGCCTGGACGACTGGGACCGCATCTGGCGCCGCCGCGACTCCCCGCCCCTGACGATCCACGCGCCCCGGCTGCGGGAAGTCGTCCGCATGATGCTCCGCTCACCCGACGTGCAGCTGCGCCCGCACCCGTGGCAGCCGAAGAAGCACAGCCGCTCCGCCGAGGGCAACGACCTCGGCGTCCCGGCCCGCGTGTTCCCGCAGTGGCTGCGCTGCACCGGGTGCGACATGCTCGGCATGCTCTCCCAGTTCGACTACAAGAACACCCACCCGTTCCGTACCGACCTGGCCACGTTCGAGCACACCAAGTGCACCGGCCGGGCCGGAAGCCGGGCTCGCGGGACCATGCGCCGGCCTGCCGTGCCCGCGCGGTACCTGCTGGCCTGCGCGGACGGGCACTTGGACGAGTTCCCCTACGAGCTGTGGGTGCACCGTGGGCAGCCGTGCAGCAGGGCGGAGATGCCGGCGCTGAAGATGGAGGACCGGACCGCCGGCAAGGGTGCATCGGCGGTCATCATCTGCGCGTCGTGCGACATGAGGCGGCCGATGAACGAGGCCCAGGGCGAGGCGGGGAAGGCCAAGCTGCCGCAGTGCCGTGGGCGCCACCCCCACCTGGACGCCTTCGAGCCCAAGGGCTGCCGCAACACCACGAAGCTGATGCTGGTCGGCGCCTCCAACCTGTGGTTCCCCGCGACCCAGTCGATCATCGTCATGCCCGAGTCCCAGCAGGAGAAGGAGGAGGACCTCGCCGACCGGATCCGCACCTCGCTCGGGGACAAGCTTGCCAAGTACCGGGCAAACCTCGACATGATCCGCGACCTGCTGGAGGACCGGGTCGACGTCACCCAGGTCTCGGACCACGAACTGGCTCAGGCAGTGGAGGCTGCCGTTGCTCCGCCGGCCACCGTGGAAGAGCAGGAGGAGAAGATCCGCGACTGGGATCCGGTCGACCTCCTCGTACCCGAGTGGCGCTACCTTCTCGGAGACTTCACCGGTTCCCGGGACGAGGATTCCAAGAGCGGGCTCACCCTCGCCAAACGCCAGCGCGGGCAGCGCCTCCAGCCCGAGATCACCCGTGTCCTGGCCGTGGAGAGGCTCCGCAAGGTCAACGCGCTCGTCGGCTTCACCCGCATCGACGACATGGACCGGGTCGGCGACCTGCCGCGCCGCCTCGCCCCGCTGACCCGGACCCCCCGCCCCGCCTGGACGGTTGCCACCGAGGACCGTGGGGAGGGCATCTTCCTGCAGCTCGACGAGGACAAGGTCGCGGCCTGGGAGAAGCACATCCTCGACACCGGCCTGTGGTACGCCCACCGCGAGGCCCATCACCGGAACTTCGAGCGCCGCTTCTCCGAGACCGCGGGCCAGGTCAATCCCGACAGCCGGCTGAAGCCGCCGCGCTACTGGCTCGTCCACACCTTCGCCCACATTCTCATCCGCGAACTCGCCCTCACCTGCGGCTACTCGGCCGCCAGCCTGAGCGAACGCCTCTACGCCTGGCCCGCCGCGGACGGACGCGAGCCGGCCGCCGGCCTGCTCATCTGCACCACCGCCTCCGACAGCGACGGCACCCTCGGCGGCCTGGTCCAGCTCAGCGACCCCGCCCGGCTCGAGCGGGTCGTCGCGAGCGCCCTGCGCAAGGCCAGGCGCTGCTCCTCCGACCCCGTCTGCGCCATGCGCGTCCCCCAGGACCCGGAAGACTTCCTCCACGGCGCCGCCTGCCACTGCTGCGTCATGGCCTCGGAGACCTCCTGCGAGCGGGCCAACCGCTTCCTTGACCGCCGCTTCCTCCTCGACCTGCCCGCAAGCAACCTCGGCTACTTCACGACCAATGAGTGAGGCCGAAGCCGCCCGGCGCCTCGGCCATCTGCTCACCAGGACCGAGGCCCAGGGCATTGCCGACCGACTCGCCGACGGCGACACCCTCACCACTGCACTCAAAGCGGTCGCCGCCGGCCGCCGCGCCGAAGTACGAAGCCTCCTGGACATGATCGCCAGCGGCCCGGGGGCGGGCCTTCGGCACATCCTTGTGCTCCGTGCCGTCGAGGGGGCCCGGGCGTTGCCCACCACCCTGTCCCCGCTGTGGACCATGCCCGGGCACCTCGCCCAGACCGGACCGCTCACCACCTCCGTACCCCACCTGGTCAACAACGCGCGCCACTCGGTGACCTGCTCCACCTTCAACTTCCAGCGGACTTCCGGCCTCTGGACTGCCCTGCAAGCAGCATCCCAGCGTGCCGGCATGGCCGTCCGCGTCTACCTCGATACCAGGGCAGCTGACAGCAATGGGCAGCACTGGTCACCGACGACCGTCGAAGTTGCCGCGCACCTGAAGCCCGCCGAGGTCTGGCGGACTCGGGAGTTCGACGGCAGCTACGTGCGAAACCACGCCAAGTTTCTCGCGATTGACCACCGCCTCCTGCTCGTGACCAGCGCGAACTTCTCTTGGAGCGCGGAGAACAACAATGTCGAGTTCGGTGTTCTCATCGACAACCCGAACCTCACCGAAACCGTGGAACGAGAACTGTTCGAGGCAGAAGGGGTGCTGTACGAGCAGGTGCCCGCTTCCTGACGATCGCGTTCGTTGGCGGAGCGCTGGCGGGCGGCGATGAGGACAGGCCACCCCCGCTGCGACGTAGATGGCGCGGCGCAGGGGTGGCCTCTTGGCATGGTGTCTGACCTTCAGTGGCGGCCTCGATCTGCTCGAAGCGGGGGCAGCAGTCGGCATCTGGCACCGTTGGTTGCTTGGCTCTCTCGGCTCAAGTGGTGTGCGGCGACTCCCCAGGGAGTCGTTCTGCCCGTCTTTGTCGTGGGACCGACAGCGGATCGCCGGTGCTCGGGCCCAGGAGGCGGTCCAAGATCACAGAGTGTTCCTGGAAGATGACCCGCCGGGTCTGGCTGCCAGTTTTCGGGTTGGTCGATGTTTGTGTGGGTGAGGCGCGTTCGTCGCGCTCGGCGCTCTCTTGCCCAGAGGGATGGGCCGACCTGAAGGTTGACCTGGCCTCATCGACTTCTCGCCGCGCCGCCTCGTCCATGTGTCGGATCACGGCCTGGTACCGCGCCTGTACGGCGGCGGCGATCGCGTGCCCCGAGGGGTCGAGATCGCCGGAGTACTCCAGCGGGACGCCGTTGTCGACGGCGAGCGCCAGGAGCGTGTGATCCACCGCGGTCAGCGTTCCCGAGGTGCACACGATCGGCCGGTTGGTCCCCCGCATGAGGGCCTCGTCCACGACGGACGGGTTCTCCACCACGAGCCAGGTCCGGCTGCTTTCGAGTGTCGGCGGGTGGGCGGTCAGGTCGTGGAGAGTCAGGTGGACGGGGCGGTTGTCGGAGCGCGCGAGGTTCAGTGCGCGGTCGGTGGGCCCGTCGCCGGTGGCGGTGACGTTGAGGACGAGGACTGTCTGGGAGAGGCGGTCCGCGATGACGCCGAGGCGCGCGAGCAGCGCGCGCTCGGCGGCCGGCGTGTCCGGTTGAAGGGCTTGAAGGAGGTCGCGGGCGAGGAGCACGACCTTGTCTCCCTGCCCGCTGTCGTTGAGGTCGAAATAGTGTGGATCGCCAGCGCAGTGGTGTGCCAGCCGCGCGAGCGTCACGGGCCGTGGCAGAGGCAGGAGTTCGCGAAGCCGAGACAGTGCGTCGATGAGCCGTCGCCGCTCCTCCAGCGACTCGTCGCTGATGCCGTAGGTCCGAAGCCGCGCGGTCAGCAGCGGGGCGTCGGGCAGCGCACGCGCGGCGTAGTCGTTGATGTCCGCGCGCATCCGATCGGCGTCCCGGCGCTGCCCAGCGAGGTCAGGGATCTCTACCCCGGCCGCCTCCACCAAGTCGCGGAGATCATCCGGGGTCCGGCCGAGAGCATCGAGCAACTTCGGGACCGGGACGATGCAGCCGCTACCCGTGGAGCGCAGGGCGACAGACCGGGCGCCCGTTCGGCGGCCTCGGGTGAGCCAGCCGGCGACCATGGCCTGGCCAGTCCGTGACAGCGGTGCGGTGACGTTCCTGATCGAAGCGGCTCCGTCGCCGCGCGCGAGCCGGGCAGCGACCGCCTCCCACAGCGGGCGGACGTCGGGATCGGTGAGGTCTCCGGACATCAGTCCTCCTGCAGGGCGGCTGAGAACAGATCGTCGGGACGCTGGTCCGCGGAGTCCACGGGGAGGTCGTCTGCGGCTCGGCGGGGAGCGCCGATGTGGATGCGCGCCGTCTGGGGAGTGCCGCGGCCGGTCCAGATGCTGGGGATGGTGTAACGCATGGTGTTGCTCTTCTGATGGATGCGGTGGATGCCGACGGCTCCGGTCTCGGGCACGAGGAGCGGCTGCATGGCGGGGAGCGTGACGAGCGCGTCGAAGTCCCAGGTCCGCAGAAGGGCGAGCAGCATGCGCAGGTTCGGGGCGTCGAGGGCGGCGTTCAGTTCGTCGATGAAGACCGCCCGCGGGCCTTCGTATCCGCTGGTGGAGTAGAACGCGTGGGCGGCTGCGAGCAGCGGCAGCATGGTGGCCAGGCGCTTCTCGCCTGCGGACAGCCGGGCGAGTGGGTTGCGGCGTGGGCTGACGGTCTGGAAGACCTCGGCGTCGCCGGCCGGGTCGTCGGAGAAGGACCGGTGGGTCAGCGAGATCTCCCACGTGTACCAGTGCCGGTAGTCGAAGACGTGCTCGACGCGCTTGGCCCAGGTGAGGTGGGTGCCTTCTTCGTTCTTCAGCTGCTCGACGAAGAAGTCGTACATCCGGTCGAAGCTGCCCTCGTGGTTGACGTCGCGGATCAAGGACAGGGCTTCGCGGGCCACGGGGTCGTCGTTCTTGGGCTTCCACTCCAGCTTCACCCCGACGCGGGCGACGCCGGTGCGCACGTTCTTGAGCGTGTTGCGGATGTTTTCGACGATCGTCTCGGCGGTGTGGATTCGGACGTTGATGTCCTTGCGGAGTTCGGAGAAGACGACGCCCTTGATCTCCGTCTGGACCTGGTCGTTGAAGTCGTTCTCCAGGGAGGTGATGGCGGTGTCGAGGTCGGCCAGCGCCTGGCGCAGGGGCTTGGCGCCGATGGATGCGGTGCCGGTCTCCTGATCGTGGCCGTGTTCGGTGACGACTACGCGGCGCCAGCCGGTTCGGGGGTCCTCCTCGGTGGTCACGTGCCGGCGGATCTCCAGCAGCTTCTCCAGGACCGTACGCACCCGGCCTTCCAGGTTGCTGCGCGTCGTCTGCTCCGCCCGGCGGGCCTCCTCCGCGTTCAAAGCAGCGGAGGTGCCTCCCTGTTCGAGGATCGACTGGATCGTGTGGACGGCGTCGGCCGAACTCTCGGGACGGCTGAGGGCCTCCGCTCCGGCGAGCTCGTCGACGAGGCCGTGGTCGAAGAGCCCCTGAACGGTCTCCAACGCCTTCTCAGCCGCGGCGGCCGCCTCCGCGAGGATTCCGGCGTAACCGTCGAGCTCCTGGCTCACGAGAGCGAGATCGACCTCGACGTCCGTCCGCTCCTGTTTGTGCGCGTCCAGGCTCTCGCGCAGCTCGGCCTGGGCCTTTTGGGAGTCCTCCAGTTCGGTGACCAGGTCCTTGTAGGGCTGGTCGTGCTGGCGGAGTTCCTCGGTGTAGTGGTGTCGTGCGGTCTCTGCGGCCGTGGCGTCGGTTTCGGCTCGCTCGCGCAGAGCGTCGGCGCGGCGTTCCGCGTCGGAGGCTGCCGAGCGGTGCCCAGCTGCGGTCGAGAGGGTGAAGAACGCTCGGAGTGCCTCGTCGGACCAGTCCCCGAGTCCGCGCTGGAGATCGCGCAGCGTCTGTCGGTGGCGGTGAAGGGCGTCGGCGTCGGTCGGTACGGTGACGTGGGTTGTGCGGGCCTTGCTGCGCAGGGTCGTCTTCGCGTCGTGGACCAGGGCGCCGCGTCCGCCGACCTCCCGCTCCAGGTCGACGAGCGCGTCGGCGGCCAATGCTGCGCGGCGGAGCCCTTCGGCCGCGGCGGCCCGGGCGGGCAGAACTGCGACGAGTTCGCCCGGCAGGCTGGTGCGGTCCTGCTCGATCTCGGTTGCGGCGTCCTGCACGGTTCGCCAGGCGGCTTCGGCCACGGCGAGCTCGGCTTGAACGGTGACAACGTTCTGGGCGGCGGCGTGAGCTGCTGTCGTGCCGGCCAGCGCGGTGCGGGCGGTTTCGAGGCACGCCATCACCAGGCCGGGCAGTTCCGTGCAGACTGCCTGGGCGGCGCGCACCGAGCTGGTGGATGGTTCCACGAATGCGGCTCGGCACGCCAGCTCCCCGGCATGGTCCGCCTCCTCAGCGGTGCGCAGCGCCGACGCAGCGTCGCCCTCGACCTCCTCGGCCGTGGCCTCCTGCCTGGCTGCGTCCATGCTGGCGGTCGTGGCGGTGCTCGCCAGCTCCAGCCACCTGGCGGCGAGGGGAAGAGTCCGCTCCCGGTCGGCGGTGGACAGGTCCCCGGTCAGCGCATCGACCAGCTGATGTGCGGACTCGAGCGCTGCGACCGCCTCCTGCCGCTCCACGCGCAGGTCGGCGAGCAGGATCTGGCGCATCCGCTCACGGGCGGACGCGCCGATGTACTGCGGCGTCCAGCCTTCGGGACTCTGGGCGTGGAGCGGTCCGAGGTGGACGGTGCCGTCGGAAGTGAAGGCCGCCTGCCCAGGGGCGGGAGTCTGGCCGTGCTCCAGGACCCGGATCGAGGCCAGTACCGCTCGAATGCGGTCAGCGGCGACCGGCGCCTGTGGGTCGGGGACCAGCAGATCGGCGAGCGTCGGGCCCTCGCACGCGGACGTCGGCAGCAGGGCGACGTCACCGGCCGTCAGTTCCCCGTCGGGCGACACCCAGGCGTCCAGCGCACCGCTTGCGAGCAGCGCACCCTCCAGCCGACCGGCCTCCTCGGCGGGCAGGTGGCCGGCGAAGTCGACCACCGCCCACAGCGGGGCACCCGGACGGCCGTGGCGCGTGGGGCGCCACCCAGGCTGGTCGGGGCCGGCTTCGCTTCGTTCGGCTTCGGCGATCCGGTCGTCGATCTCCTCGACCCGCGCCGCACGGGAAGCCGCATCGATCTTCGCGGTGGTGAGCTCGGCGGTGATCCGGGTGAAGGCGAGGCGGTGGGCCGTGGCTGCGTCCTCCTTCAGATCTTCCGCGTCCACGGGGCGGGGGATGCTCTGCTCGTCCGGCAGCCGTAGCAGCGTACGGTCCAGGACCGTGAGCGATGCCGCCCACCGCCTGGCCTCCGCCGCCCAGGCTCGGCCTGCCTGGTCCGCATCCGCTTGGCAATCGTCGGCGCGGGCCCGCAGCCGGGTCGCGGCCTCTCGTGCGTCGCCGGCTTCGTCTCCGAGACGCGAGGCATGGGCGGTCGCCGTGGCCGCGGCGTCGAGCGCTTCGCCCGCGGACTGCAGTAGTTCCCGTCGCCGCCCGAGTTCGCCACGGGCGCTCTCGGCGAGTTCGGCGACGGTCGACTCCAGGCGGTCCGTCATCGGGGCAGCGTCCTGCGAGGGCGCGAGCTCGGCGAGCTCGGCGACCTGCTGGACGGCCTCGACCATCTCCCCAACCGCAGTAGGGATGCGAGCCATGCTCCTGGCCTCGACAGCAAGGGCACCCGCCCGGTCCCGGGCGCGACTGCCGGCCTCGGAGGCAGCGAGCCGTGCCGTCTTCGCCTGCGAAACGGCGGACGCGGCACCCGCAGCGAGCGCCTGGGCCCGGGCCTGCACCCCGGTCAGATCCAGCGCAGTCAAAGCCTCGGCCGCGCTCTCCTGGAGCCAGCCCTGGATGGCGACCGGATCCAGCGCAGAAGCAGCGACGAGCTCACTCGGCGGAGCCGGCAGACGCACCAGCCCCGCGGCGAACCTCTCCAACGCCCGGCGGGCCTCCTCCTCGGCCTGCTCAGCCGCAGCGACCAGCCGTTGGGCCTCTCCGGCGGCGGCCTCAGAGTCCTGCTGGGCACCGTCGTACCTCTCCTGCGCATCGGCCTGCGCCTTGAGGAGCGAGCTGAGCTCACCAAGGGCCGCACTCACCTCCTCCGCCGCGGAGGACTGAGCCTCCAGCCAGGCGGCCATCTTCTCCCGAGCCCCCTTCACCTCCTGCTCGAGCGCAACGGCCGGCTGCGTCCCACGGGACGCACCGAGCCGGTCGGCCGCCTGGGCCATGGCGTCGTGGAAGGCACCCGCGCTGGCCTCGGCCGCCGACCGGCCGACCTCCCGCGTCAACGAGGCGAGCCGACCGACTGCTTCCTCGGCCTCCCGCTCCGCCTCGCCGCACGTCTTCTGGGCCTCCAGGTGCGCACCGGCTGCGTCCCCGGCTTCCCTGGCGCTCGTGCGGGCCCGCTCCTCCTGTTGCTGTGCGAAGGCTGCGAGACTGCCGAGGTCTGCACCCGGATGCCCGGCGACGCGGCCTTCCAACGTCTTGATCGTCTGGGCCAGCAGGCCGAGCCGGCGCTCCTCGTCCCGGACCAGCTGACCGGCTTCCCGCAGGCTCTCCGTGAGGTTGCGCTGCCGCTCGGACAAGGCCCGGTGCTGCCCGATGACTTGGCGGTGGCGCGCGTGCCCGTCACGGAACTCCACCGCAGCGGTGGAGGCTGCAGCCGCGACGTAGCGGCGGTAGACCGTGCGAACGCTGCCGAGAACCTCCTTCTCCTTGCGGGCGCTGCGCAGCCGGTCCTGAAGCTGCTCCGTCTTCGCCAGCGCGTCGGCGAGAGTCTGCACTCGCCTGGCGTCCAGCGACGGCAGCGCCGAGGTGAGCGTGGCCTGCATCGTGCTCGGGCTGATCTTGTCATTCGCCTGGACGCTGCGCAGCGCGCGAAGGACCGACCCGAGCGCGTCCATCTGGGACGCGTCCAGGGGCTGGTACATCGCCGTTCGTACCGCCTCGGTGTACTCCTCCTCGCGGCGCACGACCGAGGCGTGCTCCTTGCAGGCGTTCTCCAGGGTGGTGGAGGAGGTGAACAACAGGCCGCCGTGCTGGGCGAGCTGGCTCGCCAGGTCGCCGATGTCGACCGGCATGCCGTCGCGCTCCAGGGTCAGCTGGGCGTTCACTCGTGCCGGGACGAGGAACCAGGCCCGCTCCAGGGAGGTGCGCTCGCCGCCGCTGCTCTTCAGCCACAGGCCGGCGGTCAGCCACTGCGTACAGGTCGTGCCGTCGGGGCCGGGATCGGTGCGGCCGTACTCCTGCCACCATGTCCCGCTCTTCGCCGGGCCGGGCCGCCCCTGCGTGTGGATGCTGGTCAGCGTTCCGGCAGCATCGCCCGAGGCCGAGAGACTCTTGGAGCTGACATCGCCGTCGATGAACGTCGGGCACAGAACGCCGCCGGTCAGCGACTTCCCGGAGCCGTTCATGCCGACGAGCGCCAGCCACCCGGCACTGAAGAGGAACTGCTCCTCGCTCCACTGCCAGGAGTTCACGGCGCCGGCCCGGGTCGCCTGCCATCGGCCCACGGCGCTCGGATGCGGGTCCAGGACGACCGTCTTCCTACGCGGGCTGCCCAGCCCGGCCAGACTCTCCAGCGTACGGTGGTGCTCAGTCATCGAGGCTCTCCCGCCCATCGGTAACGCCTGAAAGGGTCGCGGCCTTCGCCGCGCTGGTGGCATGGGAAACCCGGACCTGCCACAGGTGGACGGCCGGCGTCGGCCGCCAGCCCGATCCCGGCGGAGGATCGGCGCTCACGATCCCGGCCGACAGCAACTGCCGGATGCCGGCCTCGGCGAGTGAACGCTCCCCGCCCGGCCCCTGGTAGCGGCGGGCCCACCACGGACGCTCGGCCAGCTCCCGCCGCAGCTGCGAGGACGCCCACTCGATGCCGAACCAGTCCATCGGCTCGTCCCGACCGACCAGAGCCTCCAGCAGGAGCAGCGCCCCGTGCTGTTCGAGACTGCGCCCGGTGGGAAACGTCAGGTCGGTGCTCCGTCCGTACGGATCGGACACCGACCACCAGTCGCGGCGCACGGTGCACACAAGGCCCGCAGCCGCGGCGGCATCCAGGGCACGCTCCCGCCCGGTGTGGGAGGACAGGTACTTGCCCGCCTCGGTCGCCGGGTCCGGCACCACACCGGGATCATCAATGACCGCCCGCATCGCCAGGTGCCTGCGGCGCCTCTCCTGCGCCTTCACCGGGGCGTCCTCCGGCAGGTCCCGCTGATCCGCACACAAAGCCGCGGCATGGGTGTCCGGCCGGTCGACATCGATGTCCAGCAGCGAAGGCGCGACGGAAGCAATCAGAACGGCAAGGCGCTCGCGGCGCGCCGTAATGACCAGATCGAGTCCCTGGTCCTGCTCGAGCTGGTCCAGGGCGACGTCCGACTCGATGACGTGCCAGGACTCCAACAGCAGCAGGGCGTCGATGAACGCCCGCCGGTGGGCGCCCGCGGTCGCCTGCTTCTCGCCGGCATCGGCCACCGGACGAAAACGCGGCAAGCGGCCGAGCTCCGCCTCCGTTCCGCACGCCTGGACCACAGCACGCTGCAGGTCGTTGAAGGTCGCCTGCGTACTGCGCCACAACTGCTCGCAGATCAGGCTGGCCAACACCAGGACCAGCGGGGAAGCGGGAACCTCCCCAGACTTGCCCCGCCGCACCACGGGGCCGCGGTCCGACGGAGGATCGACTCGCCGCTTGTACAACCGGCACAGCCCCTCGGAGCGGTAGACCTCGAAGCGCCACCCGACCGTATGGTCGAACCAGGCAGCCACCTCCCGCTGGTGCGCGGAAGCCAGCCCGAACAGCTCCGGATCGTCCTCGACGGAATGGATCTGCTGGCGAAGCATCCTTGCCACCACGACGCCGGCCTCGGGCTCCAGCGACCGTGCCGATCCACTGCCCGCAGGACGAGACTGAGCACTCATCACGCAACCGTCCCTTCCTTGTAGTCCAGCAGGCTGACTTCGATGAGCACATCCGGCGCGGTCAACGTCCCGTCCGCGAACTCCACGGTCACCATCTGCTCCGGATCGCCAGGCCACAGGGTCAGCGCCGCGCCGACCGTGTAGGTCGACCCGCACCCGGCGGAGTCGTCGAAACCGTTCAGGGCCTCCTCCAGCAGCCCGACCAGCACCGCCGTGTGGTCCGCGGCCAGCCCCTTGAAGAACGACAGCGGAACAGGGCCCGGAGTGGCCAGATCGCGCGCAATCGCCTCCAGCCGGTCCAGCTCCGCGTCGTTCTGCGCCTCTCCCTGGCGCCGTTCGAGGCCGAGGTCCGGGATCTTGCGAGGGCGCCCGGTCGACTTCGCACCACGCTCGGTACTGCGCAGGACGACCTTCACCTCCTGACAGGCCCCGGCCGACGCGGTGTCGTGGACGGCGATGTCCTCCTCGGCCGGCGCGAGCGCATGGCGCGCCGGCCACATCCCGAACGCCGCCGCGAACACCTCATAGGTAGCGGCAGTCGTCGGCTGCGCGTGCAGCATCCGAGCGATCTGCCGGAAGTCCGCACCCACGTCACTGCCACGCGTCGTGGCGTAGTAGCGGCGGTCGATGGCGCCGAGCAACGCGTGGATGGCGTCTGCGGCCGCATCCACGAGACGCTCAATGGACCCCCTGGGCGTGAACCATGCCTGAAGGTCGCCCAACTCCCTTTCCCTGGCAGCGGCCCAGCTGTCCTGGGCCTCGGGCTCCAAGATGCCGGCACCTGGCAGAGCCCGCCTCACCACTGACGCGACACCCACTGCGTTCAGCTCGTCGAAGGCCGACCGCACCCGCCCCAAGGACTGCTCGGTGCGCCGGGCAAACTGCCGCAGAGCCAGCAGAATGTGCTCGCGGCTCGTCGCGAACACGGCGTCGTTGCTGACATCGTGCTGGGCCAACGTCCCCACCGCGCTGTAGAAGTCGCCGCCCGCCTCCTGCAACTGCTCCAGATGCGCGTTGACCTGCGCCAGCGCCGGGGCGAGCATCCCCGCATCCTCCCGGAAGTGAAGCAGCAGCCCGCGCAAGGTCTGCTCCACAGCATCGAGCAGCCGAGGCGGCAGCTGCAGGGTACGGTCAAGCCGCCCCACGGCCTCCCGCACGGCGGCGACCATCACCCGCCCCTCCCGGGTCAACGACCACGCCTCACGCCGTCGCCCGCCATCGGCGTAGCTGCCCACCGGGGCGCTGTAGTTCCGGAAACGGGTCACGTACCCCGTGTCCGTGAGCCTCTCCACAACGTCCGACAGGGCCTCGTTGCCGACCAGATCGACGTATCCGACCTCGGAGAGGAGCCCACGGATGTCGGACAAGGTCCACATCGGCCCGCGACTGCTCGCCAGCAGCAGCGCTCCGAGTACCGCCGCCGACAACTCCCTCCGCTCGTCGTCCTTGTCGGCGAAGACCCCGAACAGGTCCGTGTCGAGCATGCGCCACCAGGCACCGGTCACCTTCAGTTGCCCTTTCGAGTACGACTCCCCGGACACGTCGATGGCCGAGGCAAGCAGCCAGCCGAAGCCAGACACGGCACAGCGACCAGTGTCCGACTCCCACGACACAGCGACACCGAGCACCATAAAGAGAAGCACTGACAATTCACGGAAATAGAACAAAAAGGCGAATGTAATTGGCCTGGCGCCGAGTCGAATCACTTCGACGAATGCCCAATGAGAGAGCTGCCGAAAGCGGAATTCCCCTCTCCGCCTGGCTGTAGCCGCAACAGCGCGGCGGCGACAATCGGCCGCACCTCCCGTCGGCGTCGATCACCCATGCTGGTGGTCTGGACTCAAGTCCGATGGCGGCGGGGCCTCTTGACTGCGCGACTGTTCGCCCAGCTATTGTGAACATTTGTTCGTATCATGGGATGGGAGCCACTCGAACGGTGCGTGTTCCGGGGAAAGCCGTCGTGGAAGCCGCAGTGCCAGTAGCGTGTCCACCCGGCGAGAGGCAGGCGAGGCAGTGAGCGACCGTACGGGTATTGAGTGGACCGAGGCGACCTGGAACCCGACCACGGGCTGCGACCGCATCTCGGCGGGGTGCGACAACTGCTACGCCCTTGCGCTGGCCAGACGCCTCAAGGCGATGGGCTCCCTCAAGTACCAGAATGATGGCGACCCCCGCACCTCCGGGCCGGGGTTCGGCCTGACGACGCACGAAGCCGCGCTCAGGATCCCCTACGGGTGGCGCAGTCCGCGCACCGTCTTCGTCAACTCAATGTCGGATCTCTTCCACGCCCGGGTGCCGCTGGACTTCGTCCAGCGGGTGTTCGAGGTGATGACCGAGACCCCCCAGCACACCTACCAGATCCTGACGAAGCGAGCCCGCCGGCTGCGGAAGGTCGCTGGAAGTCTGGACTGGCCGCCGAACGTGTGGATGGGAGTGTCCGTGGAGAACGCCGAGTCCCTCGACCGGATCGACGACCTCCGGACAGTTCCGGCCGCGGTGCGCTTCCTGAGCTGCGAGCCCCTGCTCGGCCCACTGGACGGCTTGAACCTGGAAAACATCGACTGGGTCATCGTCGGCGGTGAGTCCGGACCAGGACACCGGCCGATGGAGACCGCCTGGGTGGAAGACGTTCGGGATGCCTGCGACGAGGCAGACGTGCCGTTCTTCTTCAAGCAGTGGGGCGGAAGCACACCCAAGGCCAACGGCCGCGAGCTCGACGGACGGCTCTGGGACGAAATGCCGGCCCACCGCCTCGAAGCTGCCCGTTAGGAACCGCACCCACGCGGGCGGCCCCGCCCCACCGTTCGCTGGAGCTCAGACGAGGCGGCCCTGGCCGGAGTCGGCTTCGATGTCCTCGAAGCCGTCCTCCTCCAGGTCCTCCTCGTTGTAGAACCGGACAACGCTGTCATGCGGCCACCGGGTGTTGGCCTTCACCGGCTGCACGCGAAATGCCAGGCCCTCCTGGGCCAGGTCGTCCAGGGCGGTTCGCAGGTGCGCCTCCTTGTACCCAAGGCGCAGGGCCTCACTGGTCAGCGCGGACCAGGACCACTCCATGCCGGAGTGTGCCCTGAGCGCGCTCTCGAGCGAGCTGACATCAGCCTCACCGAACAGGCCGAGCTGCGCGATGTCGTGTGCCGACGCCCCCTTTCCGGTATAGGCGTCCAGCTTCCATTTCACCGGGTTCCAGCATGCGAGGCCCGCCTCGCTGTGAGTGGCCAGCACCAGGTGATAGCGAGCCGAGTCCCTGCTGACCTGGATGCCGAAATGCCCACTGAGTAGGCCGGCTTCGCCCAGCGCCGCGCGGTAGGCGTCCGCGAACGCCTCCTTGCGGGCCACTTGGCCCGACTTTCCGACTGCCGACTGCCAGGCCCCGCCCCCGAAGTAGGCATCCATGACCGGCGCAAAGGCGGGCTGCTCGCAGAACCGGTGGAGCTCACCGGTGAAGAGCGACACCAGAACCTCATCGCGTCGGCCCTGGGTGCAAGCCTTGACTAGTTCGAAGGGAAGGCTCTTCAGATTGAACGGGTCGAGCAGCCAGAGCACAGGCCTGTCGGGATCGCCCTGGTGAGCAAGCGCTGACAGTTCGGCCTGGCGGTCGACGGCACGACCGGGCTCCGCCACCGTGATCCGTAGACGGGGGTCGCGCGGCAGAAGATCAATTTGCCGTCTCAACTCTTCCACCCGGTCGGGCCGTTCCTCCAGGCAGATGAGGTTCAACCGGTTGAAGCGGCCCCTGGCTGAGTGCTCCAGGAACGTTTTAGCCACGACGATCGGCGAGCCAGGCGGACCGTCCTTGTAGACACCAGGGCCAGCGAAGGCGTCGACAATCGTCGCCTCTTTGAAGGTCTGGAGGATCTTCCCCATCCAGCACTGCAAGTAGTGGCGGTAGACCAGGTGCTTCACCTGGGTGTGCGGGTCGCTTCGCCACACCGGCTCGTTCTTCAACTCCTGCTTACGCCTTGCCATCTTCCCCCCTGCGCAGTCGGCACTGGCCGTGCAGAACGTGGCCAGAGATCAGATTGGTGCCCCACACGCTCCGTGTCCAGTAGATCGCGGAAATGGACGCCCGCAGTGGCGAGTGCCCGTGCCGGCGCGCAGGCCGAATCTGCGGTCTGGTCGGCGGCCGGCCGGAGAGTCCCTACCTGCGGATCACGCCGCCGTCCCGAAGCCGTGTTCGACACGGCGACCCGTCTGGCCAGTGACCTCGGTGTCGGCGCGGTCGAGTGCAGCGGAGAGGGCCTTGACGGCGTCGTCGGCGGAGTCCTTGAGGAGGTGGCCGTAGAGATCGACGGTGATGGCGAGGTTGGAGTGGCGCAGGGTCTTGGAGACGACGGCGAGGGGGATGCCGGCGGCGATCATGATGCTGGCCGCGGTGTGCCTGAGGTCGTGAAGGCCGATCTTCGGCAGGTCGAGTTCTGCGGTGCGTTTGCGGAGCTGGTTGAGGACCCACTGCGGGCGCAGGGGTTCGCCGTCTGGACGGGCGAACACCAGCCCATCCAGCCTGCCTTCCGGGTGGGCCGCCATCTGGAGGGCGGCCTGGCGGTGGAGGGCGGCCATGGCTCTGGGGGAGAGGCTGATCCAGGCGCGGCTGGCTTCGGTCTTGGGCTCGCTGAGGTGGATCTTCCCGTTGTTCACGGCGGTCAGGGTCCAGCGGACGTAGAGCTGGCGGTCCATGAGGTGGACGTCGGACCAGTGCAGGGCGAGGATTTCGCCGCGGCGCATGCCGGTGCCGAGCATGGCCTCGAACAGGTCGGTGAGCCGGTCGGCGTAGTGCTCGGTGTTGTGCCGAAGGAACGCGGCGGCTTGGTCGGGGGTCCAGCAGGTGCGCTCGGCGGCGCGGGGCTTGGCGGGTACGGAGTGTTTGGCTGGGTTGTAGCGCAGCCGCCAGGTGCGCACGGCGTGGTTCAGGGCGTTGCGCAGCATCGCCACCGCGTGGTGAACGGTGGTGCGCCCGCGGCCGGCGGCGAGCTGCGCGTTCACCCAGGCGTCGATGTGTTTGGGTTGCAGGTCGATGAGCAGCATGCCGCCGAAGGCGGGGACCAGGTCGCGCTCGATGCACGCCCGGTAGCCCGTCCAGGTGTTGGGGGCCAGCGCCGGCCGCTTCGACTCAAGCCACTCGTACAGGAACATGCCGACCCGCAGTGTCCGGTCCTCGTATACGCCCCGGTACTCGGCATCCAGCACCCGTGCCATCTCCCTCGCCGCCTCCGCGCGACTGGCGAATCCGCCCCGCCGCCGAGTACGGCGCCTGCCGTCCTCCGGTGCCAGGTCCACCGCGTACGTCCACCGCCCGTGCGCGGCATCGGCGGCCAGCCGCGGACACCACGAACCCAACTGCTTCCCGCTGCTCCCGTCCTTGCACCCGCACCTGCGATACACCCTGCCCCGCTTCGGACGCTGCGCCATGGGACTCCTCCTCGAACCTGGCGGTGATGGCGTGTCCAGAGTTATGGAAGTGATGGGCGTGGCGGCAGAGCGTGCGTAGCGGGGTGTGGAGCATGGGCAAGGCCGACGGGCCGGGACACGCGCTGGCGACACGCCGCGAGGGTGATCACGGTGCGCGAATGGCGGGTAGGGCAGCTTGATCGCGCAGCATCGGCCCGCACCGGCTCGGTGTCGCGAGGAGTGGCGATGGCCCGGGAGGAGGCGGTCTGCCGGTCGGCCGTGGGTTGTCGGGCTCGTACAACCCGGAGCACGTGCGGTGCGTGGCGCCGGGCCTCGAAGCGGTCCGGAGTGAGCGGTGGCGGGCGTCGGGAATTCCTGCGAGGTCAAACAGAATTGGCGATAGTGGGATTTCTGGTGACCAATCTCCGGCTGGCGTTCGGCCTGAGCCAGATAATCTCTGCCAGAACTCATCGGTTTCTGTCCGGTGGCTCTTTGGGTGATCCACTGGAATCACTGGATTGACGGCCGGAGTGGCGTTACCCTGGAGACATGAACGCCACCCGGACCCTCCGTCAAGCCCCTGACCTGGGGACCAGCTGGGGACCACACGTCATGCGCGCTGCCGCGCGAGGTGCGCGGAACATGCTCGTCTGCACGCGTACGACGTGTGCATGGGCGCATTTTGAGGGGTAATAGGATATCCCTACTAAACTGGGGGTCAAGGGGTCGCAGGTTCAAATCCTGTCGTCCCGACTGGAGTTCGCTCCATTGTCGCAGGTCAGAGGCCGTTTTCTCCTTCGTGAGGAAGCGGCCTTCGGCGTGCTCCGGAGCGTTCCTCTCACATCCGTCTCACGGTTTCACTGCCCTGCGCTGAGGCCTGATGTTGCTCGGGGTTGTGTACCGGCGACCCTATGCACGTATCCTTTCTGTATGCCCGATCTGTCTATCGCCAAAAATGGGATTGATGGTTGCCCATTGTGATCGCCGATTCCGGCCAAGGCGTTTGCACTTGACGCTTCATTCCGTCGATCAAGTGCGGCCGACAGGCGCAACGGCTGCCCAAGAGTTGGATTCGGGCGAGGTGATGTGACCGTGAGCGCCTTCGTCGAAGGCGTGGCGTGATCTGCTTCCTGAAATTCCCGCTTGTTCTTGGACAGCGGTTTCTGCGCGGTGGGTGAAGCCGCGCTGCAGTCTGACCCAGTTTTCGAGCGGGGTCGGCGAGTGCGCAGGCAAATAGCCGTGGAGGGATAGTGGGGGAGGCACATTGCGGCGTGCCGACGCGTGGGGGAGGCGTACAGGGCCGGATGCGATACCGGGCGATTCCGATCCACCACGAGGCGAGGTGCACCTGCGTGTGGTCGGAGGGCTCAGGCTAGCTCCCGCGTGAGACCGCCGTCACGACCAGGCAGTCGGAACTCAGCCAGCGGCCCTCGTACACCGGGTTCACAGGCGGGGCGACCGGAGGGCGGAGGGTGGTCGTGAAGGTGCCCGCGGGGGACAGGAACAGGGTGGCGTCGCGGAAACCGAGCCAGATGCCGGTGGCCGGGTACCAGGCCTTGTAGGAAGCCTCCTTCGCGGAGAAGAAGATACGGTCCCAGGGCAGAGAGGGATCGGCCCGCACGAGGGCGTCCAAGTGGGCGAGTTCCACCGGCGAGGCGATCAGGCCGAGTACGCCCGTGGGGAGCGGGTCGGCCGGTTCGGCGTCGATGCCGAGAGCCGCCGCCGCGGAGGCCGGGGTGGCCACCGCGGCTCGGTACCCCTCGCAGTGGGTGATGCTGCCGACCACGCCCGACGGCCACCCGGGGGCACCGCCCGGGCCCGGTAGCAGCGGGGCCGGTGGGTGGCCGAGTTCCGCAAGACAGCGGCGGGCGCAGGCGCGGGCCGTCGCGAACTGGGCGCGCCGGCGCGCCCGGCGGCCCTCCATCAGGGCCGCCTCGGCCGGAAAGAGTGGCGCGGGCGCCATGTCGTCGAAGGCTTCCGACGACATGACGCCCGGCGGCAGGAGTGCCTCGATCACGGCCGATCACCTCATCGCGAGGCGAGTTCGACAACCGCCGAGACCGCGAGCAGTGGGCGTTCCAGCGGCAGCATGTGGCCCGCGTGCGGGACCCGTTCGAAGCGGGCGCCGGGGATGACTCTCGCGAGTGTCTCCGCCAGGGCCGAGTCGATCACCTTGTCGGCCTCACCGTGCAGGACCACCGCCGGGACCGTAACGGACGCCAGCGCCGCACGGACGTCCCAGCCGCGGGTGCACCGGAAGAAGTCCGACCGGACCTGGGGGACCGTCGCGGCGAACAGCTGGCGGTTCACGTCCCGCACGACGGGATCCACACCCTTGCCCATGGTGGAGCCGAGCAGTTTCCGCCCGAGCCACGGCCGGTGGAGGGCCTTGGTGAAGAGGGTGCTGCCCATCATCTTCACCTCGCCGTCCGGGGTGTCCTGGCCGTGTGCCGCCGTGCCCAGCAGCACCAGCCCGCGCAGCCGGCCCGCCGACGGCGACGTGGTGGCGTACGACAGAGCGGCGAATCCGCCGCCCGAGTGGCCCACGACCACCGCCTCGTGCGCGCTCGTCTCCGCCAGCACGGCTGCCAGGTCGGCGCCCAGCCGTTCCACCGAGACCGGCGTACGGCCCAGGGTGGAGGCGCCGTGACCGCGCTGGTCGTACAGCACCACGCGGTGGCCTGCCCGGATCAGGCGGTCCGCGACCGTGCCCCACACCCGGCGTGCATGCGCCCACCCGTGCACCAGCACCACGTCGACGGCCGAAGGCGTGCCGGCCAGCGGGGCGAGGACGGTGACCGCGAGTCCGGCGCCGTCATCCGTACGGGCCGTCAGCTCGCGAGTGAGGTCCTGGGCCGTCGTCACCGCGGTACCGCCGACAGCTGCCGGTCCAGCGACACGAAGGCGGCGAGGGTGCCCTTGGAGTGCTCCGCGCCCAGGTCCGCGACCTTGGCCAGCAGCTTCAGCCAGCCGTGCGGGCTACCGTCGAAGTGCATGGAGATCCGGGTACGGCCGTCCGCCAGGGGTTCGAGAAGGAAGGTGCTGGTGCCCCGGAAGACGCCGTCCACGTACTCGACCTCAAGGCGGCGACCCGGCTCCACCGCGACGGTGCGCGAGGTGAACCGCAGCTTCAGCCCGCCCTTGTCGACACCCTTGGCGTGCACCGTCACGCTGACCCTGCCGCCCACGGCGTCGGGGGCGCCGGAGACCGTGGTGAACGTGTTGGCGGGGACCCACCACTTCCTCGCACCGCGGAACTCAGCGACGAGCGCGGACCAGACGGCGTCTGCCGGAACGTCGATCACCGCCTCGTCGATCAGGTCGTACGTCGTCATGCCGAAGCCTCCAGTGGATACGGAAAAGGGCGGGGGCCCCGTCCCCGCCGCCGGGACTTTACGTCCGGCCGGGCCGCGCTCGGGTCGCGGTCAGGCGAAGAAGCCCTGGCCGGGAGTGAAGAGGTTCTTGGGGTCGTACTTCGCCTTGGCTGCGCGCAAGGCCGTCCAGCGGTTACCGAAGTGGGCCCTCCAGTCGGCCTGGGTCATGTTCGGTACCGCGCCCACCAGGTAGCGCTTGGCACCCATGGCCACCGCGGTGTCGTACAGTCGGCGGTTCTGGTCGAGCATGCCCTGGATGTTCGGCTCACCCGGGTTGGGGAAGCGCAGCAGGTCGAAGAGATAGGCGGCCGACTCGTTCGGCTGTATCGCCAGCGGCCGCCCGATCTTCGAGGTGACGTACGGGTAGAAGAGCAGGAACCCGCCCCCCAGCGAGGCCGCGGTCAGCTCCTGCTCGACCTGCTTCATGAAGGTCTTCACCTTCGACGCCGGCAGGAACATGCTCAGCCAGGGCTTGGGCCCTGGCCAGTAACCCGCCTGCTTCAGATACGCCTCGGCCGCGTCGATCCGGAACGCGTACGCCCGGTACGTCATATCCTCGATGACCGCGTCGGCCCGTACGTCCCTCAGGTCGGCCAGCAGCCCGTCGCGGTCCGGCGGGGTCGTGTCGTAGGCGGCACCGACCTCCATCTTGTAGCGCCAGCCTGAACCGTCCGGCTTCTGGAGCATCTCGCCGGCCTGGATCTCGAACCGGCCGTCCTCCATCACCTGCTCGGCGTCCGCGAGGTAGGTCTCCACGTCGTTGTAGAAGAGGCTGAGGAGGACCACCCGCGCCGGCGCCGGGATCAGCGCGACCGTTGCCCGGACGATGATGCCGACCTGGCCGCCGCCCGCCAGCGCCGCGTTGAACAGCTCCGACCGCACCGACGGGCTGGCCGTGACCAGCTTGCCGTCGCCCGTGACGATGTCGATGGACTGCACGGTGTCGCACTGCAGGCCGTACCTCTGTACGGTGCCGCCGATACCGCCGACGCTGATGGTGCCGCCGACCGAGAGGTGCATGTAGTCCGTCAGCGCGGGCGGGGTCTTGCCCAGCGCCAGGGCGGCGTCGGTCAGCTGGCCCCACGTCACACCGGCCTCGACCACGGCGTGGTCGCTGCCGATCGAGAGGATCTTCGACATGCCCTTGGCGTCGATGGAGATGCCGCCGGGGACCCGGGCCTGGCCGTACACGGAGTGCGATTCGAGGTCGGCGCCCCTACCGCCCTGCCCGTTGACCGCGACCTTGATGCCGTTGGCCCGGGCGTAGTTGACGATCGCGACGATGTCGTCGATCCCGCCCGGCCGCAGCACGGCCCACGGCCTGTTGCCTGGGGCGTCCCACAGGTGGCCGAAGTCCTTGCCGAAGGCCTCGACCGTGGCCGGCGCCGCCTCCAGCGTGCCGCTCAGTGCCGGCACCGGGACGACGCGCGCGTCGCCGGCGGCCTCGGCGGCCGTCGCCCAGGTCCGGTCGACCGCGTTCCAGCCGACCACGACAGCCGCGGCGGCGATGCCGCCGAGGAACTTGCGTCGCGACGGCTGCGCGACGGCGTCCTCGGAGGCCCCGGCGGCGGTTCTTGGGGTAGTGCTCATCTGAAGTCCGTCTCCCGATCGGCATGACTTGCTACTGGTGAGGTACCGGCCTTGCTGGTGCGCACCTGCGAGGCGAGCTGGTACTCGCTCAGGTCGAAGCGCTTGGTCTGGCTGCGGAAGCGCCAGGTGTACGTCGGCCAGATCGACGGATTGCGGCCGTTCGCGTCCAGGTACCAGCTCTTGCAGTTGCCCGCGTTCCACACGGTGCCGTCGAGCCTGGCGTCGAGCGCCTTGTTGTAGGCATCCTGCGCCTCCTGCCGGACCTCGACGCTGGCCAGGCCGCGCTTCTCGATCTGCTTCAGCGCGTCGAGGACGTAGGCGATCTGCGCCTCGATCATCACGACCTGGGAGGAGTGCCCCAACGTCGTGTTCGGGCCGAGCAGCATGAAGAGGTTGGGGAAGCCGGCGATGGTGGTGCCGCGGTGTGCGGACATGCCGTCTTTCCACGCCTCGCGCAGCTGCACGCCGCCCCGGCCCCAGATCCGGCGCGCCACCGGACGGTCGGTGGCCTGGAACCCGGTGCCGAGGATGATGGTGTCGACCTCGCGCTCGACCCCGTCCTTGCCGACGATCGACTTGGCGCGGACCTCCTCGATCCCATCGGTGATCAGCTCCACGTTGGGCTGCTGGAGCGCCGGGTACCAGGTGTTGGAGAAGAGCAGCCGCTTGCACGCCATGACGTAGTCGGGCGTGAGCTTGGCACGCAACGCCTCGTCCGGGACCGACTTCTTCAGATGGTCGCTCGCCATCTTCTGCATCTTCCCGGCGACCTTCGGGCGGGCCATCACGAAGGCCAGGACCTCCCGGCCCCACATGTTGAAGTTCCGCCGGAAGTTCTGGTAGCCGGGCACCGAGCGCAGCAGCTTGGCCTGGAGCGGGCTGGTGGGCTTGTCTTTCTTCGGGCCGACCCACGGAGGCGTGCGCTGGTAGAGGTCGAGCTGCCCGACCTCGGGCTGGATCTTCGGGACGAACTGGATGGCCGAGGCGCCCGTACCGATGACGGCGATCCGGCGGCCGGCGAGACCGTGGTCGTGGTCCCAGTTCGAGGAGTGGAAGATCTTCCCGTCGAAATCCGCCAGGCCCTTGATGTCCGGTACGGCCGCCTCACTGAGGTAGCCGGTGCCGGTGACCAGGATCTGCGCGGTGTAGTCGCCCTGCGAGGTCTCGATCTTCCAGTGCCTTCCGACGTCGTCCCAGCGAGCGGCCAGGAGTTCATGGCCGAACCGAATGTGTGGGCGCACGCCGAAGCGGTCGGCCGTCTCACGCAGGTACGCGTACAGCTCGTCGCGTTTGCCGAAGGTGGATTTCCAGTTCGGGTTCTGGGCGAACGAGAACGAGTAGAGGTGGGACATGACGTCGCACGCGCACCCCGGATAGCTGTTGTCGCGCCAGGTCCCGCCGACCTCGTCGGCCCCCTCGAACAGCAGGAAGTCGTCGATGCCCGACTGCAGCAGCCGGATGGCGGTGCCCAGGCCCGAGAAGCCGGTGCCGATCACCGCGACCCGCAGATGCCGGGTCGGGCCGTGCCCGCCGGAGACCGTCCCGGTGCCCGTAGGTGCCCCGCCGTCCTTGGCCGGCTCGAGAATGCTCGTCACGTCGTCCTCCTCAGCGGCGGGTGATGGTGACGCGGAAGTTGTTGAAGAACTTGTCCTCGAGCGTGTACGCGAAGATGTCGAGGTAACGCTCGAAGCGGTTGACGACCTCCTCGCCCTCCATGGCGACGGCCTCGTCCCGGCGCTCGGCCAGCAGGACCAGCCAGGCGCGGCAGGCCATCGCGAAGGACTCGCGCTCGTTGACGATCTCGTCGATCTCGAAGAGCCCCTCGGCAGCGGCGCTCAGCTCGCTCAGGTGCGGGATGTGGCAGCCCGCGAACTCGGAGCGCTGGAGGAACTTCAGGTCGTCGAGGAGCGCGCGGTTCATCGGCAGCGCCTCGGCGGTCATGGTGTGGAGTACGAACTTCGCGCCGGGGTTCAGGGCGTTCGCGACCTGCTGGAAGAAGAAGCGGTAGCGCTTGGTGCGCTCCTTCGGCGGCAGATTGGAGGAGACGAAGTGCTCCAGGGCGTTGATGCAGAACGCGGCGTCGTACTTCTCGCTGTCGTCCGCGACCTTGTAGTCCGCCCAGCTCTGGACCAGCGTGGTGATGCGCGGGTTGCCGAGGCCCGCGATGAAGGCCTCCTGGGTGCGGGACAGGGTCAGGCCGACGGCCTGCTCCGCGCCGTGCACGGTGGTCAGGCGGTTGAGCATGGTGCCCCAGCCGCAGCCAATGTCCAGAACGCGCTTGACGTCGCCGGTCGCCACGTTCGCGAGTTCGGCGAACTTGTCGAGCTTGCGCTCCTGGGCCTCGTCGAGGGTGGCGACCAGGTCCTCGCCGGCCTCCCAGTAGCCGCCGGAGTACATCATCGTGGGGCCCAGAAGGAGCCGGTAGAAATCGTTGCTGACCTCGTAGTGGTGCCTGATCGCATCGACTTCGGGGTCCACCGACTTGGGGGCGACCGTTGTCATCCTGAATCCTCGCTTCTGACTGTCCGCCGGGGCGTACTTCCGAACTCGCGTCCGAGAAAACCGGATGCACCGCAAGGCGTGCGCAAGACGGGGCGGATTCGCGGTACGGCCGGGACCGCGCTGTTACAGGAGTACCAGCGCATCCCCGCCTGACAGCGCGAGCACCCCGCGGGGCCGTCGCGCCGGCCCCGCCGACCAACACATTCGAGGACGGCGAAGGCTCGGTCTTGCGCCTTCCTTGCGGGGGCGGGGATTTCATCACTCCCGAAATCGCACACACGCACTGTCGAGAGGACCGACCCCATGTCGCTGCCCACCATCGAAGAACTGGCGAGCCAGCTCGAGGCCGTTTCGGGTGCCGCAGAGGTGAGCCCCGACGCCCCGCTCCAGCACATCGCGGACGTCGACTCGCTGGACCTGATGGAGTGGCTGTACGGCTTCCAGACCCAGTACCCGCACGTTCCGGCCGACGAGTCGCTCTTCGCCGACCTCGACGACACGACCACCCTGCGTGACGTGTACGCGAAGATCGTCCTGCTCGTCCCGGCTCAGGCGTAGCGAGGGCTGACGTGACCGGCTTTGACATCACGGGGTGGGGCATGGCGGTGCCCGAACGCATCGTCACCAGTGCCGAACTCGCCGAGCGTTTCGGCGTCGACGAGCACTGGGTCGTCAGCCGCTGTGGCATCCGCGAGCGCCGGGCGGTCGGTCCCGGGCAGACCACCGCCTCCCTGGCCGCCGAGGCCGGCCGGCGCGCGCTGGAGAAGGCGGGCCTGACCGGCGCCGACATCGCCCACCTCATCGTCGCGACCGCCACTCCCGAACAGCCGTCCCCGGCGACGTCCGCGTTCGTCCACCACGAACTGGGCATCTTGGGGAGCGCGTACGACGTCAACTCCGAATGCGCGGGCTTCGTCTACGGGCTGGTGTCCGCGATGGCGCTGATCGCCATCGACCCCCGCCCGATCCTGTTGATCGGCTCCGACACCCATACCCTGACGGCCAACCCGGCCGACCGGGACCTGTCCATCCTCGTCGGCGACGGCGCGGGTGCGGTCGTCATCCAGCCGGCCGCGGAGAACCGGGTCAAGGCATGGAACCTGGGCGCGGACGGTTCCTGCGCCGGCTCGCTCAAGGTACTCGCCGGCGGGAGCCGGATGCCGACCACCGCGGAGACGGTGGCCGCGGGCCTCCACTACGCGCAGATCAACGGCAACGAGATCTACCTCAACGCCGTCCGCTACACCGTCCGCACGGTCCGCGAGACGTTGGAGAAGGCCAAGGTGGACGCGGCGGACGTCGACCATGTCGTTCCGCACCAGGCCAACATCCGGATCATCAACTCGGTCCTGGCGCACACCGGGCTGCGGCAGGAGGCATTGGTCACCAACCTCGAGAAATACGGCAACACCGCCTCGGCGTCGATTCCGATCGCGCTGACGGAGGCCCTCGAAGCGGGCCGGATCAAGCCTGGCGACAAGGTCCTGCTGGCCGGCTTCGGGGCCGGCATGACGTGGGGTTCGATCCTGATGGAATGGGGCGGTGCCACCGCATGAGCAAGAACAGTACGGGTCAGTGCCCGGAGCACCCGGTCGCGCTCGTGACCGGTGCCTCGGGCGGCCTGGGCCAGGCGCTGGCACTGGAGCTGGACGCGCTGGGCTGCCGGGTCGCGGTCCACTACAACAGCTCCAGGGAGGCCGCCGAGGCCGTCCAGGAGAAGCTGACGAACCCGTCCGCCCTGGTGACCGGTGATGTCGGCTCGTGGGAGGCCACCCAGGCCCTCTACGAGCAGATCACCATCGAGCTGGGCCCGGTGGACGTCCTCGTGAACAACGGGGCCATCCGCAAGGACAGCCTGATGGCGATGCAGAACCCGGCGGACTGGGCACAGGTGATCCAGACCAACCTGATCGGGTCCTTCCACGCCGCGCGGGTCTCGGTGCCGTACATGCTGCGGCAGCGGTGGGGCCGGGTGATCAACGTCGTCTCCCCATCGGGCATCATCGCGACGGCTGGCCAGACGGCGTACTCGGCGTCCAAGGCAGGTCTGATCGGCCTCACACGCACCCTCGCGGCGGAGTGCGGCCGGCGCGGGGTGACGGTGAACGCGCTGTCGCCCGGCTTCATGATCACGGGTATGACGAAGACTCTCCCGGATCGCGTGATCGAGGGGATGGAGGACAAGGCTCCCATCCCCCGCTTCGTCACGGTCGAAGAAGTCGCCCGCAGTCTCGGGCTCTTCCTGGACCAGGACTGCATGACGGGCCAGGTCATCAGCATCGACAGCGGCGTGTCCATCACCTGACCGCCCCCGCTCGCCACCGTTTTGGTACACCGGGCCCCGTGTACGGCCGAGCGCCTGACTGGGCGCGTCCTCGCCCGGCGTTGCGTGGGTCTTGCGGGGTCTTCGCGATCCTCCTCATGGGCGTGCGCATGCCCGCGTACGTCTGACTCGTGCCGCCCTGGGGGCGGCCGCTGGGGGAGGTCCCGTGGACTTGCACGACCTGCACGACTTGCGCGAATGGCTGCCGCACACGCTCGGGGTGGCGGAACGGTGGGGCGGGCGGTTCGGCCCGTACGAGACTCACGACGCGCACCGCGTGCACCCCGACGCGTTCGCGGAGGTCTTCGAGCGTTTCGCCAAACGGATGGACCACAACTATCCGTTCTTCACCCGCGTTACGCGGGACAGATGGTCAAGCCGCCCCACCCGGCGGCGGTCACCGGCTACCTCACCGCCATGCTCTTCAACCCCAACAACCACGCCGCCGAGGGCGGTCCCGCGACCACCGAGATGGAGCGTGAGGCGGTTGCGGAGCCGGCGGCCATGTTCGGCCTCGGCCAGTGCACCGGGCACCTCACCACCAGCGGCACGATCGCCAACCTGGAGGCCCTGTACGTCGCCCGGCAGCTGCACCCGCAACGCGGGATCGCGTACAGCAGCGAGTGCCACTACACCCATGAGCGGATGTGTCACGTCCTGGGCATGCAGGGCCACCGGATCCCGGCCGACGAGCACGGCCGCATCGAACTCGGTGCGCTGGAGTCGGCGCTACGCGGCGGGCGGATCGGCACGGTCGTCGTCACCACGGGCACGACCGGGCTCGGAGCGGTCGATCCGGTGCACGAGGTGCTGCCACTGGCGCGCCGCTACGGGGCGCGGGTGCACGTCGACGCCGCGTACGGCGGCTTCTACGCGGTCCTCGGCAGGGCGGGCGCCGCAGACATCGAAGCGGCGCTCTGGCGAGCGATCGCCGAATGCGACTCGGTGGTGGTGGACCCGCACAAGCAGGGGCTGCAACCGTACGGCTGCGGGGCGGTCCTCTTCCCGGACCCGCACGCGGGCCGGCACTTCGCGCACGACTCGCCGTACACATACTTCACCGACTCGGACCTGCACCTCGGCGAGATCAGCTGGAGTGCTCGCGGGCGGGCGCGGCGGCCGCCGGCCTGTGGCTGACCCTGCAACTGTTGCTGCTCACCCCGGACGGCTTCGGGCGGATCCTCTCCGCGAACCGCAGGGCCGCGCTGAGGTGGGCGGACCTGCTGACCGCGTCCGGCGAACTGGAGCTGTACCAGCACCCGGACCTCGACATCGTGACGTACTTCCCGGCGACCGCCGACGCCTCGCTGTCCTCGATCGACGCGGCGTCGCAGCGGCTGCTGCGAGACGCCATGACAGCGGAGGCGGACCCGGTGTTCCTGAGTGTGCTGCGCGCCGATGCCGGTGCGTTCACACGACGTCACCCGCACGTGGCAGCGGACGCGGAGGCGGCCCGGGTGATGCGCAGCGTGCTGATCAAGCCGGAGTTCGAGCACTACCTACCGACCCTGCACGCTCGTGTGGAAGACCTCGCCGCAGGCGTCCGTACGACGGCCTGAGCGCCCTCGCGCGATCCCTTCCCCTCTGAACGGAGGTCCTTGTCTTGACCACGACGGCTTCATCCTCCTCGAACCGGCTGAGTCGATCGACCGTCACCCATCTGTGTGCCCTGCTCTCCTCCAGCTTCCACGATGACGCGCTGACCCGCCGGCTGATCCCCGACGAGCGGCTGCGGGCCGAGCTGCTGCCGGGATTCTTCCGAGTGTTCGTCGAACTTTCCGCCGCCTACGACGGGGTGCTCACCACCCCTGACGGCGATGCGGTGCTGCTCTTCCTGCCGCCGGGCGCCGAACCGGACGAGGAAGCCCTGGACGCGGCCTTCGCCGGTGTTCTGGGCGAGCACACGGACGCACTGCGCACCATCACCCACCTGCAGGCGCAGCGCCATCCGCAGGAACCGCCGCACTACTACATCTCGTTCGGCGCGGTCCGCGCCGAACGCCAGAAGGGCGGTCTGATCTCCGGGCTCGTCAGCGACCTGCTGGCCCGCGCGGACGCCGAAGCCGGGGGCGTCTACGCGGAAGCCAGCTCGCCGGGCGGCGAAGCCGTGAGCCGACGCGCCGGCTTCCGCCGTCTGGGCAGGGACATAGTCCTGCCCGGTGGCGGACCTACGTTCCGACCGATGTGGAGGGACCCCCGATGAGGGGAGACGACCTGATCCAGACGTGAACCGCCGGCCAGGTCGCCCGCGGCGAGGTGCCGGCCGATTCCTTGGGTCAGCTTCAGCAAGTACTCAGGTGGAACGGGGACTTCCTGGTCTCCGGCCACCCCGAACTGGGCCGGACCGGTCCGGTGTGCCCGTACACTCAGCCTTCGCTGCGCAAGGACCTGTTCCACCTGGCTCTGCCGTCCGCCGACTGCGACGACCTGGCCTCGGCGGTCGACTCGCTGCGCACCCGCCATACGGCCCTGTCGGAGCCGCTGTCGCCGGAGGAGCGTGAACTCCTGGTCATCCTCCTGGTCCTGCCGGGCTTCGACCCCACGGACTCGGTGGAACTGGACGAGCTCCAGCGCAAGGCGAAGGACGAGTTCGTGGCGGACGGGCTGATGATCGGACAGTTCCACCCGGTGTGCGAGGAACCGGGCCTCTACAACGAGGCCTTCCGCCCGCTGCGCGCCCCGCTGCCGCTGCTGGCGGTCCGCAAGCTCCTGGTCTTCGACCTTCCGTTCCTGGTGAGCGAGGAGTCGCACGTGGACCACTATCTCCAGCGCTTCGCGCCGGAGATCCCAGCCCGGATCCGGGACCAGCTGGTGAGCCTGGTCGTGAACGCCTGACCACCCTTGTCGTCGGAGGCTGACCGCGCCCGTACCGTCAGGCGCGGTCAGCCGTCCGTCGTCATGCCGGCTGCCGTCGTGGCTTCCGTTGATGAAGTGCCGGCGGGCGTCGCGACGAAGGCGCGTACCCGCGCGCCGGTCGGCCGGGCGAGGTGCTGGGAGGGGTCGGCGGCGAAGGGGATGCCGAGTGCGCGGCATCCCTCGGTGTGGCGGACCATCGCCGCCGGGTCGTCGGATCGGTCGGGGCCGCGCGTCAGGACCGCGCGGCCAGCAGGCAGTCCTCAAGGAACGTCAGGACGCGCAGGTGGTAGGCGGTGGCCGTGCGGCCGAGGCTGATGTTGTGGCCCGCGGCGGGGAGGTGCTCCACGGTCACCCGCGGGGACGAGGCCAGGCGGGAGGTCATCGACGTCAGCGTGGGATCGTCCAGGCGCCACCAGGCCTCGTGCTCCGCGAAGGTGAGCCGGACCGGGACGCGCACGTTCGGGGCCAGGGCCTCGTACTGGGCGGGCCAGTGGACCGTCTCCGCCGACTCGCGCGGCGGGGTCGGGGAGAGCAGGGCGCGGCTGGCTCGGAAGGTGCCGTGAGGGTAGAGGCGCAGGGGGCCCCAGTTGAGCCCGATGGCCCCGCCGCCGAGGGTGGACGGCAGACGCAGGGCCTGCGGGTGGTACCGGTAGCCGACGCCCGAGACGTCCAGGCCCAGCAGCCGTACGCCGCCCTCCGCGGCGGCCGTGTGGAAGGCCACCTTGCCGCCGTCCGAGTGGCCCAGGAGGAGGACCCCCGCGCCGATGTCGTGCCCGCAGGCGTGCTCCTTCAGGGCGGCCTGGAGCGTTTCGGCCTGGTCGGCCAAGGTCTGGCCCTCGGGAAGCCGGTGTGCCGAGTCGCCGTACCCGGGGCGGTCGACGGCCAGTACCGCATGCCCGAGGCCGGTGGCGAGGGGAATGAAGGAGTTCCAGTACGCCGCCCGCATGCCCCGGCCGTGGATCGCCAGGATCGTGGACCGGGCCGCCAGGCCCTTCGGCAGCTCCAGGATCGCCGACAGCGGGACACCCGCCGCGTTCAGCTTGTACACGAGTATGCCGTCTTGGGCAGTCGTCATCGGACCGCCGGTCCCGTTCGTGCACCCGCCACCGCGTCCATCCACGCTGCCGGCGACCCGCTGCGCAGCAACGATGTGCCCACCAGCAGTCCGCCGAACCCGGCGTCCAGGAGTCCGGCGGCGGTGGCCGGGTCGTCGATGCCGCTCGCGCTCACCGGGCACGCGGTGCCGGTCGCACGGACCGCCGGGAGCAGCTCCAGGGAGCGGCCCGGGTCACCTGCGCCGCGTTCACGTGTCTTGATGTCCTTGTTGTTGACCGCGATCACACACTCGGCGGGATGGTGGACCGGTTCGAGCTCGGACTCCTTCGTTATCTCGACGAAGGGGGTGAGACCGGTCCGGAGGCACTCCGTCACCAGCGTGCGCATGCTCGACCCGGGCAGCAGGGCTGCTGTCAGCAGCACCGCCGACGCGCCGAGATCCTTCGCTGTGCGGATCTGGTCCTTCCTGGTGATGAAGTCCTTCTGGAGGAGCGGCAGGCCGGTCAGCGCCGCCACGTCCCGCAGCAGGGCGGGCGAGCCGCCGAACCAGTGGCCCGTCACCACCGAGACACAGGGCGCGCCCGCCGTCTCGTACGCCCCGACGATCTCGGCCGGGGTCCTGCCGCCGAGCAGGTCGTACCCGTGTGCGTCGCGCCGTTTCACCTCCATCACCACGGGGGTCGGGGAGGCCAGGAGGGCCTCGAGGAACGAGAACTCGGTGCGGTTCCGCTTCGTCATCGCGACGGCTCCATCCGGGGGTGGTCGGGGACACGGGTGTCCGTGCACCAGGCGCGAGCCAGGGCTGCGACCTCCGCCCTCCCGAAGCCGCCGGTCGACGGGTCGCGCACCGCAGTGTCCACGTCGATACCGCGGAACCCGGGGTGGCGTACGGTCTCCTCGTGTGCGGGGCGGCTGGCCGGGGTCAGGCCCCCGGCCAGCAGGAAGGGCCGGGACAGCCGGGGCAGCAGGTCCCTGACGCGGGCCGGGTCGAGGGTGCGGCCGGTGCTGCCGATCCGGCCGTCCTCGGTGGTGGTGTCGAGGAGGAAGAGGTCGGTGCCGGCCCGCTCGTACGCGCCGATCAGCGGGCGTTCCACACAGCCGCTCTGTTCCGCCACGTGCAGCACCTTGATGATGCCGACCTCTGCGGGCAGCGCCCCGCGCAGGGCCCGTACGACCGCCGGGGGCTGGTACGCGTGCAGCTGCACCCAGCCGACGCCGGTGCGCCGCACGATCTCGGTCAGCCGGTCCGGATCAGCCAGGAACGTGACCAGGACCGGCAGCAGGCCGACCGAACGGGCCGCCGAGGAGAGGGCGGCGAGCCCGTCCGGATCCAGTTCCGACGGGCCGCCGGATACGCCGTGCCACAGCCCGACGCAGTGCGCCCCGGCGGCGGCCGCCGCCTCGATGTCCCGCGAGGCCGTGGCCCCGCAGACCTTCAACAGGGCCGGGGGCAGCGGGTGTTGGGTGATCACTTGCCGAGTCCCAGCATCGAGGCGATGCGGTTGTACTGGATCTCGTTGGTGCCGGAGTAGATGGTGCCGCCGACGGCGCTGCGCACGTCCTGCTCCAGGCCGTACTCCGACATGTAGCCGTGGCCGCCGAAGATCTGCACGGTGGTGAGGCTGGTCGCCAGATTGCTCTCGCTCGTGACGAGCTTGGAGATGGCGAGGTCCACGGTGACGTCCTCGCCGGCTTCCAGCTTCTCGCCCGTGTCGTAGAGCCATTTGCGGGCGGTCTCCAGCTGGATCTTCGTGTCGACGATCTTGTTGGCGATGCTCTGGTACGAACCGATCGCCTTTCCGAACGACTTGCGCGTCGTCGCGTAGTCGACGCACCGGTCGAGGCGGTGCTGCATTTCGCCCACAATGACGATGAAGGAGAACAGGATCTCCCGCTTCATCACGTGGTCCAGGACCAGGAACCCGCCCCCGGCCCGGCCGAGCACCGCGCTCCTGTGCACCCGGACTTCGTCGAGGAACAGCTCGCTCAGCGGCGAGGTCCGCAGACCCATCTTCTTGACGGGCCTGCCCACGGTCAGTCCGGGGATGTTCCTCTCCACCAGGAACGCCGTCGTTCCGAGCGGGCCGCC
Source organism: Kitasatospora sp. NPDC091335 (assembly GCF_044757205.1). NCBI lineage: Bacteria > Bacillati > Actinomycetota > Actinomycetes > Kitasatosporales > Streptomycetaceae > Kitasatospora > Kitasatospora sp. NPDC091335. The sequence goes on along the minus strand of NZ_JBIVUM010000009.1, from coordinate 53,241 downwards.
GTTCGGATGGGTCCGGGCGTAGACCACGATCACGTCCGCGACCGGCCCGTTGCTGACGAACACCTTGCTGCCGTTGATGACGAAGTCATCCCCGTCACGGACGGCCCTGGTGGTCATCGCCATGGCATCCGAGCCGCCTTCGGCCTCGGTGACGGCATGGGCGCCGATCATCTCGCCCGAGCAGATCCCGGGCAGGTAGCGCTCCTTCTGCTCCACGGTGCCGAACTGCTGGAGCGGGACTCCGGTGGAGCACATGGACGTGGTGACCGAGAAGCTGAGGCCCGAGTCGCGGTTGCACGCGCCCAGGCCCTCCAGCACGTACATGGTGGTGAGGAGGGACTGGCCGATGCCTCCGTAGTCCTCGTCGAAGGGCAGTCCGAGGATGCCGGTCTTCTGCACGACCTTCCACTTGTCCTGCGGGAAGGCGGACTGTTCGTCGAGCTCGATGTGGTCTGCGCTGAGTGCGTCTCCCCACCGTTCCAGGCCTTCGCGTAGATCTACCTGGTCGGTGTTCCAACGAAGCACGACGGACCCCTTTGATCGGACTGATGGTTCGGACGAGTGGCGCTTCGGGTGCGGTGCTCAGTAGGCGGAGGAGGTGTGCGCGTCCAGGTTGTGGACCTCGTCGCCGCGCAGGGCCGGCGAGAAGACGCAGACCAGGCGCAGATCCTCGTGCGGGCTGGCGCCGAGGTAGTGGGCATCGTGGTGGTCGAGGGCGTACATCCGGCCTGGGACTATCTCGTGCGAGGTGCCGTCGAGCTCGATGACCTCGCCGGAGCCCGCGATGCAGTAGCAGGCTTCCAGGTGGTTGACGTACTCCAGACGGGACTTGGTGCCGGCCAGCACGGTGGTGTCGGTGAGCGAGTAGCCCATGCCGTCCTCGGCCACGAGGAAGCGGCGGCTGAGGCCGTTGCCCCACTCGACGGTCTTCACCGACTCGATGTCACGAATGATCATGGAAATCTCCTGTTCAGGAAGGGGGGTGGAGCTCTTCGACTGGGAAGGGTTTCAGTGCGGCGGTACTGGCAGGACCGAGCGGACGAAGTCACGGAAGGCCTCGGTCACATCGAGGCCGGCTTCCTGCGCCCGCTCCACGGCGGCCACCGCGGCGGAGCCGATGATCGCGGCGTCGGCGCCACTGGCCCCGACGGCCTCCACGTCCTGCCGCGTGCTGACCCCGAAGCCGACGGCGATCGGGGAGCGTGAGTGCGCCCGGAGCCCGGTGACCGTCTGGGCCAGCGCGGCGTGGCCGGCGGCGGGTGCGGTCCCGCTGCGTCCGTAGTGGGCGACGAGATAGAGGTAGGCGGAGGCGTGCGCGGCGGCCTCGGCCTGGGTCTTGGGCGGGCTCTCGGCGTAGCAGGTGGTGACGATCGGGAGTCCGGCGGCCGCGGCGGACTCCCGGTGCGTCTCGCACAGGCGAGGGGGCAGTGCATGGATGAGCAGACCGTCCGCTCCCGCCGCGGCGATGTCCCGGGTGACGGCGGCCAGGTCCCGGTGGCCCAGGGAGTACCTCCAATCGGCGAGCAGCGCGATCCGGGTCCGGGTGAGCTGCGGCCGTACGCCTGCGAGGAAGGCGAGGACGTCGTCCAGCCCCACCCCGCCGTGGTCCATCGCCCGGCGCGCCGACCGCCGGACGACCGGCCCGTCGGTGACCGAATCGGGAAAGGGGACGGCCAGTTCCAGGCAGTCCACCCCCTCCTTGTCGAGCATGAGGACCAGGTCCCGCAGGACCGGCAGCGGCGGGTCGCCGGCGTTGAGGAACACCGCGAGTCCCGGGCCCCGGCCCGCAGCGCGGTGTGCGAAGAAGGGCGCGGGGGCCGATGTCGCTCCCGTGGAGGGGAGCGGCCCCGTCCCGGCCGTGACGGTCCCGGTCGTCGTCGTGACCGCCGCAGGCCTACGCACGGGCCACCGCCCGCACGGCCTGCGCCAGGTCGTGAGCGGCGCCGGATCGGACCGCCTCCTCGGCCAGCGAGAACGCGGAGCGCCAGTCCGGGTGGGTGTCAGCGGCCACGGCCAGGGCGGCCGCACCCAGGCAGACCGTGCGGGTGGCCACCGCGCCTGCCGTGCCGGAGAGGACGGACAGGAAGTGGTCGACCGCTCCGGCGGGCTCGGCGGCGGGCCTCAGATCCTCGAAGGAGCCGTCGCCTGGGGTGAGTTCGCCCGGCCGGATGATCCGGCTCCGGGAGTCTTCCCCGTGGACGGTGTTGGTCACGAAGGGCAGCAGTTCGTCCGCGCCACTGTCGTTCGAGGCCAGCCAGATCCGGCGACCGGTCGTGGTCGCGGCGAGTTCACGCAGGGTGTCGAGGGGGGCGTTCGCCGAGACCCCGGTGACCTGGGCGGTCACCGGGAGGTCCGCGAGGAAGGGCCCCAGGGCGTTCAGGAAGCGGCCGAAGGGCTTCATGCTCAGCGGGGCCACGGTCCGTGCCAGCCGCGTCAGCTGTGCCGGGTAGACGAAGGGCCCTGCGAAGGCGATCCCGTACGTGGCGAGGGTGTCCTCGGTCTGGGCGTAGGAGGAGGTGAGACGGACGCCGAGCCGCTCCAGCAGATCGACGGAGCCGAGCGAGCTGGTGTAGGCCCGGGATCCGCTCTTGACGACCTTGACCCCGGTGGCCGCGGCGACGAACGCCGAGGCGGTGGAGATGTTGAAGGTCCTGGGACCGCCCCCGGTGCCGACGACGTTGACGGTGCCGTCCCAACGGGCGGGCACCGTGTTCGCCGTCCGGCGCTCGGCGAGCGAGTCCACCAGGTGGCGCAGGGTCCGGTGGTCGGGGAGCCGGCTGCCCAGAGCGGCCAGCAGGGCGACGGCCTCGGCCCTGTCGAGACTGCCGTCGCCGAGCTGGTCCCACCAGGACCGCCAGGTTTCGCGGCCGACCGGGGCCTGCTGCTTCAGCAGGCCGGTGAGTGCGTCATGCACGGTCGGGCTCCTTCTCATCTCCGTCGGGGATGAATCAGGGATGAAGGGGTGGGCGGTGCTACGCGTCCGCCGTGCGGCGGGACTCGGTGATGAAAGCGTCGATCGCCGCGACGCTGCGGAAGTTGTCGGGGTTCAGGTCGGTGTCGCCGATGACGAGCTCGAAGCGGTCCTCGACCCAGGCGATCAGCTTGAGGACCCCCAGGCTGTCGATGACCCCGTCGTTGAGCAGGTCGTGGTCGGTCGAGAGCTCGTCGGCCGCGGTGCCCGGGAGGAACTCGGTGATGATGAAGTTCTTGATGGTGTCGATGTTGCTCATGACGCGATTCCTTCGGCGAGAGGTACGGCGACGGGCGTGGTGGTGGAGGAGCTCGGCTGGTCGAGGTGGTCGAGCGCGTTGCGGTCGACCTTTCCGGTGGCCGTCTTCGGCAACGGCGCGTCGGTGATGGTGAGCCGGTTGGGCACGGCGACCCTGGGCAGACGCCGGGCACAGTGTTTGCGCAGTTCCAGGCCGGTCAGGGCGGAACCGGGGGCGCGCTGGACGCCGGCGACGAGCGTCCTGCCGGCGATCGGGTCGGGCCGGGCGGCGACGCCCGCCTCCAGTACACCGGGGTGTTCCAGCAGGACCCTCTCGATCTCGGCGGTGTTGACGGCGACTCCGCGTACCTTGACCTGGAAGTCGGTACGTCCGGTCAGATGCAGGGTGCCGGCGGCGTCGCGCCGTACGAGGTCGCCGGTGCGGAACCAGCGGCGGTCGTCGAGGCCGAGCGGGTGGGCCGTGAACTTGTCGGCGTGCCGGACGCGGTCGAGATAGCCGAGAGCCTGGAAAGGCGTGGAGACGAAGAGTTCTCCGCTGCCGGGCCCTTCGACGACGATGTTGGTGTCGGGGTCGAGGACGAGGGCCCGCACACCGGGCAGCAGCCGGCCGATGGGTACGGCCGCGAAGGAGGCGGCCCGCGTGTCGACCTCGTGGACGAAGCTGTCGTTGGTCTCGGTGCAGCCGTAGATGTTGTGGACGCGGGCCCCGGGGAACAGGGCGGGCAGGGCGGCGAGGGTCCGGTCGGGGATGGCGTCGCCCGTGAACATCACGTGCTCGACCCCGGGGAAGTTGTCACCGCTCTTGTCCGCCGCGGCCTTCAGGAGCCCGAAGGCCATTGGGACGGCCTGGACGACCTGGACGCCGTGGCGCAGGATCAGGTCGCTCAGGTGGTGGCCGTGGGCGGCCAGCGCCGGGTCGACGAGCACCACGCTCGCGCCGCGGGCGAGGCTGGTCCAGACGTCGAGCAGGCACAGGTCGAAGTTGAGGGGGGCGTAGTTGAGGACGGTACGGCCGGGGCCGATCCCGAAGGCCGGGCCGGCCCACTGGATGAACCGGTCCACGGCGTCCATGCCCAGCGGGACGATCTTCGGCAGGCTGGTGGAGCCGGACGTGGTGAGCATGAAGGCCACGCCGGCGGCCTCCTCCGCCGGCAACGGCTGGGCCGCGACCGCCGCGTTGGGCGCGACCCTGGCGGGCTCCCCGCCGGGTGCGAGGACATGGGTGCAGCCAGCCTGTGCGAAGAGGTCGGCGAGCAGGGTGTCGGTGAGGGCAGGGGACGGGAGCATCACCGGCCGCCGGGCCAGCAAGCAGGCGAGTACGAGCGCCACGGCACCGGGCGACTTGTCGGCCAGGACACCGACCGGCACCCCCGGAGCGAGATCCAGGCACGCGAGCCGCCCGCGTTCCTGCCCGGCGAGCTCGTACAGCTCGCGGTAGCTGGTTTCCGCCGCGTTGAAGACGAGAGCGGTGGCGTCCGGCCGCGTCTTGACCTGCGTGAGGAACCCCCCGATGATGCCGAGCTCTTCGGAGCCGGCGGCCGAGCCCAGGGGCGCACTGCCGGGCATGGGCTCGGTCATCGGGGACCGCCTTCCGCCGGGGCGGCGAACCCGATCCAGCCCGATTTCACGGCCGCGCCCTTCGGCGTCCTGCAGGTGAAACGGACGACGCCGGCTTCGGCGTCGGGCTGGAAGACGATCTCCAGTGGCACGTCGGGAGGCACAGGGGCCGAGAAGCGGCAGCCGAGGCCGCGCACCCTGGAGGAGTCGCCGGCCACGAAGCGGTCCACGGCCTCCTCCACCGCGAGGGCGACGACGCTCATGCCGTGCGCGATGACGGTGTCGAACCCGGACCCGCGGGCCGCCTCCGCGTCAAGGTGGATGGGGTTCAGATCGCCGGAGGCGTGGGCGTACGCACGGATCCAGTCAGTGGTCAGCGTGTGCACCGCGGTCTGCGGTTCGCCGCTCCCCACCGCGGCGGGGGCGGCTGGGCCGCCCGCGACGGTGCCGAACGGCTCCAGCAGGGTCGCGCCCACCAGCAGGGCGGAGATGACCAGTTCCGCGAAAGGGCTCGGGCCGTCCTCGTCGACGAGCTCGACCCCGAGCTCGACCCGCGCGCCGCGCGGCTCCTTGCGGATGCCGAGCACGTCCAGCCGTACGGTCACCTGCTCGGCGGGCCGGACGGGCCGGACGGTGCGGATGCTCTGGCCGAGGTGGACCACGGACACCGGGCCCGGCTCGGGTGCGGTCAGCGCGGCGACGGTTTCCTCGGCCACGGTGTGGGCGAGGACGAAGGCGTGGACGGGAGAGGCCTGGCCCGGCGCAGCATCCGGCAGCCCTCGCCGGGCGGCGCGGCGGAACCCGGTGATCCCGGGCTCGGTGACGGTGACCGTCCGGACCCGGGAGGGGATCGGGGGGACCGAGGGGGGCGACAGGAGCGTCATGCTGGTGTCACCACGAGGGAGGAGTTGTGGCCGCCGAAACCGAACGAGTTCGTGATCGCGGGTCCCGAGCGCACGGCGCGGGGCGCGCCGTGGACGACGTCGATGTCCATTTCTGGCTCCAGCTGTTCATGGTTGGCGGTGGGCGGCACCTCGAGGCTGCGCATGGCCTGCACGGTGGCGATGAGTTCGACGGCCCCGGCGGCGCCGATGAGGTGGCCGATGACCGACTTGGGAGCCGTCACCGGCGGTTGGGAGGGGCCGAAGACCTTGGCGAGAGCGGCGGCCTCGGACCGGTCGTTGTACGGGGTGGAGGTGCCGTGAGCGTTGACGTGCACGATGTCGCCGGGGCCGAGCCCGGCGTCGGCGATGGCGCCGGCCATGGCGGCCGCGGCTCCCGCGCCATCGGGCAGCGGCATGGAGAGGTGGTGGGCGTCGGCGGTGGCCGCGTACCCGGCGACCAGCCCGTACGTCTTCGCACCGCGCGCCCGGGCGTCCTCCAGCCGTTCCATGACGACGAATCCCGCGCCCTCGCCCATCACGAAGCCGTCGCGGTCCTTGTCGAAGGGGCGCGAGGCGTGCTCCGGGTCGTCGTTGCGCAGCGAGACGGCGTTGAGGTTGCCGAATCCGGCCAGGGTGACCGGAGTGAGTGTGTGCTCGCAGCCGCCCGCGATGACGAGGTCGGCGCGGCCGGTCTGGAGCAGCATCAGGGCATGGCCGACGGCGTCGGCGCCGCTGGCGCAGGTGTTGGCGACGGTCAGGGCGGGGCCGGTCCAGCCGAGCCGGATGGCGATCTGTGCGGCGGCCGCGTTGGGCATCGTCATCAGCGGCATCAGCGGGTTGACCTTGGCCGGTCCGCCCTCGGTGAAGTGGGTGGACTCCAAGTCGCTGGTGGCGCGGCCGCCGACGGCATTGCCGACGATGACGGCGGTGCGGCCGGCTTCGGCGGTGGGCGATCCCGCGTCGCGGTGGGCGGTAAGGGCGGCGGCCGTGCCGTAGTGGGCGAAGGGGTCCATCCGGCGGACGTCCTTGGCCGGCACGAGCCCGTCGAGGCCGTCGAGGCCGCGGACCCGGCAGCCGATCCGCACCCGGTGGCGGCTGAGGTCGCAATGGGTGAGTTCGGTGGCGGTGGACCGGCCGGCCCGCAGTGTGTTCCACAGCTCGTCCGGGGTACACCCGCCGGGGGTGACAACGCCCATGCCGGTGATGGCCACGGACGGCTGCGCCGAACTTCCCCTCGGCGATCGAGGCATGTCTACTCCCTGAGGTGTAAGAGGCGTGAAGGGGACCGTCGTGATGGCGCTCAGATGATCCGGCACTCGCGGGCCGACGTGATGAAGGCCTCGGCGGCGAAGTCGATGTCGGCCGTGGTGTGGGCAGCGGTGATGGCGATGCGCAGCCGGGCCAGGTCGTTGGGGACGGCCGGGGTGACCACGGGCAGGCCGATGACACCGTTCTTGCGGCAGACGGTGGCGTAGTCGTAGGCGGCGGTGTCGGATCCGGCGATCACCGGGACGACAGCGGTCTCACTGTCCACGGTGCTCATGCCGGCCTCGTGGAGGACGGAGCGGAAGCGGGCGGACTCGCGCTGGATGAACTCCACGCGGCCCGGCTCGCGCTGGAGGATCCGCAGGGACACCAGGGCGGCGGCGGTCTGGGCGGGACCCAGGGCGGCGGAGAAGAGGAACGGGCGGGCCGCGTACTTGAGGTGGTGGATGAGTTCGGAGGAACCGGCGACCCAGCCGCCCATGGAGGGGATGGCCTTTGACAGGGTGCCGAGCTTGACATCGACCTTCACCTCGTAACCGAAGTGCTCCTCGATGCCCTTGCCGGTGTCGCCGATGACGCCGAGCGCGTGGGCCTCGTCCACCATCAGCAGCGCGTTGTGGGCGTCGCAGACCTTGCGCAGGTCGGGGAGGGGGGCGATGTCGCCGTCCATCGAGTAGACGCTGTCGACGATGACCAGGCGGACGCCGGTGTCGGGGGCGGCGGTGAGGCGCCGCTCCAGGTGGGCGACGTCGTTGTGCCGGAAGCGGGTGACGGTGGCGCCGGAGAGCTTGCAGCCGTCGACGATGCTGGCATGGTCGTACTTGTCGATGAAGACGGTGTCGCCGGGGCCGACGAGGGCGCCGACGGTGCCGACGTTCGCCGCATAGCCGGAACCGAAAACGAGGGCCTGCTCACGGCCGGCGAACTGGGCGACCTCGGCCTCCAGTTCCTCGTGCAGCGGCGTGGAGCCGGCCAGCGCGCGGACCCCGTGGTTGCCGGTGCCGTAGCGGTCGACGGCGGCCTTGGCGGCGGAGACGACGCGCTCGTCCCCGGCCAGGCCGAGGTAGCTGTATCCGGACATCATCAGCAGGCGCCGGCCGTCCTGGTCCGCGTACGCCGAATCGCGCTCGACGGTGTACGCGACGAAGCTGTTCTTCCGGGCGGGCTCGTACTCGAGGGACCGCACCCGGTCACGGAAGTACGACAGCTTCGGTTCGAGGCGGTCCCAGGCAGCGGATGCGGTCACGTACTTCTCCTCGTCGCGAGCGTCCGGCGGATCCGGAACCCCATCGATGACCTGGCGTCCTTTCGGCCGGGCCCTGGTGGAACTCCATTAATGCCCGTCAGGCGCAATAGCGGCGCAAGATCGCTACGAGGCAGGGGTGGCATTGTATTCGGCGGTCGGTCGTCCGCTATCAAGGTTGACATCCGTAGTGAGCACGTACATATCCTCTGGGCGGCACGAGCTAGGGGGAAGCTATGCACGAGCTAGGGGGAAGCTATAGTGATGATCAGGCTCATCGGTCTCGTCATGGTCGAGTCAGATGGGGGACCGCCTCAGCACCTTTCGAGCGCCCAGGCACAGGTGGCGTTCGCACGGCTGCTTGTTGAGCGTCATAACGGAACGGACCGCTACCAATTAGCGGAAACAATATGGCCCGACGGTCTTCCGGACACCTGGGCGTCGGCATTGCGGAGTGTCGTGAGCCGTGTGCGCACATTTGTCACGACTTCGCAAGACCAGCCCGGGGTCACTCCGCTGGTGTCGCAGGGCGGCCGTTACGTCCTGCGGATGCCGCAGGACGCGGTCGTGGACGTGGAGTGCGCGGAAGCCGCGGTGACCGAAGCCGCCGATGCGTTCGCGAACGGTGCGTACGCGGTGGCCCAGCAGCTCGCGGCCGGCGCGGTGACGAACCTGCGCGGTTCGTTCCTTCCCTCGCGCGAGGGCGAGTGGGTCAACACGATGCGTGAACAGCTCGAAGAACTCCGCCTCAGGGCGCTGGAGATCGCGAGCCTGTCCTCGTCCAACCTCGGCATCGAGCACCACGCGCTGCGCTACGCGGAGGAGGCGGTCCGCCGCGCCCCGTTCCGGGAGAGCGCTTACCGCTGCCGGATGACGGCTCACACCCGGGCAGGCAACCGCGCCGAGGCGATCAGGAGCTACCAGCAGCTGCGCGAGGTGCTGGCGGAGGAACTGGGCATCAGCCCGGCGCCCGAGACGGAGGCGGCGTACCTGGAACTGCTGCGGGCCCAGGAACCCCGGCGCGCCCCGCGCCTCTTCACCGCCCTGGAGCCGGTCCTGACGGCGGTCGCCGAAGGCAACCACAGCGCGTCCGCCCACCGCCGGGGCTCCCTGGCCGAGCACAGCCGCGCCACGCACCGCGTACCGGACTCCCCCGGCGCCTGATCCGTCCACACGACGGCTGCCGCCGCTGGCCCGCAGCGGCGGCAGCCGCATGCCCGGCTACCCGCAGCGCCCGGCGCTGTCTCTCGGGTACCCGCGCACACCCCGTCCTTCCGAGGAGGAAGACCATGGTCACGAGACGCCGTGTGCTCGGCGCCATAGCCACGACCGGAGCGGGCCGATGTGGTCATCGACTTCTCCCGCTACCCGGTCGGTACGAAGATCGTCCTGGAGAACACCCTGGGCCCCGGAACGCCGGACCAGGTGGGCAAGGCGCTGCGCATCGACGTCGTGCGGGAGGCCTACGACCCCAGCTTCGTGCCGGATGTGCTGCGCGTGCTGCCGGACATGCCGGAGGCGACGGTCCAGCGGAACATCGTCCTCAGCATGGACGAGGACGGCCGCCCGGAGCCGCGGGGGCTCATCGGCGGCCAGGTGTGGGACGCCCAGCGCATCGACCAGACCATTGCGTACGGCAGCTCGGAGATCTGGACCGTCACGAATGCGAATAAAGTCATCCCGCTCAACTTCCACATGCACCTGGTCCAGTTCCGGGTGTTGGAGCGCAACGGGGTTGCGGCGGGCCCGGCCGAGTCCGGGCTGAAGGACACGGTCCGCCTCTTCCCTGGCGAGACGGTGAAGCTGCATGCCACCTTCGACACCTATAAAGGGACTTATGTCTACCATGGCCACCTCCTGGACCATTCGGCGATGGGAATGATGGGCAACTTCAGAATCCGCTAAGGTCGGTCGAGGATCGACGGGAAGGAGCTCAGCATTCCTGCCAAGCAGCTGATTTGTGAAGTGGTTAGCTCGGTTCCGATTAGTGCCTCCGGTGTTTCGTACGGCCCGATACCGTGGAATGACACGATGGGATGCCTGCACCGAGGGCAAGCAATTTCTCCCACCATCCCAGATGAGGACGTGCCATGAACCGCAATCCGGCCGGTAGCCACCAGCAGTACCCCGGCGGCGGCCCGGGTCCGTACACGGCCCTGTCCAGGTCGGCGACCGCCGGGAGCAGCAAGGTGGCGACCGCCCTCCTCCTGGTCTCGACGATCTTCATAGGCTTGATGGCGGGTCTCTTCTTGGCCTTCGACGTCTCCGTGATGCCGGGTCTGGCGGCGGGCGACCAGCACACGTACGTCACCGCGATGCAGGCCTTCAACAAGGCGATCGACGGCAACGGGCTCTTCGGCATGGTGTTCGTGCTCGCGCTGCTGACGTCCGCGGCCTCGGCGGTCATCGAGTTCCGCAAGGGGCGCCGCGGTGTGGCGGTCTGGGTGGGGGCGGCGGCCGTGGCCTACCTCATCGTCCTGATGATCACCTTCTCCGTGAACATCCCGCTGAACAACGAGCTGGCCGACGCAGGCGACGCGGCCAAGATGACGGACTTCTCGATCGTCGACAAGTTCAAGGGCACCTGGGTCTCCACCAACATCATGCGCACCCTGCTGTGCACCGTTGCCCTGACGGCCCTCTCCCGCGCCCTCGTCCTCTACGGACGTGCCACCCGCTGAAGCCGCTGAACCCCGTGGTACGCAGGAAGTCCCCCGGCCGCCGGGGGACTTCCTGCGTACCACCGGGCGCTCAGCGCATGCTGCCGTGTAGGTACGAGGCCCAGGCCAGGAAACCGACCGAGGCCGTGCACAGCACGGTGCGCCAGACGTTGGCGCGCACCCAGGGACCCTCGAAGGCGCGGCGAACGGCGGCCGGTTCGCTGATGGCCGCGACCGGACCGGCCTTCTCAAGGGCGTTGTTCAGGGGGATGTTCACCTTGTTCGTGATGCCCATCGAGACGGTGTAGCAGACCAGGGCCGCGATCAGTGCAGGCAGCACGTCGCGGCCGTCGGACGGGACGTGCAGGGCCAGGGCCAGGGCGGTGAAGACGAACGCGCCGAGGTAGCCGAGGATGAACCACCCGTTGAGGATGGCCGCGTTGACGCGCTGCATGACCTCGATGACCGTACGGTCGTCGGTGCGTTTCAGACCTGGCATCACGGAGATGGAGAAGCCGTAGAACAGGCCGCTGACCAGGCCCATCGTGACAGTGGCGGCTATGAGTGAGGCCAGGCGCGCGGTTTCCATCGTGTCCCCCTGCTCGTACGTCCTCGGAGGTCCCCGGCCACAGGACCTTCGGGAACAGATCGTGGAATCGTCAAGTCGCCGCGATCATACGGGCGCAGGTGGCCCGGGCCTCCCGTTTCCGGCTCCTTGGACGCACGCGCATGAACCTGAGCTTCGTGGACATGGCGACTCTCGCGGGACTGGACTTGACTGCATTCATGACTCAGAACACGCGGATCACCCTCGTCATCGGCGGTCACGGCAAGACCGGTCGACGTGTCGCCCAGAAGCTCTCCGCCCAGGGCCGTCAGGTCCGGATCGGTTCCCGCACCGGCGAGCCCGCCGTCGACTGGAACGACTCCGCCACCTGGGGGCCTGCGCTGGAGGGCGTCGACCGGGCGTACGTGACCTACCACCCCGACCTTGCCTTCCCGGGGGCCGCGGAGCAGGTCGGCGAGTTTTCCAGGACGGCCGTGGCGAACGGCGTGCGCCGCCTGGTGCTGCTGTCGGGGCGCGGCGAGGAAGCCGCACAGGTCAGCGAGAACAACCTGAAGGCCTCCGGTGCCGACTGGACCATCGTGCGCTCCAGCTGGTTCAACCAGAACTTCTCCGAGAGCTTCTTCCTGGATCCTGTACTGGCCGGCGAGCTCGCCCTGCCGACCGGGGACGCCGTGGAGGCCTTCGTCGACGCCGACGACATCGCCGACGTCGTGGTGGCCGCGCTGACCGACGACAAGCACATCGGGAAGACCTACGAGCTGTCCGGCCCGCGCTTGATCAGCTACAGCGACGCGGTCGCCGAGATCTCGAAGGCCACCGGGCGCGAGATCACGTACATCCCGGTCACGAGTGAGGCGTACCGCGCGGTGCTGCGCGAGAACAACCTCCCTGAGGAGTGGGCCGACCTGTTCACCATGGTCCTGGACGGACGCAACGCGCATCTGGTGCACGGTGTGGAGGAGGCCCTGGGCCGCAAGCCCAAGGACTTCGCGGACTTCGCCCGCGACGCGGCGGCCACCGGAGTCTGGAACGTCTGACGTGACCGGTACGACGAAGGAGTCCGTGACCCTGGTGGCGGCGACGGTGGGCACCGGCCTGATGGCCGGCCTCTACTTCGCGTTCGACATTTCGGTCATGCCGGGTCTGCGTCGCGGCGACGACCAGACCTACGTGACCGCCATGCGCAATATCAACGAGGGGATCGACAACGGCCTGTTCGGCCTGTTCGGCCTGCTCTTCCTGGGCACCTTCCTGGCGACCGGGCTGGCAGCCTCGCAGCAGCAGCGCGGCGGCCGCCCGAACGCGGCGCGCTGGGGCTGGCTGGCCTTCGCACTGTACGGCCTGTCGATGGCCGTGACCGCGATGGTGAACGTCCCCCTCAACAACCAGCTCGCGCGGGTCGGGGCCGACGCCTCGGCGGCCCGCTCCCGCTTCGGCAGCCGCTGGAGCTCCGGCAACCTCGTCCGTACGGTGGCCTGTACGGCGGCCCTGGCCGCGCTGGGCCGCGTACTGACGCTGCACGGCCGGGCGGCAGCGGCATAGCCCCTGCCGCACAACCTGTTCCACCTCCCTCCCGGAACTGCGCCCGCTCTCTCGAAATCCCCCGAAAGAGAGCGGGCGCTTCCCCGTGCTGTTTGGAAGGATGTACGGATGGATTCGCTGACCGGCCTCCTCGAAGCTCCCAAGGCCCGGGGCGCCTTCCTTCTCAAGTCCGTCTTCAACCCGCCCTGGTCACTGCGCGTCGAGGACCGGGCCCCGCTGTCCATCGTGACGATGGTGCACGGCGACGCGTGGCTGATACCCGACCACGGCACACCGATCCTGATCCGCCCGGGCGACATGGCCGTCTTGCGGGGCCCCGAGCCGTACACCGTCGCGGACGCCCTGGACACGCCGGTCCAGATCACCGTCGGCCCGCAGCAGCGGTGCAGCACGTACGAGGGCGAGGACGTCACCGAGCGGATGGCGCTCGGTGTACGCACCTGGGGCGACGGCTTCCAGGACGCCGGATCGGCGGTGATGCTGAGCGGCACCTACCAGACGCCGAGTGAGATCGGCCGCCGGCTGCTGACCGCGCTGCCGGCCATCCTGGTCCGCCCGGCGGAGGCCGCCGACGACACCCTGGTGCCCTTGCTGACCTCGGAGATCTCCAAGAACGAACCGGGCCAGGAGATCGTCCTGGACCGGCTTCTGGACCTGCTGCTGGTTGGCGTCCTGCGCACCTGGCTCGCGGCACCCGACAGCGGGTCCCCGTCCTGGTACCGCGCCCAGAGCGACCCGGTGGTCGGTCTGGCCCTGCGGCTGCTCCACGAGAACCCCGCCCACGGCTGGACCGTCGGGGAACTCGCCGTCAAGACCGGCGTCTCGCGGGCCTCCATGGCCCGCCGCTTCACCGACATCGTGGGCGAGCCGCCGATGGCCTACCTGACCGGCTGGCGCCTGGCCGCCGCGGCCGACCTGCTGCGCGATCGCGACGCCACGATCGCGACGGTGGCCCGCCGGGTGGGCTACAGCTCGGCCTTCGCCCTCTCGACGGCCTTCAAACGCGTCCGCGGCATCAGCCCCCAGGAATTCCGCACGGGCACCACCTCCGCCACCCCGGCCCAGACCCCCCAGCCGCCACGCGCGGTCGTCCTGTCCACGCCCTCGTGATCCTGCCTGCCGTCGACTTTCGACGTCTTCGCAGGCCGGGGTGCGGGCCGCTCAGGCGGGTGATGTGGCTGCACGGCCTGCTCCGGGTCAGACCCGGGCAGCCGACCGTGGCGTAGCTGAGGACGAGCGCGGGAGGGCGGGTGGTGTCGGCGAGGGGTAGAAACGTCCCCCGCGGATGAGTAGGGACCGCATCCGGGCGGCGCGTACGACCGAGTCCTCGTCGAGTTCGGTGGGCAGTTCGATGTATGCCTGCAGCCCGCCGTCGCCGCCGAGCAGTTGGGCCCCCGGAAGGTGAAGTGATGTCTGTTGCCGGCCCACCGCGCGGCGCTCGTGGAACTCGGCGCGCAGTGTGCGCTGATGGCGGTCGAGGGCTCCGGTGTCGATGAAGTGTGCGAAGGCGAGCTGTTCAGACCCTGGCCTGCGCCCGGCCGGGCGCAGGCATGCTGACGGCGGAACAGGCATACCTGACCGCCGTGGATCAGGAGCGCACAGACCCTCACGGGACACGCCCGGTGTCCGCACCGCCAGGTCATCGCCGAGGCGGCCGAGGCGCAGTGGCCTGCAGGGGGCGACGGCCACCGGTCCTCCAGACCACGCTGCGGGGAGGTGTGCAGCAGGACCCTGTGGGTTCGCGCGGGCGACACGAAGGGACACGGTCACGACCTGCACGTAGCGATCGCCGGCCCCTCCGACGAGGTCGACGCTCAGGCTCCTCGTTGGCGACAGGTCCTGGAGGACGCTTACACCGCCTTTCGGGCCGACCCTCCTCCCACCCGCGGTTGGACGGCGATCGTAGGCCCGGTGCCCGAGCAGGCGGCATTTGCCCAGCGGCGTGCTCTGATCTGGCCCCAGCTGTTGCGGGAGCCGGTGAAGGTCGGGTCGACGATCGTCGTCTCGTGCTCCACATGGGTCACACAAGTCACCCCGCACCCCTTTGACCGCTCCCAACCCTTTCCCGTGGGCTTCTATCCGCTGCATGTGCGTGGCTCGGTCTCCGCGTACTACGCGCCTGGTGGCGTCGAGGCCGCCTGTCACTCCCTGGACCGGCTGTGCCAACTGCTGAACCTGGCCACCGGTCTGTGCTATACCCACTGGGCACTCCGGTGCTCCTCGAAGGCGAGGGCGCCGATGCATTCGCAATCGACTGGTGTGAGCGGATGGGCGGATGGGCCACCTGTTCAGGGAACACCTGCGGATGTACGCCGAGACCGACGCGGCGGCCGTGGCCGGCCCGACGGAGATGAGGGGTGCCGACGACGCGTTCGTCTGGCTGGCACTGCGAGGGGCGAAGCAGTACAACCACTGCTACGCCTGGCCCTACCAGTACGAGCAGATGGGCTGGAGCACGACCTCCAACCTCTCGGTACGAGCGGACGTGTTCTCCGACGTGGGCGGGTTCGACGAGGACCCGCTCACCGTGGTGGGAGGCGAGGACGTCGACCTCGGGGTCCGGATCAGCAAGACGGGCGAACACATCCTCAGCAACCCCGAGGCCCTCGTCCTTCACTCGCGCAGCCCCGACAGCACCGTCCGGTCGGTGGCTGCCAGGGTCTTCGTATGCGGGGCGGCCGACGGCTGGCTCTGTGACCGACACCCGGACACGACGGTGTACTACGCCAATCCGTTCGCGATCACCGTAGGTGCGGCCGCGGTAGGGGCCGCATTCCGCCATCGGTGGCCCGGGGTGGCCCGCGCGGTCGGGCCCGTCACGCTGGGATTCCTCATGGTTCGTGAGGTCGCGAGCCGTCACCAGAAGGGGTCCGGCGTCCGCGGGGTGATCGAGGACGTGGCCTGCTCCTTCGTCGACCTGTGCTTCGACGCGGGCGAGGTCTATGCGGCGGTGCGCCGTCGCAGCCCGGTGAATCTGATCCGGCGATTCGACTACACGCAGCCCCGATGGTTCCGCCGGCGGGCGGCCCGAGCGGGCGATACGCCAAGCAGGCGGCAGGAGATGATGGGCAGTATCCATCGGGGGCCGCGGAAGGAGTCGATCGTGGCTGAGGAAGTGCGGCAGTCACCCGTCCTGCTGCTCACCGGTCCGGCGGCCGCAGGAAAGACCACCCTGGCGGACCGCTGGGCCCGGCAGCAGAGTGAGCCGACGATCCACATCTCCCTTGACGATGCGAGGGACTGGGTGAAGTCCGGGTACGCGAGTCCCGAGGACGGCTGGAACCAGGCGACGGAGAGCCAGCTCGGGCTGGCCCGTCGCAGCATCGCGCTGACCGTGCGAACCTACGCGGCTGCGGGCTATTCCGCGGTGGTCGACGACGTGGTCTTCCCGAACTGGCCTGCGGTGGGGCTGGAACGGTGGACGGAGGAACTCGGGGACCTGCCTGTGTGTCTGGTCGTTCTCCTGCCCGCCTTCGAGGTGCTGGAGTCCCGCAACGCCACGCGGTCCGGCCGTCGGCGGCTTTCCTCGAAGACGCTGGACATCGTCTACCGCGACATGGCGGCCTGGCGGGAGTCCGACGTGCCCGTCCTCGACACCACCGAACTGGACGTTGACCAGGCGGCCCTGAGGCTGAATGACATCTGGGCGGCCTTCCGCTCGGAGCAGGGCTAAACGCTCCCGGTGTGGCCCGCACCGCACCGCGCCGCCGACGGTGCGGGCCACCCGCGCCGTAGGCCGATCGAACCCTCGCCGACGGCCTCGAACGCGGCCGAACGGCATCGCCGAGGACCGCGGGAGGCCGGTCTGTGGGAGCAGATTTGGCCTGGGAACGCCGCCTGCCGTCCGCTGGCGCCAGATCGACGCAGTACGTCCACGACCCGTGCTCCGCCTCCTCCAACAACCGCACACACCACGCACCCAACTGCTTCCCGTGCCCGTCCTTGCACCGCACCGCCGGTACATCCTGCCCCGCTGCGCACGCTGTCCCATGTGCTTCCCCTTCTCCCGGACTGCCTGGTGAATCTGGGGCAAGAGTGGCTGCTGTGTCGGGTGTGGCGGCAGAGCGTGTTGGGCGCTGTGCGAAGCACTCAGAACCGGATGGCGAGGACACGCTCAAGACGACACGCCGTCCGGAAGATCACTATCCGTATCCAGTGGGTAGTCGACCCTGATCCGTCCGGACCACCTCGTCTGGCCAGAGGCAAAGCACGACGGGCTGCGGCGGTCGGCAGCAGGGTCCTGCTGAAGGGCCAACAGATTGCTGTTACTCGCGGTGACGAAGGCGGCTCCGGGGACCTGGGGGCCATTTGGGGACCAGCTTGGGGCCGCACCTGGTGAGCACCCATGAGCACCCATGAGCGCCCGTGGGCGCTCACGGACATCTATGTACGAACTTGAACCCGGCTGAGCATCTACCCGGTTTGGGGTCTGCTGGCTCCCGCTGTCCATGGTGAGCCTCAACTCTCTTTTACTTCACTTGAGTTGGAAAAAAAGGCCGAGGCCTCAAGGCCTCGGCTGTCGACACTAGTTGAACCTCATAACTGGAGGGCAAGGGGTCGCAGCTTCGAATCCTGTCGTCCCGACCAGCGTTTTCGCGGATCGTAATCCGCTTTCACCGAAAGGCGGAGGAGGCATTTTTGATGTTTCGTCGGCTGGTGGTCGCAGTGTGGTCCCGCCGTTTCGTCGACGAGGTATTTCGGTGGATCGGGCGGGTCCTGTGCGTGGGGCGGGTGATCGGCCGGGTCGCGTTTCTTGGGGTGGTGTGGCGGCCGTATCTGGCACCGCTGTCGGCTTGGTTGAGGGCGTGGTCGATGGCGTCGGTGGCGCGGTCGGACAGGGCGACCCAGTTCCGGCTGGAGCGGGTCTTGGGGGTGGTGAAGACGAACAGGTTGTTGTCGATGGCGGCCAAGGTCCAGCGGATGTACGCGGAGTGCTTGTCGAGGCCCGGGCCGCCCGCCGCTACGCCGCAGGCGGACGGCCCGGCGGCGGCTCTCAGAATCCCGGCGGACGGCGGAAGCCGCCGATCACCTCCGCGAGGCACCGCACGAACCGGACCGCGGTGCGGTCGTGCAGGTAGGGCGCGATCACCTGGATGCCGACCGGAAGTCCGTCCCGGGTCGCTCCGACGGGCGCCACCGCCGCGGGCAGGTGGTTGACCGCCGACGGTGCCATCCACGTGAGCATCTCGCGGTACGGCCGGTCGGCGCCGTCGACCCGCAGTGTCCGGACCGACCACCCGGGATCGGGGCGCTGGTCGTGGGGGAAGGCGGCCGTGGGGCTCACCGGGCAGAGGAGCACGTCGACGTCGCGGAAGAACTCGGCCCAGCGGCGGCGGGAGTGTTGCCGGCGTTCGTCGAGCGCGTGCCAGTCACGGAAGCTGATCGTCAGGTCCGACGCGAACCCGCCGGCGGCCCCTTCCGCCGTGGCGAGCTCCACGAGCCCGGCATACGACTCGTCCGGCTCGACCAGCCCGCTCTGCGCCATCAGCAGCGGCTGGTAGAGCGCCATCGTCTCTTCGAGCCCGACCGGCCCGCTGCCCTCGACCACGACGGCGCCCTCGGCCCGGACCGCCTCCAGCGTGGCCCGCATGATCGCGGCCAGTTCGCTGTCGACGGGGCAGAATGGGTCGTCGACCCAGGCCGCGACCCGGAAGTCCCGCAGGGTGATCGACCTGGCGGCGGGCAGCTCCAGGCGCCATCCCGGGGCGCGGTCGTGGTCCGCTCCGGCGAGGACGTCGAGGCCCAGGTCGAGGTCGTCGGCGTGCCTGCCGAGCGGGCCGAGTACCGCCATGTCGAAGTCCGCCAGCGTCCCCGGAGCGTGTCCCGAGACGCTCCCGTACCTCGGCACGATCCCGAACGACGGGCGCAGCCCGTACACGCCGCAGAAGTGGGCGGGCACCCGGATCGATCCCGCCGTGTCGCCGCCGAGCTCCAGGCCGGTCAGCCCCGCGGCGATCGCCGCGGCGGACCCGCCGGACGAACCGCCGGGGCCGCGGGTCGGGTCCCACGGATTGTTCGTGGTCCCGTAGACCTCGTTGTAGGTCTGCCAGTCCCGGGCGTCGGCCGGCAGGTTGGACTTGCCGAAGACGACCGCTCCCGCGTTCCTGAGCCGGGCGACCGACTCGGCGTCGCTCGTCGAGACGTGCTGTCCCCAGCGGGGCGAACCCCCGGTGGTCCGCATGCCCGCGACCTCGAGACTGTCCTTGATCGTCACGGGGACGCCGTGCAGGCGGCCGAGCGGCTCGCCACGGGAGACCGCGCGGTCGGCCGCCAGTGCCGCGGCCCTCGCGCCCTCCTCGTCCCGGGCGACGATGGCGTTCACCTTCGGATCGAGCCGCTCCACCCGGGCGAGGTAGTGGTCGAGCAACTCGGTGCTCGACATCTCCTTCGCCGCGATGGCGGCGGCGAGTTGGCCTGCGGAGCGAAATGCCGGATCGGTCATGCGATCTCCAGAAAGGCTGGACCCGCGGCGGTCACATCGCTGCGGCCGACGCACAATCCCAGTTCAGGGCGGGTCCCAAGCCGACCTTAGCGGACGTGGAGGACCATGTCGGGGTGTGGCCTTGCTCACTCCTCGCGAGCGGAGTCGGCCGGGCACGGGCCGCCGAGAGCGACGCCGGACGGCCGGCCGGACGGCCGGCCTGGCCGGCAACACCTACCGCTACGACGACGTTTCCGCCGCGCCCGGCGGCCCTGTCCGGACCCCAGCACGCGACGCCCCGCCCTGGATCCGGTCCTGCCTGCGCGCGCACCACCAGCGGCAGGCCCACCGCGACATCCGCGAACTCGTCCGCGCCGGCCGGCTCACCGTCAAGGGCGAGGCCCAGGGCCGCTGTTGCACCGCCGGCCCGGACCTTCCCGAGGAGATCACGCGCGGAGTCCGCGAACCCCGGCCGCCGCGCGACCCGTACGCGTGGTCGCGCGACGCCACTCACGCGGACTTGCCGCCGACCTGCCAATCCCTCGGGGACATACCGTAGGTGGCGCGGAAGGCGCGGCTGAAGTGGCTGGAGTTGGCGAAGCCCCAGCGCCGGGCGATCCCCGCCACCCCGACCTCCCCGGCCATCGGCCGCAGGAGGTCCCGGCCGCAGCGCTCCAGCCGCTGCGTTCGGATCCACCCGCCGACCGTGACGCCCTCGAGCTGGAAGAGCTTGTGGAGGAAGCGGACCGACATGAAGTTCGCCTCGGCGATCGTGGACGGTGAGAGGTCCGGATCGCGGAGATTCCGCAGGATGTGCTCCTTGACCCGCTCCAACGAGGCGGCGGCCCGCGACTCCTGCGGCCGAGCACGTCCGCCCCGGTCGTCGATGAGCATCGCGAGCAGGTCGAGCGCGGTGGCCGCGGCGCGGCGCCCGAGGACCTCGTCCAGCCCTTCCGCCTCGTGCGCCATCCGTGAGAGATAGGTCGCCACCAACGCGGCGCTGCCCCCGGTGCCGCTGAACGTCGTCGCGGTGAGCGCCCGCAGGTCCTTCTCCCGGACGACCAGTTCCGCGCGGGGGAAGAGGAACGACGTGAAGACGAACCCCTCCTCGATCTTCTTCCGGAAGGCCCGGGACGTGTCGGTGACGGAGAACTCGCCGGGCCGGATGACCGTCTCCCTCCCGTCCTGTTCCTTGAGCGCGGTGCCGCGCTCCTGGAGGCTGAGGATGAGTGTGGACGAATCGCTGTCGGCGATCATGCGCCTGCTGCGCGTCACCATCTGCGGTCCTGCCTGGACCCTCGATATCCGCACGGAACCCAGCCGGTGGCCGACGATCCTCCCGGGCGTCGGCACCTCCTCCAGGAGGTTCACGGCCATCGGCACGAAGGCGTGGGACACCGCTTCGTGCCAGCACTCCGCCCGGCCGGAGGCGGACAACGACGCGGTGGAGAGAGATGCGGACACCGGGTTCCTCTCGGGTCGATGGGCCATCAGGACACCGGGCCGCGGGTGTCCTGCCCGTCGGACGGCTCGGTGCCGCCGCGGGTGTCGCGCCACTGGCTCGGCGAGATGCCGTACCAGGCGCGGAAGATCCGGCTGAAGTGGGCCGCGTCGGTGAAGCCCCACCGCTGGGCCACGCCGGAGACCGTGCTGTCGCCGCCGTCCCGGCGGGTGAGCTCCTGGGCGGTCGCCTGGAGCCGGCGGCGCTGGATCAGGCGGCTGACGGTGACGCCCTCCCCTTCGAAGAGCTTGTGGAGGGAGCGCACGGAGATGCCGTGCGCGGCCGCGATCGCCTTCGGACCGAGCTCCGGGTCCCGGAGGTGCCGGTCCATGTAGGAGCGGATCTCCCAGATCCGGGTGTAGTGGGAGTCCTCCGCGGTCGGCGCGTCACGGGCGGCCTGCTCGGTGACGAGGGTGGCCACCAGGTCGGTGAAGTTGCAGGCCAGCCGGCCGGCGACGAGCCCGGGGCAGTCCCCGGCCGTCTCGACGAGGGTCAGCAGGGACTGCGCGACCAGGGTCGGGACCGGCCCGCCGGCGTCGGCCACGGTGGCCGTCACCCGCTCCAAGCCCGCCGACCTGGTCGTCCGCAACGCCAAGGTGTTCACCAACGACCCGCGTCGCCCCCAGGCCACGGCGGTGGCCATCCGGGACGGACTGATCCAGGCGGTCGGTGACGACGCGGACGTCGTGCCGCTGGTCGGCCCCGGCACCCGGGTGGTCGACGCGCTCGGCCGCCGGGCCGTCCCCGGACTCAACGACGCGCACCTGCACGTCATCCGCGGCGGCCTCAACTACGTGATGGAGCCGCGCTGGGACGGCGTCCCGACGCTGCGCGAGGCCCTGGCCATGCTCAAGCTCCAGGCCGAGCGCACCCCACCCGGCCAGTGGGTGCGGGTGGTCGGCGGCTGGTCGGCCGACCAGTTCGCCGAGCGGCGCCTGCCCACCCTGGCCGAGCTCAACGCCGCGGCGCCCGACACCCCCGTCTTCGTGCTGCACCTCTACCAGTCGGCCCTGCTCAACAAGGCCGCGCTGCGCGCCGCGGGCTTCACCCGGGACACCCCCCGACCCGGCCGGCGGCCAGATCGTCCGCGGCCACGACGGCGAACCGACCGGCCTGCTGATCGCCGCCCCCGGCGCCCTGCTGCTCTACTCCACCCTGGCCAAGGCGCCGATGCTGGACGAGGCCGACCGCATCGGCTCCACCCGGCACTTCCTGCGCGAGCTGAACCGCTTCGGCCTCACCTCCGCGATCGACGCCGCCGGGGGCTTCCAGAGCTTCCCCGAGAACTACGGCACCGTCATGGAACTCGCCCGCCGAGGCGAGCTGAGCCTGCGCATCGCCTACCACCTCTTCCCGCAGACCGCCGGGCAGGAGCTCGACGACCTCACCCGCTGGGTCGACACCGTGCGCCCGGGAGAGGGCGACGAGTGGCTGCGCCTCAACGGCGCCGGGGAGAACCTCACCTGGGCCGCCGCCGACTTCGAGAACTTCACCGAGCCGAGGCCGCAACTTGGCCCCTACGAGACGGAGTTCGAGAAGGCCGTCCGCCTGCTCATGGAGAACGGCTGGGGCTTCCGGCTGCACGCCACCTACGACGAGACCATCCGCCGCGACCTCGCCGTCTTCGAGAAGCTCGCCGCCGAAGGCCTCTTCCCGCAGGGCAACCGCTGGCTCTTCGACCATGCCGAGACCGTCAGCCCGGACAGCCTCGACCGCATCGCCGCGCTGGGCGGCGCCGTCTCCGTCCAGAACCGCCTCTCCTTCCAGGGCGAGGCCTTCGTCTCCCGCTACGGCGCCCCGGCCGCCGCCGAGGCGCCGCCGCTGCGCGCGATGCTGGACCGGGGCCTCACCGTCGCGGCAGGCACCGACGCCACCCGGGTCTTCTCCTACAACCCCTGGGTCGCCCTGCACTGGCTGGCCTCCGGCCGGGCCGTCAGCGGACGGCGCCTCGCCGCCGAGCACAACCGGCTCAGCCGCGAGCAGGCCCTGGAGCTCTACACCCTCGGCGGCGCCCGCCTCACCGGCGAGGAGGAGGTCAAGGGGCGTCTGACGGTGGGCAGTTACGCGGACCTCGCGCTGCTCAGCGCCGACTACTTCGCCGTACCCGAGGCCGACATCCCGCACATCGAGGCGGTCCTCACGGTCGTCGGCGGACGCATAGTCCACGCCGCCCAGGAGCACGAGGGCCTGGCGCCCGAGCTGCCCGAGGTGTCGCCGTCCTGGAGCCCGGTAGCCCGCTTCGGCGGCTACCACGCCACCCCGGCCCCCGGCCCGGCCGTCGGCGTCCGCCAGGCCGAGGGCGTGCTGGAGGCCGTGGCGGCCTCCGGCGAGCAGCACGCCTGGCGCGCGGCGCGCGGCCTCGCCCTGCCCGGGCGGCCGCAGGTGCCGCTGGACCCCCGCTTCTTCTGACGAATCGTCAAGTTCTTTGAGGGGGCGCCGCCGGACCGCGGCGGTGCCCCCATCCGCTTTCCCCCTACCGACCGAGGAAGCGTCGTGACCACGCCCGCAGCCGAATCCCGCACCGCACCCCCACCGCCGGTGCCAGGACCGAAGATCCACGACCGCCACCCGCTCGCACTGGCCCTGTTCGGCCTCACCCTGGTCAGCGGTCTGATCGACGCCGTCAGCTACCTCGGCCTCGGCCACGTCTTCACCGCGAACATGACCGGCAACGTCGTCGTCATCGCCTTCGCCCTCGCCGGAGCACCCGGCTTCTCCGTCACCGGATCACTGACCTCCCTCGTCGCCTTCCTCCTCGGCGCGCTCCTGGCCGGCCGGCTCGCCACTCGACACGCCGGAACCCGGCGCCCCGCACAGCTGCGCACGGTCTTCGTCCTGGAGGCCGCGCTGTACGGCGCGGCGGCCGTCGTCGTCTTCGCCTGGAGCGCGGACGGGCCCGCACAGTACGCCGTGATCGCCCTGCTCGCCCTGGCCATGGGCATCCGCAACGGCACCGTCCGCGGCCTCGGCGTCCCGGACCTCACCACCACCGTGCTCACCCTGACCCTGACCGGCCTGGCCGCCGACTCCCGTCTCGCCGGCGGCACCGCCCCCGTCAGCGCAGGAAGATCCTCTCCGTCGCCACCATGCTCGCCGGTGCCGCCCCGGGCGCCGTCCTCGTGCTGCACGGGCAGACCGCCTGGGCCCTGGTCGCCAGCGCCGCCCTGGCCGGCGGCACCCTCCTGCTCTACCGCGAGTGACCGGCGTTCCGTCACCGCCTGCCGCAGTCGGTCCGTCGCAACCTCGGGTCGAAGTTCCGGTGGTTCCGGGCGGCTTGGGAAGGCACCCCGTTCAGCCGGGCCTCGTCGCATTCGCGACGGTCCGGCCCGCGTTCCTCGCGCCACTGTGACCCCCGCGGACTCGCGTGGTCACCGGGACTTCGAATCGCCCTGGCCGATGTCCGGGGCGCAGTTCGAGGCCCTGGCCGCGAAGGTGTCCGGCAAGGACCTCAAGGGCTTCTTCGACGCCTGGGCCCACGGCACGGTGATCCCCCCGAAGGAGTACCTCTACCCCGGCACCCTGGCTCCGCCGGCCGGTGGCTGACGAGCGGTTCCGAAGTGCGGTGTGGGGCAGGCCTCCGGGCCCGGGGCGGGACCGGGCGGTGCGACCGTGGGCGACCAGGTCGTGAGCCGACTGCGGTCTACCGCTCGGTTCTGCGGCGGTTCGCGGCCGTGGGCGACGAGCCGTTACCGTACGTGGCGTTGTGGGTCCAGGCCCGGCCCGGCAGGACCGCGAGCCGGCCCACCTCCACGGCCGGCCTGGCCCTCACCGAACAGCCGTTCCGCTTCGACTTCGCGGGCCCCGGCCTGGCGCGGCTCCCGGAAGCCCTCGCATCGACGGCCCGCCGGGCCGACCACTGAAGGAGACACTTCTTGTTCGCCCCGTACCGCCGTCTTTTCGCCCCCAAGGGGAGCCTCGCGTTCACCCTGTCGGGGTTCTTCGCGCGCCTCGCGCTGTCCATGTACGGCGTGAGCACCGTGATCATGGTCGCCTCCCTGCGCGACTCCTACGCGCTGGCGGGTGCCGTCTCGGGCGTCTCGCTGGCGGCCACGCTGGTGACCGTTCCGCGCATCAGCCGGCTGATCGACCGGTACGGGCAGGCCAGGGTCGCCGTTCCCGGCGCCGCGATCTCGGCGCTCGGGTCCGTCGCCCTGATGCTCTGCGCCCACTACGACACCCCGGCCTGGGCGCTCTTCGCCACCGGCCTCTTCTCCACCGCGCCCACCACGTCGACCTGCTCGGTGACGACCCCGAAGGCGACCTGGTGCGGGCGTTCCACCGCGACCGGGGCATCCCGTTCACGGAGGTCCCCTCCGCCCGGGGCACCAAGCGGGCCGTCAACCTGGTCGGCCCGGACGGGCGGCGGCTCTCGCTGTACGACAACACCCGCTCCCAGGAGAGCGACCGTCTCCCGGACGACACGGTGCGCGCCCTGGCCGCGGCCGGCCGGCACGCCCACGTGGTGATCACCTATCCGTGCGCCCTCGCCATGCCCGCGCTCGGCGAGGCCGGCGTCACCATCTCCACCGACCTGCACAACTGGGACGGCGTCAACCCCTACCACGAGCCCTTCGCGCTCGCCGCGGACCTCGTCTTCCTGTCCACCACCGCCCTCGCCGACCCGGAACGCACCATGCGCGACATCGCGGAGCGCGGCCGGGCCAGGATCGTCGTGGCCACCGCCGGCGCCGAGGGGGCGTACCTGCTGGCCGACGGGCAGCTGACGCACGTCCCCGCCGTCACCCCGCCCGCCCCCGTGGTGGACACCAACGGCGCCGGCGACGCCTTCGCCTCCGGTTTCCTGCTCGGCTGGCTCGCCGGCGAGGACGTGCGCCGCTGCGCGCTGTACGGCGCGGTGGCCGGGGCGTACGCGTGCACGGTGCCGTCCACCCGCGCCGATGCCATCGGCCGCGACGAACTGCTGGCCAGGGCCGCCGAGCTGCTGCCGGCCTGGTCCGGGGACACCCGGACCGCGCGACCGGCCGAGTCCGCGAGGGGCGGCGCATGACGCACCCGGTGGCGGACGGGCTCAGGTCCGGCTACGACGTGGTGATCCTCGGCGCCACCCGGGTGCGGGAGGTGCTGCTGCACGCCGGCTGCGTCCTTGGCCTGGCACCCGGACAGCTGGCCCCACTGGCCGTGCACGGCTCCTTCCCCGAGGCGGGCCTGATCGCCAAGCACCTGCTCCTCGCGGCCGACCGCGTCGACCTGCCGACGTACGCGGAGCTCCTCCCGGCGCGGGCCGCGGAGGTGCTGCGCGGTGTCGCCGAGGAGCCGGACGGCGCGGAGGAGCCGGTTCCGCGCGGGCACCTGGACGCTGGACCGTGAGCCTGCTCGGTTGCCAGGACCTGGGCGGCGCGGATCGACCAGGCCACCGCCGAAAGCCTGGTCAAGGCCGTCCTCTCGCTCCCCCCTGGGCAGCGCGCCGGGCTCGCCGAACGCCTGCTCACGCATGAGCTGTCCGACCCGTGGGCGTTGCGTCGGCGCGGCGCACAGCTGCGGGAGGGTTCCGACGCGAGGTAGCGCTGAGTGGATGTGACAGGTACGCTGCGTGTCGCTGGCTGAATGCCATGCGGGCCCGGTTGCCGCTCCGTGGGGGGAGTCGCGTCCGGGCCAGGCCGCCGGCCAGAGGCCCGGTTGAACTCGTGGGGGAGTCTCAGCCGGGCCCGTCGGCCGATTCGTCCGGCGGCCCGGATGGCCGTTCTCGATGCGGCCCATGAGCATTCGCGGACGCCTACGACGAGTACGCCCGACAGGTCCTGAAGTCCGACCCGGGCCAGGGCAAGGTCGCCGGCATCGAGAAGACCTTCACCCGGCTGGAGAAGGCGTCCGCCCGGCTCGACGACGCCTGCAAGGGCTGACCGGCCCCTGACGGCCGGCCCCTGACCGGCGCCCTGGGCGGATACCGTCGCCGTGCGGTACCCGCCCCGGGCGTCACCGGGGCGGGTACCGCACCGCGCGGAACGGACCGCGGGTCAGGCGGCCCCGTCCGCTGCGGGGCGCCCCCGCAGCGCGGCCGCCGCCGCCAGGACCGAGGCGGGGACGGCGACCGCGGCACAGGCCGCCGTCACCGCGGCCATCGTCGCCCACGGCAGTGCCGGCGGGGCCCCGGACCCGACCAGTACGGACAGCGCGGACCAGGTGCCCATCACGTTGAGCGCGGTCACGACCAGGCCCAGGAGCGCGCCCGCCACCACCACGACGGCCGCCTCGACGGCCACCACGTACAGCACCTGGCCGCCGGTGGCCCCGGTCAGCCGCAGCGTCGCCAGATCACGGCGCCGGTCACCGGTGGCCGCGACCGCCGTCCCGGCCAGGGCGATCAGGGAGTAGACCAGGGCCGCCCGCCAGACGTCGACCTGCCGGCCGACCTCGGTGACCGGCCATTCGTCGTTGACGACGATCGACCGGTCGTCCAGGTCCTTCACCGACCCGGCGATCAGCGGGAGGCTCGACAGCTCGGCGAAGACCGCCGGATCGACGACCCGGCCCGGCTCGGGCACCCGCACCACGCCCTCGTAGAGGTACTCGACCGTGGTGGGCGCCGTGACGGACGTACGGCTGCCCGGCACCGCGGCCGCCCGGACGGCGGCGTCGTCCAGCGTCGTCCCGGACACCGGGGTGACGACGAAGTCCGCGACCGTACGGCTGCGCATCTCGTCCGCCTTGCCCGCGCCGACGGTGTCCGTCGAGCCGAGCAGGGACCCGGCCAGGGCGACACTGACGAGCACCGGGGCGGCGATCGCGGAGGTCCGCCGGACACCGGCGGTCGCGCTCTCGCGCACCAGGATGCCGACCGCGCCCCGGGCGGACGCCAGCGGCCGGGTGACGAGCCGCACCAGCGGTCCGGCGGCCGGCGGGGCCAGCAGGGCGAACGCGCCGATGAGCAGCATCGGCTCGGTGGTGTACGTCTTGCGCTTGAGCGGGCTCGCCGGGTCGGACACCAGCTGCTGGACGAACAGGACCAGCCCGCCGGCCAGCAGCAGTCCGCCGAACACCCACCGTCCGAGCGTCATCACCCGCTTGTCGACGGCCGACTCCCGCAGTACTTCGACGGCGCTGGTGCGGGCCGCCCGGCCCGACGCGGCGAACGCGCCGGTGAGAGCGACCACGAGCCCGATCGCGAAGGCCACGGCGTAGGGCCACACCTGGTCGCCCACCGTGAGCCACGCGGGCGCGAGCCGCTCCCGGGCCATCCAGTCGACCAGGGCGGGGCCGCCCACGCTGCCGATCAGCATCCCGGCCAGCGCGGCGGGGACGGCCACCAGGGCCGCCTCGACGAGGACGGCGACCCGCAGCTGGCGGGGGGTCGCCCCGGCGATGCGGAGCAGACCGAACTCGCGCTGGCGCTGGGCCACCGCGAAGGCGAACGCCGACGCCACGACGAACACGGAGGTGAAGGTGGTGACGGCCGAGGCGGTGCCGAGCATGGCGTTGACCGTGAACACGGCGTCCGCGTCACGGTCCTTGAGTTCCTGCGGTGCGTCGAGGGTGGCCGCCAGCGCGAGCCCCATCGAGGCGGTCAGGCCGACACCGAGTGCGACGGCGAGGAACACACCCACGAAGTGGGCCCAGCGGGCCCGCACCGTGGCCAGGGCGACACTCGGCACGGGATCTCCTCGAGCTCGGTCATCCGCGCGGCGATCTCGTGGGCGGCGGGCCGCAGCAGCTCACCGCTGACCCGGCCGTCGACGAGGAAGACCACCCGGTCCGCCTGGGAGGCGGCCTGGGGGTCGTGCGTCACCATGACGACGGTCTGGCCGTCGTCGTCGACCAGGCCGCGCAGCAGGGCGGGCACCTCGCGGCCGGTGGAGGAGTCCAGGGCGCCGGTCGGCTCGTCGCCGAACAGCACCTCGGGACGGGTGATCAGGGCGCGGGCCAGGGCGACCCGCTGCTGCTGGCCGCCGGACAGCTCGGAGGGCCGGTGGCGGGCGCGGTCGGCGAGGCCGACCCGGCGCAGCGCCTCCTCCACCGCGCCGCGCGCGGGCTTGCGGCCGGCCAGCCGCAGCGGAAGCGCCACGTTCTGTTCGGCGGTCAGCATCGACATCAGGTTGAACTGCTGGAAGACGAAGCCGATCCGGCTCCGCCGGAGCAGCGTCAGCTCGCCCTCGGACATGCCGGTCAGCTCGGTGCCGCCGAGGGTGATGGAGCCGTCGTCCGGCCGGTCGAGGCCCGCCGCGCACTGCAGGAGGGTGGACTTCCCCGATCCCGAGGGCCCCATGATGGCAGTGAAACTCCCGGCCGGCAGGGCGAGCGAGACCCCGTCGAGTGCTCTGACCGTGTGGTCGCCCGCTCGGTAGGTCTTCGTCACCGACGTCAGCACTACTGCGTCGTTGCTCATAATCCTCTTGTCTCTCGTGGTGTGAGGCGGCGATGGGCCGAGAACGGACGGGGGCGGTGGGAAGCTGCTCAACTCGCCACCGGCAGCGCGGTGTCGACGGGGATCCGGACGGGCAGGGAGCGTGCGTAGCAGAGCACGAGCCGGTGGAGCCGGTACCGCGGAACCCCGTTCGTCCCTCCGGACGGTTCCGTGGGGTCCATGAGCGAGGCGTCGGCCAGCCGCTCCAGCAGGTCCTCGGCCAGGACGACGGGAAGATCCAGGACGGCGGCGGCGGTCGCGGCCGAGAAGGAGCGCTCGCCCAGCGCGGCGCACCGGCGCAGGTCGTCCTCCGCCACGCCGGTCAGCCGCAGCCAGGAGCACAGCGAGCGTGGCATGTCCAGGCCGCCGAAACGCAGTTCGCGCAGCCGGTCGGCCGGCGCGGCGAGCCGGCCGGCCAGCAGTGCCGGCGACCAGTGGGGGCGGGCGGCGAGCCGGGCGCCCGCCGTCCGCAGGGCGAGCGGGACGCCGCCGCAGTACGCGACGATCTGCCGGGCGGCCGCCAGGTTCTCGGCGACCCGCCCGACACCCACGGCGGCGGCCAGCAGGGTCAGGCCGTCGTCGTCGCCGAGCGGTTCGACGACGGTGGTGTGCGGGCCGATGGCGGCGGCGAGGTGCGGGTGACCGATCACGAGGACCGCGGGCTCCTCACCGTCGGGCAGGAGCGCGGCGAGCTGCTCGGTGTCGGAGACGTTGTCCAGTACGACCAGCAGCCTGCGTCCGGCGGTACGGGCGCGGTAGCGGCGCACCAGCTCGTCGAGACGGGGGCGGAGCGCCACGGCGGGGGACCTCCCCGCGCCGTACGTCCCGTCGCCGGCCGCGGTCTCCTCGCCGAGGGCGCCCAGCAGCCGGACCAGGACCTCGCGCGGATCCCGGGCGGTGCCGTGCTCGTCCGTGAGGTCCACGTACAGCTGCCCGTCGGGGAAGTGATACCTGCTGGTGTGCGCGGCGCGCAGGGCGAGGGCCGTCTTGCCGACCCCGCCCAGGCCGGTGACCAGGCCGCGCCGGACCGGGCTTCCGGGGGCCAACAGGGCCTGCAACGTGGCCAGTTCTCGCTCCCTCCCGACGAACGTGGCGGTGTCCGGGGGCAGTGTCGACGGCGCCACCGGCCCCGCGGGGGCGGGCATGCGAGGGGCGCGGGTGACCGGCTCGGCCGGGGGGCGGTGTCGAGGGAACCGTCGAGCACGGCCTGGTAGGTCCCGGTGAGTTCGGCACCCGGGTCGACTCCGAGCTCGTCGGCCAGGACATGGCGGCCCTCGTGGAAGACGCGCAAGGCGTCCGCCTGGCGGCCGGACCTGTAGAGAGCGGTCATCAGCTGCGCGCGCATCCGCTCCCGCAGGGGAAGTCGCTGACGAGGCGGACGAGTTCGGCGGTGAGGTGCTGGTGATGACCCAGCGCGAGGCCGGCCTCCACGCGGTTCTCCAGCGCGGCCGCCCTGACCTCCTCCCAGTGCGACTCCTCCTGCTCGACCAGGAGGTCCGTGGTGTTGGCCAGTGCCGGACCGCGCCACAGGTCGAGCGCCCGGTCCAGCAGGCTCCTCGCCTCCTCGTGGCGGTGTGCCTGGAGCGCGGCGCGGCTCTCGCGTTCCAGTCGCTCGAACTCGACGACGTCGACGAGGCTGTCACCGGTCTCGAAGGCGTATCCGGGCGCCCGCCGGACGATGGCGACCTCGGGTTCGAGGAGTTTGCGCAACCGGGAGACGTACGTGTAGATCTGCGCGTTCATCGTTGTGGGCGGGTAGGCGCCCCACAGCAGCCAACTCAGCCGTGCGTCCGGGACCACCCTTCCGCGAGCGATCAGCAGTGCCGCGAGCAGCGTGCGCATCTTGGTCCCGGACAGCCCGATGGGCTTGCCGTTGCGTCTGGCTTCGACGGGACCGAGCAAGCTGAACTCCATGGTTCCCCCCGTTGGCTGGTGTCTTGTGCACGCCCATGCTGCCGGGGGTGGGTGTCGTCCCGCTTTCGATCCGATTTCGCCGCGGGCGACCGCCGTTGTTCCCGGGTGCAGGGCGCCGGGGTTCACCACCGTCATACATTGGCGCCGGTAACGGGGTTCAAACGGAATCGTCGGGGCGTAGCGCGGTGGAGGAGAGCGCGGCGCGGCGCGCCTGCGGCTCGTGGCGGGCGTACTGCCGGGCGCCGAACTCCTCGCACGCCTCCAACTCGCCGGATTCGGCGCGCTCCTGGAGCCGGCGGGCGATCTGATGGCGGCGCGGAGCACCGCTGCGATACGTGGCCACGCCGGGATCCTATGCGCCCCGGGGCCGGGGTAGGGGCGCCTGCCCGTCGACCGGGGGACGGGGGGAGGACGAAGCCGAGGCCTCGCGGTCCCGGCTGTCCGGAAGGTCGAGTGGGCGCGCGATCAGACCGGCCGACCCAGCGTCACATCACTGATCAGAAACGGTAGTCGGGCAGATGAACGAAGCCGTCGGCCCCCCGAGCGGGTGTGCTCGGGGGGCCGACGGCGTGGGGGCGGGTGGGAGCGGGCGGTCAGCCCTGTTCGCGGTTGATGACGCGCATGCCCCAGAGGCCGAAGATGACGACCAGGCTCAGGGCGGCGAGGGTGCCGGTGGCGGTGGCCTGGGTGGCGTAGTGGCCGGCGGCGATGTCGCGCAGGGCGTCGGCGACGTGGGTGAGCGGGTTGGCGCGGGCCAGGGTGTGCAGCCAGTCCGGGGCGTTCTGCATGGGCAGGAGAAGGCCGGAGAGCAGCATGAGTGGCACCAGGACCATGCTCAGCAGCGGGGCGAAACGGTTCTCCTGCTTGAGGATCAGCGCCAGCCCGTACGAGGAGCAGGCGATCCCGGCGCACAGGACGGCGGACAGCGCCAGGAGCAGCAGCACCGAGGGCACGGAGGCGCGGAAGCCGAAGGCGGTGGCGACGGCGAGCAGGACGGCGCCCTGGATGCCGGTCTGGGCGAGGTCGCCGAGGACGCGGCCGGAGAGCAGCGCGGCCCGGCTGACGGGGGCGACGCGCAGCCGCTCCATGACGCCGGAGCGCAGTTCGGGGGTGATGGAGAAGCCCGCGTAGGCGGCGCCGAACAGGGTGAGCTGCATCAGCATGCCGGGGACGAACCACTGCCAGGCGTCGATGTCCCGGGGGAGGGTGTTCTTCAGCAGGGGGCCGAAGAGCACCAGGTAGACGAGCGGTCCGGAGACGCCGACGAGCAGCTGGGCGGGGCTGCGCACCCAGGGGCGGACGGAGCGGACGAAGATGTGCCCGGTCTGCTGGAAGTAGCGCACCGTCATTCTCCCTGGTCTTCGGCGTCGGGGGTGGCGTCGGCGTCCCGCAGGCTGCGGCCGGTGAGGGTGAGGAAGACGTCGTCGAGGGTGGGCCGCTGGGTCTGCACCTCGTGCACGGCCAGGTCGACCCGGTCGAGTTCGCGCAGCAGCCCCGGCAGGACGGTGGAGCTGAGCGGCACCCGCACCCGCAGCACCTTTCCGTCGACGGCGATCTCGCGGGCGCCGGGCAGCCGGCCGGCGATCTCGGCGGCGGCGGCCGGGTCGTCGGTGGTGAGGGTGATGAGGTCGCCGGAGATCTCGCTCTTGAGCCCGTCGGGGGTGCCCTCGGTGATGATGGTGCCGCCGTCGATGACGAGGATGCGCTCGCACAGCGCGTCGACCTCGTCGAGGTAGTGGGTGGTGAGGAAGACGGTGGTCTCGTGCTCGTCGCGCAGCGACCTGATGTGGTCCCAGAGGTTGCTGCGGCTCTGCGGGTCGAGCGCCGTGGACGGCTCGTCGAGGAAGACGAGCCCGGGCTGGTGCAGGACGCCCATCACGATGTCGAGCCGCCGGCGCTGGCCGCCGGAGAGGGTGGAGACGATCCGCCGCTCCATCCCGGACAGGTCGTAGCGGTCGAGCAGGTCGGTGACCCGGGCCTTGGCGGTGGCGGCGCTCATGCCGTACAGCCGGGCCTGGGTGATCAGTTCGTCGCCGACGCGCTGGTCGGTGCCGGCCCCGTTGCCCTGGCCGACGTAGCCGATGCGGCGGCGCACGCCCGCGGGGTCGGAGAGCAGGTCGCACCCGGCGACCACGGCTTCACCTGAGGTCGGGCGCAGCAGAGTGGCGAGCATCCGCAGCGTGGTGGTCTTGCCGGCGCCGTTCGGACCCAGGAAGCCGACCAGTTCGCCGTCGGCGACGTCGATACTCACGCCACGGACGGCGGCGACTTCCTGTTTCCCGGAGCGGAACGTTTTGGCAAGGTCTCGTACCTTGATCATCTGCGATGCCTCATCCGGTCGTGCGCAACTGCCTTCGGGCATGGGAACATCACGCCGTACCCATCGGAGAAACGGCATCGGTCCCCGTCTGCGCGCTGCGCTGCGGGGGGTGTGATGACACGCACCACGGTGCGTGCACTGGGACGCTAACGGCCGCCGTTTCGGCCGGACAACCCCTAGACGCCCCAGCGCTGACCGGGGGTTCCTCGACCGCCCCCGGAGTCCGCCCCGGAGTCCGCCCCGGAGTCCGGCTCCGGCACCGGGCGCCGACGACCCGCGCGACGGGGCCCCGTGCCGCCCCGGCCGCGCGCCGAGGCCGTTCGCGGACTGTCTTTCTCCACCCGGGACTAGACCCGGGGGTAGAGGCCGCCGGTGCCGACAAGCCGTAGTGTCGGCGGCACCGAACGTGAACGTGAACGCGTCCACGAACGTGAGCACAGAATGCGAATGCGAATGCGAACGTGAACGCCGACGTGAGCGCGAACGCGAACTTCACCCCGAACCGCCCCCACGAGCTCCTGAAGGGACGAGTACCGTGACCTTGGACACCCGCGGCGGTGTGGACCTCATCAACATCCGTCACCCGATGTCGCCCAGCACGTTCCGCATGGCCTTCTTCCCCCACCTCCTCGACTCCTCGGTGCGGTTGCTCGACCTCGCGGAGCTGCTGCTGCCGACGGTGGAGGTGCTGGCCTTCCAGTACCCCGGCGCGTACGACTTCGACGGCCCGCCGCGGATCGGCGGCACGGCCGAGCTGGCCGACCGGGCGTTCGGCACGCTGATGGCGTGGACGGACCGGCCGCTGGCCCTGTTCGGGCACCGGGTCGGGGCCGACGTGGCCTACGAGGTGGCGAGGCGGCTGGAGCAGGAGGCCGGCGTCGTCCCGGCGACGCTGTTCATCTCGGGCCGCGGCGGCCCCGCCCGCACCGGCCCCGAACTGCGCTGCCCGGTGGTCGCGCTGACCCGGGAACACAGCCCACGGGCGCTGGTCGAGGACGTCCGGTCCTGGGAGTCCTGCACCACGGGACCGTTCTCGCTGGAGGTCCTGCCCCGGGCGCACGGCGGTCCGGACGGCTACAGCCGGCAGGTCGCCAACCTGGTGCACGACCAGCTCATCTCGGGTGAGAACAAGGGGCTCTAGGGGCGGCTAAGGGTTTCCCGGACGGGTGTGCGCTCCCTAACTTCGTGGGTGGGGACCGTTGACGACGTCCCGGTGGCGAACCGGAGGTCCCCTCAACCGTCCCGGACGACGACGGCACGTATGCCCCGGGCGGCTTCCTGTCCGGTTCGCGGCCGCGCGCGCCGCTCGCCTCCGGGCCCGAGGAAGGAAGCGCCCGACCAGTGACCTCGAAGATCTACGGCCCCGACACGGTGCTGACTCTCCCCGCGTTCGAACAGGAGGCCCTGCGCATCGCCGAGGCCCTCCGCGAGCGCGGTGTCGGCCCAGGCCAGCGTGTGGTGTTCAAGGCGGGGAACTCGGTGGCCTGGCTGGGCACGCTGCTGGGCCTCATGCACGCCGGAGCCTCCATCGTGCTCGTCGACCAGCAGGAGACGGTGGAGGAGACCGCCCGGATCGTCCGGCGGACCGGGGCCAAGGTGGTCCTGGTCGACGAGGACTCCCCGATCGACCCGTCCCACGACCCGATCCACCTCTACGAACTCCTGGTCGCCGCGGCGGGCCGGGAGACCGCCGAGCGCGAACTCGACGTGACGGCCTGGGGCGAGATGCCCGACGGCCTGATCATGTGGACGTCCGGCTCCACCGGCCAGCCCAAGGGCGTCGTCAAGTCGGGCGGGAAGTTCCTGAAGAACCTGGA
This sequence comes from Kitasatospora sp. NPDC091335, assembly GCF_044757205.1. Lineage (NCBI taxonomy): Bacteria > Bacillati > Actinomycetota > Actinomycetes > Kitasatosporales > Streptomycetaceae > Kitasatospora > Kitasatospora sp. NPDC091335. The sequence continues at coordinate 17,960 of NZ_JBIVUM010000009.1, read as the reverse complement.
GCGCAACGCCCGCCAGGTCGGCCACGTGGCGGACGACGTGCTGCTGCCGCTGCTGCCGTTCTCCCACCAGTACGGGCTGTCCATGGTGCTCATCGCCTGGCTCACCCGCAGTTCGCTGGTGGTCGCCCCGTACAAGCGGCTCGACCGCGCGCTGCGGATGGCCGGGGACACCGGGGCGACCGTCATCGACGCCACGCCCGCCAGCTACCGCTCCATCCTCAACCTGATCGGCCGCAAGCCGGCCCTGCGGGCGCACATCGAGCGCAGCCGGATGTTCTGCGTCGGCGCCGCCCCGCTGGACGGCACGCTGGTCGACCGGTACGTCGCCGAGTTCGGGCTGCCGCTGCTGGACAGCTACGGCAGCACCGAGCTGGGCAACATCGCCTTCGCGACCCTGGAGAACCCGGTCGCCACCGGCCGGGTCATGGAGGGCATCGCGCTGCGCGTCGTCGACGAGGACGGCGCCACGGTACCCGCCGGCCAGGCCGGCGAGATCGAGGTGGACACCCCGGACGGCATGGAGGGCCACCTCGCCGAGGACGGCTCGCTGCTGCCCGCCCCGACCGGCTGGCAGCGCACCGGCGACCTCGGCCACCTGGACGAGCACGGCAACCTCTTCGTGCTCGGCCGCAAGTTCGCCGTGGACCGGATGGGCTACACGCTCTACCCGGAGCTGATCGAGCGCAAGGTGGCGGCCGAGGGCTGCTCGGTGCGGATCGTCCCGCTGCCCGACGAGCGCCGCGGCTCGCAGCTGGTCTTCTTCGTCGAGGACGAGGAGGGCCGGGAGGCGGCGTACTGGCGGGAGGCCGTCCGTGGCATGCTGGCCACCTACGAGCAGCCCGACCGGGTCGTCGTCCTGGACCGCTTCCCGCTCAACCGCAACGGCAAGCCGGACAAGCGGCAGCTGGAGCAGCTGGCACAGGAACAGCGGTAGCGGCCGCGCCCGTACCCGAGATCCCGGAGGTTTCCCCCAGTGAGAATCGCCTGCCTTCAGGCCGCGTCCGGCACGACGGGCGTCCGGCAGTCGTACGAACAGCTGCGGGAGGCGGCACGCCGTGCGGCCGAGGAGGGGGCCGGACTCCTGGTCACCCCCGAGATCTCGGTCGGCGGCTACCCGCTGCTCCCCGGCGTCCGGAACGAGGCCGCCGGGCCGGTGGACGGCCCGCAGTGCGCCGAAGTCTCGGCCATCGCGCGGGAGTTCGGTATCGGGCTGGTCCACGGCTGGCCGGAGACCGACGGGGACGCGCTCTACAACTCGGTCCGCCTGGTGGACGGTCGCGGCGACACCCTCGCGGTGTACCGCAAGACGCACCTGTACGGGCGGGCCGAGCGCGCGCTGTTCACGCCGGGCGACACCGCCGTCGTCCAGGCGTCCTTCGGCGGTCTGACGGTCGGTCTGCTGATCTGCTACGACGTGGAGTTCCCCGAGATGGTCCGGGCGCACGCGCTGGCCGGGACGGAACTGCTGCTGGCGCCCACCGGGCTGATGCGGCCCTGGGAGTTCGTGGCCCGCACCCTGGTGCCGGCCCGGGCCTTCGAGAGCCAGCTCTACATCGCCTACACCAACTGGGCGGGGGAGCACGGGGGTCTGAGCTTCTGCGGGAACACCACGGTGGCCGCGCCGGACGGCACAGCGCTGCACCTGGAGGCGGACGCGGGCCTGCTGTTCGCGGACGTCGACCCGGCGGTGGTGGCCGAGGCGAGGGCCACCACCCCGTACCTGACGGACCGGCGTCCGGAGCTGTACCCGGCCTGATCCGCGCGGACCGCGGCCACGGGCCGCGGTCATCGAGGGCGGTCACGGAGGGCGGCACCACCCGCACGCGTGGGCGGTGCCGCCCTCCGGCGTTCCCGGGCCGAGCGAGGGGGCGCCCCGGGAGTGCGAGAGGCCCGGCCGGGAACCCCGGCCGGGCCTCTTCGCGTACGGTGCGCGTCGCTCAGCGGCGCTTGAACTTGTCGAGGTCGTCCAGGATGCTGCCGCCGGAGCGGTACCGGTCCAGGAGGCCGGCAGCCGGGCTCCGGTTCTGGCCCGGCCGGCCGTCGCCCTGGTTCTGCCCCTGCCCCTGGTCCTGGCCCTGGTCCGGTCCCTGCCGGCCCTGGTCGCCGCGGCCGGTGTACTTGTCCAGCAGGCTGGGCTTCTCCGGCGCGAAGTTGCCGCCCTTGAGCAGGCCGCGGTAGCCGATGACGAGCGCCTCGCCGAGGAAGCCGATGCCGATGGAGAGGTTCATCGGCCGGGCGTCCTCGTGCATGCCCATCTTCTTGGCGAGCAGGCCGTAGAGCGCGGAGGCCACGAAGGCGACGACGATGACCAGGAAGGTCTTCGGCGTGTAGCGCTGGTGCAGGACCTCGTTCTTCTCGAAGACGACGACGGTGGAGCCGCGCACCAGGCCGAAGCCCAGGCTGATGACGGAGCCGCCGAGGACCCAGCCGATGTCCGTGCCGTTGAGTTCCTTGACCTCCGCGACGGACCAGATCCCCAGCGCGGTGAGCACCACCGCGGGGCCGAAGAGGTCACGGACGTTGATCGGCTCGCCGATCAGGCGCTTGATGATCAGGGCAACAGCGCCGACGGCGATGATCGCCACGAGTAGCCAGGTGTTCACTGTTTGTGCCCCTTTGTTCCCGGGTCGCCACTCGGCCTTGCCGAACTTAATTTAGCGCACCCGTGCTATAACAACAACATGCCGAAGGTCGTAGCCCCCGAAACCCGCCGTCAGGACGTGGCGCGAGCCGTACTGCGCATCGTCAGCAGGGACGGTCTCGAACACGCCTCACTGCGCAACATCGCCGAGGAGGCCGGCCTCGCGATCGGCTCGGTGCGGCACTACTTCGACAACCAGGCCGACGTGCTGATCTTCGCGATGGAGGAGCTGCGGCGGCGCATCGACACCCGCATCCGCGTCCACGCCGAGAAGCTGCTGGACCCGGACGCCGGCGTCGACCGGCGCGCCGTCACCGAGGCCCTGCTGACCGAACTGCTGCCGCTGGACGGGGCCAGGCGCGAGGAGGCCGTGCTGTGGCTGGCGTTCACCTTCGCGGCCCGCACCCGGCCGGAGTTCAGACCCGGGGCCGCCCTGATGCAGCAGGCGGCCCGCGAACTCGTCTCACGCGTCCTGCACGAGGCCAGGGCCGCCGGCGGCCTCCCCGCGGACGTCGACGTCGAACTGGAGACCGGGCGGCTCGCCGCCCTGCTGGACGGCCTCGCCCTCGGCATGGTCCTGCAACCCGGCGGCATCGAGGCGGACACCGCGCTGCGGATCCTGCGCCTGCACCTGCGCGACCTGACCGCCGGCGGCCGGGATTGAGCCGCGGACGGGCGTCGCGCCGAGGCGGCCGCGACGCTCCGGTCCGCCACCGACGCCCCGTCGCCTCAGAGCCGGTCGAGGCCCTGCCGGAACACGTAGCGGACCGCGTCCGCCCGGTTGCGCGCGTCGATCTTGGCGAACACGTTGTTGATGTGCGTCTTGACCGTCGCCTCCTCGATGAACAGCGCGCCGGCGATCTCCGGATTGCTCAGCCCGTCCGCGATCAGCCGCAGTACGTCCACCTCGCGGTTGGTCAGACCGTCGGGGAAGACCTTCCGGCGGACGCCGCGGGCCTTCGCCCGGCGGACCGCCTCGGTCTCCTGGACCGGAGCCGGCGGCGGGACGGGCGGCGCGGCGGCGAGCGCGGCGGCCAGCCGGCGGGTCACCGTCGGATCGAAGGTCGACTGGCCGTGCGCCGAGTTGCGGATCGCCATGGCGATCTGCTCGCGGTTGGCGTCCTTGGTGAGGTAGCCGCGCGCCCCGGCGCCGAGCGCGGCCGCGATCGACTCGTCGTCGGCGTACGTGGACAGCGCCAGCACGGTCACCTCCGGGTGGTCGGCGACGATCCGCGCGGTGGCCTCGGCGCCGCCGCCCCGGGGCATCCGCAGGTCCATCAGGACCACCTGCGGGCGGGTCTCGGCCACCATGCTCACGGCCTCCACGCCGTCCGCGGCGCCGCCCACCACCTCGATGTCGTCCATCAGGTCCAGCAGGGACATCAGTCCCTCGCGGACGATCTGCTGGTCGTCGACGACCAGGACCCGCACCGGGCCGGTCGGTCGTTGCGTCTCGCTCATGTGCGTTCCCCGAGGTCGTACCGTTCGCGTCGCCGTGGTGTACCGCCCGGCCGTGGCCAGGGCGATGTGACGACGCGTCTTCTGTTCTCCTACCCCGGCTTCCCGGGAATCCGCAAACTCCGCCGGAGCGACGGCACCGGCACCCCCGTCCGCGGCGGACGGCCCGCTCACCGGGCCGCGGCCGCGGCCCACCGCACCCTTCCGGAATGGTACGCATGACACCGAAGCCCGACGGCGGCCACTTCATCGACCGCATCGCCCCCGGGTGGCTGGTCGTCCAGTGCCTCGGCACCCTGGCCCTGGCGGTGGCGCTGGGCACCGCGCACGAGGACAGCCCGCGGATCTGGGCCGCCTACACCTTCAGCGCCGTCACCTGGCTCCTGTTCATCGCCCTGGACCGGACCCGCCCGGGCGCCGCCGCCGCGATGCTGGCCGCCAGCGCGCTGGTGCCCTCCCTCGCGGTCGGCGCCGCCCACGACAGCACCGCCGTGATCGTGCTCTGCGTGGTGCTCGGCCGCTTCACCGCGCTCACCGGCCCGCCGGGACAGCTGATGGCCGGTGTGATCATGATCTGCCTCGCGCTGACCTGGATCAGCTGCGCCCTCGCCGGGCGGCCGTTCGGCGCCGTGCTCGGCCACACCCTGCTGGTCCTGCTCCTCACCCTGATCGGCCTGAACCGCCGGCAGTCCCAGCTGCGCGCCGAACAGGCCGAACAGCTGCTGGCGCAGTCCCGGCTGATGCAGCGTGAGCAGGCCCGCGGCGCCGCCCTCGCCGAACGCACCAGGATCGCCCGCGAGATGCACGACGTGCTCGCCCACTCGCTCGGAGCCCTCACCGTCCAGCTCAAGGTCGCCACCGCGCAGATCGAGAAGGGCGACTCGGAGGGGGCGCTCGCCAGGGTCCGGCGGGCGAACCGGCTCGCGGACGAGGGCCTCACCGAGGCCCGTGAAGCGGTGGCCGCGCTGCGCGACGACGTCCCGCCGCTGGACGAGGCGATCGAACAGCTCGCCGCCGAGCACCGGCTCAACCACCCCGGCGAGGTGCGGCTGCTGATCACCGGCCGGGTGCGCGGCCTGGCCCCGGCGGCCGCGGTGTCGCTCGCCCAGGCCACCCGCGAGGCGCTGACCAACGCGGCCAAGCACGCGGTGGGGGAGCGGGTGGAGATCGCGTTGGACTTCGGCCCCGAGGCGGTGCGGCTCAGTGTGGAGAACCGGACCCGCGGCGGGCGCCGGCCGGACGCCGACCACGTCCCCGGCTACGGACTGACCGGGATGCGCGAACGGATCACCCTGGTCGGCGGCACTCTCGTCGCCTCCGCCGAGGACGGCGGCAGGCGCTGGCTGGTGGTCGCCGAGGTGCCCGCCTGACGGACCGGGGCCGGGCGCCCCGGCGGACAGCCGTGACGCCCGGCCGGAGGTACCGGGCCGGGCGTCACGGTCCACAGCGCGGGGCTGTCAGTCCTTGATCTCGCAGATCACGGTACCGGCCGAGATCGAGGCACCGACCTCGACCGAGAAGTCCTTGACGATGCCGGAGCGGTGGGCGGTGATCGGCTGCTCCATCTTCATGGCCTCCAGGACGACGATGAGATCGCCCTCCTCGACCCGCCGCCCGTCCTCGGCGGCGACCTTGACGATGGTGCCCTGCATCGGCGAGGTGAGCGACTCGCCCGAGGCCGCCGCGCCGGCCTTGCGGCCCGCCTGGCGACGCGGCGCCTTGCGGGTGCCGGCCGCGCCGCCCGCGCCGCCGGCCGCCACCGCGCCGAGGGACTCGGGCAGCGAGACCTCCAGGCGCTTGCCGCCGACCTCGACCACCACCGTCCGGCGGACCGGGGCGTCGGTCTCGGCGTCGGCCGCCGGCGCACCGCCGAAGGCCGGGATGGTGTTGGCGAAATCGGTCTCGATCCAGCGGGTGAAGACGGTGAACGGTTCGTCGTTGCCGTGGACCTCGGGTGCGAAGGCGGGGTCGGTGACGACGGCCTGGTGGAAGGGGATGGCGGTGGCCATGCCTTCGACCTTGAACTCGTTGAGGGCGCGGCGGGCGCGTTCGAGGGCCTGCTTGCGGTCGCGGCCGGTGACGACGAGTTTGGCGAGGAGGGAGTCCCAGGCGGGGCCGATGACGGAGCCGGTCTCGACGCCGGAGTCGAGGCGGACGCCGGGGCCGGTGGGCGGGGCGAAGAGGGTGACGGTGCCGGGGGCGGGGAGGAAGCCGCGGCCGGGGTCTTCGCCGTTGATGCGGAACTCGAAGGAGTGGCCGCGGATTTCGGGGTCGTCGTAGCCGAGTTCCTCGCCGTCGGCGATGCGGAACATCTCGCGGACGAGGTCGAGGCCGGTGACTTCTTCGGTGACGGGGTGTTCGACCTGGAGGCGGGTGTTGACCTCGAGGAAGGAGATGGTGCCGTCGAGGGCGACGAGGAATTCGCAGGTGCCCGCGCCCTGGTAGCCGGCTTCCTTGAGGATGGCCTTGGAGGCGCGGTAGAGCTCGGCGTTCTGTTCGGGGGTGAGGAAGGGCGCGGGGGCTTCTTCGACGAGTTTCTGGTGGCGGCGCTGGAGTGAGCAGTCGCGGGTGGAGACGACGACGACGTTGCCGTGCTTGTCGGCGAGGCACTGGGTCTCGACGTGGCGGGGGTTGTCGAGGTAGCGCTCGACGAAGCATTCGCCGCGGCCGAAGGCGGCGACGGCTTCGCGGACGGCGGATTCGAAGAGTTCGGGGATCTCTTCGAGGGTGCGGGCGACCTTGAGGCCGCGGCCGCCGCCGCCGAAGGCGGCCTTGATGGCGACGGGGAGGCCGTGTTCGCGGGCGAATGTGACGACTTCGTCGGCGCCGGCGACGGGGTCGGGGGTGCCGGCGACGAGGGGGGCGCCGGCGCGTTGGGCGACGTGGCGGGCGGTGACCTTGTCGCCGAGGTCGCGGATGGCCTGGGGGGGCGGGCCGATCCAGGTGAGTCCGGCGTCGAGGACGGCCTGGGCGAAGTCGGCGTTCTCCGAGAGGAAGCCGTAGCCGGGGTGGACGGCGTCGGCGCCGGAGTCGGCGGCGGCCTTGAGGACCTTGGCGATGTCCAGGTAGCTGGTAGCGGGAGTGTCACCGCCCAGCGCGTAAGCCTCGTCGGCCGCGCGGACGTGCAGCGCATCCCGGTCCGGCTCGGCGTAGACGGCGACGCTGGCGATACCGGCGTCCCGGCAGGCGCGGACGACCCGCACCGCGATCTCGCCACGGTTGGCGATCAGCACCTTACGCACGTTGAACTCCCTCGTCCCTGCCGTTTGCTCGTCTTGCTCGTCGTATCGGGTGGTCGTGCGGCCGCACGCGCGGCCGGTCAGCCACCGGTGCCCCAGTGCCGGGGCCAGGCGGTCATCCGCCGGGCGGGCGGTGCCCAGCCCCGGCCGGGGCGGGCCCGGGCCGGCGCGCCGGCGGCGGCGCCCTCGGCGGCGGCCAGGGCGGTCACCGCGACCACCGCGGCGGCCAGTTCCTCGCTCGTCGGGCTGCCGTACACCACCAGCAGGCCGTCCTCGGCCCGCCCGTCGGTGCCCTCCGCTGCCGCCTCGCTCACAGCTCCCGCCCCGCTCACAGCGGGATGTTGCCGTGCTTGCGCGGCAGCCGGGAGGCGCGCTTGCCGCGCAGCGTCTCCAGGGCGCCGGCGATGGTCCGCCGGGTCTCGTGCGGCATGATCACCGCGTCCACGTAGCCGCGCTCGGCCGCCGCGTACGGGTTGCAGAGCGCGTCCTCGTACTCCCGGCGCAGCCTGGCCCGCTCGGCGACCGGGTCCTCGGCCTGCTTGACCGCGCGGTGGTGCAGCACGGTCACCGCGCTCTCGCCGCCCATCACCGCGATCTCGGCGGTGGGCCAGGCGAGGTTGATGTCGACCCCCAGGTGCTTGGACCCCATGACGCCGTAACCGCCGCCGTACGCCTTGCGGGTGACCACGGTGACCATCGGGACGGTCGCCTCGGCGTAGGCGTAGATCAGCTTGGCGCCGCGGCGGATGATGCCGGCCCGCTCCTGCTCCAGGCCGGGCAGGAAACCGGGCACGTCGACGAAGCTCACGACCGGGACGTGGAAGGCGTCGCACATCCGGATGAAGCGCGCGGCCTTCTCGCTCGCGTCGATGTCCAGCGCTCCGGCCGAGACGATCGGCTGGTTGGCCACGATGCCGACGCTGTGCCCGTCGATCCGCCCGAGCCCGCACACCACGTTCTTGGCGAACAGCGGCTGCACCTCCAGCAGTTCGCCGCCGTCCAGCACGGTCTGCACGACCCTGCGCATGTCGTACGGCACGTTGGGGCTGTCCGGCACCAGGGTGTCGAGCGCCCGGTCGGCCTCGGTGAGGGTCCGCGGCTCGGTGGCGGCGTAGACCGGCGGGTCCTCCATGTTGTTGGAGGGCAGGTGGCCCAGCACCAGGCGGACGTACTCGAAGGCGTCCTTCTCGTCCTGCGCGAGGTAGTGCGCGGCGCCGGAGACGGTGTTGTGGCTGAGCGCGCCGCCGAGTTCCTCGCGGTCGACGTGCTGCCCCATGACGGTGCGCAGGACCTCGGGCCCGGTGACGAACATGTGCGAGATGTCCTCGACCATCACGACGAAGTCGGTGATGGCGGGGGCGTAGACCGCGCCGCCGGCGCAGGGGCCCATCATCAGCGAGATCTGCGGGATGACGCCCGAGCCCTCGACCTCGCGCCGGACCATCTCCGCGTAGTAGGCGAGCGAGACCACGCCCTCCTGGATGCGGGCGCCGCCGGAGTCGTTGATGCCGATGACCGGGCAGCCGGTGCTGAGCGCCAGGTCCATCACCTTGACGATCTTCTCGCCGTACTTCTCGCCGAGGCTGCCGCCGAAGACCGTGAAGTCCTGGGCGAACACGCACACCTTGCGGCCGTCGACGGTGCCGTAGCCGGTGATCACGCCGTCGCCGAGCGGCCGGTTGCGCTCCAGGCCGAAGTCGTGGCTGCGGTGCCTGGCCAGGGCGTCGAGTTCGACGAAGGAGCCAGGGTCGAGCAGCGCGTCGATCCGCTCGCGGGCGGTGAGCTTGCCCTTCTCGTGCTGCTTGCGGGCCGCGTCGGAGTCGGCGCGGGCGGCCAACTCGTCGCGGCGGTGCTGTAGTTCGGCGATCCTGGCGGCGGTGCCGGCCGGGGCGGCCTGGTGGCCCGCGGGGGTGTCCTCGGTCACCGGGCGCTCCGCTCCGCCGCCGCGGCGGCCTTCAGCTCGCCGTTCAGGTAGCGGGCGCGGCAGGCCCGGCGCTGCACCTTGCCACTGGTCGTCCTGGGCAGGAAGCCGCGCCGCACGACGACCACCTCGTCCACGTCCAGCCGCTGGCCCTCGTGGACGGCGGTGCGGATCCGGGCCTCCAGCTCGTCCAGGGGAGTGGTGCGCAGGGCCCGGCCGTCCGCCTCGACGACGACGACCAGGCGCTCGCGCTCGCCGTCGTCGACGGAGAACGCCGCGGCCGCGTTGGGGTGCAGGCCGGGGGCGGAGGTCTCGGCCGACAGCTCGATGTCCTGCGGGTAGAAGTTGCGGCCCTGGCGGATGATGACGTCCTTCAGGCGGCCGGTGACGAACAGCTCGCCGTCGTGGACGAAGCCGAGGTCGCCGGTGCGCAGGAAGCGGCCGGCCTCCTCCTGCCCGGCGATCGTCGCCCGGAAGGTCTCCTCTGACTCCTGCGGACGCCCGTGGTAGCCGGCGGCCACGCACGGCCCGGAGACCCAGATCTCGCCGACCTCGCGCTCGGCCAGGACGGTGCGGGAGGCGGGCTCGACGATCCGCACGACGCTGTCGAGGACCGGGACGCCCGAGCCGACCAGCGGCTGGGCGCCCTCGCCGGGGGCGGACAGCTCCACCCGGTCCGCCCGCAGCGCGACCGAGTCCACCCAGAGCACCGGCGGCTCCTCGCCGAGCCGGCTGCCGGTGGCCTTGAGCGTGTTCTCGGCGAGGCCGTAGCCCGGGCAGCTCGCCTCCGGACGGAAGCCGGCCGCGGCGAAGGTCTCGGCGAAGGAACGGATCGCGCGCCAGCGCACCGGCTCCGCGCCGTTGGCGGCCACCCGCCACGAGGAGAGGTCGAGGCCGGGCGCCACCTTGCCCTCCTCCTGGGCCTTCACGCACAGCTCGTACGCGAAGCTGGGCGCCGCGGCGTGGGTGCCCCGGAAGCGGTCGATCGCCGCCAGCCACCGGCCCGGGCTGCGGACGAAGGCGTCCGGGGCCATCAGGTAGGCGGGCATCCCCGAGCTCAGCGGCATCAGGACGCCGAAGAGCATCCCCATGTCGTGGAAGAGCGGGAGCCAGGAGACGACCACGCCGTCCGGGCCGACCGGCCACAGCTCCTCGGTCTCGGCCACGTTGGCGAGGAAGTTGGCGTGGGTGACCATCACGCCCTTGGGATCGCCGGTCGAGCCGGAGGTGTACTGGAGCAGCGCGATGTCCTCCGGCTCCGGGAAGCCGCCGGTCCACTCGGCCCGCGGCAGCGCGCCGGTGTCGACCAGGGTGAGCCCGGCGAGATCCGGGTGGTCGCCGAAGCGCTCCTCCAGGTCGTGCTTCACCTCGGCGGTGGTCAGCACCGTCGTGGTGCCCGCGTCCTCGGCGATCCGGCGCAGCCGCGCCAGGCCGGTGGCCCGCCGCGGCACCTGCACCGGCGCGCCGGCCACCCGGGCGTACATGCAGCCGAGCAGCGCCCGGACGAACTCCAGGCCCGAGGGGTAGAGCAGCACCGCGCTGCCCCCGCCGAGGCCGGCCGCCGCCAGTGCGGCGGCCCGGGAGCGCGCGTCGGCTTCGAGTTGACGGTAGGTCAACGAGCCGTCCGGCTCCTCGCCGTCCCTGAGGTAGACGTACGCGGTCTCGTCGGGCTGCTTCTCGGCGCGCAGGCTCAGCGCGCCGGGCAGTGTCGTGGCAGGGCCCGTCGGCACCGGTTCGGTGATGGTCACGGTCGTGCTACCTCGTTTCGCGAGGACGTGGACGGTCGGTGGTGGCGAACAGGGATCCGGACAGGGGTCACGAGTACGGGAGTTCCAGCGGTGCGAGGGAGTCGAAGAGGTCGCCGGGCCCCGGGTTGGCCCGCGGGGCGTGGCCGCCCAGGTGGTCGACGACGCCCCACACCGCGTTGAGCGCGGTGGTCACCGCGCCCTCGGCGAAGCCGGCGGTCCACGAGACGTCGTCGCCGCACAGGAAGAAGCCGCGGTCGCGGGGCTCCAGGTCGTCCTGCATGAACTGGGTGAACAGCCGCCGCTGGTAGCGGTACTGGCCGGGCAGGTTCGACTTGAACGCGCCCATGAAGTGCGGCTCGGTCTCCCAGGTGACGCTGATCGGCTCGTCGATGATGTGCGAGCGGATGTCCACGTCCGGGTAGATCCGGCCCAGCCGGGCGAGCAGGACCTCCAGGCGCTCGCGGTCGGTGAGCGAGGCGAACTTCAGCGAGTCGTCGTTCCACGTGTAGGACAGGCACATCACGCCCGGGCGGTCGGGCCCGTTGTCGAACAGGTAGACGCCGCGGGCGATCCGGTCGGTGAGCGTCATCCCCATCACCTCGCGGCCGGTGCGCGGGTCGACGTCCCGCCAGAACGGCCGGTCGGTGAGCACGAACAGCTTGGAGGAGCCCATGTAGTGGGTGCGCTCGACGGCCGTCCACTGCGGCTGGGTCAGCAGGCCCGGGTCGCAGTCGATGCGGTTGAGCAGCGTCCACACGTGCGGGGTGAACACCACGGAAGGGAACACGCGCACGTCGCCGTCCGCGTCCTCGACCACGAACAGCTCGCCCTTGCGCCGCAGTCCGACCACGCCGGGGCGGGGCGTGCCGCCCTCGTGCAGCGAGGCGAGCGAGGTGCCGGCCGGCCAGTGCGCCGGGGACTCGGGGGCGTGCTGCCACAGGCCGTACGGCAGTTGCTGCACCCCGCCGACGATCGACATGTGGTTCTCGTCCGCCTCGGTGAAGACCACCCGGAGGATCTCCAGCACCGAGTTCGGGAAGTCGGTGTCCCAGCCGCCCGAGCCGAAGCCCACCTGGCCGAAGATCTCCCGGTGCCGGAACGAGTGGAACGCGGAGGAGCTGGCCAGGAAGCCGTAGAACGACTCGTCGTCGAACTCGCGGACCAGGCGGTCCCAGACCGCCTTCAGGATCGGCACGTCCCGCCGGGTGATCGCGTCGCGCATCGTGGACAGCGACGCGCGCTCCTGGAGCACCTTCTCCCAGGCGTCGGCGACCTCCTGGTACAGCTCCGGCAGGTCCTCCGGCGAACGGGCCCACGCCTGCTCGCCGTTGAGGTCGATCAGGGTGCCGGGGGTGTCCGGCGCCAGCGGGTTCGGGAACGGCTTGGTCCGCAGGCCCAGCAGGTCGATGTAGTGGTAGAGCGCCTTCGCCGAGACCGGGAAGCGCATCGCGCCCAACTCGGCCACGTACTCGGGGTGGTTGGCGAACGGCACGGCCCGCATCCGGCCGCCGAGGTCGCCGGGCTCGTACACCACGGGGCGCAGCCCCAGCCGCATCAGCTCGTAGGCGGCGGTCAGTCCTGCCATGCCGCCGCCGACCACCGCGACCTCGGTGCCGGCCCGCTCCGGCGGGAGCACGCCCAGGCCGGCCGGGTGGGTCAGCCACCGGTCGTAGGAGAACGGGAAGTCGGGAACGAGCATGCCTATCGAAGCCGCGCTTGGTGACGTCATCTGGAAAACCCCTCGGGCCGTGCCGACAATGCTGGTCGAGAAATCAGAGAATTTCCGGCAGAGTTCCGCACGCTCGCGCGGCGCGAGCCGCATCTCGCTAGGCGCCGGCCCGGGGTCGGCCGCGCACTGTGCCCCAGTTACCGCGGGACCGCCTTCGCCGACGGGCTCACGCTATTTTTCGCGGCGCCGCAGGGGCAACCCCTACGCACCCTGTCAACCGGCCCCAACCCGTACGGAATGGCACCCCGAGGGGCCTGCGCCGCAGGCCGGCGGCGTCTCCCTGGCCCGCCCGCACCGTACCGGAACCGGTGCGGGGTCGGCGTAGGGGGCCTATGGGGTGGTCGCCGGACGGAACCCCGCCGTAGCCTCGGTCACGCTGTCCGCTAGCTGACTGTTGGGTGAAATGCTGATGGAAGAGAAGACAGCTGTCGTATTTCCTGGAATGGGGCCGTCAAGCTTTTCCACGGTCGGCAAGTTCATGGTTCTCGACAGATACGCGCGCCGGCGGATAGCCGACGCGGACCGGGCCCTGGGCTACTCGCTGCTCGACCGCTTCTACGCGGCCGACGACGACTACTCCGAATACACCCAGGTGGCCTTCCTGGTCAACTCCCTGGCGCTGGCCGACCGGGCCGAGGACGTCATGGGAATGCGCGCCGACTACGTCGCGGGACCGAGTTTCGGGCAGAAGGCCGCGGCCGCCTGGACCGGTGCCATGGACTATCCCGACGTGGTCCGGATGACCGCCGAACTCGCCCGCTGCGAGCAGGAGTTCTTCGCCACCGAACACACCGACGTGGTGACCCACTCCTTCGTGCGCGTTCCCGAGGACGACTTCAGGGAATACCTCGACGGGCTCACCGCCGACGGCGAGTGGTACGACGTGTCCGGCCGGCTGGACGAGGGCTTCTACATGCTCTCCGTCCGGGAGCACCTCCTCGAAGGCCTCAAGAAGGCCGTCGGCGCCATGGGCGGCTACTCGATGTACACGATGCGTCCGCCGGTGCACGCCGAGGCCTTCGACGGACTGCGCCGCAGGGCCGAGGAGGAGGTGTTCTCCCGCTACGAGATCGGCGCCCCGGCCCAGACCGTCATCGCCGACCAGGACGGCAGCCGGGTGACCACCGCCGACCGGATGCGCACCATGATGCTCGACACCTTCGACAAGGGGATCCGCTGGCCCGACGTCGTCGACTCGCTGCTCGGCCTCGGGGTGCGCAAGCTCTACATCACCGGTCCCGAGAACCTGTTCCGCCGGGTGCAGTGCACCACGCGGAACTTCGACGTCGTCGCGGTCGACCCGAAGAGCGTCCTGCGGGCCGCGCTGAGGCCGGCCAAGCGCTGAATCCGGCGGCGGTCCCGCGCCCTTCGGATTCCGCGCCGCGACCGCGCCTGAAGCGTGCCGCGATCGCGCCGGAACCCCACCGGAACCCCACCGGTTCGCCGCCCGGCGAAAGGGGTGCGTAGGGGTGTGGGCGCCGCTCGGCGGCGACCTACTCTCGCGTCACGTCCGGTTTTTCCTTGAACAGCCCTGTACAGCCCTGAACAGCCGTGTCGGCAGAGTGGTGGAGCGAGCGATGGTAGGCCAGCCCGGAGAATTCCGTTCGCAGCCTGAACTGACCGGTCCGGAGCAGGAACGCCACCTGCTCGCCTTCGTCACCGGTCTGGTCGGGGACGTGCTCAGCGGCACGGACCGCGGTGGGCCGAGCGAGATCGACCCCGAGAGCTCCTTCCTCGAACTCGGCTTCCACTCGCTCGCCGCCGTCGAGTTCCACCGCCGCCTGGTCGCCGCCACCGGACTGGCCGTGCCCGTCACCCTGCCCTTCGACCACCCCACCCCGCGGGCGCTCGCGCGCGAGCTGCGCCGCCTGCTCTCCGGCACCGGCGACAGCCCCGCCGACGAGCCGCTCCCGGCCGCCGCCGACGACGAGCCGATCGCCATCGTCGGCATGGCCGTGCGGCTGCCCGGCGGCGTCGACACCCCGGACGACCTCTGGCGGCTCCTCGCCGAGGGCCGCGACGCCATCTCCGGGTTCCCCACCAGCCGCGGCTGGGACCTCGACGACCTGTACTCCCCGGACCCGGACGACGGCGGCAAGACCTACACCCGTCAGGGCGGATTCCTGCACGGGGCAGGCGAGTTCGACGCCGACTTCTTCGGCGTCTCGCCGCGCGAGGCGCTCGGCATGGACCCGCAGCAGCGCCTCCTCCTGGAGAGCACCTGGGAGGCTCTGGAGAACGCCGGCATCGACCCCAGGGCCGCCCGCGGCAGCCAGACCGGCGTCTACGTCGGCGTGGAGAACCAGGAGTACGGGCCGCGCCTGTCCGACGCCGCCGACGGCCTGGAGGGCTACCTGCTCACCGGCAACGCCGCCAGCGTCGCCTCCGGCCGCCTCGCCTACACCTTCGCCTTCGAAGGCCCCACGATCACCGTCGACACCGCGTGCTCCGGCTCGCTCGTCGCCCTCCACCTCGCCGTCCAGGCCCTGCGCCGCGGTGACTGCCCGCTGGCCGTCGCCGGCGGCGCCGCCGTCATGTCCAGCCCCGGCGGCTTCCTCGCCTTCAGCCGCCAGCGCGGCCTCTCCGAGGACGGCCGCTGCCGCGCCTACTCCGCCGACGCCGACGGCACCGGCTGGGGCGAGGGCGCCGGCATCCTGGTGCTGGAGCGCCTCTCCGACGCGCGCCGCAACGGCCACCGGGTGCTCGCGCTCGTCAAGGGCAGCGCCATCAACTCCGACGGCGCATCCAACGGCCTCACCGCCCCCAGCGGCCTCGCCCAGCAGCGCGTCATCCGCCGCGCCCTCGCGGACGCCGGCCTCGCCCCGGCCGACATCGACGCCGTCGAGGGCCACGGCACGGGTACCCGGCTGGGCGACCCGATCGAGGTCCAGGCGCTGCTTTCGACGTACGGTCAGCGGCGTGAGGGCGGCGAGCCGCTCTGGCTCGGCTCGCTGAAGTCCAACGTCGGCCACACCCAGGCCGCGGCCGGTGTCGCCGGTGTCGTCAAGATGGTCCTGGCGCTGCGCAACGGCGTGCTGCCGCAGACCCTGCACGCCGGGCAGCCGTCGCCGCACGTCGACTGGTCGGCGGGCGCGGTGGAGCTGCTGACCGAGGCGCGGCAGTGGCCGGAGGCCGGGCGTCCGCGCCGGGCCGGCGTCTCGTCGTTCGGCATGAGCGGCACCAACGCGCACGTGGTGCTGGAGCAGGCTCCGGCGGAGGAGCCGGCGGAGGTTGTCGAGGCGACGGTCAACGCTCCGGTGCCGTGGGTGCTGTCGGGCAAGTCCGAGGCGGCGCTGCGCGACCAGGCCGCGCGCCTGGCGTCCTTCGTCGGGGACCGGCCGGAGCTGTCGCCGGTGGACGTCGGCCACTCGCTGGCGCTGTCGCGCTCCCGCTTCGAGCACCGGGCGGTCGTCTCCGGTACGGACCGCGACGAACTGCTCGCGGGCCTCGCGGCGGTGGCCGCCGGGGAGACCGCGGGGTCGGTCGCCTCCAGCGGTGCGCTGGCGTTCCTGTTCACCGGTCAGGGCAGCCAGCGGACCGGGATGGGGCGTGAGCTGTACGCGGCGTTCCCGGTGTTCGCGGCGGCCTTCGACGAGGTGTGCTCCTACCTGGACCTGCACCTCGACGCGCCGCTGAAGGACCTGGTCTTCGACGGGTCCGAGCTGCTGGACCAGACCGCGTACACCCAGGCGGCGCTGTTCGCCGTCGAGGTGTCGCTGTTCCGCCTGGTCGAGTCCTGGGGGCTGACCCCGGACTTCCTGGTCGGCCACTCGGTCGGCGAACTGGCCGCCGCGCACGTGGCCGGGGTGTTCTCGCTGGAGGACGCCGCCGTCCTGGTGGCCGCGCGTGGCCGCCTGATGCAGGCCCTGCCCACGGGTGGTGCGATGGCTGCCATCGAGGCGACCGAGGCCGAGATCCTGCCGCTGCTGGCGGGCCGGGAGTCGGAGATCGCCGTCGCTGCGGTCAACGGGCCGACGTCGGTGGTGGTTTCGGGCGACGAGGCCGCCGTCCTGGAGGTGCTGGGGCACTGGAAGGCGCGGGGTCGTAAGGGCCGTCAGCTGCGGGTGAGCCACGCGTTCCACTCGCCGCGGATGGAGCCCATGCTGGAGGAGTTCCGCTGGCACGCCCGCGTGATCGGCTACTCCGCGCCGCGCATCCCGATCGTCTCCAACGTGACCGGCGAACTGGCGACGGCGGAGGAACTGGCCTCGCCCGAGTACTGGGTGCGGCACGTCCGTGAGGCGGTCCGCTTCGCCGACGGCGTCGCGTACCTCGCCGGGCAGGGAGTGAAGAAGTTCCTGGAGCTGGGCCCGGACGGCACCCTGTCGGCCCTGGCCCAGGGCGTCCTGGCCGACGCGGAGGACTCGGTGTTCGCCCCGGTCCTGCGCAAGGACCGGCCGGAGGCGCTGTCCTTCACCCAGGCCGTCCTGGGCGTGCACGCGCACGGTGCCGCCCTGGACTGGGACGGCGTGTTCGCCGGCCGGGGCGCCGGGCGGCGCATCGACCTGCCGACGTACGCCTTCCAGCACCAGCACTACTGGCTGAACGTGGCCACGGCGGCCGGGGACGCGAGCAGCCTGGGGCTGGGGGCGAGCGGTCATCCGCTGGTGGGTGCGGTGGTGGTACTGCCGGGCTCGGACGGTGTGGTGCTGGCCGGTCGGGTGTCGTTGCAGTCGCACGGGTGGCTGGGTGAGCACCGGGTGCACGGTGTGGCGGTGGTGCCGTCGTCCGCTCTGGTGGAGCTGGCGGTGCACGCCGGTGACCAGGTCGGTGCGGGCACGGTCGAGGAACTGACCGTCCACGCGCCGCTGGTGCTGCCCGAGCAGGGCGGCGTGGTGCTGCGGGTGAGCGTCGAGGCGGCCGATGCCGACGGCCGGCGGACCGTGGCGGTCTTCTCGCGTCCGGAGACGGCTGATGCCTCCGCGGCCTGGACGGTGCATGCGGTGGGTGTGGTGTCGGTGGTGTCGGAGGGGCCGGCGTTCGATCTGTCGGTGTGGCCGCCGGTGGGTGCGCGGGTTGTGGGGGAGGGGGTGTGGTCGGTCGGTGATGAGGTGTTCGCCGAGGTCGCGCTCGCTGATGGTGTGTCGGTGGAGGGGTTTGTCGTTCATCCGGGGCTGATGGAGTCGGCCGTGGGTGTGGCGGGGCCTGGTGCGGGGTGGTCGTGGTCGGGGGTGTCGGTCTTCGCGTCGGGTGCTTCGGTGCTGCGGGTGCGGGTGTCGGGCGA